>JASGEI010000015.1:0-38063 GCA_047606545.1 Micrococcaceae bacterium | reverse complement strand
TATCTAGCTCATCTGGGAGTCTTAATGCAATTTGTTTCATAAACTAATAATAGCATGATGATATTATTTTGTCTTAGGTAGATATTAAAGTGAAAGCATGAAAGAGATTAGTATTATTGAAATTATGGAAGAGTTCCCAACTGCTGAGCATGCACGCACATATTTTGAGGGTATTCGCTGGAATGGTACACCCGATGCTTGTTTATACTGCGTTATATCATCTGCACAGGCTTTGCGTAAACGGTGCAGTAAATACCATGCTGTTTTCTGTGTAACACCAATATTCTTAGCTAACTACACCTTTACGCGAAACAGTGAACAGATACATGGCTAATATCCACTTATGCAAAGGCACATGGGAGCGTTCAAACATTGTTCCAGTACGCACAGTAAAGACTTCCTTACAATCAAGACAACGGTAATACCCCTTATGAATACCTTTAACCAGTTTCACGCTTACACGTTCAACTGCACCACACAGGAAACAGTCCGTAGATTGTCCGTTCCAACGCACTTTTTCAAAGTATTCTCTAGCCACCACTGACAACATGGTCTTAACCAGTAATCACAAGAAAAGTAAGGTGTTAGTGGAAGTTAAATATATAAGTCCCATTTATTTTATAACTAACAAGCATTTACTACTAGCAAAATATTATTAATTAAGTCATAATTATCTTATGTATTCCGCAGCTAATATGAAGACTCGCGAAAAAGTCTTTGATTTAATTCTCCACAAAAGTCCTTGTACGGCTGCGCAAATTGGAAAGAAACTAAACCTTACTCCTGCTGCTGTACGCCGTCATTTGGAATATTATGAGAAAGCTGGAGATATTGAAGTTAAGATGATTGCATCTTCCTCAAGTGCTGGAAGACCAGCTAGACACTATGTCTTAACTCCTAAAGCACAAGATACTAGAGGTAATGACTATCTAGAAATCTCAAAACAAGCTATCACTAAATTACGTGAAGTAATTGGTGATAACGCAGTTGAAGAAATGGCTGTTGAACGTGCAGATTTAATTCATAAAGTTTATGCTGAAAAATCTGGCGAAAAGAAAACTATCGAACAACGTGCCAAAATTCTTGATGAAGTTCTT
This sequence comes from Micrococcaceae bacterium, assembly GCA_047606545.1. Lineage (GTDB taxonomy): Bacteria > Actinomycetota > Actinomycetes > Actinomycetales > Micrococcaceae > JASGDC01. Next base: position 36,966 of record JASGEI010000015.1, on the reverse strand, counting down.
ACTGAGTTAGATTTTGCCAGCAGTGTTTCTTTTAGAAATATTGGCGGACACCAAGCTTTGCAGCTATGCCAAGCACACTGTCCAATCCAAGGTCTAGCAGCAGAGTTTCCAGAATTCTGTGTAACAGAAACTAATGTGTTTAGCGAAATTCTTGAAGTAGATGTCCGTCGATTAGCAACCTTGGCTCAAGGGTCACATGTTTGCACGACTCACATCCCTTTAGACCGTTCAGAAGCATAATCATTGCTGAAAGGAAAAAATGAGTGAAAATAAAGCTCCAGATATTTTGGAACTAAACCCGGAACTTGAAGGTATCGGTAATTATGAATATGGCTGGTCAGATAAAGACGAGGCAGGCGAAAAAGCTAAACGTGGTTTATCTGAAAAAGTCGTAGAAGATATCTCTAAGAAAAAGGAAGAACCCGAATGGATGCTAGATATCCGTAAGAAAGCATTAAAGTATTTCGATCGGAAACCATTACCAAACTGGGGAGCGGACCTTTCAGAGATTGACTTCGATAACATTAAGTATTTCGTACGTTCTACTGAGGAGCAAGCTGGATCTTGGGAAGAGCTTCCAGAAGAAATTCGTAATACCTACGAAAAACTAGGTATTCCAGAAGCAGAGCGAAACCGTCTAGTGGCTGGGGTAGCAGCGCAATATGAATCTGAAGTAGTTTATCACCAAATTCGTGAAGATCTTGAAGAGCAAGGTGTAGTATTCCTTGATACTGATACTGCGTTAAAAGAACACCCAGAACTATTCAAAGAATACTTCGGTACGATTATTCCTCCTGGAGATAACAAATTCGCAGCACTTAATACTGCCGTATGGTCTGGTGGTTCGTTTGTATATGTACCAAAGGGTGTTCATGTGGAGATTCCATTACAAGCATACTTCCGTATTAATACTGAAAATATGGGCCAGTTTGAGCGCACTTTGATTATTGCGGATGAAGACTCATACGTACATTACATTGAAGGTTGTACTGCACCTATTTATAAATCTGACTCATTGCATTCAGCTGTAGTTGAAATTGTAGTTAAAAAAGGTGCACGTGTTCGTTATACTACAATCCAAAACTGGTCTAACAACGTATATAACCTAGTTACTAAACGTGCAGTTGCAGAAGAAGGTGCAACTATGGAGTGGATTGATGGAAACATCGGTTCTAAGGTAACTATGAAGTATCCAGCAGTATACCTAACAGGTCCATATGCAAAAGGTGAGACACTTTCAATTGCGTTCGCAGGTGAAGGGCAGCACCAAGACACTGGATCAAAGATGGTTCATACTGCACCGCATACTAGCTCTTCTATTATTTCTAAATCAGTAGCGCGTAATGGCGGTCGTTCATCATACCGTGGTCTAGTTCAAGTTCGTGAAGGTGCTGAACATTCAGCAAATACTGTGCGTTGTGATGCTTTGCTAGTGGATCAGATTTCCCGTTCTGATACTTATCCTTATGTTGATATTCGAGAAGATGACGTAACAATGGGACATGAAGCTACTGTATCTAAAGTAAGCGAAGACCAACTATTCTATTTACAGTCTCGTGGTATTGAAGAAGATGAAGCAATGGCAATGATTGTCCGTGGTTTTATTGAACCAATTTCTCGTGAGCTACCAATGGAATACGCCTTAGAATTAAACCGATTGATTGAATTACAAATGGAAGGAGCTGTTGGTTAATGCAAAGTTTTGGTGACATCGTTCCAGACTCGTCTAGAGCGGACCGCATCAAGTCATACAACAGTGCTGACTTCGAAGAAATTAAAGGAAATGAAGAAGATTGGAAATTTGCGCCACTAAAGCGCATAGCCGGTTTAGATAAACATGATACTAAGCTTAATTCTTCAGTTGCATTACCCAAATACAATGGTAAAGCTAAAGTTAGTTTGATTAATCGGGATCATGAGCTAGTCGGTAAAGCAATAGTGCCAGAGGACTTAGTCTCTGCAAAAGCTTGGGAGTCTTTCAAACAAGCAATTTTGATTGAAATTCCAGATAATGCGGAACTTGATGAAACCGTAAAAATAGACTTAGACCATTTTGTGAACGAGCCACAAGCTGGTCACGTAGTTGTTCATGCTGGAAAGTTCTCTAAAGCGACTGTGGTACTTAACCATACTGGTAAGGCAAAGTATGCAGGTAACGTAGAAGCAATCGTTGAAGATTCTGCAAAGCTGACATTAGTATCAATCCAAGATTGGGATGATGATTCTGTGCATGTTGCAGCTCAGCAGGCAAAAGTTGGTCGTGATGCACTCTACAAACACATTAATATTACCTTTGGTGGTAACTTCGTAAGACTGACACCATCTGCTGTTTTTGATGGTCCTGGTAGCGAAATTGAAATGTACGGTATGTACTTTGCTGATGCTGGACAGTATCAAGAACACCGCAGTTTTGTCGATCATGCAGCTACTAACTGTAAATCAAACGTAATGTATAAAGGCGCCCTACAAGGCGAAGATGCTCATACTGTGTGGGTCGGCGATGTGCTTATTCGTAAAGAAGCTGAGGGTACTGATACCTACGAACTAAATCGTAACCTAATTCTTACTGATGGGGCACGAGCTGATTCAGTGCCAAACCTAGAAATTGAAACTGGAGTGATTGAAGGTGCAGGTCATGCCAGTACTACTGGTCGTTTTGATGATGAACACCTTTTCTACCTACAGTCTCGTGGCATTGAAGAAGAAATTGCACGACGTTTAGTAGTACGTGGCTTCTTGAATGAAGTTATTCAAAAAATTCACGATGATGAAATCGAAGATTATTTACGCGCCAAAGTTGATATTGAACTAGGTAATGAACCAGAAATTGAATTGGAGCATTCATAAAGTGAAGACTAAGTTATGTGCTGCTTCAGAGATTAGCACAGGCGAAGTAAAACGTTTCGAAGTAGACGATAAGCCAGTTGCATTAGTGCATACCGAAGATGGCGGGTTTCATGCTGTGAACGACACTTGCTCACACGGTGATATTTCGCTTTCGGAAGGTTTTGTTGAAGGTTGCTCTCTTGAGTGCATTGGACATGGTAGCCAATTTGATTTAACTACTGGAGAACCACTAAGCTTACCGGCTTATGAACCGATTGAAGTTTATAAAGTGGAAGTAATTGCTGATGAAGTGTTTGTAGATACCGATACCTTATTGAATAAAAAAGAATTTAAAGCTTAAAGAAAGAAGGACAATGTCAACTCTAGAAATTAAAGATTTAAAAGTTAGCATCGAAACTGAAAAAGATACTAAAGAAATCCTTAAGGGTGTAAACCTTACGATTAAGACTGGTGAAACTCACGCAATCATGGGCCCTAATGGCTCTGGTAAGTCAACTCTTGCATATGCAATTGCTGGTCATCCACGATATGACATTACCGGTGGCTCAGTAACTCTTGATGGTGAAAATGTACTCGAGATGACTATTGATGAACGTGCTCGTGCAGGATTGTTCCTAGCAATGCAATATCCAGTAGAAGTTCCAGGTGTAACTGTAACTAATTTCTTACGTACTGCAAAGACGGCTATTGATGGTGAGGCTCCAAAGCTACGTACTTGGGGTAAAGATGTTAAGGAAGCAATGGCTAAGCTACGTATGGGACCTGAGTTCAGTGAACGTAATGTAAACGAAGGTTTTTCTGGTGGCGAAAAAAAGCGCCATGAGATCCTACAAATGGAACTACTAAAACCAAAAATTGCAGTACTAGATGAAACAGATTCTGGATTAGATGTAGATGCCCTTAAAATTGTCTCTGAAGGTGTAAATAGGGCTAGTAGTGAAAACGACATGGGTGTTATGCTTATTACACACTACACACGTATTTTGCGTTATATCAAACCAGATTACGTACACGTATTCGTAGATGGAAAAGTCGCGGAGCAAGGTGGTCCAGAACTTGCTGATCGCCTTGAAGAAGAAGGATATGACAGCTATGTCAAATGATAAAGCTTTAACTCCAGTTGAAGATATCGAAGAAGCATTAAAAGATGTTATTGATCCAGAGCTTGGAGTTAATGTCGTTGATTTAGGTCTACTTTACGGTGTTGGTTATGCTGATGACGGAGCAGTCCTAATTGATATGACATTAACTACAGCTGCTTGTCCATTAACTGATGTGCTTGAAGAACAAATTGCTGGTGTATTAGACCCAATTGTTGATGAGTGGCGACTTAATTGGGTTTGGATGCCACCTTGGGGCCCAGAGCGTATTACTGATGATGGACGTGAACAGATGCGAGCTATCGGGTTCAATATTTAATGTACGAAACCAAAGATCTGTCTAAGTGGCAGGTCAAAACCAGTGAAGGTACTGTCCAAGGCATACCTGAAAATCGAGTAATCTGCTGGCGTGGGTTGCGTTATGCAAAACCACCAATTGCTGACTTACGTTTTCGGGATCCACAACCACCTGAAAAGTTTGCTGGAATTTACCAAGCTGCTAAATTTGGTGATATGCCGCCGCAAGCGGAAAGTATCTTCACTGTTGACTCACCTGCAATCGAAGAAGCTCGTGAGGATAGCTTATTTCTAAATATATGGTCTCCTAAAGCCGATAATAAAAAACGTCCAGTTATGGTATGGATATACGGCGGAGCGTATGCTGCTGGAAACAGTGCGGATCCGATGTTTAACGGTGAATCACTTGCTCATAATGGTGATACTGTAGTAGTAACATTTAACTATCGCTTGAACCTTTTAGGATATATCCATTTTGGTGATATAGCTAAAGAACATGGAATTGAAGGTTTTGATAATAATCTAGGGCTTAAAGATCAAGTTGCTGCGTTACGTTGGGTTAAGAAAAATATTTCCGTTTTTGGCGGTGATCCAAATAACATAACTATCTTCGGTGAATCAGCTGGTGGAGCAGCGGTAACTGCTTTATTAACCACACCCACAGCAAAAGGATTATTCCATAAAGCAATTGCTGAAAGTCCAACAATTGGAGCGATAACATCTAAAGAAAAAGCTAAAAAATATGCTTTGGATGTACTGGAAGAGTTACATATCAAACCAGAAAATTTAGCTGACTTAAAAGCAATACCGACTGATAATTTGATTACCGCTGGACAAAATTTAGTACAAAAAAACTTATTTGCTGAGCCCGGTAGTTTAATTTATTGTTGTTTGATTGATGAATTTTTACCAGAACACCCAATTTTAGCGGTAAAATATGGGCATATTCAAAAAGATATTCCATTAATTATTGGCACGAACTCTGATGAAGCTTCTGTTTTTAGCCTAGGGCGCTACCCGTTACTTCCAACCCGTACTACTTTAGCTAAAGCATTGTTACGTAGAGTTGCAAATGATGTTAAAACTGAAATAACTGCTAGTTATCCTGACTATCCAAAACGCTCTGCGATTCTAGACCTTGCTACTGACTGGATCTTTAGGATGCCAGTAATTTGGTTTGCTGAAAATTATGCTGAGCATGCTCCAGTATGGATGTATGAGTTCCAATATGCTTCACCATTTTTAACAATGACAGGATTTGGCTCAGTACACACAGGTGAGATTCCATTTATTATGCATAACTATGATGCTGGTCAAGCTAAGATGATTGTTGGAATGACACCAAAGTATACCACTGAACTTTTAGGTCTTAAAATGCAACAAACTTGGATTCGTTTTGCAAAAAAAGGTGATCCTAATCCAAATAGTGTTTATAGGAACATTGAAAGACATGAGATTAGTCTTAAAGATATTGAACTTGATACAGATAACTCCTTTTATCGTGTGCAAGGTAAAAGTGATGCAGATATAGTTAACTCACAGCATGAAATTAATGACTTTAATAAAATTCGACAAAACTTAGCTTCAACAATTTTGAATTTTCAACGGGGTAGAAGTCGAGTAGTAAAAGAAGACAAAAAAGTTAACGAGAGTTTAAATCTTTTTAAAAACTTTCCAAATCTACGTTTTACTCCTGATAGGAAAGTTAGCCTTCCTAATTTAGAACGTGCTGTCTCTCAAGCAAAGAATACGATTAATAATATTAATCTGCAGGAGTCAATAGAATCTTTACAACATATCAGCCTTCAAGATTCACTAGATAACCTACAAAAGAATTTAAATATTCAGGAATCTTTACAAAATATTAACTTACATTCTTTACGAGAGCTACTAAGCTCTGACAATGATAAGGAAATAGATATTGAGAATCCACAAGACTGGAAACCATGGCCAAAATATGATGAGGCAAATAGGATAGTCCGAGTTATCAATATCAAAGACAGCTTAGTATTAGATCCTGGTAAAGAATCTCGAAAAGCGTGGAATAAAATATTTAACCGACTTTTTATTGATGAATCAATCTTTTAAATTTCTTATTGAAAATATACTAAACATAACTTTTAAATATAAAAATAATGGCTAGTTAATTAACTAGCCATTATTTTTATGAAACTGGATTTAATAATTATTTACTAGCACTTGGCTGTGACTGGCTATCGGATTTCAAACTCAACTCATGAGCACCTTTATCACTAGCGCCCATTGAATTTACAGTAGTCTTAATAGCACTAGCCAACTTAGTATCAGTTGCAGTATCAACACATGTACCTTGTGGCTTATCCGAAGCTAATGAACACCAGCGGTATGGGTTAGTCTTTTTTCCCATTGTACTAGGTACCCAAGCTAAATCACTTGTAGTCCATTTACCATCTTTTTGAGTGAATTGGGCACGAACAGATAGACCAGACATACCTGAGGCTTCATCTGCATTAGGGTAATTATCATTTACAGAGTTACCTAAACCGTATACGCCCCATTTACCATTATAATTTTCAATTGGTAATACGGAATGCGTACCATAGCCTACAACCATATCGACATTATCACTATCTAATAGCTTATGCCACCATGCTTTTTGGCCAGAAGTTGGGCTCTTAATATATTGTCCATCACCGCTACCGTCAACACTGACAATAACAATATCCGCACCTTGGTCTTTGGCTTGCTTAGCCTTATTTAACAATATCGGCAATTCAGGAACACCAGAATGTAATGCATCAACTCGCCAAGTTGCATCAGCTTGTTTTGCAATTTGTGAAGTAGTTGTAACCATGGCAATTTTAACACCGTTAGCTTCAACAATATGTGGCTTATTAGCATCAGCTTGAGAAGTATAAGTACCGTATTGTTGTAATCCAGCGCTCTTGAATGCTTGAATAGTACGATTAATGCCATCAGTACCTTGATCATTAGAGTGCTCACTAGAAGTATTACAAGCAGAATACCCTGTAGTTTTAAGAGCTGGGATAATTTCAGGTGGCACATTCATAACAGGTTCTTCTGCAAAAGTATCTGAAGCTTTACCAACAGGTGGTACAAAATGACAAATGCTAGCATCAGCTGAATCAAGATACTTCTTTTGACCCGCTAACATAGTAGTATAGTCTCTAGGAGTCTTACCTGTTTTCTTTGCATCTTGAGTAGCCTGATCCCATAGACCAGAGCCATTCATTACATCACCAGTTAGCATAATAGAGGTACATTTATCACCCTGGCAATTTGCAACTTTTCCTGTACTACTACCATTGCCACTATCCTGTAGTGCGTTAGCTTTAGAACCATCGAAGGTCGGCACTGACTGAGACGACTTAAAAGTATTATCAACGCCACATCCCGTAAGGGCAACCATTGAAAATGCTAAAGATATTATTCCAAGTTTCTTTTTATTCATAATGACTATTCTACTAATACTGAAAGCTCTGTGTAGGTATGCAACACGGAAAATATTGCTTTCTTACTACTTTTAATTCAAAATTTTCTGGAAATTGCCTTAAATTTGCCTTGTAACTTCAAAGTTAGCTATTATGTAATTTCTTATTAACACTGTATATAAAATGGAGAATTTTTGTGCTAAATGCGGAAAAAATTGAATTAAGGGTTGGTTTCCGTATTTTAATGGATAATGTTAACTTCACCATTAATAAAGGACAAAAGATTGGTCTCGTAGGCCGAAACGGTGCAGGTAAAACTACTTTAATGAAAGTTCTTGCTAAAGAAAGTAAGCCATACTTAGGACAAGTAACCTGTAAAGGTACTATTGGCTATTTACCACAAGATCCACGAACAGGAAATCTTGAACAAAGTGCTCGTGATCGAATCTTATCAGCCAGAGAACTTGATACTTTAACTAGACAATTAAGACAAACGGAATTTGATATGGCTAGCAAGGACGAAGAACGTCAGTCAAAAGCTATGAAGAAATATAGTCGTCTTGAAGCTAACTTTATTGCAAAAGATGGTTATACAGCTGAATCTGAAGCTGCAACCATAGCTTCAAATCTATCTTTACCAGCCGATGTCTTAGATAAACCTCTGAAAGCATTATCTGGCGGACAGCGCCGTAGGGTAGAACTAGCTCGTATCTTATTTGCTGATGCAGATGTCTTGTTACTTGATGAACCAACAAACCACTTAGATGCAGATTCTGTAGAGTGGTTAAGAAGTTACCTTAAGAGTTTCAGCGGTGGGTTAATAATTATTAGTCACGACTTACGTTTAATTCGTGCCACAGTTAATAAAGTATTTTATTTAGATGCGCAACGTGCCACTATTGATATTTACAATATGGGTTGGGATAAGTATCTAACTACTCGAGAACACGACGAAAAACGGCGTAAAAAAGAACGATTACATGCAGAAAAGCAAGCTGATCGTCTAATAACACAAGCTAATAGAATGCGTGCAAAAGCATCAAAAGCTACTGCTGCACAAAATATGTTAAAACGTGCGGAAAAATTGACTAAAGGATTAGCTGAAGTCGGACAAGCTGATCGGGTTGCAAATATTCGTTTTCCAGAACCACTACCATGTGGTAAGACTCCACTTATTGCAAAAGGATTAGCTAAAGCGTATGGCTCTGAAGAAATTTTTATTGATGTAGATGTAGCTGTTGATAAAGGCTCTCGAATTGTAGTTCTTGGGTTAAATGGTGCAGGTAAAACTACATTATTGAAGATTCTTGCTGGGTTATTGGATTATGACCTAGGAGAGATTACTATGGGACATGGTGCAAAACTTGGTTACTATGCTCAGGAGCATGAAACTTTAAAAGTTGATAAGACTGTCTTTGAAAATATGAGTGTAAATGCCACTGAGCTTACTGATGAACAATGTCGTAATCTGCTTGGGTCGTTCATGTTTTCTGGCGATGATATATATAAATCAGCTGATGTGCTTTCTGGCGGCGAAAAAACTCGTTTAGCGTTGGCTATCTTAGTTGCCTCATCAGCTAACGTTTTATTACTAGATGAGCCAACAAATAACTTAGACCCGGCAAGCCGTGAAGAGATTCTTTCTGCATTACGTAAATATGAAGGTGCAATTATTATGGTTTCACACGATGCTGGGGCAGTAGAAGCATTAAATCCAGATAGAGTTATTATGATGCCTGATGGTGATGAAGATTTCTGGAGTTCTGACTACTTAGATTTAATAGAAATCTCTTAATTATTGTGGAGCGTTGGTTAAATTTTCATGCGTTGTATGTAAATGATTTTTTGCATAAACTTCATACATTCCAATTCCAATAAATGGTGATAGCACCCAAGTGCTCCATTGATAATCATGCTCTAAAAGTGGAATTCCCATGGAGTCAGTAGGATTTAAAAAATTAAGTAGGACTGCTTGAATTTCATACGTTTGTTTTTCAGTACAGAAGAGACCTATTCGTATTTCGTGCAGATTACGTCCAGCAGGATCTTCACCAATATGACGCCCTTTCCAGGAGTCTTCTTGTTCAATATAAAATTCTGACACCGTAACTAAGTTTTCAGATTTTGGGAACACTTGTTTATCTGGACCAAAAAGAGTTAAATCCCAAGGCACTTGAGGGATATGGAACTCTGTAGCATTTGTTAAAACCTGAGCACACCCTTGGACAATGTCATTAGTAATTTCTTCGATGCTCGCATAAACACCAATACGAATTTCATATAGGTCTTTACCGTTGAATTCAACTGGCAACTTTGGCAATACATTACTTGGCAATTTAACTACCTCTTTTAATATTTTTTAATAAATAATTAGCTATTATTTCACAGCAAAAATAGCTAATTATTTTATATCTATATCTAATAGTAAAGTTTCGATATAAAAATTCCGAACGCTTAAATAATTTTCAAAGAATTTTTTATGTACTTCACAGCTTGTCCATTCTTTTCTGCGCTCAGGAGTGTGCACTTTGGGATTATTCCAATAAACGACATACTTAGCTTCATTAGTGCAATTAGCACGGGAACACTTAATATAATCTAACTCTTGAAAGAAATTATCCATGCCTTTATTTTAAAGGTTAATAAAGTTTCTTGTATAGAGTTAATAAAAATAACTTAAATATCAACACACTAGCTATAATCGTTTATAACGAAAACTTTATTTTGTAGCTTAAATAGGTTAGAATTTTTAAGTACATTTTACACATAATTGAGGTAAAAAACGTGAAAAAAGATATCCACCCAGAATACAATGAAGTTGTATTCAATGACTTGTCATCAGGCGAAAAGTTTTTGACTAAGTCAACTGCTAAAAGCGATAAGACTATCGAATTCGAAGGTAAGACTTATCCAGTTATTGATGTTGAAATTTCTTCTGCATCACATCCTTTCTATACTGGTAAGCAGCGTATCCTTGACAGTGCGGGCCGTGTTGAACGTTTCAACGATCGTTTCAAAGGATTTGGCTCAACTTCAAAGAAAGCTTCTAGCAAAGAATAAGCTTCTTTATAAACTTCAAGTCGAGGGTAGTATTGATTGTTGTCTGCCCTCGACTTTTTAATAGCCAATCATTTCAGGAGTTCATATGCAATATCATGGCGAATATAAAGTCCCACAAGGCAAGTTAGTTATAGTAGATTTCGATGTTCAAGACAGTAAGTTTAAAAATTTCTCGTTGAGCGGCGATTTTTTTCTAGAACCTGATGAAGCACTGGATGCAATTAACGCAGCAATTAATGGCTCGTCGATTGAAGACTCTAGAGAGCGTCTAACTAGGTACATTAATGATCATGTACCACGCCACACTTATTTCACTGGTTTTAAACCAAATGATGTAGTCTCTGCTATCCGTAGGGCACTTGGAAAGGCTACTACTTGGGATCAGCATGAATTTACAGTGTTGCCAGCTAAGGATATGTCTGCAGAAATGAACGTGGCACTTGACCAAGTAATTTCTGATGAACTCGCTGAAGGCACTCGCACTCCGCTGCTTAGGTTCTGGACTTGGAACTCAGCTGCTGTAGTAATTGGTAGTTTCCAATCTTTCAAAAATGAGGTTAATGAAGAAGCTGCTGATAAATATGATGTATCTGTAGTTCGTCGTATTAGCGGTGGTGGCGCAATGTTCATGGAGCCAGGTAACTGTGTTACTTATTCTCTTTATGTACCACAGACGCTTGTAGATGAGCTAACGTTCGAAGATGCCTATGCTTTCCTAGACCAATGGGTACTTGAAGCATTCGAAGCTATTGGTATTAAAGCTTTCTATAAACCACTTAATGACATCGCTACAGAAAACGGTAAAATTGGTGGCGCTGCACAAAAGCGTTTTGCTAATGGCGCATTACTACATCACGTAACTATGTCTTATGATATTGACGCTGATAAAATGATGGAAGTATTAAGAATTGGCAAAACTAAGATTTCTGACAAAGGAATCAAGAGCGCAAAGAAACGCGTAGATCCGCTTAAGAGCCAAACTGGTATGGCACGTGAAGAACTTATCGAGCATCTTAAGAATTTCTTCATTGAAAAATACCATGCAAAAGAAGATAAATTGACGCAAGAAGAACTAGATAAAGCACAAAAATTAGTAGATGAAAAATTTAGTTCAGATGAATGGAACCGTAGGGTAGATTAAACTTATATTATGCAATTCAACAACGACTTAATATCTAATGACGTATTAGCAAACAAGGCATTTTCAATTGATTCAATTCTAAATCTTGCTCGGTCAAGTGTTGGGCATGGAGTTAGTAAAGAATTAAAAAATGCAATTGCACTGCTTGCTAGAGCTCCACAGTTACTGGTAGGTACTGACTACGATGGAACAATTGCTCCGCTTACTCACAGCCCAGCTTTTGCAGTACCTTCTCATGACTCACTGGCTGCCTTACGAGCTTTAGCTTCATTGCCACAGACAAACGTTGTTGTAATTTCTGGTCGTTCACTACGTGACTTAGCTGCTGTTTCAAGACTACCGAGCGAAGTACACCTAGTTGGCTCTCATGGTTCAGAATTTGATATTGGTTTCGTTGAAAAACTTTCATCAAAAAAACAACGCAAGTTAAAACAAATTAAGCTACTTACTCGTGAACTAGTTGCTGAGTATGAAGGTGCTTCTGTAGAAGTGAAACCAGCAGGTGTTGCAGTGCACTACAGTAACCTACAAGCAAAGCATGCAAAGAAAATAGTTAAAGAAACTAAAAAGTTTGCAAAACAACTTGGGATCCAATTTACTAATAGTAAAAATGTAGTTGATTTATCAGTTGTTAAAACTTCAAAAGCTAAAGCACTTAACATGGTCCGTGAAAATACTGGAACTTCAGCAGTACTGTATATGGGTGATGATGTGGCAGATGAAGATGCTTTTGAGACTTTACGAGGACCAGACCTAGGTATTAAAGTCGGCACCAGTGAAACAATAGCTCAGTATCGTGTTTCAGATTCAGAAGATGTTTCTTACTTACTAGCATTACTATTCGAAGCGCGCCGAGCATGGTTATTTGGTGAAACAGCAGACCCAATTGAAAAACATACTTTGATTGGCAATGGTGTTTCTACGGCAATGTTAACTCCAGATGCAAAAATCTGTTGGCTGACACATCCACTGCCAAACTCAGCTGCATTATTTGCATACTTACTTGGCGGTGAACCTGCAGGTTACTTTGGAGTGGAACCACTTTCTGGTGCTGGAGTACTTGGGCAACGTTATGTTAACTACTCAATGGTTACTGAAACTCGTTGGGCTGAATTTAAAGTTACTGATTATCTTGAAAAGGTAGAACAAGGTAAAACTAGCCTAGTTCGCATTCTTGAAGGTAGCACGAAAGTACGAGTAACTTATGCCCCACGTCCTGATTACTCGGCTGCACCATTTAATCTAGTTGTGGAAGGTAGTGCCGTATATCTTAACGGTGTCGGTGAAAAGATTGATTTATTTGCAAGTCGTGGTGAATTCCAAGTAGTTGAACATGGTTTACAGTCAAACGCAATATTAGAAGTAGACTTAAGTGAAGGGCCCGTAGTCCTTAACTTAAGGATGGGACAGTTTGAAGAATATCCTAAATTCGAAAATGAACCTAAAGCTCGTAAAACAATTATGGATGATGGCATTAATTGGTCAAATAGCCTGCATATTCCTAACCATAAACCACAGCTTGTTAAACGTTCGGCTTTAACACTTCGTGCGCTTTGTCATGAGCCTACCGGAGGTATTCTTGCTGCTGCTACTACTTCGTTACCTGAAGGTATTGGTGGTACCCGTAACTGGGATTACCGCTATTGCTGGCTACGTGATGGTTCTATGACTGTAAGCACACTAGTTACTTTAGGCTCTTATGCTGAAGCCGAAGATTTCCTTAATTGGCTTGATGAAATTCTAAAGGAAAGTAATGGAGCACAATGGCTACACCCATTATATCCAGTTGATGGTCACACTCAGTCTCCAGAAGCAATTCTTGATCACCTACCTGGCTATGCTGGCTCTCGTCCAGTACGTATCGGTAACGCAGCAGATCACCAAGTACAGCTAGATGTATTCGGACCAATGGCAGAATTAATTGATAATTTAGCAGAAAAAACAAATGAACTATCTGATTTTCACTGGAATCTATTAGAACAAATGGTTGAAGCCGTTACTGCTCGCTGGATGGAACCAGATCATGGTATCTGGGAAGCCCGTATCATGCCACGTCATAATATTTATACTAAGGTAATGTGTTGGTCTACCATTGATCACGCAATTAAAGCAGCTAAACGTCACAAGCGTGATTATCCTAAAGCTTGGGAAGAAACTGCAAAGACTATTCGTGATGAAGTGCTAGAAAAAGGTTGGAGCGAAAAATCACAATCATACACCGTTGCTTATGACAGTGATGAAGCAGATTCTGCAGTATTACACATTGGTCTTTCGGGTATGATTGGCACTGATGATGAACGTTTCCAAAAAACTGTAGCTTTCATTGAGAAAGAATTACGTGTGGGACCTACGGTATTCCGTTATCGCTATGATGATGGGCTACCAGGTCTTGAAGGTGGCTTCCATATTTGTACTACTTGGCTAATCGAAGCGTTTGTTGAAGTAGGACGTATTGATGATGCATTAGAGCTTTTCCAGCAATTAGTTAATCTAGTAGGTCCTACAGGGCTTTATGCTGAAGAGTATGATGCAAATACTAATACCCATCTTGGTAATCATCCACAAGCGTACTCACATATTGGTTTTATCCGCTGTGCACGCTTGTTAGAACAGTATGCTCACTAATTAAGATGCCTATGAGTTTTGCAGAAAGCACAATAAATTACCCGTCACCCCAAGCAATGGTTGCAAATCTTGGGGTAGGGGATGCTTCTTTGAGGTTAATTGAAAACGCTTTTCCAGAACTTGCATTTCGGGCTAATGGTCTAGATTTACATATTTCTGGTAATGATAGGAAATTACAAATTGTTGTTAATTTGTTAAATGAAATGCAAAGTATTATTTCACAAGGGAATAATCTCTCTGAGAACACAGTAGAACATTTACTTTCAATGATTGCAAGTAAAGAAAATAGTGAGATGGTATGGAAAGAAAATATTAACCCCACAAAAATAATGGGTACTAATATTATTTCTAGCCAAGGCAAAAATGTACATGCTAAAACTCCAAACCAAAAAGAATATGTAGACGCTATTGATGAAAATACGATTATTTTTGGTATCGGACCAGCAGGTACTGGTAAGACATACTTAGCAATGGCAAAAGCAGTACAAGCATTACAAAATAAAGAAGTAAGTCGTATTATTTTAACTCGACCTGCTGTCGAAGCTGGTGAAAAACTAGGGTTTTTACCAGGATCATTGACTGATAAAATTGATCCTTACCTGCGACCACTATATGATGCTCTACATGAAATGATAAAATCAGAAACTATCCCTAAACTAATGGAAACTGGGGTCATAGAAGTTGCCCCGTTAGCTTATATGCGTGGTCGTACTTTAAATGAATCTTTTATCATTTTAGACGAGGCCCAAAATACTACCCCTCAACAAATTAAAATGTTCCTAACTCGTTTAGGTTTTGGATCTAAAGTAGTAGTTACTGGGGATACTACCCAAATTGACTTACCTAAAGGGGTTAATTCTGGATTAAAAGTAGTGCAAAAAATATTACAAGGTATAGACGATATTCACTTTGCAATTCTTGGAGCAGAAGATGTAGTACGACATCCATTAGTTGGTAAAATTGTTGATGCCTATGACAAGTTTAATACTAAAAAAGGTAGTAAAAGAGGCAAGAGTGCTTGATATTATCAATGAAACTGATGAAATAATTGATAAAAGAGACTTCAAAAGATTAATTAATTTTGCTTTCCAAAAGCTATACCTTGGTAAAAATGTGGAATTAAGTTTAATGTTCGTTGATGAACCAAAGATGGAAGAGCTTCATATTAACTGGCTAGATTTGCCTGGGCCAACTGATGTAATGTCTTTCCCCATGGACTTATTAGAAGCTGGTACCCCAAATAATCCAGTTAATGATGGAATCCTTGGCGATATTGTTTTATGTCCTACAGTTACTCGTGCACAAGCAAAAGCAGCAGGGCATAGTGAACGTAAAGAAAATTGCTTATTAGTATTACACGGAATTTTACATCTGTTAGGTCATGACCATTATGAAGCTGACGAAAAAAAGGTAATGTTTGAGTTACAAGATAAGTTATTAAAGGAGTACTTAAACACCTTCCCATGATTAGTAACACGATTATTCTATCTGGAATTATTATAATTGCGATTATCTTCATCGCAATATTTACTGTGGGCCAATTGGCTTTACGCACATTACCAACTTCTGATGCTGAAGAAGTATCAGCATTGAAACGAAATAAGCTCTTTAAACGAATAGTTGCTGATCCTAGCTTGTATGTAGTTTCTTTAAGGTTTTGGCGGATATTTTCCGAAACATTAATGGCAGCAGCAATTGCTGTATTAGTAGATTTATATATGGGCAGTATCTGGAAAACATTATTGATATCCACATTTATTATTGGCATCGTAAGCTTTATTATTGTAGCTGCAACACCAGGAAAGCTTAATTCAAGACAAGCTTTTCAAGCAGCTAGGCTTTTAGGTCCGATAATTTTTGTATTACGCCATATGCTAGGTCCAATCCCTGCATGGTTGGTAAGTTTAGGAACAAGATTCTATCCTAATGGCACTGGATTCTCCTCACTTTACGAAGATTTCGAACTTCGAGATTTAGCTCTGAGAGCAGGAAAGTCTAACAATATTGAAGAAGCTGAAGCTACTTTAATTACTTCTGTCGTAGACTTTTCAGATACTCTAGTACGTGAAGTTATGGTGCCGCGTCCAGATATGATTACTATTGAAGAAGATGCCACTTTATCACAGGCTTTAAGGCTATGCTTACGTTCTGGTTTCTCAAGAATTCCAATCATTGGTAATACTATTGATGAAGTTACGGGTGTCCTTTACTTAAAAGATATTACTGCACGTATTCACCTTCGCAAGGATGATCCAAATCAGATTAAAGTCTCCAGCATAAGCCGTCCGGTTCGTTTTGTACCTGAATTTAAAAATATTGATGACTTACTTAAAGAGTTACAAAAAGAGTCAACTCATGTAGCGATTGTCATAGATGAATACGGTGGAACAGCCGGATTAGTTACATTAGAAGATATTATTGAAGAACTCGTCGGAGAAATTGTAGATGAATATGACAATGAAAGCCCAGAAATTGAAAAGATTGACGATGATAAATACCGAGTTTCAGCTAGATTATCTATTACCGATTTAGGCGAACTTTTCAATAAGAAACTAGACGATGAAGATGTAGACTCAGTCGGCGGTTTATTAACTAAGTATTTGGGGCGAATTCCAATCCTGGGTTCTACTATTGATATTGAAGGTCTGACTTTAACTGCTGATCAACTTGAAGGTCGCAGAAACCGTTTAAGCTATATTATTGTAGAACGTCATACAGAACAGCAGCATGAAGAGTTAAAAGAATAATCCTATTGACTATCTAGAGTTTGTATAACTGTTATAGTAGTACCTAGCAGTTTATTAGAAGTAAGGGAATAATGGTAGATAATTTTAAAGCAGGATTTGTGGCATTTATTGGTAGGCCAAATACTGGTAAATCTACACTAACTAATGCAATGGTAGGGGAGAAAGTAGCAATTACTTCTGCCAAACCACAAACTACTCGCCGTGCTATTCGTGGCATTGTGAATAATAAAAGTTATCAGCTAATTATTGTCGACACTCCAGGGTTACACAGACCGCGTACACTACTTGGTGAACGTCTTAATGCAGTAGTAGAATCTACTGTAGCTTCTGTAGAGGTACTTGGATTTTGTGTGCCTGCGGATGAAGCAATTGGTCCTGGTGATCGCTTTATTGCCGAAAATGTTATCAAATCTGGATCAAAGCGACCAATGATTGCTATTGTTACGAAAGCAGACAAAGTTTCATCTGACCAATTAGCTGCACAACTAATGGCAGTTCATAGTTTAGGTGAAGAATTACTAAAAGACGGTTGGGCAGAAATTATCCCAGTTTCTGCAATTAATGATTACCAGGTGGATAAAGTTGCTGATTTGCTTGCTAATTATTTACCAAAGTCACCAAAGCTTTATCCAGACGATGAATACACTGATGAAACTATCGAAAGCATGATAGCTGAGTATGTACGTGAGGCTGCTTTAGAAGGTGTTCACGATGAATTACCACATTCATTAGCTGTTGAAGTTGAAGAGTATTCGCGCCGAGAAAACCGCCCTGAAGATAAACCACTCACTGATATTAGTGTTTCATTATTTGTGGAGCGCAATTCCCAAAAAGCAATTATTATTGGCAAGAAAGGTTCTAGGTTACGCGAGATTGGACAAAAAGCTCGTAAAAATATCGAAGAATTACTACAAACTCAAGTTTTCTTAGATATTCGAGTTAAAGTTGCAAAAGAATGGCAACGTGATCCTAAACAATTAAACCGTTTAGGTTTCTAAAGGACCTTTCGTACCATTTGCAGGAAATCTTAAGCAAAGACCGTATAATTTAACCATGGCTGAAAAATCATCATTACCATCACATCATAGAAATGTGAACAAAGTTAAGGTGACGCAACAAAGTTTGAAAACTGTTGCTGGTTCATCTAGAAGCGAAAAGAAACGCGCTAAGCTTGGCAGTGCTTCTAAAAGTGCAGGCGTTAAAACTAAAGCTCCAAAAAGTAAAAAAAGTATTTCTTTTATATTAGCTATGGTTATGTCTACCTTATTCTTGGGTATAAGCTCATATTTTATCTACATGAGTACATCTCTTAAAGGTAGTTCTATGTCGTCTAATACAGTTGGTGGAACTTCAGCATCAGAAAATAGTGCACTTGCTTCTGAAAATGGTGAACCAATTGATGTCTTGGTAATGGGTACTGACACTCGTCAAGGTGCAGTCAATAAAAATTTTGGTGATCAGCAAGATAGTACTGGTGAAGGTAATTCTGATGTGATGATGTTAGTACGAATTTCAGCCGATCGTACTCACATGTCAGTAGTTAGTTTCCCTCGTGACTTACTAGTACCAGGACCTGAATGTACTAGCCCGATTACTGGTGAAACTACACCGGCTCAAGACTCAGTAATGCTTAACAGCATTATGTCTTATGGTGGTCCTTCATGTTCTGCGAAAGCTTTTACTAACTTTACTGGTATTCAAGTTGATCATTATGTAGTAGCAGACTTTAACTCGGTTATTCAGTTGTCAAAGATTATTGGTGGTGTAGAAGTTTGTGTCAACAAAGCTGTAGATGATCCACTATCTGGTTTAAATATTCCAGCCGGAAAGTCTGAAGTTGAAGGTGATCAAGCTCTAGCATTCTTACGTTCTCGTCATGGTATGGGTAATGGTTCTGATATTGATCGTATTAAATCTCAGCAGCAATTCTTATCTAATATGGCTAAGAAGCTTAAGTCAAGTGGTACGCTACTTAATCCAATTAAGGTTAATGACATTGCAAATGCAATGATTAAATACTTAACTTTTGACAATGGTATTGCTAATGTGCCAGCTTTGGTTAGCCTTGCTGGTATAGTCCAAAACATTCCATTGGATAAAGTAACTTTTGTTCAGGCACCAGTAGAAGCAGCACCAACTGATGCAAACCGGGTAGTGCTTCAGCAACCAGATGCGAAAAATCTATTTAAAACTATCAATGCGGATAAGGATCTTTCAAATCCATCGTCTATGAGTAGTAGTGATGATCAACAGAAAACACAGGAAACTGCAACAGCTAAAGCAACTTCTGTTAATAAGAGTCAAATACCACTAGCAATCTTTAATGGCAGCGGTACTGATGATCGTGATACTAAGATAGTACAGGTAGCTCAGAGCCTTGGTTACACACAAGCAGTAGCTCAACCATTTGGTGATTCACAAATTACTTCAATCATCTACTATGCTAGTGGTGAAGAAGATGCAGCTAAACAAGTAGCCACAGATTTCGGGCTATCATCTAGCGCAGTACAGCAAGCTGATGGTATTAATGGAGTTCAACTAGTTATTGGTACTGACTTTACGTCTGGTAATAAGATTACTAAGAAAGAAGATGTACTTCCTGACGGTCTTAGTGGGCAAACTGCTAATGACGATACTTGCCAGGTAGCTGCAGATTCTTAAGCCGATAAATATTAGATGAGTAAGTTGAACAATAGCGTTATCTTAGTTGATGCTTTTGACATTAGGCTTAATTCTCGATCTAAGACGGAAATAGCGTATCTGTTGCAAGCTGGTTATAATGTTCAAATTATTTGTCGCAACTTTCAAAATAACAGTGTTCCCAAACAAATTGAGGTCGGTGAACATAAGGTAACTGTTTCTTGGTATAACGGCAAAAGACAAGACGGTGCTAATAGCAGTATTAAAGCGTTGCTAAGGTTTTGGTGGTTTACTTTTAAGATTTTGTTTAAAAATCGTAAAGGTTTGTTTGCTGTACAAGCTTGTAATTTTGGGGCTGCTCCTGGCGCTTTTATCTTTACTAGAATATTTTTCCGTAAGAAGTTCGTTTATAGTATTCATGATCTATATACCCACTTGCATCCAGTAACCTCTGTTAAACTTGCACACTATATCAATATTGGTGAGGCTATAGTTGCTAAAAAAGCTACTTTAACTATTCTTGCTCATGATGGGCAGCTTCAATGGCTTAAAGGTATTAAGTTTAAACATGAACCTATCATTATTTACCCAAGCCCAGTCGGTAAATCTATTGAAAACAAGAATATTAAGCTTAATCCAAATAATTTAAGTTTTTGCCAACTTGGTTCACAAACTGGGATTAGATTTACTACGGAATTACTCGATATTTTTTCTAATAACCCTAATTGGCATATTATATTTGCTGGAAATGCTGGTGCTATTAGTAATATAAAAAGTTACGCAGCTAGATTTCCTAATATTAAATATATTGGCTCTATACCACATGAAAAAGCATTAGAAATCCAACAAAATACAGATATTATGATTTCAATGATTCATCCAACTCCTGGCGCAGTACGGTATCCACATAAGTATTTTGAAGCAATGCAACTTGGTAAACCAATTATAGTTTCAGCTGGTAGTGCAGCTAGTAAGGATGCTGAAAAATTAAATTACGGGTTTGTTTCAGAATATAACAAAGAACATTTTGTCCAGACAGTAAAAAAACAAGTATTAACTGCTGATATTAAGGCACTGGATGAGCATGCTCGAAGACTATTCGACACTCAATACAGTGGTAACATTATGGCGAAACGACTCTCTGATGCCTATGGGAACTTATCGAATAAAATCTAAAAGCTTAGACGTTAAAGAAGTGTTTATAAAGCTTCTAACTACAGATATATCAAATCGATGAGTAATTATCTGGTTACCAGATAATTACTCTATCCTTAGCCTCTAACCACATTTCGTCATTTTCCTTAACATTAAATGCTTCATAAAAAGCATCAATGTTTTTAACAATTTGGTTACACCTAAATTCATTTGGGGAATGTGGGTCAGTAGTTAAACGGTTTAATGCCTCTTCAGGGCGTATCATACTACGCCATGAATTAGCCCAAGAGTAAAAGAAGCGTTGATCGCCAGTTAAACCATCAATTACTTCATCATCCTTGCCATCAAGCATTAATTTATATGCTTGATAAGCAATACCAAGGCCACCTAAGTCGCCAATATTCTCACCCAGAGTAAGTTCACCATTTACATGGTTCTTAGGACACTCTTCAGGCGAAAGTGCATTGTATTGTTCCACTAGCTTTTTAGTAAGTTTAGTAAAACTTTCACGATCTTTATCATTCCACCAATTAACTAATTTACCGTTACCATCATAATTTGAGCCTTGATCATCGAAACCATGACCAATTTCATGTCCAATTACAGCACCAATAGCACCGAAGTTACTAGCTGCATCACGTTCTGGATCAAAGAATGGATAAGATAAAATTGCTGCAGGGAAAACAATTTCGTTGCGAGTAGGGTGGTAATATGCATTAACTGTCTGTGGATACATTAACCATTCATCTGGGTCAATTGGCTTACCAAGTTTATTAAACTCGTAATTAAGATCAAATGTATTAGAACGTTGTACATTACCGATTAAGTCTTTAGCGTCAATTTCTAAATTTGAGTAATCGCGCCATTTATCTGGGTAGCCAATTTTTGGAATGAATTTAGAAAGTTTATCTTGTGCTTTGACTTTAGTCTCTTCACTCATCCAATCTAAATCATTAATACTTTGTTCATAAGCTTTAATTAAGTACTCGACAAGTTTTTCCATCTTCTTTTTTGAAGTTTCTGGGAAGTACTCAGCCACATAAACTTGACCAATAGCTTCACCTAAGACACCTTCTGTGAAAGAAACCCCACGTTTCCAACGTACTCGCATTTGTGGTGTACCAGATAGCTTATGTGAATAGAATTCAAAATTTCGTTTTACAAAATCATCAGAAAGATAAGGAGCATACGAACGAATAATTTCAAGCTCTAATAAGTCTTTAATTGCAGCTACATTATCTTCAGCAAGTAACTCTTCCATAGCTTCGATATAAGAAGGTTGGTAAATATTAACTTGAGCTACTTGTTTTTTAGTAAGACCTAAGCCTAGTAGCCAAGCTGCTAATTTTGGATATTCTTTCTTTAATTTATCGAACTCAAATAGGTTATAGGTTTTATGTGCATCTCGATTGCTGACATTATCCCAATGATGCTTAGCAATAGTTTCTTCAAATTTATATAATGTATCGGCCTGATTTTCAGCATCCTTATTGCCTGCTAGTTCATACATATCTTTTGCATAAGTCACATATTCTTTACGAATTTCAGCAAAATCATCTTCACGGTAGTAAGACTCATCTGGCAAGCCAATACCTGCTTGGAAGATATGTAAGATATTCTTTTCTGGATTACCTGGGTCACCGCTTACATAAAATGCATAAAAACCAGTCATACCAATCTTTGAATGCTCTGGTAAATAAGCCAGGATATCATCAATTGTTTTTAGTTCACCAATACGTTTTATATACTTTCTAATTGGTGTAGCTCCAAGTTTTTCAATATGTTCTTCGTCCATAAAACTGGTGTATAAATCACCAATTTTTTGCTCGATACTGCCTTTTTTATGCTGTCCTTTTGCACATTTTTCAATAATGCCCTTGGTACGTTTTTCAGCTTCTAAGTAAATCTCATAAAATGCACCATCAGTTGCACGATCTTCTGGCATCTCATGAGTATCTAACCATTTACCGTTCACATGACGATATAAGTCATCAGTTATTGGTACACTATCTTTTACATATGGATAACTAGCTGTTTTAGCCACAGAAACTCCTTGAAATTATTTTTGTTCTCTAACCATTAAAGCACTTTTAGTAAATGTTTTGTGAGATAATTAAGGCTATGAGTATTAGCACCTTTGCCGCTAAGAGTTATCGTGATAAAGCTATTGTAATTCGTACTCACAAATTAGGTGAGGCTGATCGAATCATCACTCTATTAACAAGAAACAATGGCTTAGTTCGTGCTGTCGCAAAAGGTGTCCGCCGTACAAAGAGTAAATTTGGCGCTCGTCTTGAACCTTTTATGGTTATAGATGTGTTATTAATTAAAGGTCGCAACCTTGATATTATTTCTCAAGCTGACTCTCTCGGTGCTTACACACAGCTTTTTGCTAGTGATTATGATTTATATACTATTGCTACGACCATGTTAGAAACTGCAGAGCGTTTAACTCAAGATAGCATTGACACTTGGCAAGAATATGATTTATTAGTTGGTGCAATTAATGCTTTAAATAATCAAACTGATGATCCTAGGCTAATTCTTGATGCTTATCTCTTACGAGCAATATCACAGGCTGGCTGGACACCTAGCTTCATTAATTGTGTAAAGTGTGGCAGAGCTGGGTTACATGAGAGCCTATCAGTACCTTTAGGTGGGGCTTTATGCGATGAATGTCGCGTACCAGGGGCAATAGCCCCAGCTGATGAGAGTTTTTTAGTACTTGATGGTTTATTAAACTCAAAATGGCAAATAGTTAGAGCAAGCACACAAATTACTAGGAATGAAGTACATAATATTGTTATAGCTTATATACAATATCACTTAGAAAAAACGATGAAATCAATTAAATACGTGGAGATGCCATGAATCCGATTAAACCTTTCCCGCATCCTAGTGGTGCCACTCCACCAAAAATACCTACAGAGCTAATACCAAAGCATGTAGCAATCGTAATGGATGGTAACGGTCGTTGGGCTAATGCTAAGGGGCTTCCAAGAATTGAAGGTCATAAAGCTGGAGAACCAGCATTGCTTGACGTAGTCGCTGGTTGTATCGATATTGGTGTTAAGTATGTTTCGGTTTATGCATTTTCTACTGAAAACTGGAAACGCTCGCCTGAAGAGGTTCGGTTTTTAATGGGATTCAATAGGGAAGTACTACGAAGACAACGTAATCAGTTAAATGACTGGGGAGTGCGTGTCCGTTGGGCTGGACGCAAGCCTAGATTATGGAAATCAGTAATGAAAGAACTTACTGAAGCCGAAAAATTGACCAAAAATAACGATGTTTGTCATTTGACCATGTGTGTTAACTATGGTGGTCGTGCTGAAATTACTGATGCAGTTAAAGAAATTGCTGAAGCTGTAAAAGCTGGGAAAATTAAACCTAACGGTATTAAAGAAAGCACAATTCAGCGTTATTTAGATGAACCAGATTTACCTGATGTAGATTTATTTATTCGAACTTCGGGTGAGCAACGCATTTCTAACTTCATGCTTTGGCAGTCTGCTTATGCAGAAATGGTCTTCCTTGATGTACTTTGGCCAGATGTGTCTAGAGTAAACATTTGGGAAGCTATTGAGACTTACGCTAAACGAGATCGCCGTTATGGTGGTGCAGTAGATAAGGCTAAGAGTTAATGAACGATAACCCTATCTATAATCAAATTTTCGATAAAGTTTTAAGCAAAACTGATCCAGAAAAAACGCATAAGCTTACTTTAGCTACTTTAAAAGCAAGCCATCAAGCTAAAATGACTAGTCCTTACACTGTGTTTACAAAGCCAACTTCTAAGTTACAAACTCAAGCACTAGGCTTAACTTTTGATACACCGTTAGGATTAGCAGCTGGTTATGATACTAATGGCAGTAGTATTGATGCATTAGCTGCACTTGGTTATGGGGCAATTGAAGTTGGTACTGTAACTGGTAAGCCACAAATTGGCAATCCAAAACCAAGACTTTTCCAACTTCCTAAAGACAAAGCTATTGTTAATCGGATTGGTTATGAAAATGTAGGAGCGGCTAAGGTCCAAGAAAATTTAAAGCAACGTTTAGCTCAACCGCATAACAAACAAGTAAAAATCGGTGTTAATATTGGGAAAGCAAAACGAGCTACTTTAAAAGATAGTGCCAAAGATTTAATGATTAGTACCAGATTGTTAGCTCCATATGCTGATTATTTAGCTTTAAATCTGAATACTCTTGTTGCTGAAAATCAGGCACAAGGCCTTAAATTATTACAACATCTATTACGAGCTATTCAAGTAGAAGCTGGGACTATTGCTGGTAAAGCAGTACCACTTTGTATTAAGTTAGCCTCAGACTCCACAAATGATGAAATTAAGAAAATATCTAACTTAGCTGCCAAAGTAGGCGTCCAGGGAATTATTGCAGGAAATACTACTTTAACTCGTAATAATTTAAAAACTCCTATTCAAGAGATTTTAGCTTGTGGTACCGGCGAACTTTCTGGCCCAGTGTTAGCAGAACGAGCAGTTAAAATTATCAAACTTTTAAAGCAAGAAAGTGGCGATACTTTGGATATCATCTCCGTTGGTGGTATCCAAACAGCTGAAGATATTAAATATCGCCTTGATGCTGGAGCTAGCTTAGTACAAAGTTACACTGCCATGGTTTACGAAGGACCATTATGGGTAAAACGCACTAACGCTAATTTAGAAAAGTTACTTACTTCTTCTTAACTCCACCAATAAACGGTTCACGTTCTACTTGTGGTTTTGGTAGACGTAGTCTGCGCATCTGTAGTGCACGCCCAGAAGCATAAAAACCAGTACCACGTTCTGCTTGACCAAACTTATCTTTAAGCAGTCGTTTTGCCTTGAAGCCAAGGTAAAACGAGTCAACTGCAGTAGCTAAAATAAAGAACCAAATAACCGCTAAGATAGTTTCTGAAACTTTAGCATTATTCATAAACAAAATGCTTAACATCAGTAACATAAGTGAAACTACCATTGTAATTTCACCTACATTGAAACGAGAATCTACAAAGTCACGTACAAATTTACGCTGCGGACCTTTATCACGTTCTGGCAAATAACGAGTGTCACCGCGTGCAATGCCATCACGAACTTTCATGCGCTCACTTGCAGATTGCTTTCGCGCTTGCTTTTTAGCTTCCTTACGATCCTCTGGGATAAGCGGACGTTTGCGGGCTGCTTCACGCTCTTTACGTGTCGGGGTCGGACGACCTTTTCCTTTTTGGTTCAAATTTTCAGACATATTCGTGCTTATTCCTTTGCGTTTAACAATTATATCTAGGATACTTGGCTATAGGTGATTAGCGTAATAAATATTATGAGGTGTTATGAAAAATAATAGTTCTCAAGAAGAACTTCGCGAAGAAATTGAAAATAACTTCGACACAATTAAGAATTCTCTGGCTGAATTAGTAGAGATTCCAGGTGTAGCTTGGGAATCTTATGACCCTAGAGATCAAGTTAAAATGTCTAAACGCGTACAAAAACATTTTGAAGTTGCCGGTCTTGAAAACGTCGAAATTCTTTCCGTAGTTCATGAAGGTGGTATGGGTAAACCTGCAATTGTAGGCGAAAAGAAAGCTAAGCCAGGATACCCTACAGTATTACTTTATGCACACCACGATGTTCAGCCAGAAGGCGACATCGAAGTTTGGGATACACCTCCATTTAAAGCTATCGAAAAAAATGGCAGACTATACGGACGCGGTGTAGCTGATGACAAAGCTGGCATTATGGTCCATGTTTCAGCAATTAATGCGCTAACTGAAGTTCTTGGCAAAGACAAAGTAAATATCGGTATCAAGGTTTTTATTGAAGGTGAAGAAGAAATTGGTTCTCCTACCTTCCGTAAGTTCATTGATACTCACAAAGAGAAACTTGAAGCAGATGCGATTATCGTAGCTGACAGTATGAATTGGGCTGCTGGTAAACCTGCTGTTACTGCCACACTACGTGGTATGCACGCAGCCATCATGGAGCTTGAAGTTATGGAACACGCAGTACACTCTGGAATGTATGGCGGACCAATAATTGACGCTCTTACCTGTATGTCCAAAATTATTGCTTCTTTCCACGATGAAAAAGGAAATGTAGCAATTGAAGGTTTACTTTCTTACGACGACACCGAAATTGATATGGATGAAAAAACTTTACGCAAAGATTCATCTGTACTAGATAATATTGAGCTTGCTGGTGAAGGCACTATTACTTCACGTCTGTGGACTAAACCTGCAATGTCAATCATTGGTATTGACGCACCTGATGTTAACGTTTCCTCGAATACTATTTTGCCTAAGACAAGAGCTAAGTATTCACTACGTGTTGCACCTGGTCAAGATCCATATGAAGCGCAAAAACTTGTTGAAAAACATGTCAGAAAGCATGCACCATATGGTACTAAAGTAACTTTCTCTAATTTCGAATATGGCAAACCTTTTAAGTCTGATACTGAAGCACCACATGCTACTGCATTATTCGAATCACTATCAGAGTCATGGGATACTAAAGCAGTAAGTATGGGTGGCGGTGGCTCAATCCCATTTACCACCGATTTACAAGACGTATTCCCACATGCTGAGGTATTATGTACAGGAGTAGAAGATCCAGATTCTCGTGCACATAGCCCGAATGAATCTCTACTTCTAGAGGATTTTAAATACGCAATTATAGCTGAGGCATTTTTCTTAGCTAAACTAAATGAAAAGGCAAATGACTAATAAACCTACTGTCAAGAAGAAGCGATCATCGAAGGTCCTATTTACCTCGATTGTTTTAGCCAGCGAGGCACTAATTGCCATACTTACTATGTTCGCTATTCTTGGTCTAAATGCCTACGAACCCGGACCAATCTATACTTGGGGACTAGGAATCACGGCATTTATCGTATTGTGCATCCCGCTGGTGAGAAAACCAATAGGTGTTGCTTTAGGTTGGTTAATTCAACTAGGGCTAATCATTTTTGGTTTCTTTATGAAAGAAATGTTCATTATTGGACTAGTATTTGCAGTCATCTGGGGTTACGCAATTGTTAAAGGTCGTGAAATTGACGGCATTGTCATCAGACACCAAATGTTAGAACAAAAAGAAAAACAATTGAGGCAAAAATGAGTACTGAGAGAACTTTAGTATTAGTGAAACCAGACGCAGTGGAGCGTAATTTAACTGGTGAAGTACTAGCTCGTATCGAACGTAAAGGCTATAAACTAGTTGCATTAAATATGCTAACTCCAGATGAAAGACTACTGGAAGAGCATTATGCAGAGCATAAAGGAAAACCATTCTTTGATTCGTTAGTGGAATTTATGGGTTCTGGTCCTGTAACTGCTGCTGTCGTTGAAGGCAACGAAGTAATTAAGGGGTTTCGCGCTATAGCTGGTGCTACTGATCCTACTGAAGCGGCTGCTGGTACCATCCGCGGCGACCTCGGTCGCGATTGGGGTACTAAAGTGCAGAAGAATATCGTTCATGGGTCGGATGCTCCTGAATCTGCAGAACGTGAGATCAAGCTTTGGTTTCCAGAACTAAAAAACTAATCCGCTCTTGATGAATGGCTTAGAATAACAATAGGAACACTATTTAAAGGTATGAAAATGAAGTTAGTAATAGTCGAAGCACTCACTAGTGGTTTAGGTTTAGGTTTAGTTAAATCTGCATTAAAAGAGACCGAACAAGTATATTTCTTAACTAGAGACATCAACCGTTATGAGTTTGATGCAAACTTTGATTTATTAAAAAATCCACCAACTAACTTAACTATCGTTAAAGTAGAAACTGAAGATTCCCAAAGCATCGTCAAAAAAGCTAACGAACTAGATATCACAAATGAAACTTGGATTTGCCCTATTGAGGCATTTTTTCCTGCATTGGCTGAAGCAAAGCAGCAGGGGATTAACTGGAATCCAGCAAAAAATATTTTAGCTTTATACGATAAAGAAGAACAACGAAAAGTAACTCAAGAATTACAGTTACCAAAGCCTAAATTCTTTGTAGGTAAAGCTGCTGACTTAGATTTCTTTCCTGCCGTCGCCAAACCAACTAGTGGAGCTGGTAGTGTAGGTGTTTCGCTAATTATTAATAAAGAGAACACTAAAGAACTTAACTCAAATCAGACTTATTTATTTGAAGAGTTTTTAATCGGTCAGTTAGTTAGCTTTGAAGTTTTAAGAACTCAAGGTGAAACTCATTTGCTTGGGATATCTGATCGAACTATGGGTAGATTACCTTATTTCATTGGAAAATCTATTAGCTTTCCTACAAATATCGATAGTGAATTTGAAAAATCAGCAATGGATCAAATTAATGCCATTCTTGATGAAATTGAATTAAATAATGGTGCTGCGCACATTGAATATATGCTTACGAAAAATGGGCCACGTTTAATTGAAATTAATCCACGGTTAGGTGGTATGAACTTAGCGGGACTTATGTCTATTGCGTATGATACTAATATTTGGGATATCGTATTAGCTGCTTATTTAGGCAAAGAAATCCAGCTTCCAGAAATCAAAAAAGGCGCTTCAGAAGTACCAATACAAGCTGAAAAGACTGGCACAATCATTGGTATAACAGGGGTAGAACTAGCACGAGAAATCCCTGGTTTCTTAGGGATTAGAGATAGAACAAAAAATGGTGGCATGGTAATCAAGGATATTAAAGATGCTAAAGCACGCTATGTATCAGTATGGACAGAAGCTGAAACTACCCTTGAAGCAAGGAATAGGGCAGAAGCAGCTGCTTCAATGATTAATCCAATTTACAAATAATTTACTAGGTGAAATATGGATATTGCAAAGCAGGCGATAGCAGTTACCATTATTGGTGCAGGTAAATTTGGTAGCACACTTGCTGAGATTATTAGTCGTAATGGTACCCCAACTACGCTAGTCACTCGTTCTAGTTCACGGTTATCTAAGCTAGAAGAACGATTATCAAATCGACCAAAAAATCTTCAACTAGGTGCTCTTGATAATGTCACACTTGGTTCACATGTCTTTCTGGCATTAGCAAGTACAGATTGTCCAGACATTATCGAGATATTGCAACAACGTCAAGATTCGGATAAGCCACGCACTTACATATCACTTAGTAAAGGTTTGACTGATTCTAATGGAGCAACTCCACTTGAAATATTAGTACAAAAGTTTGGTCCAGATAGCTGTGCAGTCGTTAGCGGACCATCTTTAGCCAATGAAATGATTCATCATCGGACTAGACTAGTCGCTGCAGCAGAAAACTTAAAAGTCAGTAAGACAGTTACTAATATCTTAAGAAGTGATTCGATAAGCTGTGGTTCAAGTATTGATCCACATGGAGTTGAATTTGCGGCTATTGCTAAAAATATTGCAACCTTGGCTTTCCATGCCTGCAATAAGGCTACGGGCAGTCTGAATACTGCAGGCTCCTACGCTAGTAGTATCTATTATGAGATGTTTAAATATGCAAAAATGTTTAATATCCATACCCAATCTTTTATGGACGTAGCTGGCATTGGTGATTTACTTACTACTTCGCATGCACCAGGTAGCCGTAACAAACGTGCTGGTGAACTACTCGGCGATGAAAAAGACCTATCAGTAGCCGAAATTGAAACTACCATAAAACAAACAATAGAATCACTGCACAGTATTCCGCTGCTACAACAACGTATTAGCTCAAACCATGAAAAGATTACGACACCAGCTATTGAGTTACTAAATAAACGAGTCACTCAAGAAATTCCATATGAAGAGTGGCTAAAAGCAGTTAGTATTTTCGATTACACCAAAATCATGGATAACTAATTCAGATAATATTTAGGTGTTTTATATTCCTTATCTTTTAACTATTGACACTCAAAACTTATGGGCATATTATTTCTTTACTTCTTTGAATTTGTTTTATAGGAAGTTAAATATGTTAGACTTCCTTTAAGGAATATTTGAGGAAGTGGATACATGCAGCATCAATGGCCACCAATTGGACATGAAACACATAAATGGGTTAGCAACTATCCAAAAGGCATGCTTACTAAGCGCCAGCAAGAAAGTATTAAACCCAAATATAAAGCTGCAGTTCCACTTAAAATATCAGCACTTGATGTCGAGCTACCACGTGATTTGCAGCTAAGAGTAGAAGATTTATTGTTGAGCCTTGCTAGGTTTGATACAACCATGGAGGCAAAGCCATATAGTTTTCCTACTATGTTGCTAAGAAGTGAGTCTGCAGCCAGCTCTCAAATTGAGAATTTAACTTCTAGCGTGAAGAATATTGCTTTAGCTCAAATATCTAACAAAGCACCTGCTAATGCACAATTAGTCGCAGGCAATGTTGCTGCAATGCACGAAGCACTTAAACTACCAGATAGATTATCAGTGACTAATATCCTCAAAATTCACAAAGCGCTTCTTGGTAATAGCAATGTTGACTATGCTGGAGTTATCCGTGATGAGCAAGTTTGGGTTGGTGGTAGTGACCTTTGTCCAGCTGGTGCTTTATTTGTTCCTGTGCATCACGATAAGGTTAAAGACTGCTTTAAAGATTTTGAGAGTTACGCTAAGAGAACTGATGTAAACGCTATTGTTAAGGCTGCCGTTATACACTCGCAGTTCGAGACAATACACCCTTTTGTAGATGGAAATGGCAGGGTTGGACGTACTCTTTTGCATAAAGTTTTACGTGGAGAGGACGTGCTTCGCACTACAACACTGCCAATCTCTGCAGGCTTGCTTCACGATGTCAATGGCTATTACACTGCTCTAGATAGCTACAGAGCTGGAGACCCAATAGCTATGGTTGAGCAGTTGGTTAAGGCAATAGAATTAGCTGTGATGATTGGCTCGAAGACCTGTATTGAAGTTGAAGCCGTTTTGGTCGATTGGGAAAAACAGCTAACCGAACCTAAAACAGCTTCTATATACAAACTTCTCCCGCTACTAGTCGAGCAGCCAGTGGTCAACTCTGACCTTGTTGCAACCAGACTAAGTATCACAACTAGAGCGGCGAACAACCTATTTGAAAAAGCACAGGGCTACGGCATTCTCAAAAAAATGGGGCATGAAAAAAGAGGAGTTTATTATCAGGCAAAAGACATCATTGATGTCTTTAATAAAATTGCTGACATTCAAAACATCAGAAGAATGTTTCACAGCTAAGAATCTTAAAAGTCCTTCAACTCTTAAATATCAACGAACTTCTGTGATTTCTGCACATCACTAACAGGAAAATTTATAAATACCATCTTGTCCATGACAACTCCTTCTTGTTCCTCTCGCACCTTCCTGCACGATGAACAACGATTAGTCACTGCCAGTTTACCATTGTGTGCTTCGTACAATAGGCTATAAGACTTTGTCAGTGCTCTTGGGTTATTAAGTGAATAGAAGTTAGGAGCATTATGACACTGTATCTCACTGCAGATACCCACTTTGGACATGCACCAGTTACACATCTAAGAGGGTTTGATACTACTGATAAACATGATGATTTCATCATAAAAAGCTACAAAGAAATTATCACTGAAGATGATGAAGTGTATTTCCTCGGTGACATGGTTACTCATGAAAAGGCAAGTGATTACATGCTTGAAATTGTTAAGGATTTACCTGGTAAAAAGTACTTAATTTCGGGGAATCATGATCCAGTACATCCAATGTTTAAAGACTGGAAGGTTGTTGTGTTGTTATAATACAATGTGTCATTGATTCTTGATGAATTGTATGTTTTTCCATTATTTTCAACAGAACCTCTAGTTACTTTTTTCATAAT
The DNA here is from genome assembly GCA_047606545.1 of Micrococcaceae bacterium. Lineage (GTDB taxonomy): Bacteria > Actinomycetota > Actinomycetes > Actinomycetales > Micrococcaceae > JASGDC01. The sequence continues at coordinate 4,177 of JASGEI010000015.1, read as the reverse complement.
TTCCTCTAATTCTTTTAAGAGCCGATATTTAAAAGCTATCAAAAAAGTGTGGTACGTTACTTATACTGCTTAAAGTCCGTCAATCGTTTCACCCCAATATGGCACGTACCTTTTGTATTTTGGCCCTGCCTCCTCATCAAATTCTTTAATTTTGTTACCTCTCAGAGCTAACTTAATAATTTTGTGAACGGATTTACTTTCCTTCGGTCCAAGTCCTAATCGTTCACGCAAAGTTGTATTTGACATTAACTCTTCATCAGCGTAAAGCCTAGCTGCATGCCAATACACAGTATTGATGGTTTGTTTCGGAGTGTATTCATTGATGTTTTTGTATGGGTAAAGCTTCACAACTGTAGTGTTCCCTTCAGCTTTAATGCTTGGAGCAGGGAGGTGGTCTTCTTCAAGTGAGAGTATTGCTCTGTCAATCCCACAGCCTCTTGCCTCAACAAATCCCATTTTCTTGAATAAATCGGCCAATTGTGGATTCCTTGATATTTCTTTCATGTCCAATAACCTGTCTGCATTATTCAGGGGAGCACCAGCATTTGAGAATTCTACACGATTGTCACAAATACTTACCGTTGGCCTGCTGCCTTTTACGCTAAAGTCTTGATGAACCAACTGGTTAGCTAAGAGCTCACGTATAGCAATATCTGGGAAAGCTGCTGACACCATTTTTGCCCCTACAAGTCTCTCAAGAGATTCTGGAAGCAGGTCTCTTGTTTGTTTCAAAAATGCTTCGAAACCAACTGCTACACCTTGTTCAAGGCTTGCTTCTTTGAGGGTTTGTATTTGGTTATTCCCTTTGTATTTAACCACTTGTGGAGCATGCCAGTGTAGACGTGGAAAATCTGAAAAAGACTTGGCAAAAGTATAAGCACCAAGGTTTGTGATGTTGTATTTTCGACCACTCTTTACAACTAGGCCATCTTTTTCCATCTCATCTAGAGTCTTATTTTCGCTTAATCCTATAGGAAGTCTAAGGTGCTTTTTATAACTATCAATATCCAGCAACTCCGACACTGTAGCTACTGAACAGTCATGTTTAGCTATTTCACTTTCAAAGTTTGAGCTGACAAAAGACAGCCATAATTCACGTTCTTTTTCAGGGTGGTCTTTCAATGGTTTTTTGGAAGATCCGCTCCTGATCCAGCGTTTTCCTTGAAAAGAAACTGGTCTGTTTGCATTCATGTGAATCTGCATGACTACTACGTCAAGGCTATTCACTTTAACTTCATGGAAATCAACGATTAGTTCTGGGTCTATATTTCTTTCTACCCAAGTAATGAATGGCTGGCTTTTATGCTTTTGCTTCTTTGGCTTGAAAGTTGTGCCAACTACCTTTTTATCATCATTGATACCCCACAGCATGTATGAACATCTACGCCCGTGAATCTGAGCAGAATTAGCGAGGGCAGAAATATATTCTCCTATAAGCTCACAGTGAGTGTTATTCACCTTAAACTCAAGAAATTCAGACTCATCTTCTTTAAGAAGCTCAAGTACGTCTTCTTCAGTCATCTTTTTCTTATTCGCCAAACTAATTCCTTAAAATCTCGAAACAGGTTATGATGCCTGTCATTTCAACGAAAACTCTTTTCGCCAAACTAATTCCTATGGTTAAACATAATATTTTCATATTATCCTTGTCAAATCAACTTAAAGCTATGATAATGCTTTTCACTAAACTAATCCCACAATTCTACATTATAGTTAGTTTTCGCTTGAAATTCAATATAATTTCTTTTCGCCAAACTAATTCCACCATCTTTCTTGTGTGGCTGGTACCTCACCAACAGCTACCCCTCAGTTAGTATTGACCACACGATACTCTTTACCAATAATGCAATTAGGTGGAAATATCTCCCGAAACCGATACAACTTTCGACCAGCCTGACATAATACGCAACAAAGAACAATTCTGCATTAGCATCAATTTTCCTAGTACGATACCCTGTCTTAAATTAGCTGGTTATCACCTTCAATTTTGTCTACTGTGAAATAGCCTGCTATTTCATTGGGGATAAATTCGTCATAAGCACACATGATTACTGTAATATTCTTATTCTCTAGAGTCTTTATAAGAATTGGTAATGCATCTGGATCTACCTTAAAAGGGTTATCATCACGATATGCACATTCTAACCATTCATCAATATATAAAAGGGTCGCTTCTTTTACCTTAGAAATAGCATCGTAAATTTTTGGGTCAAAAATACTTACTTCGTTTTCAATATCGTAATCATAAATAAGCTCATCAAAGACATCTTCTGGCTTTGCATTGATATAACGTGACTGATTAAACTTGGCCGGGCCATGTATAAAAGTGCCTATTTTATTACCTTCAAAAGTTGATATAGTCTCGAGTGCTTTATTAAAGGTACTCTCATAACCAACAATTAATCTATGTCTGTTCTTTTCCATATGTTTACTTTAACAATGACCACAGACAACTTGGTCAATCTACTAGCAGCAAGTGACTTGATTGTAGACATATGCCAGGTTTATTACCTAAATCTAATACTTCTTAGGTATTCTCAAATCGTAACATTGCAGATGCGTTAACTGTAGTTAATTCGATAGTATCAACTTTCTTAAACCCATAACGTTCATATAGTCTACGATTAGAATCAGTAGTTGACTCTAAATAAGCCGGCAAAGCGGTCTTGTCAATTTTATTAAGTCGGTATTCAAGTAGGGCAGAGCCAACACCTAGTCCTCGAGCATCAGGGGATACCGCAATATCACTAAGATACCAGTGCTTCTCACTGGGACGATACTTTTTAAATATTTTAAGCACACTCAAAGCAGATACTATATTGCGAATACCGATAGCCTTTAGGAAGTTTGGGATTTCTCGAATTTCAGCCCATAGATTAGTGCTTTTTTCTGGGTTTTCCCAAATTGCAACACCAATTATTGGTTTATCAGCTGCTTCACGTGCAATATCGATTACTCCATTGTGAAGTGCTGTAGTACGCATTATGGCGCTAAACATAATAGTAAGTCGTTGAACACGATTATGTTTACCAGGTACTATATCTGCTACTACTAGATCACCTTTGAAAGCATTAGCTAATATTTTTGCACATGACTCAATATCGGCTTTAGTAGCCTGTTCGATTAGAATGCTCATTTAATAATTAGTTTGCCTATGCGTGAGTAGCCATCGCTCCGAGAATAATTGCATGCATTAGTTTCAATGACTTAACCATGTCTTTAACAGGTTGGTTAACTTTAGTATTTTCAATATTTTCTAGCTTGTCATCAATAATCTTAACCTCATCTTCGGAAAAGTATTCTTTAAGCTTATCTGCCTCATGCAATAAGAATGCTAAAGCTACATTTTCTTCAGATAGTTCTTCATCACCAAGTAGTTCATCTCGTAGTTTTGCAACAATTGGATCTATTTCAGATTTTTTAGGGATAAATAACTTCTCATTGGTATTATCTTCCAAAGCACCTTTATCTTTAAGTGAAGTTCCAACTGAAGTAAGTAGAGTACCAAATCGCCTTCTAGCGCGAACGCCTACTAGGAATTTACGAACTATCTTCCAAATCTTTAATGGCTTCTTTTCTAAAACGTCAAAAAGTGGCTTTATTTCACTAGAATCTTCTTGTAGTGGTCCAATTACTTCAAAAGTTTTCTTCTCTAATTTAACTGTTTTTTCAATGAGGAGCTCTGATAAACCAGCAGCTACTAAAAAGAGTTTCTTTTTACTTCTAAATGTTCCAAATTTACCCTTTTTAGGGATAGCTAACATAAAGTATTTTTCAGATAGAGTATAAGCCACGATAGTCTCCTTTAAGTTTCACTCATTTTCATAATCTCATGAAAATTATCTTGCATTCTCTACATTTTTACCTGTGTCTTTTTTCACATCACAATAGGGGGGGGGGTAGTATTGTGTTATTAACTTATTAAGTGTCGTTTTGGTTTGAGGGTTGGTTTTGATGGTTGATAATAGTTCTGGTTTGGGTGTTTCTCGGCGTAGTGTGGCTAGGGGTGCTTTGTGGAGTGTGCCGGTTGTTAGTGCTGCTGTTAGTGTACCTGCGGTGGCTGCTAGTGTGGTGTTTGAGTCTTTGGTTTTTGATCAGTTAACTGCTAATGGTGGTAGTGGTTTACCTGATAGTCCTACGCCTAATCGTATTTTTGGTACTGGTGATGAGATTAGTG
>JASGEI010000014.1:0-88259 GCA_047606545.1 Micrococcaceae bacterium | reverse complement strand
GACTTATAGGCCATAATGTGTTGTTGGTTCGAGTGTGTTACTCGGTTGTGTTGACCCAGATTGCACCTCCTTTGTATCTGATTGTTTGGTATGATTTGTCGATTTCTTTTGGCCCTATTTGTTCTTGTTTTATCTTTACGGGTTTTGGTTTTGGCTGGTAGTGTTCTGGCTTGATTAAGGCTGTTGCTTCTTTGATTTCGTGGGTCTTTGCCCATAGGTGCCATTGAACAGCTGTTTTCTGCTTTTCAATGTTTAGGCCTCTGTGGTTGCGTAACAGGTAGCGGATACCTGTGTTTATGCCGCCTTCTAGTTTGTTAGTTGTGGCGTCACAACCGGTCTCTAGATAGGTGAAAAGGACTTGATCGTTGGCTAGTTTCTCAAGCCTACGATATGCTCTTCGTAAGCGTTCGTGGGTATACCACCAACGACGTCCGAAAGGTTCAGGGTTGATGGTTCTTTCTTTGATTAGATGACCGTAAGTTTCATACCATTTATGTAATTGTTGCTGCCAGATGATTGCCTGCGACTTTGTCTTAATTTTGGTAAGATTTCTAGCTAGTTTTAACAAAGATTTGCTTGCATCACTTTGTGGGTTATTAGTTAAATTAACTCTAGTATTACTTACAACGTGAACTAGACAGCGCTGAACTTTTGTATGTGGGAAGCATTCTTGAATTGCTCTATTGAGGCCTTGTCCACCATCACAAATAATGACATCTGGGGTTGAAACTAGTTGCTTGAAGAGCGCTTTCCAGGCTATTGTTTTCTCCCTGTCACACCACTGAAAAGCAAGCGGACGCAGCGTTGCTGCGTCCATAGCGATAAGGCAACACCATGTGTTGCCCCGAGCTTTCTTACCGATGTAGATCCCATCAACCATCACAAACCGTGCAGGTTTTGCTTCTATTGTGGGGTTGATGTTCCAACACCAAGAAGTTTTACGCCTGAAACTACGCCCGGTTTTAGTTTCAGTTAGTTCAGCTTGTGAAAGCTTGCCTAGCAGCCATTTAAGGAACAAATTAAGTTCGTGGTTTCTCGAAGCTTTAGGATTGTCATTGAGCCCTGTAGCTTTGCATTCTTTACATTTCCATCGCTGTTTACCAGATGATGTCTTACCAAACTTAATTAATTTACCACCACATAGCACACACCAAGCAGAATATTGATTAAAACCCATAAGCTAACTTTAGAAGCTAACAAACAGGCCTACATCACAGAAAAAATAACCCCTACAAAGAAAAATAACAACACATTATGGCCTATAACTCCACCTTTTAGAATTACATTATTCGTGAAGTATCAACTTGCTGTAAAGTATTGACAGGGTCAAAGGTGATTAGACTAATCTAGCGGATAATCTACAACTATTACTGCTTGGAAGTATGGTTTGATAAAATCCTTAAATTCCATATGTATTGGGTCATCTTGATAGTTCAATAATGCTTGATAGTTGGTAAATTGGACAGTCAATCCGTAGTTATAACCATGTTTGTTTTCTGTTTCAGGTGTTATGTTTTCACCGAAAGATAGGCTGGTTACTCCTGCTATTTGCTTAAGCTGTGCTGCTTTTTCAAAAAGCCGGTCCTTGATACTTCTGTCTTCGATATTTAGTCGGAAAGAGACATTGTGTTGAAATGGTTTACTAGTAGGTATATTTTGAGTTTCCATATATCAATACTAATCTCATTCGCAAGATATTCCACGCTATAATTAATCTCATGCTTGTTATGGGAATCTTAAATGTGACACCGAATTCTTTCAGTGATGGTGGTAAATTCGCAACCTCAAAAACCGCAATTACACATGGATTGCAATTGCTTGAAGATGGTGCCGATATTATCGATATTGGTGGTGAATCTACTCGTCCAGGAGCAGAACGAGTTTCGTTACTAGAAGAACAAGAGCGAGTTTTACCAGTTATTAAAGAACTTAGTAAGCAAGGTGTTCAAGTTTCTATAGATACCATGAATGCTGAAACAGCGGCTAAAGCTGTGCACGCAGGAGCAACTATTGTTAATGATGTCTCTGGTGGTTTAGCTGATGAAAAGATGCTGCATACAGTTGCTGCATTAGATGTGCCATACATTGCGATGCACTGGCGTGCACATTCTAAAGTGATGGATAATCAGAATAGATACGACGATGTAGCAAAAGATGTTGTTAAAGAACTCAGTAGTCGAATCAAAGCTGCGTTGCGGGCAGGTATTAAGCAGGAGTATTTATACTTGGACCCTGGTATTGGTTTTGCAAAAAATGCTGAGCAAAATTGGGAACTACTACAAAATTTTGAAGTTATTAAAAACCTGCATTTTCCTTTATTATTAGGAGCTTCGCGTAAACGATTTTTAAGTGAATTCGGGGGCGATGAAGCAAAGGATCGTGATGCTGCTACTTTAGCTCTCACCTTGTGGGCAGCCGAGCATGACTTGTGGGCAGTGCGAGTTCATGAAGTTAAAAATACTGTACAAGCTTTGCATGCTTGGGAAAAATTACATAGATAGCACCAGCGCTGCAGATTAGTTATACTTATAAGGTTAAGCTGAAAAGGAAAACTATTGAGTAAAGCAAAACTGCATGCGGCATACGATGCAACATTACGAGTCTGGACTACTAGTCCAGGGGATTATCCTTTTTTAGGTAAATTTTTACATAAACAACGAGGACTACCTGCCAAACTATTAAGTTATGAGCAACAGCAAGAGCTTTTTAAGCAGTTTGTGGAAATTAATGCTGATAATTCGTTAATTAAATTCAAAGAGATTGTCGACCTAATCCAAAAAGCAGTGAGATCTGGGTTTGTAGTACCTTGCAGGGTGCAACATGAAAGTCAGTTTTTTGATACTGCAAATCAATGGTTATGGCAGCTGCCGGATGTGATCGATACCTGGATAAAGCAGTTTGAAGAAGTAGCGCCAGGTTTACTAGAGTTTTCTAAGTTTTATACGAACCTTTACACTCGTTCTTTAATATCAGATATTGAAACTTCAAGAGATCCAGTGCTTAGGGCATTACAAACTGATATCTCAGATAATCAACCTCATGAAGATATCGCTCAAGCATTTAAAGCTTGGGGAAAACAAGTTAAAGTCGGTAATCAATCAGAATTTGTATTGCGACTCCATGAGGCTGACGATGGAGAAGACTGGCAAGTCCAGTGTTGTTTAAAAATTGGACAAGGTAATTTAGTAACAATTAGTGAAAATATTTCAGCACACGATATTTTGGCTAAAGGTGTGGAGGGACTACATAACGCAATTAAAGCTTATCCTGCAATTGATAACTGGGAAGTAAGTTCTGACGGTTTTACTTTTAGTTGTTCGTTGGAAGAGGTAACGAGATTCTTGGAAATTGGAGTGTCGCAACTACGCAATAACGGCATTATTGTGATGCTACCTAAAGAATGGACGAAAGTAACACCAAAACTATCGGTAAAAGTTGAGACCGATATTTCACCAACTGCCTATGCTCCTATGGGACTTGAACACTTGATGCGTTTTACTTGGGAGGTTGCTGTAGGTGATTTGAAACTTACTGAAAAGGAAATGCGCCAGTTAGTTAATCAGAAAAGTTCACTGGTGCGGATACGGAATCAATGGATACAAGTTGATGCAAAAGCTTTAGCCGCAGCAAGTAAATACGTAAGCACTAAAGGTAAAAAGAGTGAACTAACTGTTGGTGAAGCATTAAATACGCTTAGCGAAACTAATAAGCTTGAAATTGAAAATCCAGAAATTGTGGCAGATGGTTGGCTTGATGAGTTACTTAACGGCAAACTAAATAAGAGTGTTGAAGATGTCGGTGTGCCTGAAGGTTTAAAAGCTGAACTTCGTCCATACCAACAACAAGGGCTTAATTGGTTAAGCTTTATGAGTTCGCTAGGATTGGGTGTAATTTTAGCCGATGATATGGGACTGGGTAAGACATTACAGTTAATCGCGTTAGTGTTGCATGAACGTCCTAAAAAATTAGGCCCCACTTTGGTAATTTCCCCAATGTCAGTAGTTGGTAACTGGGAAGCAGAGATTAAACGTTTTGCGCCTCGGCTTAAAGTGTATATTCATCATGGAACGAAACGTCTTACTGCGAAAAAGTTGGAAATACAGGCTGCTAACTACGATATAGTAGTTTCCACTTATAATATTTTGACTCGTGATCAAGCTACTTTAATGCAAATTAACTGGAATAGAGTAGTGTTAGATGAAGCTCAGTATGTTAAAAACCAAAATACTAGCCAGTCTAAAGCTGCTAGAGCACTGCATGCTCGTCACCGAGTGGCACTTACCGGTACTCCAGTTGAAAATAAGCTTTTAGAGTTACGTTCTATTATAGATTTTACAAATCCAGGAATATTGGGATCAAAGAAACAATTTCAGGATAGATATGCCAAACCAATTGAGCGTCATGGTGATGATGAAGCATTAGGTATGTTGCGTAAAATCACTGGACCATTTATTTTACGTCGTAGTAAAACTGATCCAGATATTGTCGGTGACTTGCCTGAAAAACAGGAGTTGATGGTACGGACGAACTTAACAGTTGAACAAGCTGGTTTATACAAAGCAGTCGTTGAAGATATGATGTATCGAATTAATAGTGCTAGTTCTATTGAACGTAAAGCGTTAGTGCTAACCACGTTGATGCATTTGAAACAAGTTTGTAACCATCCAGCACATTTCTTAGGCGATAATTCCGAAATTCTGGATACAAATGGTCAACATCGTTCTGGGAAAGTAGAACGTGTAGAAGACATTTTAGAAGCGATTTTAGCTAGAAATGAAAGAGTGTTACTCTTTACTCAATACACAGAGTTTGGCAAGATACTACAGCCATATTGGGAAAAGAAATTTGGAGTTAAAATTCCATTCTTACATGGTGGTGTGCAAAAAACGCAACGCGATAAGATGGTAAAGAGTTTTCAGCGTAAAGCTAAAAATGCCCCAAATATTATGTTGCTCTCGCTAAAAGCAGGCGGTACTGGTCTTAACTTAACTGCTGCAAATAATGTAATCCATCTTGACCGTTGGTGGAATCCAGCAGTAGAAAATCAAGCAACTGATCGTGCTTTTAGAATTGGGCAGGATAAAGATGTGCAAGTATATAAAATGCTAACTGTTGGTACAGTCGAAGAGCGGATCGAACAGATTATTGATTCAAAACAACATCTTGCTGATACAGTAGTAGCAACTGGACAAGGTTGGATTACAGAGCTTGATACGGACAAGCTGCGTCAACTATTTGAATTAGAAGACAGGGCTATAGGTGACTAATGTTTGATTTTGATCCGCCAAGGAGAGCTTCTCGTCCATTACCTGCCGATGGAATTCGTGCAGTTTCACGCAGTGGTCCTTTTGGCACCCGTTGGTGGGCTAACCGAGTTTATGGCATTATCGAAAATGAATTAAGTGGTTTTGTTAAAATCGCTGGGAAAAACTATGCTCGGCGTGGCCAAGTTCTTTGGTTTGCGGCTAATAAGGGTAAAGTAAGTGCTCAAATTCAAGGTTCTACTTCGCAACCGTATCGGTGCACAATTGAATTCCATGAAGTTCCAGCAGATTTGCTTGAGAAGTATTTCGTTACACATATTGACCAATACTCTACAGTACTTTCAAAAGGTCTTACTGAAGAAGTTTTCCAAGGTCTTCAAGATGCAGGTATTGATTTATGTGAGACGCCATTTTTGAAATCATGTTCTTGTGACTGTCCAGAATGGGACACTTATTGTAAGCATGCTGCTGCAGTTCTGTATTTACTTATCGAACATTTGGATAAAAAAGTTTTAGATTTATTTAAAATTCGTGGTATTGACTTGAAGAAACTATTTTCCAGCGATGATAAAGCAGTTGATATTAATGATATTGATTTTATTAATATGTGGGAATCACGTCCTGAATTAACATTGCGTTCGGCTTTTGGCCCAGAATCAGCTGAGGCAATGGAATGGTTGCGTCAAGTATACGCCAAGCTAACAAATTAAGTAGAATAGATTTATGACTGACCTAATTAAACTTATTGGTATTGAGACTTACGGCTACCATGGATTTTATGATCATGAGCGAGCAACTGGTCAAAACTTTATTATTGACGCAATCCTTGAAACAGATGTTTCAACGGCTGGTTATCGTGATGATCTTAGCCGTACTATTAATTATGCTGAAGTAGCAGATACGATTGTGGGAAGAGTAGCTGGTGAACCAGTTAGTTTAATTGAAACGTTAGCTGAAGAAATTGCTGAATTAATTTTGGAACGTTTTGCACCAGAAGCTGTAGAGGTCACAGTTCATAAACCAGAAGCCCCAATTAAGCCAAAATTCCAAGATATTGCAATTACAATTCGCAGAGAATATAACAAATTAAGTACAAGTACGGACGCAGTTCCAGAGTCTTTAGAAGAAAAGTATAAAACTGGTGCGGTAGAGATTACGAATGAGGTAATCTTGGCACTTGGCTCTAATTTGGGACGTAGTAAAGAGACTTTGCAAGATGCGGTCAAAGAGTTAGCGGAGCCGTCATTTATGAAATTGGCTAGAGTGTCTCCAATCGTAATCTCTGAGGCTATAGGTGGACCACAACAACCTCCTTATCTAAACTTGGTTGCCGAATTTAAGACCTCATTAGAGCCAGAAGACTTACTAGAGTTTATTCATGAAATTGAAAATTTACATGGTCGGATTCGAGAAGTGCGCTGGGGCGCTAGGACTTTAGATATTGATATTATCCGTTACGACGATGTAACTATGGATACCGATGAATTAACGTTGCCACATCCACGGGCACATGAGCGAGCATTTGTTCTTTACCCATGGTATTTGATGGATTCAAAAGCCGAGTTTGTTGAAGGAGTAGCCGTGGCTGATATTATGTTGGATTCTATTGGTATTGATGAGATTGAAGTCTATCGTGGCGAATAAACCTAGTATGCCGGCACTTACACCAGTAAGGTCTATACAGATAGCTGTAGGTGCTACATTGTTAGGTTGGTTAGCTGTTATTTTTTGTGATACCCATTCTTTGGTATTACCCTATTTTTCTAATTGGGCTTTAATAACAAATTCATTGATTATCTTGGTACTGGCAATCTTAAGTTATCCTATTTACCAATGGCATGTTGGTAAACGCAAAGAGCCATTAAATCCCTATATTGCAAGTCGCACTATTGCGCTTGCTCAAGCTGGCATAGTTATTTCAAGTATTTTTGTGGGATGGCATGTAGGGGTGTTATTCTACTTATTACCATCCTGGTCAGAACGACCAGTACACACACCGTTCTTTTTATGTTTAATAACTATCGCAATAAACATACTATTATGGATTTTAAGTAGTTTTATCCAAAAATGGGGCATGATTAAAGACGAGGAAAAATGACACCACCACGTTTAAAGATTGGTTTTATTGGTGCCGGTAAAGTCGGTGTCATTTTAGCTGCAGTTCTACGTGCGGCTGGTCACAAAGTTGTGGGTATGTATACGAGCTCAGAAGAGAGTTGCGAGCGGGTGGCAGTTATGGTGCCTGGAGTCTCAGTCATGGAAATTGAAGAAGTAATTGCTGAATCTGACCTAGTATTCTTAGCAATTCCTGATGATGTATTACCGGAGATGATTTCTGGTATTTCCAAGTTAGGCTTGTGGAAACCAGGACAGTTATTAGTACATACTTCAGGGCGATTTGGAGTTAGTGTATTTGCGCCAGCTATTGCGCTGGGAGCTATTGGGATGGCTATCCATCCAGCGATGAATTTCACGGGAACGAGTTTAGATATTGGTAAGTTGGTAGGCTGTGGGTTTGCAATAACTGCTCCTAATAATGTGCTACCAATTGCGCAGGCACTCGTTATTGAAATGGGTGGAGCACCAGTAATTATTGAAGAGAATAAACGTTCGTTATACCATGCTGCTCTTACCCATGCTTCTAACAATTTAGCTATGGTCGTTAACCAAGCACGAAATACTTTAGAAAAAGTCGGTGTTGATAATGTAAATGCCTTCCTTGCGCCATTGTTAACTAGTAGTTTAGACAATGCGCTTACTACTGGCATGTCTAGCTTAAATGGGTTAATCGTTGCTGGCGATGTACAAGGAGTAGCTTCGCACATTACAACTTTGAAAAACGACCCAATGTTGGCAAGTTATAAAGCCTTAGGTCTTGCTACTATAAATCAACTAGAACACAGCTATTCGAACAAAATACCTAAAGCAACATTGAATAAGATGCGGGCTCTGCTAAGTAGTCCTCAAAAAGGTTTTTAACATAAACCCTAAAATCCCGAGGTATACATTTTTATAGTTTCTTTACGAAATTTTGTGTAGAATTAAGAAAAATGTATGCCTTGAAGTTAGTTATCCACATAAGGAACATTCTCTATTAGCTAATTTATCTGGCTTGCTGCATGATTGTTATTATGTCTACAGAACAATTATCTTTTTTAGCTAGCCACATCGTCAGCTCACAGAATTTTCCTGAAAGTAATTTTTCTAATAATAGCCTTTACAAAGAAATAAATGCTGGAAAAATGACAAAATTGCATGCGGGAAGATACATCGCAAAAGATGTTTATGCCCAACTAAATGTCTATGAAAAGTACTTGGTAAAACTCTTAGCTGTTGTCACCACGTTAAAAGATCCGATTATTAGCCATATATCTGCAGCTTATATTCTCAATTTAAGCGTTCCTTATTATCAAAATACAATGCATTTCAGGGTCACACATAAGAAAAATTCTAGAAATAACCTAGTAAAATTCCATCATTACTTACAAAAATGCAATACAGTTACCACCTCTACTATTGTTCATACTGACGTAATTGATACAGTATTAGATTGTGCCAGAGAATGCAGTTATGAAATAGCGTTATGCGTTGCTGATAGTGCTTGCCGAAAATACAAAATTACAAAAACACAACTCCAAGAGCGTTTTGGTAGCTTCAAAACATGTAACGCTACGAGCCGAATTCAGAAAATTATAAGTAATTGCACTCCTAAAGCTGAATCTCCAGGTGAAACTCTATGCAGAATTGCATTAGCAAAAATTGGTTTAACTACTCTTAAAATGCAATATTGTGTAAATGTCTCTGGTTCAAAATATCGTACAGATTTTTATTTTCCTGCTGCTAACTTGATTATAGAATTTGACGGAAATGAAAAATACTATGGAAAATATGGTGATGCTAAGAAACAAATTGATCACGAACGAGATCGCGATGCAAAAGTTATCGCTAATGGATATAATATAGTGCATCTTGATTGGAAAACTATACACAATCCTTTGGATTTACTTTCAAAACTAGTTAGTTACGTGCCAGCATTATCGAAAACAATTATTACAAGGCAGATGGCTTTGAATTGCTAGTAAATAAGTTTAGGGTATACATTTTTCTTAATTCCACACGAAATTTTGTAAAGAAACTATAAAAATGTATACCTTACTTATGACCTAAGCTACTTCTCAATTTCACCAATTGATGTTTCACGTGAAACATGCTTGGCAGTATCTTTTGCTTATCAAATTAATAGAATATCCAGAGAAGTCACTGAAAGCACAATACACATTACCTGTAGAAGTATTGGCTGGGGAAACTGTCGGAGATTAGAGTAATTTAGCGGTTAAATACCGTATCCAACTAGGTGATTTTTGCTAGACTAGACAAATGAGTAAATCTACATCACAAAATCCAGTAAAAATTGAAGACGATACTCCTGAGCAGATTAAAATCCGTAAGGAGAAACGTCAGAAGTATTTAGATAATAGTCAAGAGGCCTACCCAGTAAGTGTGCCTCGTACCCATACTTTAAAAGAGATACGCAAGAAGTATGATCATCTGGAAGCCGAAGACACTACTGGTGATGTAGTTAGTGTCACTGGTCGTGTAGTTTTCGTACGTAATACTGGTCGACTATGTTTTGCTACTTTACAAGAGGGTGACGGCACACGCCTACAAGCAATGCTTAGTCAAAAAGCAGTTGGGAAAGAGGAGCTCGCTGCTTGGAAGTCAGATGTTGATTTAGGTGATATTGTCTCAATTACTGGTGAGGTAATTAGCTCTAAACGTGGTGAGCTATCAGTGATGGCTGATAAATGGCAGTTAGCTTCAAAAGCAATTCGTCCATTGCCTACTTTGCACAAAGATCTTAATGAGGAAACTCGTGTTCGTCAGCGTTACGTTGACTTGATTGTGCGTGAAGAAGCTCGAGACATGGTAAAAACTCGTGCCAAAGTACTAAAGAGCTTGCGGGATACTCTCGATAGGGATGATTTTATCGAGATAGAAACTCCGATGTTGCATCCGATTCATGGTGGTGCTGCAGCTACACCATTTACTACACACATCAATGCGTATGATACGGACTTGTTTTTGCGTATTGCACCAGAGCTTTATCTAAAGAAAGCTGCTGTGGGAGGTATTGATCGAGTTTATGAGATTAATCGTAACTTCCGTAATGAAGGCGCAGATTCTACCCACTCTCCAGAATTTGCCGCTTTGGAAGTTTATGAAGCTTATGGCGATTACAAATCAATTGCAGCTTTAACGCAAACAATGGTGCAAAATGCCGCTCTTGCAGTTGCAGGAGACACCAAAGTTACCCTTGCCGATGGTACGAAGTATGATTTTGGTGGCGACTGGGAATGGTTATCGTTATATGACTCACTTTCTGAACATGCTGGCGAAAAAATTACCCCAGAGACGACCGTTGCAGAGCTAGAAAAATTGGCAGAAAAGCTTGAAGTAGACATTAAAGGTGTTTTTCGTGGCCACGGTAAATTAGTGGAAGAGATTTGGGAAGAGACAATTGGTAATGACTTAAAAGGTCCTACTTTTGTCTATGATTTCCCAGTTGAAACTTCACCACTGGTACGTGAACACCGCGAAAAGCCAGGTATCGTAGAAAAATGGGACCTATATGTTCGTGGTTTTGAACTAGGTACTGGCTATTCTGAATTAGTTGATCCAGTAATCCAGCGGGAACGTTTCAAAGAACAAGCAAAACTTGCTTCTCAAGGTGATGACGAAGCTATGGTAATTGATGAGGATTTCTTGAAAGCTATGGAACACGGCATGCCACCAACTGGTGGTATGGGTATGGGAGTTGACCGATTATTGATGGCACTTACTGGTTTCGGCATCCGAGAGACTATTCTATTCCCATTTATTCGCCCTGAAAAATAATTTTTATTTTCCACGCCCATAGCGAACAATTGTACTTTTGTATGTATTTTGTCGGTAATACCAAGTACAGTTTGAAACATAGAGATTTTCGTATGCAAAGTGCAAGGGGAAGATTGAATGTTCGAAAGATTTACTGACAGAGCCCGTAGATGTTTGGTGTTGGCTAAGGAAGAAGCACGTTTGCTTAACCATAATTACATTGGCACTGAGCACATGCTACTTGGAGTAATCCATGAAGGTGAAGGAATTGGTGCAAAAGCGCTTAAAGAGCTTGGTATCACACTAGAAAAAGTTCGTGAAGAAGTTAATGATGCTATTGGTCCAAGTGATGTAGTGCCACAAGAGCACATTCCATTTACACCTCGTGCAAAGAAAGTTTTGGAAAGCTCGATGCGTGAAGCATTGCAGCTTGGTGATAACCACATCGGCACTGAGCACTTGTTGCTTGGGTTAATTCGTGAGCCAGAAGTTATGGCTTCACAGATTCTGGTGAAACTAGGTGCTGATCTTTCTGAGGTTAGGCATCAGGTAATTAACTTGCGTAACGGTTTCCAAGGTTCAGTTCAAAGTTCAGATTCAAGCTCAAGCAATGATACTGTTGGGGCTGGCGCTGGTATTGGTGGTAGGGCTCGTGGTACTGCATCAGGTTCTACTGTGCTTGACCAGTTTGGTCGTAACTTAACTGCTGCAGCTCGTGAGAATAAGTTAGATCCAGTAATTGGTCGTGAAAAAGAAGTAGAACGCATGATGCAGGTGCTTTCACGTCGTACCAAAAATAATCCAGTGATGACAGGTGAACCAGGCGTTGGTAAGACTGCTGTGGTTGAGGGTCTTGCCCAAGACATTGCTGCTGGTCGGGTTCCAGATACTTTGAAAGATAAGCATCTATATACTCTTGATTTGGGTGCAGTTATTGCTGGTTCTAGGTATCGTGGTGACTTTGAGGAACGTTTAAAGAAAGTTCTTAAAGAAATCCAGACTCGTGGTGACATTATTTTATTCATTGATGAGATTCACTCATTAGTTGGTGCAGGCTCTACTACTGAAGGTTCAGTGGATGCAGCTTCGATGCTAAAGCCGATGATGGCCCGTGGTGAAATCCAGATTATCGGTGCCACTACTTTGGAAGAATACCGTAAATATGTTGAAAAAGATGGTGCATTAGAGCGTAGATTCCAACCAATTCAAGTCGACGAGCCAAGCCCAGAGCAGGCTATTGAGATTTTGAAAGGTCTACGTGACCGTTATGAGGCTCACCATAAAGTAACTATTACCGATGGTGCGATTCATGCTGCAGTTAGCCTTTCTAGTCGTTATGTTAATGATCGTTTCTTGCCAGATAAGGCTATCGACTTGATTGACGAAGCTGGTGCTAGATTACGTATTCAGCGTTTAAGTTCACCTCCCGAGGTTAAAGAATTAGACAGTGAGATTGAAGAAGTACGTTTGGCAAAAGAATCCGCTATCGATGGGCAAGAATTCGAGAAAGCTGCGGCTCTTCGTGACAAAGAACAGAAACTGATTGAAGAGCGTAATGCGAAGGATTCTGCTTGGAAGAATAATGAGTTAGATACGATTTCTACTGTAGATGAAGAAGTAATTGCGGAAGTTCTTTCACAATCAACTGGTGTACCAGTATTCAAGCTTACTGAAGAGGAATCTACTCGCCTGCTTAAGATGGAAGATGAACTTCACAAGCGTGTTGTTGGGCAAGAACGTGCGGTTAAAGCATTGTCACAGTCAATTAGGCGTACTCGTGCTGGGTTAAAAGATCCAAAGCGACCAAATGGCTCATTTATCTTTGCAGGTCCTACTGGGGTTGGTAAGACAGAGCTAGCAAAAGCACTTGCTGAGTTCCTTTTTGATGACGAAGATGCACTGATTCAGCTAGATATGAGTGAATTCGGTGAAAAACATACCGTATCTCGTCTAGTTGGCTCTACTCCTGGGTATATTGGATATGAAGAGGGCGGACAATTAACTGAAAAGGTGCACCGTAAACCATTCTCAGTAGTCCTATTTGATGAGGTTGAAAAAGCCCATCCTGATGTCTATAACACTTTGCTCCAAATCCTTGAAGAAGGTCACTTAACAGATGGTAAGGGGCGCGAAGTAGACTTTAGGAATACTGTAATCATTATGACTACTAACCTAGGTTCTGCTGTTACTTCTAGTGGTGTACAGACTGGTTTTCAACAAGATGAAAACCCAGAAACAGGTTACGACCTGATGAAAGGTAAAGTACAAACAGCATTGAAGGAGCACTTCCGCCCAGAGATGCTTAACCGTGTTGATGAAGTAATTGTATTCCCGCAGCTAAACCGTAAAGAAATCCGTGAAATCGTGGATATGTTTGTCGGTAAATTGCAAAAGCGTTTAACTCCACAGGATATTCAGATTGAACTCTCTGACGATGCAAAAGAGTTATTGGCTGAACGTGGGTACGATCCATCAATGGGTGCTCGTCCACTACGTCGAGTTATCCAGCGTGATATTGAGGATCAACTTGCTGAACGTATCTTGTTCAAAGAGTTAGTACCTGGTGAAACGGTGCGAGTTGATGTGGTTACAGAAGGTGAAAACAAAGAATTTTCTTTCACTGGTAGTAAGAGTGGTGAAACTGGTACTTCAGGTGTTGCTGAAAACCCAGACAATGGTGAAAAAACTACTGCCGAAGAGCCAGAGCTTTAAAGAATAGTTATATAACTGGCACTCCATACGAAAAGGTTAGTACCTATCTTATGGAGTGCCTTTTACGTTATTCACAGTTTGTAGCTTTAAAATATAGCTATGACTTCTCCACATATGCAGCAACAACCAAGACAGCAGTTCAGTAAATCAGAGATTTACCGACGTCGTCGGTTTTTAGTTACAGTATTAACAGTAGGTATAGTTTCATTATTGTTGTTGAGCATAATTAAAGTTATTGAGCGTAGTAAAGCAAAAGATGCAGCTCAAGATCAAGCGCAAAGTGTAGTTACATTAACCGCTGCTGACTCACAACAAGCTCAAGCTACAGATGATGATTCGGGTGAAGTCGCATCAACTTGTAATTCAGATGATATTAAGGTTTCTGCGGCAACAGATCGTGATGTTTATTCAGCGGGTATGGAACCTAAGCTGACAATGAATATTGAAAATAAAGGTAAAAAGTCATGCATGCTTAATGTGGGAACTAGTCAGCAGACTTTTATTATTAAGAAAAAAGGAGGCCAGCAGATTTGGTCTTCTAAAGATTGCCAAGATGGAGCAACAAATACCGAACTTTTAATAGGTAACGGTAAGTCAGATAGTGCCATCATGGACTGGGCGCGAGTACTTTCAGCTGCTGGTTGTAAAGAGCCAGATGGGATGCCACAACCTGGCGAATATGAATTAGTGGTGCAGTTAGGTACTATTCCTAAGAGTGATCCAGCAGAATTTATCTTACAGTAGTGTTTTACTAGAGCTGATTGAAAACTGTAGTTAGATATTTAACTTGCTCTTTAAAAATTTCTTTTTCATTTTGAACTTTATTTCGATAAGTTGCTTGTGAGGTATAAAGCTTTTCGTAATAACTTTTATCAGCTGCTATATCTTTAAACAGTTTAGTAGTATTTGCAATAATATTTTTATCATAAGGAATTTTACAAATATTATTTATTGGAAAATCAATATCGTTATCTGCTACAGCGCCTCGGTTTGCTAAAACAACTAGGCATTGGTTAAGAGCAGCTTCACGAGGTAAACCATCATTTCCTGGTTGTGGTCCGAAGTCTAAGAAATATTGACTTTCTTTAAGTGTGTTTTGGACTTGTTTATAACTCATATCCTTAATGCCAATAAAATTAAATTCAGGTAGGGTTCGGAAGAGTTTTTCGACTAATCCCTGGTCTTTAGTGGCACTATAAGCAATCTGCATTTTATTTTTATTAGCATTAGAATCTATCCCTACCATATTCTTGTAGTCTATAAGTGGGATACCCTCAGTATTGAAACACTTCTTAACCCAATTACGTGAATATTCAGTTTGTATTAAGTGCATTATTTCTGGATGTTCTTTTATTTTGTTTTGATACTTTTTAGGATCTTTAGCACGCCACCTCAGAACTTTCATGCCAATGCTTAATATATTACCTTTACCTTTTGGATTTAAAGGATTCAAATTTGAACGCAATAATACCGGAATTGAATCTACAACTTGTAATTTTGGGAAAGTTGGAGAGTAATTAACACTGACCCACCAAATAAACTTATGTTCATTTTTCATATCCAATAAGTAGTTTATATAATTCCGAGACTCGGGTGAGATTATGATATCAGTATCTTCTATTTCTGAAAATTTGATTTCTGGGCAGTTATAGATTGCATATTGTTTTACAGGGGTTTCTTTTTCAGTTTCTGGGATAGCAGCTAAATATGCGCTAACCCCTTCTGTATTTAATTGTGAAACAAGTTGATGAAAGGCTTCAGGGCCACCAGTTTGTAGTCCTTTAGGGTATAAAGCTACTACTCTAATATTTTTTTTCATTTTGCCTCACACAATAAAGTTAATTAATACAAAGAAATAATACGATAATCATATCAAAGTTGAATACTATTAGAGCATTTTAAGATAGTCAAATATATAAGTCTGTTCTATTAAGTATATGAGTGGTACTGCAGCTAGGTACTAGCCTAAAAATCAAGTCAAGGGGAGTGGGGTATGGTTTCTCTTCTATAGTGGTCGCATAATGTATGTCTAAGATTGAAGTATAAATTAAATTTCTTATCATGATAGCCTAGACCCTCGCTTGATTTCCCTGGTAAGGGGGGGGGTATAGTATATATACTGCTTTTCATTTAAAAATGACGAATAAATAAAATCAACGAAAGTTCAAAATGGATAATTGTATAAATTGTAACGCGAATTTAAAACTGGGTGCAAAGTTTTGTGTAAATTGCGGTACAGCTGTTGGTAATCAAGTTATTAATGCCAATGTTAATCATAAAACAAATAGCAATATTAATGGCCCTCTTTATGATCAGCAAGTTGCTAACACTCCTAACGGAGTAACTCACGTAGTGGTTCAAAATCAAATTGAAGTAAAACAAAAAAATACTGTAGGCTTCTTCGGTTTTATCTTAGCTTTAGTTGGTTTATTTTTTGGTTGGATTCCGTTGTTAGGGCCGGTTTGTTATTTCCTGGGGTGGGTTCTTTCTATCATTGGACTATTCCGTAAACCTAGAGGTTTTGCTATAACAGGTTTAATTATTTCTTCGGTAGATATCATTCTATTTGCTCTTATTCTTGGCCGTATCTTTGCCGCATTCTCTCACTAAGGAAAATAATGTTAAGTATATTTAATGCAGATTATGACCGATATGACACAACAAACTTAGCGAAATTGTTTTTTAAAGTATTCCCAGGAGTCTGTGCGTTACAGATTCTCGGTGGTGCATATATTGTTTATTATCTTAGTAGTTTGCTAAATGCTGTTGCGAGTGGCTTTGGTCTTTTGGGAAGCAGTAGCAGCTCTCATGATGCCACGAATACTACATTAAATGTGCTTCTTTGGCTTGTCTTTTCAATATACTTGAGCGTTTTAGAACTTCTTGGTACTCGAATTTGGCTTGATAGCAAAGTAGCTACAGTAAGAAATTCTCAATATACCCAGTTTCTTTTAGAGGACCAACTTGGGCTTAAAGATAAGACAAATGTGCACGAAATGGATCAGGAATTAGAAAAATCTGTTAATAAAGATACTAATAGTTCCGAAAAAGGCTCTGTGAAGGAAAATTCATAATGAATTTTTGTATGAACTGTGGCAATGATGTAAGCCGAGTTAAATTCTGTACAAAATGTGGCACTAAAGTAGAGGTTGCTGAGATAGCTAATAACAATAATACTGTTATCGACGCAACTAGTGATTATAAACAAGCTAAAACAATTACGACTACACCAAAAGTGGAAGCAGTCGCTTCCGAAGCTAAAACTTTAGATATACAGAAATATAAAGAAAGCTTGACTGAACTTACTACAAAATTTAAGAAAGAGTTTTCTACGAAAGCCAGTACTTTTCAACATGAGATAACTGCTTATGTTGAGAAACAAAATGCTGCAATTCCAAGCAGTACAATTAGCCCAAAATTACAAGAAATGCTTAAAAACTATAAAGCTCTTGATGTCGAAAAAGTCTTTAATAAAAAATAATTTGATATAAGGAATACTAATTGTGAGTACCTGCGAGAACTGTAACAATAAATTAAAACCAGAAGCTAAGTTTTGTCCAAATTGTGGAACTAAAGTAGAAAATACAACGGTCAAGGAAAATAAAAAACAGAAAAAATCAAAAGATAATAACAAAAAGGTTAGTAAAACTGCTCTCTCAAATAATGCTAAGAAACCTGTAAATGATAATGATTTAAGTTCTGACAAAGATATCGATAAAAAGCCAGAAAAAGTAGATAGTAGTACGTCTGAAGAAAAAAGTATTGCTGAAGGCAAAACTGGCGAGAATGTAAAGACTGTAAAAGTAGAAAAAGTTGATGCTAAAAAATCAAAGGATTCTGACACAGCTGTTAAAAAAGAAAACAATAAAACTAGTAAAATAAAAATTCTTTCTGAAAAGTTACAACACAGTTCTTCAAAAGATAAAAAGAAGCTATTCATTGCTGGTGGAGCAGCTGTTGCTTTATTAGCGGGTGGCTTCGGAGCTTATGCTGCATCGACTGATTTATTTGCATCTAGGCCAGATGAAGTAGCAAAAAAATGTGATGTTGATGATTATGCAAATCCTGAAAAAAATCCTAACTATACTCCCAGTGATACAACTGCAGATGGTCCACTGAAAGATATTACAAACAAGAAAAAATGTATTTTAATTCAACCTAGTACTGAGGATACAGGGAGTACAGTTAAAATTGCTTCTGTTGGTGATACTACTTTTATTATTAAGCAGAAATATGGTACCCAGAGTAGTTCGACTAGTTCATCTTCCGATGATAGTAACTATATGGATACTGTTACCGATATTACGGCTATTGACTCCACTAATGGTAAAACAAAGTGGGTTGCTAAACCAATTTCAGATCGTACTAGAAATCCTGAAAGTGATAAAGGAAGTTTTCCTGAATATAACGTCTTTGATGTGAATGGAAAAAAGGGATTACAAATCCACTATGAAAGTCAAAAAGCTGCTACTGCGACTAGTGCTACTGGCGAAACCAAAGATCAGTATTTAAGTTTTTTTGAACATCAAGAAGGCAAAGAAAATATTGAGCCGAATAAAACTGCTTCAGCAGACTATACTTCGACAAATATTTTTAATCCAGAAACTGGTGAGATAACTACTCAAGAAGCTAAGACAAAGAAAATTGATGATCAGCTTACTAAACCTCTTGAAAATAAAATCATTGCCCAAGTAAAAGCAAAGATGCCGGATAAAGCACAAGAGGTTTTTGACTCAATGAATTCTTCAAGTAGTAGTGATGATTTTATTACACTCGGCCCTTCTAGTAATAGCAACTACACGCCGTTTATAGCTATGACTAGTCCTTACAGTGAGTCATATAGTTCTATGTATGGAGAAACCGCCTTCTATAGTTCTATGTATGGAGAAACCGCCTTCTATAGTTCTGGAGTTTGGGATAACACTAATAATAAAATCCTATGGTCGAAAGAGGGCGATAAGTACTTTGATGATTCAAGTTCTGTTGATGCAGACGTGAAACAGTTGCCTCTTTGTGTAGGAATTCTTGGAGATTACTGTTTCAGTCCCACTGCAGAAAAGATTTATGATGCTAAAACTGGTGCTGAAGTCCCTTACGAAAAAATGAATCCAGAAAAGATAGATAGTCCAGTAAAGATATCCAGTAGTGTTAGAGCAACAGCTAGTTTAGATTCAGAGAGTTCAAGCAGCGAGGATTCGAATACAGATGAAAATCTTGACTTGATAACTTCTCCTGATGGTAAATATGTTCTGATTAAGACTGAAAAAGGATACCAAGCACCTGGACATAAGATTACTTCTCCGACTGATGGTGTTACATTCAAGGTCATTGATAACAACGGTATTGCTTATGGTACTGGGCACAATGGGGAAGCCGTGAAATTTGATATTGCAAATAACAAAATGGAATCATTAGGGCAAAAACACCCATTATTACCTGCTAACAACAATGACAAAGTTTGGGTGTTTTCTAAAGATGATAATGCTCCATACATGTTAGTTCCAGTAGGTAAGTAAAAGGAGTTATAAGTTATGAAATTCTGTGGTGAATGTGGAAATAAACTTAAGAACGATGAACAGTTCTGTAGCGAGTGTGGCACGCCTGTAGAAAATATTTCTAACAGTCATGAAGAAGCTGAGACGGAAGATATTCCATTAGTGGACGAAAAAGATTCTTCTGTTAATTCTGAAGGTAAGTTTCCTGAAAAAACTGAAAATGAAACTTTAAATACTGTAGATAAGAACTCTGCTAAAAATGAGGAGAGTCAATTTTCTGAAAGCGTTAAAACTAAAAAAAGTATTAGTATAAACAAAAATGTTACTTACGGTATCGGTGCAGTAGCTGTAGCTTTAGCTATTGGCATTGGTGGTTATTTTGGTGTATCTTACTTTAAGAGTAAAGATAAGGCATCTTCTGAACCTACTACATCAGCTACTCCAACTTCAAGTTCTACGGCGACACCAACATCGACACCAACTTCTACTGAAAAAAGTTCGACAGATGATATCGCAGCTACGAATGGCTTGCTCAAAAAGGTCTCGGGTTCTAGTAATGTATATGAAGGTGGTGGAACTTACACGTCTTCTAGTGGGTATACTGTAACTGTTCCAAAAGGAACGTACTTAATGGTAAACACTCCTGATGATCTTGCCTTTTTGAACTCACCAGATTCCGCTGCAAGTGCAAAATATGAATTAAAACTTGAGCCAGATGCAAATGCAGTAAATGACACTTTTGATTTAGATACTAAGTGTGACATGGGGACAAAGAAACCTTATGGTACTGCAGATTTCCAGACTTTAGATAATTTTGGAAATCCAAGAAATAGTCCGTTAAATAATACTGCTGGTACTCCTGATTTATCGCCAAGAGCATTAGTGCGTTACTTTGAAGAACCTTTTGGGCAAGATGATTGGGGTACAGAAATGGTTATCACGGATCATGCAATGGGTAATGGGGGCGAATACTGTACTAGTGATTTTACTAATAGTGCGGGATTTGTGCGTACAAGTATTGGAAAAATGACTTTTGAAGCTACAAGTAATGGTTCTAGCTCTCTAAAGAGTGAAGATTCCGCAAAACAAACTGCTGCTAATCAAGTAAATAGTGATTTATATAAACAATTTGTAGAAATAGCTAAAACTATAAAAATAACTAAGTAGTCGTGTAGGTTTTCTGTAATGAAAGATAGCTGCTTGATTTATGCGTGAAAATAAAGAACATTCAAGTTTTAAGAAAACTCTAGCTATTATTGCTAGTGTGTTGGTTATTCTAGGTATTGCAATTTATAGTTTTATGAAGCCTGACTTTAAGCACGCTAAAATAGATGATTTTACTGGAGATAAAACTCCTAGTGCTTCTGCTAATCCCACTACCACAGTAGTTGCTGATACTGAAACGTCTGCTCCAGTTAAGACAGTTCCCAATGAGCCTAATCCTGAATCAGAAGAAGGTGGAGACCCAGGAGCTAAAGGGTTAATAAAGTATAGAGAAGGTAGAGATAATTACTCCGCTGAATATGTTAAAACTTGGCATGCTGATTACTCTAATAAAGGTGGTTGGGAGCAATGGGCTAAAGATGTTAAAAAATGGCGTGACCCTAAAGCTGCTCCTTTAACACAAGAAAATTATCAGTTTACTAAAAAAGTAAAGCCGGAAGATATAGATGTACAATTAGCAGAGTTAATTGGAGGCAAAGTTAGATATGCTGTTTATTTTAATGGAGACTATTCTAAATCGGCAGAAACTCTTGTTATGTCTTTTCCAAAAAATAATAAGCGAACTGGTACAGATGCTTGGAAAAATATGTATGGAACTATTACAAATAAGCAATTGCCTACAGACAACGAATGGTATAAAGAGAATAAGTTAGGTGTTGAATACACTTTCAAATGCACTAGTAGTAATGGCAAGAAAACAACCTTAAAAGGTAAAGTATCTGAAACAAAACCCTATACTTGGGATTTAGATAATGGTAATAGTATAGCTGATGGTTATTTCTCCAAGAATTGCAAGAAGGTGAAGTAGGAATTTTTGATTAAGTAACTACTATACCCCTTTGGAATCGTTGTTATTCCATGAGTTCTAAATCTTTGGAAGTATTTAATTTAGCATTTTTAGTAGTTTTAGAGTTAATAATCATGCTTATGCATAAAACTAATGCTAATTATAAAAGAAGTTATTTATTAGATAAAGCGCTCTAGTAAGCTAGAGTCAGTAATTTTGTGTAGACCTTCATGTACGTTCCTAGCGCGTTGTTCTCCTACGCCCTCAACAGCCATCAAATCATCTAGACTAGCAGCCATCAAGTTCTGCAAACTACCGAAGTGTGAAATTAAGCGTTCAGCAATTAGCCCAGGCACTGCCTTCATGCCAGAAAGAATACGATAACCGTAAGGGTGTACCGGCGAGTCAAGAGTCTCAGTGTCATTGCCTAATCCTAGCATTTGTGAAATCCTAGTTAGATCAGTGATTAACTGGGTATCTTCGATAGCAGCTAACTCTTTTAAGATACGAGGTAGATCTTCGGGATTATCAAGATTTTGTACATAATCTTTGATTACTAATTCTGTATTATTTTCAAGGCCTGCAGTTAATTCGTCGTGCTGTAGTGCTAATAATCTACCGTCAGTACCAAGTTCAAGTACATCGCTTTGAATCTCTTGTGAGATTCTACGCACCATTTCTTGACGTTGTAAAGTGGTAGTTACATCACGAACAGTCACCATATCTTCAATTTCCAATGCAGAAAGTGAATCAGTAACCTGATCGAGGCGAGTGCGGTAACGTTCCAGAGTCGCAAGTGCCTGAGTGCCACGAGCTAGCACAATATCAGAAGGCTCTAAGACGAGACGCTTTCCTTTAATGTAAATACCAATAGTGTTCATTGACTTACTAACTGAAACTACTGGGAAACCGGTTTGACGTGAAACACGTTGTGCAGTACGGTGTCTAGTTCCAGACTCGTTAGTTTTGATGCTTGCATCTGGCATTAGTTGCACGGCTGCTTTAATAATTTTAGTAGATTGTGAGTCGCATAAGATTGCGCCATCCATTTTAGCTAATTCTCTTAATCTAGTTGGGGAATATGAGATATTGATTTTAAAGCCACCTGATGAAATGCTATCTACGGTTTCATCATACCCTAATACAATCAACGCTCCAGTGCCACCGTTTAAGATACGTTCTAATCCTTCGCGTAATTCTGTTCCGGGTGCTAGGCGTGAAAAAATCGGACTTAAGGCTTTCGTGCGAACTAGACCTACCATTATTTCTCCCCTTTTTTTACGCGTCAAAACCAATTCTACCTGCTTCGACTTAAAGAATGCTGAAAGAATTAGGCATAAAACCTTGTTATTTTACATAGGAACTTAATGCTTCAAGTAGTGTCTTAACTTGAGTAACTTTAAAGCCACTAGGTAGTGGCATTTTCTTTTGGTTTGAATATGGCACTATTGCATGTTTAAAGCCTAGTCTAATTGCTTCCTGAACTCGTTTTGCAATACCGGGTACGGCCCTGACTTCACCTGCTAGACCAACCTCGCCAAATACAATTGTCCCTTCAGGCACTGGTTTATCAGTATAAGCAGAGGTAAGTGCTACTGCAGCAGCTAAATCCACTGCTGGTTCACTGAGCTTAACACCACCAACGGTAGCTAGGAAAGTATCAAAGTTTGTAAGTGGAAAGCCAGCTCTACGTTGCAATACTGCAAGAAGCATGGCGCAACGAGCTGAATCTAGACCACTGATTGCCCGCCTGGGTTGAGATTGATTAGTGCGGGCTAGTAAAGCTTGAACTTCTGCTAATAGTGGACGTTGCCCTTCTAATGTGACGGTGATGCAGGTGCCAGGAACATTATCATGGTTGCCAGAAACAAAGAGTTCGCTAGCATCTTGAATTTCATGGATACCATCTTCAGTTAAATCAAAGCATCCGATTTCATCGGTAGGACCATAACGGTTTTTGATGGCGCGAATCATGCGTAATGTAGTGTGCCGATCTCCCTCAAATTGACAGACTACATCAACGAGGTGTTCTAAAGTTCTAGGACCGGCAATAGTCCCATCTTTAGTTACATGACCCACAATCAATGTGGTGATATTTTGTTTTTTTGCTGCGTTGATAATCGCGCCAGCTACTTCTTTAACTTGGGAAGTGCCACCAGCTACTCCATCAATTTCAGTGCTAGCGATAGTTTGAATAGAGTCGACAATTAGGATATCGGGTTCTTGTTTTTCGATATAGCCAAGGATAGTACCTAAATCTGTCTCAGAAATTAGATAGAGGTTTTCACTTAAAGCTCCAATACGTTTTGCACGCAGTGTTACTTGAGATTCGGATTCTTCCGCACTGACATAAAGAGCTGTATTTTCGGCTTTAGCCATTTTTGCTGCGGCTTCTAAAATTAGTGTGGATTTTCCAATTCCTGGTTCGCCAGCAACTAATGTGACTGATCCAGGGATTAATCCGCCGCCGAGTACTCGGTCGAATTCGGTTACGTTGCTAGGTACCGCTGTCGAGGTACTAGTATCAATTTCGGTAATTTTATTGGCTGTATTACCGACATTAGTTGCTTTGGTTTTAGGTGCGGCAACAGTGTTTACTTCTTGTAAGGTACCCCATTGTTGACATTGGCTGCAACGCCCCATCCACTTAGCAAATTTAGCACCACATTCAGCGCATACATATCCTGGATCAGTTTTCTTCATAGCGTTTACCCATGTTATTTGGAAGATCGATATCAGGTAGTAACTTATATGCAGTCTTAACGTCTAGACCAGTTGCTCGTAAAATATCGAAATAAAGTTCACGAATAATTAGTAGTAGTCCATATGATTCTGGATGAATTAATTTAATATCCCCATCGTGGCTTAGCCGAGAAGCTCCATAAGTTAGGAACATGCGAGCTTCTTCAAGTTTTGCTTGGATAGTTTTGCCCTTTTCAAGAGTGCTGATCCCCTCTTCAATCAGCTGTAAGCTGTGAATTACTGGATCAAGGAATTTAGCTAATTGTTTAAACTCTTCGATATCTTCATCAGAGTTTTCTTCATGGATAGCTCTAACACTTAAGCGAGTTAAAATTCGGCAGTTACGCATTGCTAAATCTAATACATTTGCGATGTATTCAATTCGTTGTAATGTCGGTAGGTAAGAGCGATAGTGTGGGGATAGTTTAACAGTCTCATACGAAGTAGTAAGACTATCAAACATCGCATCAGTAGTACCTTGAGTTTCACGTGCTCGATATAACGTCTTGCGAGCTAGCAATTCGTTATTTTCGCGCAGACTCTTTTGCGTAGCCATTAAGGAAATCAGAATTTCTTGGATGATGCTTGCCATTTTATCTGCAGCTGCTTTACGTGGATTCGTGGAGAGGAACATGGTTAGAATAATCGCTACCGTTCCGCCAACTAGCGCATCAATAGGACGTGAAAAAGGTCCATTGATATTTATTGGGTACAAAATTACGAATAGTCCTTGTATCGCTACTTGGTTATTGAAGATGACGCTGTCATTCATAAAACGACTTAGTAACAAACTAAGGAATAGGAAAAGTGAAGCTTGCCAAAATCCAGAGCCGAATCCCATAATTAGCAACTCTGCTATGGTAATTCCAACAGTGGAACCTACCACGATATCAATTACTACTGAAAGTTTGGTTCCTTTACGGAAACCAAGAGCAATCACACACACTGTTACACAATAGACGGGGTTCTTATGTCCAAGTACATTTTCACAGAACCAGTAAGATGACATTCCAGCAAAAGTGATTAAAAATATTCTAGGTATTGAACCGTGAATACGATTATATCCACGTTTGTACCCTTGTTTTAATCTTTCGGGAATTGCCGAATAATAATTTTTTAAATCCGCAGTGGCAAGTCTCATGCTTTCAATTTTACTCGCTATGTAAAGTTTTTAGTTAGTATGGGAACATGCCTTTAAAAATTACCTACCCAGATTTGCCGGTAGCTCAGTATCGTGCCGAAATTAAAAAGGCTATATCTGAAAACCAGATAGTGATTATTGCTGGTGAAACTGGTTCTGGTAAAACTACACAGTTACCTAAGATGTGTTTAGAACTTGGTCGAAAAATGATTGGGCATACCCAGCCAAGGCGACTGGCAGCGCGAACTGTGGCAGAGCGAATTGCTACAGAATTAAATGTTGAAATTGGTGCTGAAGTCGGATATCAGGTGCGGTTTAACGACAAAAGTAACCCAAAAACTTGTATAAAAGTGATGACTGATGGCATCTTATTAAATGAAATACATCACGATAAATTATTACGAGCTTACGATACTCTTATAATTGATGAAGCCCATGAACGCTCGTTAAATATTGATTTCATTTTAGGGTATTTGAAACGATTATTACCAAAGCGTCCGAACTTAAAAGTAATTATTACTTCTGCCACTATTGATCCAGAACGTTTTAGTGAACATTTTGACGATGCTCCAATTATGACGGTTTCTGGACGTACCTATCCTGTAGAAGTTCGTTATCGTCCACTACGTCCAGATCCTTTTGCAGAAGTTCAATTTGAAGAGCGTGAATTAAATGATGGTATTTGTGATGCTGTGCTTGAGTTACGTAAAGAAACTGCAGGTGATATCTTAGTATTTTTGCCTGGGGAACGTGAAATCAAAGAAGCAGCTACTGCTTTACGTGGATTGACACAAAAAATCCCACGACTTGCTAATACTGAAGTATTACCACTTTTTGCAAGACTTTCATTAGCAGAACAACATCAAATCTTTACTCCAGGTAAAAATCCACGGATTGTTTTAGCTACTAATGTGGCAGAAACTTCGCTAACTGTGCCAGGTATTAAATATGTAGTTGATTCAGGGTTAGCGCGAGTTTCTCGTTATTCTAATAGAACGAAAGTCCAGCGGCTGCCAATTGAAGATATTTCGCAAGCCAGTGCTAATCAACGCAGTGGGCGTTGTGGGCGTGTATCTGATGGTATCGCTATTAGATTGTATTCAGAATCTGATTTCCAATCTAGATCAGAGTTCACTGATCCGGAAATTCGCAGGACTAACCTTTCTGCAGTAATCTTACAGATGCTTATTCTTGGTTTTGCACACAACGAACAAAGCATTCTAAATTTCCCATTTGTGGAGCGCCCAGCAATGTCTAGCGTAGGCGATGGATTACAAGTTTTGACGGAAATTGGTGCTATTAATCGAGTTAAAGGAACTCGAAAACGTGTAGGCAAAGTACGACTAACCAGAATTGGTAGAGATATTTCGAAAGTGCCAGTTGATCCACGCTTTGCTCGAATGCTTATTGAAGCTAAATATCGAGCCTGTGTTCAAGAAGTTTTAATTATCGTAGCCGGGCTTAGTATTCAAGACCCAAGAGAACGCCCACATGATGATGCTGATAAAGCACAAGAATTCCATAAGCGTTTTACGGATTCAAGTTCAGATTTTATCAGTTATTTAAAGTTATGGCAGTACACACAAGAACAGCAAAATAAACTTTCTTCGTCACAGTTTCGTAAGCTTTGTCGTAAAGAATTTTTAAACTATCTACGCATTCGCGAATGGCAAGATATGTATCGGCAATTGCGACAAGCTATCGCTGGGATTGGTATTAAAGCACCAAAGTTTAATGCTGGAGTGAATCCTGCACGCAATGAAGAAGCAGTACATAAGAGTATTTTGTCAGCTTTACTTTCACAGATTGGCTATTGGGATGAGGTTGAACGTGAATATCGTGGAGCTCGTGGAGTACGTTTTTCAATATTCCCAGGAAGCGCTTTATTTAATCGAAAAGAACAACGAACTCCAAATAAAAAGCAAAAAGTAGATAAATCTTGGATTGTCACTGCTGAACTTGTCGAAACCTCTAAGATGTGGGCTAGAGTAAATGCTGTTATTGATTCGCAATGGGTAGCAGATCTTGCTGGATCGTTAGCTAAAACTAGCTATAGTGAACCTGCTTGGTTTAAAGATCGTGGCAGTGTCATGGCGCGCAAAAAAGTGACTGTTTATGGCTTGCCGGTAGTTTCAGATCGTCTTGTTCAGTATGGAAAAATTGATCCAGAATTTTCTAGAGAGTTATTTATCTGGCATGCCTTGGTACAAGGCGAATGGCGTACACATTTTCCATTTTATAAGCATAATAAGCAGTTACTTGCTGAAGTTGAAGCTCAGCAAGAACGAATGCGGCGTTATGATATGCGTGTAGATGATCAAGAGATCTATGATTTTTATGATTCACAGTTACCCACTCATATTATTTCGACAGTCCACTTTAATAAATGGTATAAACGCGCATCCTATAAGAACAAGAAGCTCCTTTACTTTAGCGAAGACTTAGTTCGTAGTGAAGAAGCTGAAGAATTCGATGATGATGAGTATCCAGTGGAATGGGAACAAGCCCCTTTTACTTTCCGATTAGATTATTCTTACGAAGAAGGACCTTCAGTTTTAATTCCGATTGCAGTGCTTAATCAGGTGCAAGACGTTGGTTTTGATTGGGTGGTACCAGGATTTAGACTTGAACTAATTACAGCTTTGATTAAATCATTACCAAAAGCTATTCGTAAAAACTATGTGCCAGCAAATGATACTGCAAATAGAGCGCTTGTTGCGCTTGATGAAGATATAAACAAATCTTTAACCTCAGAACTTAGCAGTGTATTACGTGATATGCGAGGGACACCAATTCCTGAAACTGCTTGGGATTGGGAAAAAGTACCAAAACATTTAAAGATGAATTTTATTGCAGTTGAGGCAGATGGTAAACGTATTGCTGCTAGTTATGATTTGGTAGCTTTAAAAAATAAGTTACGTAATAAGGCTAGACAAGCAGTAGCTAAGACGCTTATAGCTGGGGATACCAATGGTAAACAAGCAATTCAGCAAGTTACAAATAAAAAAGTAACTTCTATGCCTAAGCAAAACTTAAGTGTACCTATTGAACGTGAACTCGCTGGGCATAAAATAAAAGGTTATCCAGCTTTGGTTGATGAAGGTAAAACAGTTGCTTTAACAATTAGTGATACGGAAGTTACGGCAAAGTGGCACAATAAACGCGGAATAACTAGGTTGTTATTGCTAGAGTTACCAGAGTTTGATGGCTTCATTCAAAATCATTTAACAGCTAACGAGAAGTTACTTTTTACAAATACCGTCTATCCATCCATGAAGGCACTTTTAGGAGATTGTAAATATACCGCGGTACAGAACATTGTGAGTGACTTTAATAAAATTAATACCCAAGTAGAGTTTTATGAAGTAGCGTGCAAAGTTAAAGAGCAAGCTATAGATGAGACTTTTGAAGTCGTAAAACAAGTAGCTGCAATACTTACCGCAAAACGAGATTGTGAAAAACAGTTAAAGCGTACTAGCTCATTGGCATTGATGAACTCTATTACTGATATCAAGAATCAGCTAGAATCTTTGGTGTATCAAAACTTTATTAGAGAAACTGTATTAGTTGATATTTTGCGTTACTTGCAAGCAACTGTAAAACGAATTCAAAAAATGGAAGATAACGCTAATAGAGATCACTTAAATATGCTTAAGGTAAAAGCGTTGGAAACTGAGTACCACGCACAAGTTAAAAAAGCTGGTTTTGAGTTAGCTGGTAATAATATTGTGCAAAAAGATCAACCAGCTCCGGCATATCTAGTTAAAGTGCGTTGGATGATAGAAGAATACCGAATAAGTCTCTTTACTCCTGAGATAAAGACAGCTTATTCGGTATCAGATAAACGAATTCGAAAAGTGTTGTACCCTTAGCCGAATAGCACAGTAGCTTCTTGGTACATCTTTTCTGGTACTGGGTTTAGCACCCCAATAACCTGTTTGAAGTTAGCTTGCTGAATGTAACGACCACGAAGTACTACGATATTGTTCCACTGGCCAGCTGCTGCTGCGTCAATAGCACCTGTGCCTAATCGTATTGCCAGTACTCGGTCAAATGCAGTAGGTGAACCACCGCGCTGAATGTGTCCAAGGACAGTCGAACGAGTTTCCATACCACTTTGTTTTTCAATCATCGGTGCCAAAACTTCTGCTATGCCACCTAGACGTGGTCGATTAAAACCGTCAAGACCTTTGTTTGAGAATGCTTCACCTTGATCTTTTAACATGAAACCTTCTGCAACTACTACTAATGGTGCACGACCACGGTTTTTCACAGAATCTACCCATTCAACTATTTCATCCATAGTAACTTTGTGTTCTGGAATCAAAATTGCATGAGCACCGGCTGCTAGACCAGAGTATAGGGCTATCCATCCAGCATTACGTCCCATAACTTCCACTACCATACAGCGATTATGTGAATCACCGGTGGTGCGGATTCGATCCATAGCCTCAGTGGCAATACTTACCGCAGTATCAAAGCCGAAAGTATAGTCAGTAGCAGAGATGTCATTATCGATAGTTTTAGGTACACCTAAGATGTTAACACTAGTTTCTTCTGCGATACGGTTAGCACAAGCCATAGTGCCATCACCACCAATCGCAATTATGCCATCAAGGCCTAAATCGTTAACTACTTTTTCAATCACTTCTGGGCCACCATGGTCTGCAAAAGCACTAACACGTGAAGTGCCAAGGATAGTACCACCTTGCTTGTTAAGACCACGAACTTCGTGTGGGGTTAGTTCCATGTAATCATTTTCGATTAGACCACGCCAACCATCTTTGAAACCAACGAATTCAGCACCATAGTAGCGAGTTCCTTTAAGCACTACGGCCCTAATTACTGAGTTAAGTCCTGGACAGTCGCCACCACTGGTAAGAATACCGAACTTCATAAAGTTCTCCTCGTTATTTATTAGCTCTAAAAATTTTATCTATTACAGTGTACTCCTATGCAGAGTTTTGTTTCTTAAAAAATGAAACTAATCTTGATAAACCTTCTTTAAGGTCATCATCACCAAGTGCATAAGATAGACGAATGTAGCCACTGGTGCCGAAGGCTTCACCTGGTACCACTGCTACTTCTTCCTTTTCTAAAATTTCCTCAGCAAGAGCTGTAGTGTCAGTGGCGTACTTCGAAACATCAATATATGCGTAGAAAGCCCCTTGCGGTTCTGGTAAAACTAGACCAGGAACTTCACGAAGAGTTTCGTACATATATTTACGACGACGATCAAAAGCAATGCGCATCTCTTTAACTGCATCAAGTGGTCCTTCAATTGCCGCAAGAGCTGCACGCTGTGAGACATTTGCAACATTAGAAGTTGCATGTGATTGTAAGTTAGTTACTGCTTTTGCAACATCTTTGGGGGCAATCATCCAACCCACTCGCCAGCCAGTCATTGCATAAGTCTTTGCTACACCATTAAGGATAATTACTTTTTCCAAATCTGGAGTAGCGGTGGCAATTGAAGTGAATTTGTTATCGCCGTAAACTAGGTGCTCATAAATTTCATCAGTGATAACCCAGATGTCTTTTTCTACAGCCCATTTACCAATAGCCTTCACTTCTTCTTCAGTGTAAACTGCGCCAGTTGGGTTTGAAGGGGATACGAAAATTAATGCTTTAGTCTTGTCAGTGTAAACTTCCTCAAGCTGTTTTACAGTTAGTTTATAGTCTTGGTCAGCACCAGCAACTGGTGTTATTGCTTTAGCGCCAGCTAGTTTGATAACTTCTGGGTAAGTAGTCCAGTAAGGTGTAGGTAAAATTACCTCGTCTTCTGGGTTAAATATTGCCAAGAATGACTCAAATACTGCTTGTTTACCACCATTAGTAACCACTACATTAGCTACATCAACTTCGTAGCCTGAGTCACGCTTTGTCTTTTTAACAATAGCTTCGCGTAGTTCTGGTAGTCCAGAAGCAGGTGAGTAGCGATGATTTTTTGGATCTTTAGCAGCGGCTATGGCTGCTTCCACAATATAATCTGGAGTCGGAA
Organism: Micrococcaceae bacterium; assembly: GCA_047606545.1. Classification (GTDB taxonomy): domain Bacteria; phylum Actinomycetota; class Actinomycetes; order Actinomycetales; family Micrococcaceae; genus JASGDC01. The sequence continues at coordinate 57,019 of JASGEI010000014.1, read as the reverse complement.
AATCAGGTTCTCCGGCACCAAAACTTATAACTGGGCGACCTGCCGCCTTGAGTTCTTTTGCCTTTGCATCCACTGCAAGGGTTACTGATTCAGAAAGTTGTCCTATGTTTTTTGAGATTCTATCCATAGTGAAAGTATCCCATGATATTGCGGAAGTTGGAATATTGACATACATTTTTTATTGAGGATTGGTACGCTTTACCTTATTTTAGTAAAAGCATTAAAAATGCCCCGTCTTTTCCTAGATTGAGACCAAGAAACTTGGTGCTTTGTTAAATAAAGATAAATTAGTTCAATATGTTCCTGAAATGGAAAAGCTGAATGGTTCGATTTTAAGCAATTACCAGACATAATTGCCGAAAAATATACTAAGCCTGAAAATTGGTAACTTTATACGAAGTTAAAGTAAAACTGTTTGACTGCATTGTCTTATAATTGCATATTTGAGGCTATCTCTTGGGATCTTTGGTCCAGGGCTTTTTGTATTCGCAGTTATTTCAGCTTATATCCCAATATGTATCGTTATTTCAATATATGCAAATTTTAAAATAATATTAGACAAGTCATGATTGATGCTGTAGAGTTGACAGAAGAAGCCATACAGTAATGTATGGTTTTTATTGTATGCAATTAAACGCATAGGGCGGTGGCTCAATTGGTAGAGCAGCGGTCTCCAAAACCGCAGGTTGCAGGTTCGAGTCCTGTCCGCCCTGCGAAACTCTCTATGGAAGGAGTGCTATGAGTGAGCAGAAGCAAGCAGTTTCTGGAAAAAAAGATAGTTTCTTTTCACGTATAGCCCTTTTCATATCGCAAGTTATTAGTGAATTAAAGCAAGTAACTGCACCGACACCAAAGCAACTACTACGCTACACCGGAGTAGTTCTAGCCTTTGTAGTAGCCATGATGGTATTTGTATCACTTTTGGATTTACTATTTGGTCAGTTAGTTATTTGGCTATTCGCTGCAAGCAATTAGCTTAAATCCTTATTCGATTTTTAGGAAGCAGGAAATTCGTGTCTGAACAAAAAGTTACTGAAACTGAAGAACAGGTTGTGGAAGCAACTGAAGCTGAAGATACTACTGCAGTAGAATCAGTATCTGAAGAAAAAGAAGATAAAGTTGATCCTGCTGAGGAGTTTAAAGCTAAGCTTCGTCGTCAAGCAGGTGATTGGTATGTACTACACTCATATGCAGGTTATGAAAAACGCGTAAAGATTAACTTAGAACAGCGTATTCAAAACTTCAATGCTGAGGATTATATTTTTCAGATTGAAGTACCAATGGAAGAAGTAACTGAGATTAAAAACGGTGAACCTAAGAAGGTTACTCGTGTGCGTATTCCAGGTTATGTACTAGTACGTATGGATATGACTGATGAGTCATGGAACGTGGTAAGCCACACTCCAGGTGTTACTGGTTTTGTGGGTAACGCTCATGACCCATTCCCACTTAGCCTTGATGAAGTTTATTCAATGCTTGCTCCTGTATTCGAAGAAGAGCAAGATGAAGAGGCTACAGAAGTTAAGACAGACGAAGATGAAGATCCAATCGTAGCTACTAGCGTAGAAATTGATTTCGAGGTTGGTGAATCTGTGATTGTTAAGGAAGGTCCATTTGAAAATCTTCCAGCGACAATTTCAGAGATTAAAGCTGAATCTCAAAAACTAGTAGTTTTGGTTTCAATCTTCGAACGTGAAACTCCAGTTGAACTTGGTTTCAACCAAGTAACAAAGATATAATAAGTTTTTTGTGGCAATTAAAGTGTCACACTAACGAAAGGACCCTAAGTTGGCAAAACAACAGAAAAAAGTTGCCGGTCTAATCAAGCTGCAGATTCAGGCAGGCGCTGCTAACCCAGCACCTCCAATCGGTCCTGCACTTGGTCAGCACGGTGTTAACATTCAAGAATTCTGTAAAGCATATAACGCTGCTACAGAAGCACAGCGTGGCAATATCGTTCCAGTAGAAATTACTGTATACGAAGATCGCTCTTTCACTTTCATCACTAAAACTCCTCCAGCTGCTGAGTTGATCAAGAAAGCTGCAAAGATTCAAAAGGGCTCTGGTGTACCTCACACTGATAAGGTCGCACACCTAAGCACTAAGAAGCTTGAGGAAATTGCTGAAATTAAGATGCCAGATCTTAACGCAAACGATATTAAAGCTGCAAGCAAGATTATTGCTGGTACTGCTCGTCAAATGGGCATTACTACTGATCTAGACTAATAAATTTTTATAAACCGTGGGATGAGGCAACGCTTGTCTCAATAAACCACACTGCATTAAAAGGAGCAGAAAATGGCAAAGCGTAGTAAAGCTTATAAGGCTTATGCTGAAAAAGTTGAACAAGGAAAACTTTATTCAGTAAATGATGCAATCGAAATTATCGATGAAGCAACAGAAGGCAAAGACCAATCAGTTGAGGTTGCACTAAAACTTAGTGTTGATCCTCGTAAAGCAGACCAAATGGTTCGCGGTACAGTAATTCTGCCTCACGGTACAGGTAAGACGTCAAGGGTTCTCGTCTTCGCTACTGGTGCAAAAGCAGAAGATGCGGAAGCTGCTGGTGCAGACTTCGTTGGTTCTGATGAACTGATTGCAAAGGTTTCTGAAGGCTTCACTGATTTCGATGCTGCAGTAGCAACTCCAGACATGATGGGTAAAGTTGGTCGTCTAGGTAAGGTACTTGGTCCTCGTAACCTAATGCCAAACCCAAAGACTGGCACAGTTACTCCAGATGTAGTTAAAGCAGTTAGTGAAATTAAGGGTGGTAAGGTAACTTTCCGCGTAGATAAGCACGCTAACTTACATTTCGTAATTGGTCGTACTTCTTTTGACAAAGAAAAATTAGCTGAAAACTATGAGACTGCACTTGAAGAAATTAAGCGTCTAAAGCCTTCTTCTGCAAAGGGACGTTACATCCAGAAAGCATCTGTTTCTTCGACATTTGGTCCTGGTATTCCTTTGGAAGTTGCTCTTTAAATTAAACTTCATACAAAGATGGCACTCACTACGGTGGGTGCCATTTTGCTACCTTGAGTAGTTTTATTCTTTCCCCATCACATTTTCTTACTAAAACGGTATTTTCGTTGCTTATAAGAAGTGGAAATACTGTTTTAGTAAGAAAATGTGAATTGTGGCTGAGCATGAAAGAAAAGAGCAACTGCCGTACAATTAGGATAGTTAATTTTATAAATTTAGGGTTCAAGGTGGGATGTAACTAGTGCGTATTCTTCATGTTGTGGAATCTTTTGCTGGAGGTGTTTATTCAGCAGTTAAGACTTTAGCTAATGAACAAGCTAAGCATGGCGTGCAGGTCGCAGTGTGCTACTCAGTGCGCCCAGATACATTAAGTGAAGCAAAGATTAATAGTGAGCTTATTGATGTAGAGCTTTTCCGTTTTGAAAATAAAGCCTCTTCACCAAAACATATGCCTGGTTTTGCAAAGTTTTTGCGAGAAACTATTAAAAACACAAAGCCAGAAGTTGTGCATATCCATTCAACTTTTGCTGGTTTTGTGGGTCGTCTTTCCTTACGAAGAAATTCAAAATATAAAGTTTTCTATACACCACATGGTTGGTCATTTTTAATGCAAGATAAAAGTGAAAAAGCACGTAAGGTTTTCCAGATAATTGAGACAGTATTAGCACGTAAATGCGACGGAGTCATTTGTGTTTCAGAATCTGAAGCTGAATTAGCTAAAACTAAACTGAAAGCTAAAAAAGTTACAGTTTTACATAATGTCGTTGATGTGCACAAATTGCCAGCAAAAGATTATCAAAAATCAGTAGAAAAACCGGTAATTGGTATCGTGGCCCGAGTTACTTATGCAAAAGCACCATGGAAATGGCAGAAAATTGCTGAGTTACTTAAAGAAGAGGCAAAGTTTTATTGGGTTGGTGAACGAGACACTTCTGATGGTTGGATTAGCGGTAATGCTATTGAGTTTACTGGTTGGCAAACTGGTGATGAAATTGTTGGGAAAATTCCGAATATGGATATTTATCTCTCTACTTCACTATGGGAAGGCCTACCAGTTGCAGTAATTGAGGCTCAAGGAGTAGGTCTTCCTGCAGTAGTTACAGATATTACTGGTAACCGTGACGTAGTGGAAGATAAAGTAACGGGCTTTGTGTGTAAAGATATAGATGAGACTATTGAGAAATTACGGCTATTAATTAAGGACTCAAAGCTGCGAATTAAAATGGGGCAAGCTGCCGTGGAACGTGTAAAAATAGAATTTAATCAAGATAATCTTTACGCAAAATCTATGGAAGCTTATAAGAGTTTCTAACTTTTAGTCACGGATTTTACAATAAATTTACGATTTTGCGTTAAGTGTGTAACTTTGCCATTAAATTTTTTGAACTCTGGTAAATAGTAACGATTCAACATGGAATTATAGACACAGTAAAGAGTTCCACCGGTTTTTAATTTTTGTTTAGCATTAGTTATTAACTCAATACCAACAGTGGGTATTACTTTAGTTCCTGCATGAAAAGGTGGATTTAAGAAAATATAATCGTAGTAATTGTTAGGTATATTACTAAGTGAGTGCTCGTAGCTTACTTTTGCTGTTAATCCATTTAATTTTAAGGTTTCTTTTGTCGATAAGTATGCAAAGTAGGAATCGTCACTAGCTTCGATTTTTAATTGAGGATTATTCTTAAGTAAGAAAGCACTGACTAGGCCATTGCCACTGCCTAAATCAGCTCCTAATCCAGTAAAAATGATGTCCTTAAGAGTATCAATGAAAGTACGAGTGCCAATATCATATTTAGTTCCAGCAAAGACTCCACCATGTGATACGACTTGTAAATCTAATTCTTTATTTAAGATAATTTTTGGAAAAGTTGAAATTACTTGATCTTTAACTTTTGTGGCACTGATAACACGGCATTTTTTCCAGCCTAATGAAGCCGTTACAATATCAAAGTGGTTTTCCAAAACTTTATTAAAGTTCCTGTTCATGTATTTATCTTTGCCACAAGCATGTAACGTAACTTCAGGATTACAATTTTGAGCAATTAATTCAGCATATTCGGCTAATCTATCAATAGATTTTGGCATGCGCAGCAATACCGTGGATGCATTAGATAATGTTTCAACTATCTCACTATCTGAGTTAGTTAGTTTACTGTCGTTAAAAGTCTTTATGTTGAGTTTAGATTTTAAGTAGTTATATTCGTCATCAATTGCGATGATTTTTCCTTTAGAATTTTGTCGTGCTAAGAGTAAATCAATATTGTCGTGCATATAATGAATTGTACTTAAAACTAATGTTTATTAAGCTCTACTATTGTGTAAATGCTAGTATATTAAATATTCTTAATAAAATTTTCTAATTTTAAAAAGTAGGTTATTGATGTTGCGCGCTAACTTCCGTCGAGAGGTTACTTTTCGCGTTGATATCCAATTTTTACGTTTTATTGCAATCCTTTTCGTATTCCTTAATCATTTAGGTTTACTTGCAGGAGGTTTCTTAGGGGTTGACATCTTTTTTGTCATCTCAGGATATTTGATTATTGGACATATTGTCAGAGACATAAATCGAGGAACATTTAAACTTGGAAAATTTTATTTAAAACGAGCCTGGCGTTTATTGCCTGCTGCTTTTATAGTGCTGATTACTACCTTTGCCATTGCATTGACTGTGGTGCCAGTTCATTTGGTTAAGGGATTACATAAGAGTTTTCTAGCTAGTTGGTTCTATGTCGAAAATATTCACCTTATGAATGAAAAGACAAATTACTTTGTCCCAGATAAAGCTATTGAGTTATATCAGCATTTTTGGTCATTGGGTGTAGAAGAACAATTTTATATTCTGATACCGATAATTTTGTTTTTAATTCCTTTAATTTTTAAAAATTATCAATTAGATAAAGTAATTCCAGTCATTTTAACTATAGTTATAGTCCTTAGCCTAGGGTATGCGTTATTAATTGCAATCCCGTATTATTCTGCTGAATCATGGGCACAGGGAACTCCAAATTACTTCAATACTTTTGCTAGGCTGTGGGAGTTTGCTGCTGGTGGCTTAATTAGCTTCTTGCCGCGAGTAGTTAAATGGAATATTGTTACTACTCTTTTAGTATATTTTTCGTACTTATTATTAATTTTATGCGGGATTTTCTACAGTGAAAATGTAATATTCCCTGGTATTGGTACTCTAACTCCAGTAATAGCTACTTTAATAATAATTTATCTTGGTACACCTAAAACAAATAGGAAATTTGAAAGATTTATTCTATTCCAATACATTGGGGATATTTCTTACCCTATTTACTTGTGGCATTTGCCAGTATTGTTATTACTTCCTTATTTTGGTGTCTCAATATTTTCAGATATGGGACACCCTAAAAACCTAAGTATTTGCGGCATGTTTTTTGCAATTTTTGTGACGATACTACTAGCGCATTTCACGCATTATTATATTGAAAAACCAGTACAAAGATATAGGTCTGTGGTAGCCACTGCTGAGTTTTCTGGAATAGTTTTCGTGGCAAGCTGTATTGTTATTTTGTTTTTAAATTTCAGTCAAAGTTATGCTATTAAATACCGTTTGAGTGGTGAAAATGTTGCTTTTCAAGAGGCTGTTTCAGGCACTTGCTATCAAGGTAAGACCATGGTTTCAATAGAAACTAATTGTAATTCCAAAGTATTTGACCCGCCATTAAAACCGAATGTTTCATATATTGATAATGCTTTTAAGCTTGATAGTAAGTGCAAGGTTTCTGAAGAGAAATGGGGCCGAAAAGTACACTGTAACTATAATCCTAAGAATAAGAAACGTGATATTTTATTAGTCGGGGATTCGCACAGCATGCAATGGTCTCCCGGGGTAATTCAACTTGCAAAACAACAAAAAATGAACGTTGATGCATATCAAGCTTCTTCCTGCCCTTTTATCGATATTAGTGGACAACGGCTATTTTATTCTGAAGAAGACGATTTATTTTCAGACTATACTAGCCGTTGTAATGAAGCTAATAAACAAATAATGAAATATTTAAAGACTTACAAGCCCACTCATGTTGTAGTTTCCAATTTTGCACATTCTGAATATTTAGATGATATTAAAAATCCAACAATATCAAGTGATAAAAATAAAGGTAGTTTCACCTTATCTAACAAGACAATTGCTGAACTTAAAACTAAAACAGATAGTATTCTAGAAAAGCGAGTTCCAAGTAGAATTAAAGAAGTAAAAAAATATAGTAAAACTATAACTTATATTAAAGATACTCCTTACAATAGAGACTACACTGGGCGTGATTGTCTTGAAATAAATAAATATAATCTCGAAAACTGTACTTATACTCCTAGCGACGCTGATATCGATGATAAGCAGTTTGACATAGTGAAGAATCAGACAATTTCAGGGGTAAGTATAGTAAATATGGATGATTTTATCTGTGGTATCCAATGCCACGGTGCAGTAAACGGATTGCCTATTTATTATGACGGGCATCATCTAAGCAATAATTTTGTTAATACAATTAAAGTGCCTTTGGCTAATGAAATTAAACGTTCGTGGAATAAAAATAATGCAACTCAATAAATAGTTTGGGTTATAGTATGCAGTATGTTATAGTTTGAATTACCGAAGACCGTCGGTGGTTGGCGTGTGCTTTTTGACTGGAGAGTTAAAGAGTTGCTAACTATAAAGTTCCTAAGGAACGGCCAACGTAGGTGTGAAGACTCGATGTAAGCTGTGCTGTGCACGCTTTTGTACGTCCTTTGCTCCTACGCAATGGACGTTTTTTAATGCTTACCGACCTGATACAGAGAAAGGAGCACCATGGCAACACCAGAAAAGCAAGCTGCTGTAAAAGAAATTGCTGATGAACTTCGCAATTCAAATGGCGCGTTGTTGACTGAATACCGTGGTCTCACTGTTGACCAAATGATGCAGTTGCGTCGTTCAATGGGTGAGAATGCAAAATACTCTGTGGTTAAGAATAAGCTTACTGCTATTGCTGCTAAAGAAGCTGAAGTTGAAGGATTTGATGAGCTTAAAGGCCCTACTGCTATCGCTTATGTTAAAGGTGACGTAGTTGAGGTTGCTAAGAGCTTAAAGACTTTTGCTAAAGAAAATAAACAACTAGTTATCAAGGGTGGATACTACGAAGGTTCCGTTCTTGATGAAGCTGGTGTGAAGAAACTTGCTGACCTTGAGTCTCGTGAAGTACTTCTTGCTAAGCTTGCTGGTGATATGAAGGCTTCTACTGCTAAAGCTGCTGCGCTATTCCAGGCTCCAATTCTTAAAACAGTTCGTACTGTTGATGCATTGCGTGCCAAAGTTGAGGAAGAAGGCTAAGTGGCACAAGCTACTAGTTAAAAACTTTTAACCACAATATAAGACCGTAAGATTAAGAACTGGCTAATAGGCCATAAAGACAAGAAGGAGCGCCACACATGGCGAAACTAAGTACTGAAGAATTGCTAGATGCATTCAAAGAAATGACTCTTATCGAACTATCTGATTTCGTTAAAGAGTTCGAAGAAACATTTGACGTTGAAGCTGCTGCTCCAGCTGCAGTTGCAGTTGCTGGTCCAGCTGCTGGCGGAGAAGAAGCTGCTGAAGAGCAGACTGAGTTCGATGTAATCATCGAATCTGCAGGTGAGAAGAAGATTGCTGTTATTAAGGAAGTACGTGCCCTTACTAGCCTAGGCCTAAAGGAAGCTAAGGACGTTGTAGACAGCGCTCCTAAGGCTGTTCTTGAAGGTGCTTCTAAAGAAGACGCTGAAAAAGCTAAAGAATCTCTTGAAGGTGCAGGCGCAACAGTTACTCTTAAGTAATGATTTTGCTTTGAACTAATTTTTAGCTAAACCCCTTACTTCCATTAGGAAGTAAGGGGTTTTTCTTTTGGGGTTATGTTGGCCTGTAACTTTAATGATATTTACTTAAAAATCTACACTAGATATATTTTAAGGAATGCTGTAGTATTACTTTAACTGCCTTTTTGGCGTCTTCATATAGTGGTCGACCCAACTGCAGATCTTTTGTCCCTTTTGTAATCACACACTGTGGAAGGATTGTTTGTGGTCTCCAAGAACACCAACACATCTCAAGGCGCTGCCTCAAATAAGGCTCAGCGTCTTTCATTTGCTAAAACTCCTGAACCACTTGATGTTCCTAACCTACTTGGCGTACAAACAGATAGTTTTGACCGCCTAATTGGTAATGAACGCTGGAAAGAACGCGTCAAAGCTAAAGATAGCGATGTTCCAGAAATAAGTGGTCTGGAAGAAATTTTTACTGAGATTTCTCCAATCGATGACTACAATGACTCAATGTCATTGTCTTTCAGTAATCCATCATTCGAAGAACCTAAATACACTGCAGAAGAATGCCGTGATCGTGATGCTACATATTCCGCGCCACTTTATGTAACTGCTGAATACATGCACCACGAAACAGGTGAAATTAAGAGCCAGACAGTATTTATGGGAGATTTCCCATTAATGACTGAAAAGGGTGTTTTCATCATTAACGGTACTGAGCGCGTAGTAGTTTCTCAGTTAGTTCGTTCACCGGGTGCTTATTTCGAGAAAGTTGCAGATAAAACATCTGATAAAGATATTTTTACTGCAAAAATTATTCCTTCTCGTGGTGCTTGGCTAGAATTTGAAGTTGATAAGCGCGATATGGTTGCAGTTCGCCTAGATCGCAAACGTAAGCAGCCAGTGACTGTTTTGTTAAAGGCGCTTGGCTGGTCAGAAGCTAAAATTGTTAAAGAACTTGGTCACTTTGCAAGTATTCGTACGACTTTAGAAAAAGATCAAACTAAAGATCAAGAAGAAGCATTAATTGATATTTACCGTAAACTTCGCCCAGGTGAACCACCTGCAAAAGAAGCTGCGGAAACTCTTCTGCAAAATCTTTACTTTAATGGTAAGCGCTATGACCTAGCTAAAGTTGGTCGTTACAAGATGAACCGTAAGCTTGGCCTGGATGCTGATATCAGCCAAAATAGTCTTACCGAAGAAGACATTGTGGCAATGATTAAATACATTGCTACTTTGCATGAAGGTGAAAAGACCCTTGAAATTAAAAAGGGTCGTAAGACAGTTGAACTACGAGTGGATGTTGATGATATTGATCACTTCGGAAATCGTCGTATTCGCACTGTAGGCGAATTAATTGAAAACCAGATTCGTACTGGTCTTTCTCGTATGGAACGTGTAGTGCGAGAACGTATGACTACACAAGATGCAGATTCAATTACACCACAGTCTCTGATTAACATTCGTCCAGTAGTTGCAGCTATTAAAGAGTTCTTTGGAACTTCACAGCTATCACAGTTCTTAGACCAAAATAACCCACTTGCTGGTTTGGGGCATAAGCGTCGTCTATCAGCTCTTGGACCAGGTGGTCTTTCTCGTGATCGCGCAGGTTATGAAGTACGTGACGTTCACCCATCTCACTATGGTCGTATGTGCCCTATTGAAACTCCCGAAGGGCCAAATATTGGTCTAATTGGTAACTTAGCCGCATTTGCTCGGATTAATTCTTTCGGTTTCATTGAAACTCCATATCGTAAGTGTGTGGATGGTAAAGTTACTGAACAAATTGATTACTTGAGCGCTACTGAAGAAGACGAATACCAGATTGCTCAGGCAAAAGCTCCTGTCGACGAAGATGGTAACTTCATCGAAAAAATGGTACTTGTTCGTGAAAAGGGTGGTGCCGGTGAGCCAATTTTGGTTGAGGCAGAAGAAGTTGAATATATGGATGTTTCTTCACGCCAGATGGTTTCTGTTGGTACTGCCTTGATTCCATTCCTTGAGCATGATGACGCACACCGTGCGTTGATGGGTGCTAACATGCAACGTCAGTCTGTACCACTTCTTGAATCAGAATCACCACTTGTTGGTACTGGTATGGAAAAGTACGCAGCAAAGGATGCTGGTGATGTAGTACTTGCTACTAAAGCCGGTGTAGTTTCAGAAGTTTCTGCAGATTTAGTTGTGGTTAGTAACGATGACGGCACTGATAGTAACTACCGCATTGCTAAGTTCGATCGCTCAAACCAGGGTACTGCTTATAATCAGAAGTTACTTGTCGGGGAAGGTCAACGTGTAGAAGTTGGCGATGCAATTGCTGATGGACCTGCAACTCAAAAGGGCGAACTAGCACTTGGTAAGAACTTGCTGGTGGCATTCATGTCTTGGGAAGGTCAAAACTTCGAGGATGCGATTATCCTATCGCAGCGTGTAGTAGCAGAAGATACCCTTACTTCAATCCACATCGAAGAACACGAAATCGATGTTCGTGACACCAAACTAGGTGCAGAAGAAATCACTCGTGATATTCCAAATGTTTCCGAAGAAGGCTTAAGCCGACTTGATGAACGCGGTATTATTCACATCGGTGCGGAAGTTGAAGCTGGTGATATTCTAGTTGGTAAAGTAACACCAAAGGGTGAGACTGAGCTAACTCCAGAAGAGCGTCTACTTCGTGCAATCTTTGGTGATAATTCTAAAGAAGTACGCGATACTTCTTTGAAGGTGCCACACGGTGAATCAGGTACCGTAATCGGTATCCGAGTATTTGATCGTGAAGAAGACGATGAATTAGCTCCTGGCGTAAATCAGCTTGTACGTGTATATGTTGCGCAAAAGCGTAAGATTACTGATGGTGATAAGCTTGCTGGCCGTCATGGTAACAAGGGTGTAGTATCTAAGATCCTTCCAGTGGAAGATATGCCATTCCTTGAAGATGGTACTCCAGTTGACATCGTACTTAACCCACTTGGTGTACCAGGTCGTATGAACTTGGGACAGGTGCTGGAAGTACACCTTGGTTGGATTGCTAAGAATGGTTGGAATGTTGAAGGCAACCCAGAATGGGCTAAAGATTCAACAATTCCAATGCAATCTGGTCCGACTAACGTGGCAACTCCAGTATTTGATGGTGCTGAAGAACAAGAAATTACTGGTTTACTAGCAAACACCAATCCAAACGAAGATGGTGTGCGTCTAGTTAATAATGACGGTAAAGCTCGTTTGTTCGACGGTCGTTCTGGTGAACCATTCCCAGATCCAATTTCAGTTGGTTATATGTACATCTTGAAACTTCACCACTTGGTGGATGACAAGATTCACGCACGTTCTACTGGTCCTTACTCAATGATTACTCAGCAGCCACTGGGTGGTAAGGCACAGTTCGGTGGTCAGCGCTTTGGTGAGATGGAGGTATGGGCACTTGAAGCTTATGGTGCTGCATACACATTGCAGGAGCTTTTGACTATCAAGTCTGATGATATTAATGGACGTGTCAAGGTATACGAGGCAATTGTAAAGGGTGAAAATATTCCTGAGCCAGGTGTACCAGAATCATTCAAGGTATTGATTAAAGAGATGCAGTCTCTGTGCTTAAACGTAGAGGTGCTTTCAGCTGACGGAAATGTCATCGAAATGAAAGATGATGATGAAGTATTCCAAGCGGCTGAAGAACTAGGTATTAACCTATCTCATCAAGAACCAAACTCAATCGAAGAAGTTTAACTTCAAAGAAGGATTTAGGAAAGGAAGACATGGCCAACGAAACTGTATTCGATGTAATGCGAATCGGCCTTGCTACTACTGATGAGATCCGTAATTGGTCTCATGGTGAAGTTAAGAAACCAGAAACAATTAACTACCGTACGTTAAAACCAGAGAAAGATGGTCTTTTCTGCGAAAAAATCTTTGGTCCATCTAAGGACTGGGAATGTAGCTGTGGTAAGTACAAGCGGGTACGCTTCAAGGGTATCGTTTGTGAGCGTTGTGGTGTAGAGGTTACTCGTTCTAAAGTACGTCGTGAACGTATGGGACACCTGGAACTTGCCGCACCAGTTACTCACATTTGGTACTTCAAAGGTGTACCTTCTCGTCTAGGTTACTTGCTTGATCTAGCTCCAAAAGATTTGGAGAAGGTAATTTACTTTGCTGCGTACATGATTACTAGCGTTGATGAAGAAAACCGTCATGCTGAGTTACCTAACTTACAAGCTGAGATTACTCTAGAACGCGAAGAAAAAGAAAAGCAACGGGATGCTGATTTAGTTGCTCGCCAAAAAGATCTAGAGGTCGACTTAGCTGAAGCAGAAAAAGAAGGCAAAAAAGCTGATGCAAAGCGCAAGCTTCGTGATGCTGCTGATAAAGATATGGCTGCAATTCGTCGCCGTGCTGATAATGATATTGCTCGTCTTGATGCTGTTTGGGAAAAGTTCCAAAGCCTAAAGGTTAATGACCTAATTGGTGATGAGCAACTATTCCGTGACCTACAGGACCGTTTCGGATTATATTTTGAAGGTTCAATGGGCGCAGAAGCTATCCAAACTCGTTTACGTAACTTTGATCTAGCGGCGGAAGCTGAATCACTTCGTGATCAGATTCAAACTGGTAAAGGTCAGCGTAAGACTCGTGCACTTAAGCGTCTAAAAGTAATTAGTGCTTTCTTGCAGACTACAAACAAGCCAGAAGCTATGGTGCTAGAAGTAGTACCAGTAATCCCACCAGAATTACGTCCTATGGTACAGCTTGATGGTGGTCGCTTTGCAACTTCTGACCTTAACGACTTATACCGTCGTGTTATCAATCGTAACAATCGTCTAAAGCGTTTGATGGATTTGGGTGCCCCAGAAATCATCGTTAATAACGAAAAGCGCATGCTTCAGGAAGCTGTTGATAACCTATTCGATAACGGTCGTCGTGGTCGCCCAGTAACTGGTCCAGGTAACCGTGCTTTGAAGTCAATTTCTGACATGCTTAAAGGTAAGCAAGGACGTTTCCGTCAAAACTTGCTTGGTAAGCGTGTAGACTACTCCGGTCGTTCAGTAATTGTGGTTGGTCCAAAACTAAAACTTCACGAATGTGGTCTACCAAAACAGATGGCACTTGAACTTTTCAAGCCATTCGTAATGAAGCGTTTAGTTGACCTAAACCACGCACAAAATATCAAATCTGCAAAGCGGATGGTAGAACGTTACCGTCCAGCAGTATGGGATGTTTTGGAAGAAGTTATTACTGAACATCCAGTATTGCTTAACCGTGCACCTACATTGCACCGTCTTGGTATTCAGGCATTTGAGCCACAGCTGGTTGAAGGTAAAGCAATCCAGCTACACCCATTAGTTTGTTCAGCATTCAATGCTGATTTTGATGGTGACCAGATGGCAGTGCACTTACCACTATCTACAGAAGCTCAAGCTGAAGCACGTCTATTGATGCTATCTTCAAATAACATTTTGAAACCATCAGATGGTCGTCCAGCAGCAGTTCCTTCTCAGGATATGATTATCGGTGTTTACCACTTAACTACAAAGCGTTCAGGTGCTGTTGGTGAAGGTTCTATCTTTAGTTCAGTAGCTGAAGCAATCATGGCTCATGACCTTGGTAAACTACATATGAATGCAAAGGCTAAGATTCGTCTTAATGATTTTGTGCCTTACGAAGGTTGGGAAGCACCAAAAGGCTACGAAGAAGGCGATCCGGTATTGCTAGAAACTTCTTTAGGGCAGGTATTGTTTAATGAGACTTTACCTGAAGATTATCCTTGGGTTGAAGATGTAGCTGATAAAGGTACACTATCTCGTATTGTTAACGATTTAGCAGAGCGTTACCAGAAGATTGTAGTAGCTCAGACTCTAGATAACATGAAGGATTCTGGTTTCTATTGGGCTAGTCGTTCTGGTGTTACTATTGCAATCTCTGATGTGGCAGCGCCACCGGAAAAAGAAGAAATTCTTGAAGGCTATGAGGCGAAGGCTCAAAAAGTTCAGAAGCAATACGATCGTGGTTTGATTTCTGATGAAGAGCGTCGTCAAGAACTAGTGGGAATTTGGTCTGAAGCTACTGACAAGGTTGCTGAAGTTATGCAAGCTGATCTTGAAGAGCTCAATACAATTAACCGAATGGTAACTTCAGGTGCTCGTGGTAACTGGATGCAGGTTCGTCAGATTGCCGGTATGCGTGGTCTGGTAGCCAATCCAAAGGGTGAGATTATTCCTCGTCCTATTAAATCTTCATATCGTGAAGGTCTACACGTACTTGAGTACTTCATAGCAACCCACGGTGCACGTAAGGGGCTTGCTGATACTGCATTGCGTACTGCAAACTCTGGTTATTTGACTCGTCGCCTAGTAGACGTTTCTCAGGATGTAATTGTTCGTGAGGAAGATTGTGGTACTACTGCAGGTCTAGTATTACCAATTGCTGTGAAAGCCGAAGATGGTAGCACTACAATGTATGAAGATGTTGAGAACACTGTTTACTCTCGTACTTTGGCACAAGATGTCAAGAAGGGTAGCAAGATTCTTGCACATGCTGGTGATGATGTTGGTGATGTGCTAATTGATGAACTGTACAAGGCTGGTATTGAAGAGGTTAAAATTCGTTCAGTGCTTACTTGTGAGTCTCGTATTGGTACTTGTGCTCGTTGTTACGGTCGTTCGCTGGCTTCTGGTAAGTTGGTCGATATTGGTGAAGCAGTAGGTATTATCGCCGCTCAATCAATTGGTGAGCCAGGTACTCAGCTAACAATGCGTACTTTCCACACTGGCGGTGCCGTTTCTTCTGCAGGTGAGGATATTACTCAGGGTCTACCTCGTATCCAAGAGCTTTTCGAAGCTCGCACTCCTAAGGGTGAAGCGCCAATTGCAGAGTATGACGGTCGCGTTAAGATTGAAGAAGGTGAACGTTCACTCAAGGTTACTTTGATCCCTGATGATGGCTACGATGAAGTTACTTACACAGTGCTTCGTCGTTCTCGTCTATTGGTTGAAGAAGGTGACCATGTAGAAGCTGGACAGCAACTTACTCAAGGTGCAGTAGATCCTAAGCAGATCTTACGTATTCTTGGTCCTCGTGCGGCACAAAAACACTTGGTGGATGAAGTGCAGCATGTATACCGTTCTCAGGGTGTAGGTATCCACGATAAACACGTTGAGGTTATCGTGCGTCAGATGCTTCGTCGTGTAACTGTGATTGACTCTGGTGATACGGACCTTCTACCTGGTGAGTTAACTGAACGTGCTCGTTTGGATGAAGAAAACCGTAATGCACTTGCTACTAAAAAGCAACCTGCTTCAGGTCGTCCAGAGCTTATGGGTATTACTAAAGCTTCTTTGGCTACTGAGTCATGGTTGTCTGCTGCATCATTCCAGGAGACTACTCGAGTTCTTACTCAGGCAGCTATGGAACGTAAGAGTGACCCATTGCTTGGTCTAAAAGAAAACGTAATCATCGGTAAGCTAATCCCTGCAGGTACTGGTTTGTCACAATACCAGCATTTAGTGGTGGAGCCTACGGAAGAAGCTTTGGAAGAATCTTATGTGGAAACATCTTTCACAGATTTCGACCAAAATGCTTTCGGTGAAGCAGCTGGTGCTGCAATTCCATTGGAAGATTACGATTTTGGATCAGATTTCCGTTAATCTTCTTAAACTTTGAAGAGTCCCGGTATGAAATTTTCTACCGGGATTTTTCATATTCTATAGAAAATTTTGAGGGAACTAGTTAATTTGTCTGCTGAACGTTAAATTTCATAAAAAATGTGCATTAGCTGAGAAACAGTAGTATGCTAATAAACAATCTCACTATAAGCGAAGAGATTTTTTACTCGAGAAAGGTAAGATTATCGCTACAGAAAATGTTATAGAGGAAAAAGCTAATTTGGCTAAGGATGATACTTCATTCTTTGGGCATCCTAAGTCATTGGCTACTCTTTTTGGTGTGGAAATGTGGGAGCGCTTCTCCTTCTATGGTGTACAAGCAATTCTTGTATTCTATGTAACATACACGGCCAGCCAAGGTGGTTTAGGGCTTGATAAAGGCACTGCAACGTCACTTGCTGGTGCATACGGTGGTATGGTGTTCTTAAGTACCATCCTATTTGGTTGGATTTCTGACCGCTTGTTAGGCCGTGAAAAGACACTATTCTATAGTGCTATTATTGTAGTGTTTGGCCACTTATCTATGGCCTTGTTACATGGAATTTTCGGTCTTGTTATTGGTCTGCTACTGATTGCTTTCGGTGGTGGTGGTGTTAAAGCCAGCTCTACTTCAATGGTAGGTACCCTTTACGATAAAAACGATCCACGAAGTGATGCGGGATTCTCGCTATATTACTTTGGTATTAACGTAGGTGCTTTCCTTGGGCCTTTGGTAACCGGCGCACTTCAAGGTGTAGGTTTCCACTATGCGTTTGGTGCAGCAGCAGTTGGTATGGCTCTTGGTCTAGCGCAGTACACAGTAGGTCGTAAAGTATTTGCTGAAGGAACTCGCAAGCCAAGTGACCCATTGACGCCAGAGGAAGCAAGCCGTGCAAAGACAATAGCTGCAGTAGCTATCGTGGTTATCGCACTGCTTGGTTGGTTTACTTTTTCATCACCAACGCGTGCAGCTTTTGCTGGTGAAAATGTTTCGACATTCATTGCAGTTTTCTCTGCAATTGCAGCAATTTCGATTATTTCAATGTTGCTACGTACGGATAAGACTACTGCTGAAGAAAAGAGCCGTGTTGTAGCGTTCATTCCATTGTTAGTTTCTCAGGTCGCATTCTGGGCTTTGTACCAGCAGATCTTCACATTCTTGCCATTATTTACTGATGAACGTTTGAATCGTAAAATTTTTGGTTGGGAATTCCCTGCTGCTTGGATGAACTCAGTTTCTGCAATTTACGTAATGTTACTAGCTCTAGTATTTGCAGGTGTTTGGACGAAACTAGGAGATAAGAACCCATCAACTCCAGTGAAGTTTGCTTTCGCTAACTTCTTGATTGGTGTGGCTTACTTATTATTCCTGCCTGTTGCTAACAGTGGTCAAAATAAAGTGCCGTTACTATTAGTGCTATTTATCCTGTTACTATTCTGTGTTGCTGAGCTTTGTATTTCGCCAATCGGTTTATCAGTAGCTACTCGTTTATCACCTAAACGTTTCGTTACTATGATGGTTGCGTTATATATGCTTGCTTCATCAATGGGTACTGCATTGTCAGGTACCATTGCTGGCTACTACAACCCAACTAATGAAGTTCCTTACTTCATAGGTGTAGGTCTTACATCTATCGTGGTTAGTGCTATCATTGCGGGTCTTGTGCCATTCATTAAGAAGAAAATGGCAGGTATTCGCTAGGCTTCAAGCACTCAATATTCGGCGTATCGAAAAAAAATCGGTACGCCGAATTGTCATTTTTAACTAAAAGCTGTAAGCTAGTGTGAGTGCAATTATTGCCAGTGCATTTTGCATACTTAAATGCTGTGCACTGTAATCTGTAAGTATAATTTCGACAAAATGGAGAATAAGTAGTGCCTACTATTCAGCAGCTGGTCCGCAAAGGCCGCTCACCAAAAGTCTCAAAGACAAAGGCCCCAGCATTGCGGGGCAACCCTATGCGCCGTGGTGTATGTACTCGTGTATATACTACTACTCCAAAAAAGCCAAACTCTGCGCTTCGTAAGGTAGCTCGTGTACGCCTAAACGGTGGTGTAGAGGTTACAGCTTACATTCCTGGGGTTGGTCATAACCTACAAGAACACTCTATCGTGCTTGTGCGCGGTGGTCGTGTGAAAGACCTTCCAGGTGTACGTTACAAGATTGTCCGTGGAGCCCTAGATACACAGGGTGTTAAAGATCGTAAACAAGCACGTAGTCGTTACGGTGCTAAGAAGGAGAAATAATGCCACGTAAAGGTCCAGCGCCTAAGCGCCCTTTAGTGACTGATCCGGTTTACGGATCTCAATTAGTTACGCAGCTAGTAAACAAGGTTCTTCTAGGCGGTAAAAAATCAACAGCGGAAAGCATCGTATATGGTGCCTTAGAAGGTACTCGCAAAAAAGCTGATGCTGATCCAGTTACAACTTTGAAAAAGGCTATCGATAACGTAAAGCCTGCAATCGAGGTTAAGTCACGCCGTGTTGGTGGTGCAACTTACCAGGTACCTATCGATGTAAAGCCTGCACGTCAGACTGCGCTAGCTCTTCGTTGGCTAGTAGGTTTTGCAAAGAATCGTCGTGAAAAGACTATGACTGAGCGTCTACAGAATGAAATTCTTGATGCTTCGAACGGTCTTGGTGCTGCAGTTAAGAAGCGCGAAGACACACATAAAATGGCAGAAGCAAACCGTGCGTTTGCACATTACCGTTGGTAATCAATAATTAGCTAAAATTTGAAAGGCTAGGAAAAGTGGCGCTAGACGTACTTTCTGATCTTAAAAAGGTCCGCAATATCGGCATCATGGCTCACATTGATGCTGGTAAAACTACCGCAACAGAGCGTATTCTATATTACACTGGTATCAACCATAAAATTGGTGAAACACATGATGGTGCTTCAACAATGGACTGGATGGAGCAGGAGCAGGAACGTGGTATCACAATTACTTCTGCTGCAACTACTTGTTACTGGGATGACTACCAGATTAACATCATAGATACACCGGGACACGTTGACTTCACTGTAGAGGTAGAACGTTCACTACGTGTACTTGATGGTGCTGTTGCAGTGTTCGACGGTAAAGAAGGTGTAGAACCTCAGTCTGAAACTGTTTGGCGTCAAGCTGACAAGTACGATGTGCCTCGCATCTGTTTCGTAAACAAGATGGATAAGCTTGGTGCAGATTTCTACTTCACTGTGCAGACTATCGTTGACCGTCTTCATGCAAAGCCATTGGTAATGCAGTTGCCAATTGGTGCAGAAAATGACTTTGAAGGTGTAGTAGATTTAATCACCATGAAGGCACTGACTTGGCGTGGTGAGACTGAAATGGGTGCTAAGTACGAAATCGAGGATATTCCAGAAGACCTTCAGGATAAAGCAGAGGAATACCGTAACGAACTTATTGAGACAGTTGCGGAATCTGATGACGAACTGATGGAAAAGTATCTTGAAGGCGAAGATCTTACTGAAGAAGAGATTAAAGATGGCGTTCGTAAACTAACTATCGCTTCAGAAGTTTACCCAATATTCTGTGGTTCCGCATTCAAGAACAAAGGTATCCAACCTATGCTTGATGCAGTTGTTCGTTACCTGCCTTCTCCACTAGATGTACCAGCAATTACTGGTCATAGTGTGAAAGATGAGGAAGAAGAGCTTACTCGTAAGCCAGAAGTTAACGAACCTTTCGCAGCTCTTGCTTTCAAGGTAGCATCTCACCCATTCTTTGGTACCTTGACTTACGTGCGTGTGTACTCTGGTAAAGCCTCTTCAGGTTCTCAGGTATATAATGCGACTAAGCAAAAGAAAGAGCGTATCGGCAAGGTATTCCAGATGCACTCTAACAAAGAGAACCCGGTTGATGAGTTACAAGCTGGTCACATTTATGCTGTGATTGGTCTTAAAGATACTACTACAGGGGACACACTTTGTGACCCAAATAATCAGATTGTTCTTGAATCTATGTCATTCCCAGAACCTGTGATTGATGTGGCAATTGAACCAAAGACTAAAGGTGACCAAGAGAAGCTTTCAACAGCAATTCAAAAGCTAGTAGCAGAAGATCCTACCTTCCGCGTAAGCCTTGACGAAGAAACTGGTCAGACTGTGATTGGTGGTATGGGTGAACTTCACTTAGATGTATTCGTTGACCGTATGCGTCGTGAGTTTAAGGTAGAGGCAAATGTAGGTAAACCACAGGTAGCTTACCGTGAAACTATTCGTCGCAAAGTTGATAAGCACGATTACACTCACAAGAAGCAGTCTGGTGGTTCTGGTCAGTTCGCTAAGATTCAATTCTCTATTGAACCAATGGAAGTTGAAGGCGATGACTTATATGAATTTGAGAATAAAGTAACGGGTGGACGTATCCCTCGTGAATATATTCCAAGCGTAGACCAGGGTATTCAAGATGCTATGAAGTATGGTGTTCTTGCTGGTTACCCAGTGGTTGGTATTAAGGCAGTATTGAAGGATGGTCAGTATCACGATGTTGACTCTTCTGAGATGGCCTTCAAAATCGCTGGTGTTCAGGGTATGAAGGAAGCGATGCGTAAAGCAGATCCTGCACTCCTTGAACCTATCATGGCAGTAGAGGTTCGTACTCCAGAAGAGTACATGGGTGACGTAATTGGTGACCTAAACTCTCGCCGTGGTCAAATTTCATCCATGGAAGATGCAACCGGTGTGAAGGTAATTCGTGCCAATGTCCCTCTTTCTGAGATGTTTGGTTACATTGGCGACCTGCGTTCAAAGACACAGGGTCGTGCAGTATTCTCTATGGTTTTCGATACATATGCGGAAGTCCCAAAAAACGTGTCTGAAGAAATTGTTCAGAAGGCACAAGGAGAATAAAACCTACACTGGAAGCAAATTCCATTTTTGTAAACAACGTAAATGACGTAATATAGTTAAGGTAATTAACTATTAAGACAACATGAAATAGGAGGCCCTAGTGGCTAAGGCAAAGTTCGAACGTACCAAGCCGCACTTAAACATTGGTACTATTGGTCACGTTGACCACGGTAAAACTACATTGACAGCAGCAATCTCTAAGGTGCTAGCTGACAAGTACCCTGATCTAAACGAACCATTTAAGTTTGATGAAATTGATAAGGCACCTGAAGAAAAGCAGCGTGGTATTACAATTAACATCTCTCACATTGAGTATGAGACTGAAAAGCGCCACTACGCACACGTAGACGCTCCAGGTCACGCTGACTACATCAAGAACATGATTACTGGTGCAGCTCAGATGGACGGTGCGATTCTTGTAGTTGCTGCTACTGATGGTCCAATGGCTCAGACTCGTGAACACGTTCTTCTAGCTCGTCAGGTTGGTGTACCAACACTTCTTGTAGCTCTTAACAAAGCTGACATGGTTGACGATGAAGAACTACTTGAATTAGTAGAAATGGAAGTTCGTGAACTTCTTTCTGAGCAAGAATTCGATGGAGATGAAGCTCCAGTTATCCAGGTATCTGCGCTTAAGGCACTTGAAGGTGACGAAAAGTGGGTTAAGGCTGTTGAAGAGCTAATGGAAGCTGTTGATGAGTATATTCCAGAACCACAGCGTGACAAAGACAAGCCATTCTTGATGCCAATTGAGGATGTATTTACAATTACAGGTCGCGGTACTGTAGTAACAGGTCGTGCTGAACGTGGTACTCTTCCAATTAACTCTGAGGTTGAAATCGTTGGTATCCGTCCAATCCAGAAGACTACTGTTACTGGTATTGAGATGTTCCACAAGCAACTTGATGAAGCATGGGCAGGCGAGAACTGTGGTCTACTTCTTCGTGGTCTAAAGCGTGAAGATGTTGAGCGTGGCCAGGTTGTTGTTAAACCAGGTTCAATCACTCCACACACTGAATTCGAAGGTAACGTGTACATCCTTTCTAAGGATGAAGGTGGGCGTCACAATCCGTTCTACACTAACTACCGCCCTCAGTTCTACTTCCGTACAACTGACGTAACTGGTGTAATTACACTTCCAGAAGGAACTGAAATGGTAATGCCTGGCGATAACACTGAGATGGCTGTTGAGCTTATCCAGCCAATCGCTATGGAAGAAGGTCTAGGCTTCGCGATTCGTGAAGGTGGACGTACTGTTGGTTCTGGTCGTGTGACTAAGATTATCAAGTAATAAACTTTTACTTTCTTAAAGACCCTCTAGCTTGGAAACAAGCGTGAGGGTCTTTTTGTATGTCAGCTTCTCTATCGCATTTTCTTACTAAAAGGTAATTTTCTTTGCATATATGGAGTGGAAATAGTCGATTACTAAGAAAATGTGTTAGTTGCATAAAATGCCGAAAATTTAATTTGCATTGCTTATATAAAATCAGGTAGTATTGACTTTGTGCGTATTCACTACGCATTGTAAGCTTAAATTTAGCCCTAGAAGGGCTGAGAGACCGCAGGCACTAGTGTAGAGCTTGCGGTTTAAAAAGAAGTAGCGCCGACACACCCGACCTCGGGTTTCGGGCACTTGTCAGTAAATACCTAGTTAAGAACCCTTAGCTAGGACACTGCGTAAAGAAAGAGAGAGCACCTATAATGGCAGGACAAAAGATCCGCATTAGGCTAAAATCATATGACCACGATGTCATTGATAGCTCGGCACGCAAAATCGTTGACACAGTGACACGAGCAGGAGCATCAATTGTTGGTCCTGTTCCGCTGCCTACTGAGAAAAACGTTTATTGTGTCATTCGTTCCCCACATAAGTATAAAGACAGTCGTGAGCACTTTGAAATGCGTACTCACAAACGTCTAATCGATATTGTTGACCCTACTCCAAAGGCAGTTGACTCGCTAATGCGTCTTGACTTGCCAGCAGATGTCAATATCGAGATTAAGCTGTAAGTAAGGACAAAAAGCTAAAATATGTCTAATCAAACACAGCGCGAGGTAAAAGGTCTCCTGGGCAAAAAGCTGGGCATGACTCAGGTTTGGGATGATGATAATAAGATCATTCCAGTAACTGTAGTTGAAGCCGAAGCCAATGTTGTAACTCAGGTTCGCGCAGAAGAAAACGACGGCTATAATGCCGTGCAAATCGCCTACGGTCAGATTGATCCACGTAAAGTTAACAAGCCAATGACTGGTCACTTTGAGAAAGCTGGAGTTACTCCACGCCGTCACCTTGTTGAATTACGTACTGCTGATTCAGAAAGCTATGAAGCAGGTCAAGAACTTACTGTTGAACAGTTTGAAGCTGGGCAAAAAGTAGACGTAGTAGGAAAAACAAAAGGTAAAGGTTTTGCCGGTACTATGAAGCGCCACGGTTTCCACGGTGTAGGTGCATCTCACGGTGCACATAAGAACCATCGTAAGCCAGGTTCAATCGGTGCTTCTGCCACTCCAGGTCGTGTATTCCGCGGTCAAAAGATGTCAGGTCGTATGGGTAATGTACGTCATACTACTCAAAATCTAACTGTTCATGCAGTAGATTCCGACAAAAACCTTCTATTGATTAAAGGTGCGATTCCTGGACCTCGTGGTGCAGTAGTACTAGTTCGCACTGCTGTGAAGGGGGCATAGTAAATGGCAAATTCAAATTTACCCGCAGAAATTTTTGATGCAAAAGTATCTGTTCCTTTGATTCACCAGGTAGTAGTAGCTCAGTTAGCTGCTGCTCGTCAGGGTACTCACAAGGTTAAAGACCGTGGTGAGCGTTCGGGTGCAGGTCGTAAGCCATTCAGGCAAAAAGGTACTGGTAACGCACGTCAGGGTTCTATCCGTGCGCCACACATGAAGGGTGGCGGTATCGTGCATGGTCCAAAGCCTCGTAATTACGCACAACGCACACCTAAGAAAATGATTGCTGCCGCACTTCGTGGCGCACTTTCAGATCGTGCTCGCAATGGTTATGTACAGGTTATTGGTTCTGTAGTTACTAGTGAAAAACCATCTACAAAGGATGCACTTAAAACTATTGCTAAAGATATCAAAGGAACTCGTGCTCTAGTAGTTCTTGATCGTGAAGATGAAGTTTCAATGGCAAGTTTGCGTAACGTAGCTAAGGTTCATGTACTTTTCGCTGATCAGTTAAATGCATACGATGTCCTTGTTGCTGATGATGTTATTTTCACTGAAAAAGCATTGGATGCTTTTGTAGAACAAACACAAGGTAAAGAAACAGCTTCTGAAGATAAGAAATCTGAAGTTAATGAAGATAAAAAAACAGAAGCAAAAGACACAGACTCTAAAAAACTGACTGAAGAAACTGAAACTGAGAAACCTGAAAAGGAAGAATCAGATTCAGAAGAATCAGCAGTTGAAGAAAAAGCTGAAGAAACTGAGGAAGCAGAAGAGGAATCTGCATCTAAAGATGATGAAGAAGCTGAGAAGGAGGACTAAAGGTGAGTGAACACAAAACACACCACGATGTAATCATCGCTCCTGTGGTTTCTGAGAAGACGTATAGTCTAATTGACGAAGGTCAGTACACTTTTGAAGTTGACACTCGTGCTACAAAATCAGAAATCAAAGTTGCACTTGAAGCTATCTTCAATGTAAAGGTTGCTTCAGTAAATACAATGAATCGCAGCGGTAAGACTAGCCGTACTCGTTTTGGTTACGGTAAGCGTAAAGATACTAAGCGTGCAGTTGTAACACTTAAGGAAGGCTCTATCGATATTTTCTCTGGTGCAAACTAGAGTTATTGAGGAGAATAGGAAATTATGGGAATCCGTTTATATAAGCCAACAACACCAGGCCGTCGTGGCTCTTCTGTTGCTGACTTTACTGAAATTACACGGACGACACCAGAGAAGTCGTTGCTTCGTCCCCTCCCGAAAAAGGGTGGACGTAACAACACTGGGCATATTACTGCTCGTCACCACGGTGGTGGACACAAGCGTCAGTACCGTGTAATTGACTTCCGTCGTCATGACAAAGATGGTGTGCTAGCTAAAGTTGCGCACATCGAATATGATCCAAACCGTACTGCACGTATTGCGCTACTACACTACTCTGATGGTGAAAAGCGTTATATCATTGCGCCTGAAAAGCTAAAGCAAGGCGACACAGTGGAAGCAGGACCTGAGGCAGATATTAAACCAGGTAATAACTTACCTTTGCGTAATATTCCTGTTGGTACTTTCATTCACGCTGTGGAACTTCGTCCAGGTGGCGGAGCTAAGCTAGGTCGTTCTGCAGGTGCAAGTATCCAGTTGGTAGCGAAAGATGGCCCTTACGGTCAGTTGCGTCTTCCTTCAGGTGAAGTACGTAATGTTGATATCCGTTGCCGCGCTACTGTAGGTACAGTAGGTAACGCAGAACAAATCAACATTAACTGGGGTAAAGCGGGTCGTAACCGCTGGAAAGGCATCCGTCCGACTGTACGTGGTGTTGTGATGAACCCAATTGATCACCCACACGGTGGTGGTGAAGCTAAGACTTCTGGTGGTCGTCACCCAGTTAACCCTAACGGTAAGCGTGAGGGGCGTACTCGTAACCCTAACAAGGAAAGCAACAAGTACATTGTCCGTCGTCGCCGTACTGGTAAGAAACGCTGATAGGAGATAAGGAATTATGCCTCGTAGTTTAAAGAAAGGCCCTTTTGTTGATCAGCATCTTTACCTAAAGGTACAGGCTGAAAACGACAAAAAAGCTAAAAATGTAATCAAGACATGGTCACGCCGTTCTATGATCGTTCCAGATATGATCGGTCATACAATTGCAGTACATGATGGCCGCAAGCACATCCCAGTTTTCATCACTGAATCAATGGTGGGACATAAACTAGGTGAGTTTGCTCCAACACGTACATTCAGAGGCCACGAAAAAGACGACCGTAAGGGACGCCGTTAAGGCGAACTTCGGTCTTAGTAAGACGAGAGAAGGAAAGCAATGGAAGCCAAGGCAACAGCACGTTTTGTTCGTGTAACGCCAATGAAGGCCCGTCGCGTCGTCAACCTTATTCGTGGTAAGCAAGCGAATGAAGCGTTGGCTATTTTGAAGTTTGCCCCACAGGGTGCTTCAGACCAGGTCTTCAAAATTGTGCAATCTGCATTAGCAAATGCACGTAATCTGGCTGATCGTGACAGCGAAGCTTTTAACGAAGATGATTTCTTTGTAACTGAAGCTTTTGTTAACGAAGGCCCAACAATGAAACGTATGCGTCCACGCGCTCAAGGCCGTGCGTACCGCATCTTAAAACGCACTAGCCACATCACTATTGTGGTTGGTCAGCAGGAGAAAGAGGAGGCCCGCTAGTGGGACAAAAAGTTAATCCTAACGGATTCCGACTCGGGATCACTACTGACCACGTATCTCGCTGGTTCGCTGACAGTAACAAACCTGGACAACGATACAGTGACTTCGTAAAAGAAGATGTTCAGATTCGCGAAATGATTGAAAAGCGTCTTGAACGTGCGGGTATCTCAAAGGTTCAGATTGAACGTACTCGTGATCGCGTACGCATCGATATCCACACTGCTCGTCCAGGTATTGTTATCGGACGCCGTGGTGCTGAAGCAGATCGCCTACGTGGTCAACTAGAAAAATTAACTGGCAAGCAAGTACAGCTAAACATTCTTGAAGTTAAGAACCCAGAGATTGATGCTCAGTTGGTTGCTCAAGGTATTGCAGAGCAGCTTGCCAGCCGTGTATCATTCCGTCGTGCGATGAAGAAGGCAATCCAAAGCGCTCAGCGTGGCGGAGCAAAGGGTATTCGTGTTGCATGTTCAGGCCGTCTAGGCGGCGCTGAAATGGCTCGTAACGAGTTCTACCGTGAAGGTCGTGTGCCATTGCACACTCTTCGTGCGAACATCGATTACGGTACTCATGAAGCACATACTACTTTCGGTCGTATTGGTGTTAAGGTATGGATTTACAAGGGTGACCTAACTGATAAAGAGTTAGCTGCACAGCAAGCTAAAGCTCCTAAGCGTGGTCGCGGTGGACGTGATGGACGTCGTCGTAACGATCGTTCTCGTCGTGCTCCTCGTAATAATGCTGCAAACCAAAATACGGATACCAAGAAGACTACTACGGAAGCGCAGGCATAAACTATGTTGATCCCTCGTAAAGTTAAATTCCGTAAGCAACATCACCCAAAGCGTTCTGGTGCAGCTAAAGGTGGCACTAACGTATCTTTCGGTGAATATGGAATCCAGGCATTAAGTCCTGCTTATGTTACTAACCGCCAGATTGAGGCAGCTCGTATTGCGATGACTCGTCACATCAAGCGTGGTGGTAAGGTCTGGATTAATATTTATCCAGACCGTCCATTAACTAAGAAACCTGCAGAAACTCGTATGGGTTCTGGTAAAGGTTCTCCTGAGTGGTGGGTAGCTAATGTTAAGCCAGGTCGTGTTCTTTTCGAACTTTCAGGTGTGTCAGAAGAAGTAGCTCGTGAAGCATTGCGTCTAGCAATTCACAAGCTACCACTGAAGGCACGCATTATTCGCCGTGAAGGTGGTGCATAAAATGGCTGATCTACGTTCTCAAGATTCAAAAGAGCTTACTACAGAACTAGCTAAGCACAAAGAAGAACTTTTCAACCTACGTTTCCAGTCAGCTACTGGTCAGTTGGAAAATAGCGCACGTCTAAAGACTGTAAAGAAAGAGATTGCTCGTATTTACACAATTTTGCGTGAACGTGAACTAGGTATAGGTGCTGATTCTTCAGAAACTGATGAAGTTGCTGAAGCAGAGACTGAAACTGAAGAAACTACAGTAGATGCAAAGGATGAGAAGTGAGCGTAAAAGAAGAAACTAAAGAAACAACACGCGGCTACCGTAAAACACGTCAAGGTTACGTAGTTTCTGACAAAAT
The DNA here is from genome assembly GCA_047606545.1 of Micrococcaceae bacterium. GTDB lineage: Bacteria > Actinomycetota > Actinomycetes > Actinomycetales > Micrococcaceae > JASGDC01. The sequence continues at coordinate 28,812 of JASGEI010000014.1, read as the reverse complement.
GGATAAAACCGTTGTAGTCGAGGTAGAAGATCGTGTAAAGCACTCTTTATATGGCAAAGTTATGAAGCGTACTAAAAAAGTAAAAGCTCATGACGAAGAGAGCATCGCTGGTATCGGTGACCGGGTGCTTATCATGGAAACTCGTCCAATGTCAGCTACTAAAAACTGGCGTTTGGTTGAAATCCTAGAAAAGGCGAAGTAAATACTTAAAGTTTATCTTTGGTTCATCAATACAAAGATAAAGACAGGAGTAAGAAGTGATTCAGCAAGAATCGCGGCTAAAGGTTGCTGACAACTCAGGTGCTAAAGAAATTTTAGCTATCCGAGTTCTTGGAGGCTCTGGTCGACGCTATGCAGGCATCGGCGATACTATTGTAGCTACAGTTAAAGACGCTATCCCTGGTGGTAACGTAAAACGTGGTGATGTAGTTAAAGCTGTTATCGTGCGTACAAAGAAAGAACGCCGCCGTCAAGACGGCTCATACATCAAGTTTGATGAAAACGCTGCTGTTATTCTTAAGAATGATGGTGGAGACCCTCGTGGTACTCGTATTTTCGGCCCAGTCGGTCGTGAACTACGTGATAAGCGTTTCATGAAGATTGTTTCTCTGGCTCCGGAGGTGCTCTAATAAATGGCAGCTAAAATCCGCAAAGACGATGTGGTACAGGTTATTGCAGGTAAAGATAAAGGTACTACAGGTAAAGTACTAAAAGTCATTACTGAAAAAGATCGCGTGCTTGTAGAAGGCGTAAACGTGGTTACTAAGCATAACCGTGCTTCTCAGACTAATGCCGGCGGCATTGAAGAAACTGAAGCACCAATCCACATTTCAAACGTAATGTTAGTAGATCCTGAAAGTAACAAACCAACGCGTGTTGGTTTCCGCGAAGAAAAAAACGATGAGGGTAAAACTGTTCGTGTTCGCGTAGCTAAGAGTACTGGCAAGGATATTGACTAATGACAAAAGATAACCAGGAGGCAACAGTGACTGAAGATGTTACAAATGCTGAAGAGGTTTCCCAAGATTCTGTAGAAGAAACAAAGCAGGAAGCAAAAGACTTGCCACGTTTTAAGCAGAAGTATCGTGAAGAAGTTATTCCAGCATTGCAGGAAGAATTTGACTTCAAAAACGTACACCAAGTTCCATTACTTACTAAGATTGTGGTGAACATGGGTGTGGGAGCTGCAGCAAAAGATTCAAAACAAATTGACCACGCTGTGCGTGACCTAACTGCCATTACTGGCCAGAAACCACAGGTTACAAAAGCACGTAAGTCAATTGCACAATTCAAATTGCGTGAAGGTATGCCAATTGGTGCTCACGTAACATTACGTGGAGACCGTATGTGGGAGTTCTTTGACCGTCTAGTGACTCTTGCACTACCACGTATCCGTGACTTCCGAGGGCTAAGCCCAAAGCAATTTGACGGTAACGGTAACTACACATTTGGTCTAACTGAGCAAGGTGTGTTCTTGGAAATTGACCAAGATAAGATTGACCGTCCACGCGGTATGGATATCACTTTGGTGACTACTGCGACAAATAACGAAGAAGGACTTGCACTGCTAAAGCAGTTCAAATTCCCATTCAAAGAGAAATAATTAAACGATTATTACAGGTCTGCATCTGGTGTACCAGGTGCAGAAACCATAATAGAAAGGCGTAAGCTTTAAATGTCAATGACTGATCCAGTAGCAGATATGTTAACGCGTCTGCGTAACGCAAACTCTGCTCATCATGAGACAGTGTCAATGCCTTCAAGTAAATTGAAGACTCGCATTGCAGATATTCTAAAAACTCAAGGTTACATTGTTGATTGGAAAGAGGAAAAGGCAGAAGTAGGAAGTACTTTGACTTTGACTCTTAAGTATGGAGATAACCGTGAACGTGCTATTGCAGGTTTACGTCGTATCTCTAAGCCTGGTCTTCGTGTATATGCAAAGTCTACTAGCCTACCTAAAGTACTGGGTGGTCTAGGTATTGCAATTCTATCCACTTCTTCTGGTCTATTAACTGACCGTGAAGCAGCTAAAAAAGGTGTAGGCGGAGAAGTTCTCGCTTACGTTTGGTAACAGGAAAGGAAAATAACAACCATGTCTCGTATTGGTAATTCACCTATTTCTGTTCCTAGCGGAGTGGAAATTACAGTTGATGGCTCAACAGTTAAAGTTAAAGGTTCAAAGGGAGAACTAACTCACGAAGTTCCTGCACCAATCACAGTTTCTCTGGAAGATGGTACTTTAACAGTAGAACGTCCAAATGATGAACGTAATTCACGTGCATTGCACGGTCTTACTCGTACCTTAATTGCTAACCAAATTACCGGTGTTAGTGAAGGGTATAAAAAAGAACTTGAAATCGTAGGTACTGGTTATCGTGTTCAGGCTAAAGGCTCTGACCTAGAGCTTTCACTTGGTCTATCACACCCAGTTACAGTAAAAGCAACTGATGGTATCGAACTTGCAATTGACGGCCCGAACAAAATCATTGTTTCTGGTATTGATAAGCAAAAGGTCGGCGAAGTTGCTGCGAATATTCGCAAACTACGTAAACCAGATCCATACAAGGGTAAGGGTATCCGTTATGCTGGCGAGAATATCCGTCGTAAAGTCGGAAAGGCAGGTGCTTAAGACTAATGGCAATTAAGATTAAAGGTAAATCTAAACAAGCTATCCGTGGCCGTCGTCACCTACGTGTGCGTAAGAAGGTTACAGGTACTGCACAGCGCCCACGTCTAGTAATTAACCGCTCTTCTCGTCACATCTTTGCACAGCTAGTTGATGATTCTGAAGGTAAGACTTTATTCTCAGTTTCAACAATGGAAAAGGACTTGCGTGGCAGTAAAGATACTAAGACTGAGCAAGCTAAAAAAGTTGGCGAACTAATTGCTGAACGAGCTAAAGATGCTGGCATTGATGCTGTAGTATTCGATCGTAGTGGTTATCGTTACCATGGTCGTGTAGCAGCTGTTGCTGATGGTGCTCGTGAAGGAGGTCTATCACTATGAGTGAGAAGACTACAAACGAAATGGAGAAAACTGTGGCTGATAAGTCTGTAGAAAACAGCACAAAAGAAGCTACTGCAGAAACTACAGCGAATAAAACTGAAACTACTGAAAAGAAGTCACAGCGTAATAACCGCCGTGGTTCAGGTCGTGGACGTGGCAACCGCAATGCACGTGATGAGAAACAATACATTGAAAAAGTTGTTTCTATTAACCGTGTAGCTAAGGTAAGTAAAGGTGGACGTCGGTTCAGCTTCACTGCTTTGGTAGTTGTTGGTGACGGTGACGGTAAGGTCGGCGTTGGCTATGGTAAAGCAAAAGAAGTTCCTGCAGCAATCTCTAAAGGTGTAGAAGAAGCTAAGAAGAATTTCTTCACTGTGCCTCGTGTGCAGGGTACTATTCCACACCGTGTGCAAGGTGAAAAAGCTGCTGGTGTAGTTATGATTCGTCCTGCTTCTCCTGGTACTGGTGTAATCGCCGGTGGTCCAGTACGTGCGGTACTTGAATGTGCAGGCATCCATGATGTACTTTCTAAGTCTCTAGGTTCTTCAAACCAGATTAATATTGTCCGAGCTACTATCGCAGCTCTTAAGCAACTTGAAGGTGCAAAAGAAGTTGCAGCACGTCGTAATCTTCCTATCGAGGAAGTTGCCCCTGCTCCACTTCTTCGTGCTATGGAAGAGGGTGAGAAAGCTAATGGCTGAAATTAAGATTACTCAGGTTAAATCTGAAATCGGTGGTAAGCAAAATCAGCGTGATACTCTACGTTCACTAGGTCTGAAACGTATTGGTCATACTGTAACTCGTGAAGATGACCCAGTAACTTTGGGTATGATTCGCAAAGTATCTCACCTAGTTAAAGTTGAGGAAGGCGAATAATGACTGAAAACAACGAACAAACTCTTAAAATTCATCATTTGAAGCCAGCTCCTGGTGCCAAAAAAGCTAAGACTCGCGTTGGTCGTGGTGAGGCTTCTAAGGGTAAAACTGCTGGTCGCGGTACTAAAGGTACTAAGGCTCGTTACCAGGTACGCCAAGGTTTCGAAGGTGGTCAGGTGCCACTTCAGATGCGTCTTCCAAAACTAAAGGGTTTCAAGAACCCAGCACGTTTGGAATTCCAAGCTGTAAACGTTGGTACTCTTGCTGAGCTTTTCCCTCAAGGTGGAAAAGTTACAGTTGATGATTTAGTTGAAGCTGGCGCAGTACGTAAGAACTCTCTTGTTAAAGTTCTTGGCGACGGCTCAATTGATGTTGCTATTGAGGTAGAAGCAGATGCATTTTCTGCAAGTGCAGCTAAGAAGATCGAAGCTGCAGGTGGAAAAGCTACTGAACTTGAGTAGTAACTAAAGCAAATTTAGCGTAACATTAGAAATCGTGGTGTAGTTTTACACCACGATTTCTTAGTATCTGTTACAAACAGGCAACGGAGGATTAATGCTTGAAACACTGAATAGGGCTTTCCGCACCCCAGAATTAAGGAACAGGATTTTGTTTACTTTGGGTGTCATTACATTATTCAGGTTAGGCTCGTTTATCCCAGCTCCAGGAGTTAACTACACTAATGTGCAGCAATGTCTAAAGCAAAGTTCTAACTCAGGTGGTATCCAAGACATGATTAACATGTTCTCGGGCGGAGCACTTTTGCAGCTCTCGATTTTTGCTTTGGGTATTATGCCGTATATTACTGCAAGTATTATCGTCCAGTTGTTACGTGTGGTGATTCCACACTTTGAGGCTTTGTATCAAGAAGGTCAAACTGGTAATGCCAAATTAACTCAATACACGAGATACTTAACTATTGTGTTGGCTATACTGAATGGCACCACAATTATTACTCTGGCTCGTAGTGGTAATTTACTTCAAGGATGTTCATTACCTTTAATTCCAGATCAAAGTTTTGGAGCAATTCTATTAATGGTAATTACCTTAACCGCTGGCACTTCGCTGATTATGTGGCTTGGTGAGATGATTACCGAAAAGGGTATCGGCAATGGTATGTCAATTCTGATTTTTACATCAGTGGCAGCATCATTCCCTACTTCATTAGGTGCTATCCGTGTCTCGCATGGTTGGGGCGTATTTTCGCTTATCATCGCCGTTGGATTATTAATTGTAGCTCTGGTAGTATTCGTAGAGCAGTCTCAGCGCCGAGTTCCAGTACAGTATGCAAAGCGTATGGTTGGGACTCGTACAGTAGAGGGTAGCAGTAATACTTATATTCCAATTAAAGTAAATATGGCCGGAGTAATTCCAATTATCTTTGCATCTTCGATTTTGATGGTGCCGACAATGGTTGCTCAATATTTTGCACCTTCAGATGGTTCTAATCCCCCTGCTTGGGTTAACTGGATTCAAAAACATTTAGTTTCAGGTGATGACCCAGTTTATATGCTAATTTACTTCATCCTAGTAGTATTCTTCGCATTCTTCTATGTTGGCATTACTTTCAACCCAGATGAAGTAGCTGATAATATGAAGAAGTATGGTGGCTTTATCCCAGGAGTGCGTGCTGGTAACTCTACTGCAGAATACTTACATTATGTGATTAATCGTATTACTACCCCAGGTGCTATTTATATTGGCATTATCTCCCTGATTCCAATGGTTGCTTTAGCTCTCTTTGGTGCCAATCAATCATTCCCATTCGGTGGTGCTTCACTGTTGATTATCGTGGGTGTAGGGCTTGATACTGTGAAACAACTTAATGCTAAATTACAACAACATAATTATGAAGGACTATTACGTGACTAGACTATTGATTGTAGGCCCTCCAGGCTCGGGTAAAGGTACACAAGCGGCTCGTATTGCTGAAAAGCAAGGTATCGTTACTATCTCAACAGGCGATATTTTCCGCCAAAATATTAAAGATGAAACTCCACTAGGAGTGGAAGCTAAACAATATATTGATGCTGGTAATTATGTTCCTGATTCAGTAACGAATAATATGGTTCGTGATCGGCTAGCTGAAGATGATGTTGAAAATGGTTTCTTACTTGATGGTTATCCGCGTACACTAGCCCAAGTTGAAGAACTAGATAAGATTTTGGCAGCAAATGGTCAAGAGTTAGATGGTGTTATTGAATTAACTGCTGATGAAGATGAGCTAGTTGAGCGTATGTTAAACCGTGCAAAAGACTCTGGTCGTTCTGATGATAACGAAGAGGTAATTCGTCACCGTCAGCAAGTTTATACTAAAGAAACTGCACCACTAATTGACGTATACCAGAAACGTGGTTTAGTTAAGACTGTTAATGGTGTAGGTAACATTGACAAAATTACAGATAATATCAATGCTGCAATTGTAGAGCTGAATAATTAGATGCGTAACTCAGGTATTGAGTTAAAAACTAACGCACAAATCTTGAAAATGCGCGAAGCTGGTTTAATTACTGCGGCAGCTTTAGATGCTGCAGTAAAAGCAGCAGTGCCAGGTGCCAGTACGAAAGATGTAGAAGCTGAAGTGGCACGGATAATTGCAGAAGCTGATGCAAAACCAAATTTTAAAGGTTACTACGGTTTTCCTGCAACAGCATGTGTATCAGTTAACGAAGAAGTTGTACATGGTATTCCAGGTAATAGAATAATCAATGATGGTGATTTAGTTTCCATTGACGCTGGTTGCATTGTAGATGGTTGGCATTCTGATTCGGCGCGTACAGTCTTAGTTGGAGATGTATCCAGGGAAGATCGTAAGCTATCAGAAGTGACTGAAGAAGCTCTCTGGGTTGGTATTGCTAAATTTGCTACTGCAAGTAGAATTGGTGAAATTGGTGCTGCAATTGATGATTTCGTAAATGAACGTTACGGTATCCTTGAGGATTTTGTTGGACATGGTATAGGCTCCCAGATGCATATGATGCCAGATGTTTTAAATTATCGAAGCAGGTCTAGAGGACCAAAGATTAAAGCTGGGACTTGCATTGCAATTGAACCGATGTTTGTTCATGGTGATATTGAAACAGATGTATTAGAAGATGATTGGACTATTGTAACTTCTGATAATAAACGAGCAGCACACTGGGAACACAGCATTGCAAAACACGCCAATGGAATTTGGGTATTATCAGCTCCTGACGGTGGTGCTGAGAAGCTAAAACCATTTGGAGTTACTCCAGTGCCTATTGTTTAGTTATTTAAAGTTAGAAAAGAATAATTCTATTATTTTAATAAGCCAAGCTAATATTTATCAAAAACTAGTTGCTGAATCTTATGTAGGTAGCGTATTTGAGTATTTTAATCATACTTAAGCGTAATTAGATTACTCAACGATACGGTAGCTTCTTTTAAAAGTGCAAAAAAATTAGGAACTCACAAAATTGCAAGTTCCTAATTTAAAGAAATTTATTTTACTTGAAGCGGTAGTATACCGAACCTGAACCCCAAGAAACTGGTTGAATGCCTGTACCTAGTTCTGTATTAATTGCTGCATACATATTACCATCTTCAGCATAGATACCAACATGTGCTTGTCCAGAACCACCGTCTTCCTGTACCACTAGGTCGCCAGCAGCAGGAGTACTAACTTTCTCAGCACCATTTGCAAGAGCCCATTCTGCTTGATCTGCAGGCCAGCCCCAAGGAAGTGCGATGCCAGCTTTTGTGTATACATAGTGAGTGAAACCAGTACAATTCCACAGACTTGGAGTATCGCCCCAGCCATAGTTCTTTAAACCTACATATGACTTAGCGATATCTACGACGCTATCGCTAGATGCACTTGCTTCAGTATCATCACTGGTAGTTGTATCATCACTGCTATCGCTAGTAGTAGTATCTTCTGTAGTATCACTACTAGTATCTGTAGTATCACTACTACTAGTATCATCTGTAGTGTCACTAGTATCTGTAGATACTAAGTTAGAATCAGTAATTTGTGTATCTGTGCCTTCAATAACGAAGCTAACGTTAGTAGTTGGCGCATTTGGCATCAGAGTTGTGATAGCTGTCCCTGAAAGTACAGGGTTAAGCGTAGGCTCTTTGACATCATCTTGTTTATCATCACCCATACCAAGCTGACCGCGACCATTAAGACCCCATACGTATAAATCGTCAGATTCTGCAATTGCTAGAGTATGTGCATTACCAGCTGTAATTGCTTTGAATTTAGTAGTTAAAACAATTGGGGTTGGTTGCGTTTGCGCTGCGTTAGTGCCATTAGTATTAGCATCACCCCAAGCATATAGCGACTGATCATCAGCAAGGATTACACTGTGTGTGGAACCAGCAGCTACTTGGGTAATCTTAACTCCATCTGAACCACTAGTAACAGCAACTGGGGTAGTACTGTCTTTACCAGTTCCGTTATACTTGCCAGCACCCCAACCATATAGGCTACCTTCAGTGTCAGCGGCAATAACGTGATTTAGTCCAGCTGCAACTACAGAGAATTTTGCAGAAGTGTCAATTTTAGTAGGTGCAGTTTGAGTCTTACCTGTTCCGTTTGTTTTAGCATCGCCCCAGCCGTATAGATTGCCATCTTCATCAATTGCAAAAGCTACACTTGAACCGGATGCAATTGTCTTGAATTTAGTATCTTCGGCATCTTTGATAGCGATTTTAGTAGGGTTGGCTTGTTTGCTACCTGTTCCGTTTGTTTTAGCATCGCCCCAGCCGTATAGATTGCCATCTTCATCTAAGGCTACTGCAGCAAGTGCTCCAACAGCTACAGAAGTAAACTTAGTATCCTGTGCATCGCCACCAGTAATTTCTACGGGAGTATCATACTCTTTCTTAGCGTAGTCGCTATAACCCCACTGGATTAGTTTGCCATCAGTGTCAATGCCAATAACTTGAGAGCCGTTAGTAGCCACAGTTTTAAGTGGTTTAGCATCAGTATCAAAAGTAATTTTATTAGGCTTCAACACCGATTTACTTGTATCCTCAGCAGGAATCTGAGACTTTGTGTTTGCACCAAAACCATATAGTGTTAAATCAGTGTCGCTGGTAGTAGACTCTGTAGAATTCTCTGTGTCCCAAGAGCCGTCAGCAGCATATGCAGGAAGTGTTCCAAAGCTGATAGCTCCAACAGCTCCAATGCCCATTGCGCCAAGGAATGTGCGACGACTAAAACCTTTGTTTTCTGAACTCATTATTAAATAACCCCAATCATTAATACTGCTCGTTAGCTAAACGACACGAACACTTTACTATAAGACTATACCAGTTTTATTTATAGTTTAATAAATTATGGAAGAATCCCATAAATATTTTTACTTTTAAACAAGATTATAATGTTATTTAATTTATGGAGCTTTAGCTTGTAATGGACTTGGCTGTTGTCTAAGCGCAATCAAAAGCTGACTCTTAATTTGATTTTGGAAAGTATCTACAAAATCAATATTCAAATGATTACTGTCATAATAAGTGCGTACTCCATTAACTGAGCCATGGCATTGCTTGCCGCAGATATAACTATCAAAATCAACTACACTTATTCCAGGAGTATTCACAGTTCCAGCTACTGTTGTAGTTTGGATATCATTAGAGTTTAAGTTCTTTGGAGTAAAAACACAGCGTTCTGGATGTTTAATGTTGAAATCTAAACACCGATTACTAACAGCATTTGAATTTATCGGGGGGTCTTTAATATAAGTCACGTTTTTTACATACAATAAAAGGTTAGTTGCACGTTGTGGGACTCTTTGATTATAGATTAGGTTACTTCTTTGAAGTTCCATAGGAGTTGCTGCCATGCCGGTAGATGAGGTAGCTGTATTTGGTAGTAGTAACTCATTGCTGGAAAAATTTGAAATGATTATTTGTTTTGGACGCTTCGTTTTTATGAAAGTCATAGAAGCTTTGTCCCCAGCTATACATGCAGAAGTGTTGTCATAAGATGTTTGTTTCTCTACGTCATAAAAGTGAGTATTAAGATTAGTTAAATCGATAAATGGGCACGCATAAGTAATTTGGACATCGACGTTCTCTTTATGCTCTTTCGCTACAGCTAAAATGGCATCTGCCCATTGCAGTGCATGTGAATCTCCAGTAATTAAGATGTCGTGGGTGTCAGTGCCAGAGAATTTACAGCTTCCACGGATTGATTTAGCGTCTGCTTTATAATCACAGCCATATTTTTTAAGTGGATCTTGAATGCTAGCTGGAGTTCCTGGTTTTATAGGCGCCTGAAAAACTTTTGGTGGACAGTTTGCTTCAATCGTGGTCATAGGTTGCCCTGACTCACAATTTGCATTATTTTTGGCCCAGCTTGCCGTGCCAACATTGTAGCGTGTATCTTGGATTGCTAATTGTGCATGGAAGATTGCTAATACAAAAGTGCTTGCTAACAGTAAAGTTGCTACGGAGAAACTGGGTCTTATTGCAGTAGCTAAACGACGTTTTTGAAGTGGTTTTTCCACATATTTATGAGTCAAGTGGGCAAGTGCTATAGAAATAGCTACCGCAAAAATCATTCCAATATAGCTCAATCCATTTTCTTCATCAGTTATGAATTTAAAGCCATAGAATGGCAAAAGCAAGAACACTGGCAAATGCCACAGATAAAGCGGGTATGATATTTCACCCATATATTGGAAAGGTCTCCAGCCTTCAAAAGTGCGATTTGGATTTGCTAACCCCTGATGGATTACCAGTGCAGTTGCTGCCACTGGAGGAATAGTCCAAGGTCCTGGGAAAATGTTTTTTTCAGTTAGATAGAACGTGCAGAAAATTAATACTGCATAAGAAACATATACTGTAATTTGATTTGTAATTCTCCAATTTTTAGGACTTGGAATGAAATGAATTAATCCACCAATTGCAAATTCCCAAATTCGTCCGCCAGTATTAAAGTAATCAGCATCGCTTGGATTAAGATGCATGATAAATGCATAGCCAAAGCTTAGAATCGTAGCAGCTACTAAAATAGTCGGAAAGCCTTGTTTTCGGTTTTTAAATATTAAATATCCCAAAAATAGTGCTAATGGTGTTATTAAATAAAACTGTTCTTCGACAGCAAGAGACCAAAAATGTTCATAAATTTGATAAGTTTTGTTTCCTGAGAAATAGTCTGTCCCATTTTTCATTAGCTGAAAGTTTTGTACATAAAACCAGCTAGCTAAGAAATCATCCTTGAAGTTAATGATTAAATATTGTGGAATTACAAAACTAGCCACAATAAAAGTTGTAAGTAAAGAGGTAAAAGCTGCTGGTAATAAACGCCATGCACGCTTTAGATAGAATTTAGCAAAGGAAAAAGTGCCTATACTAATATCCCTTACAATGTGACCAATAATTAGATAGCCAGAAATAACAAAAAAAACATCTACACCGATAAAGCCACCAGTAAAACGATAACTGATTAAATGGTTAAGTAATACTAGGGTAATCGCTACAAAGCGCAAGAATTGTACATCTTGTCTAAAATTTGTTTGCATGATTTTTGGATTCTTATGAGGGGATTGCTTTTATTGTATTCTAAGTAGTCTAACTGAAAATATGTTTAATGTATTTTAACCTTTTAGGATTATCATATTTTTTTATTTTCTATTTGCGTTTATGGATATATTAGGCGTATAATCTACTGTTGATCGTGTGTAATTATTTTAAGAACTGAGACGGTGATTATGGCTAAAGAAGGCGTTATTGAAGTAGAAGGAACAGTAATTGAAGCACTTCCAAATGCAATGTTCCGCGTAAAACTTGAGAATGACCATGTTCTCTTAGCTACAATTTCTGGTAAAGTTCGTCAAAATTACATCAAGATTATCCCTGAAGATAGAGTCGCGGTTGAAATGAGTCCATATGACTTAAATCGTGGCCGTATCGTTTACCGTTACAGATCATAAGGACGGCAATGAAAGTAAAACCAAGCGTTAAGCCTATGTGCGAAAAATGTAGGGTTATTCGTCGTAACCGTCGCGTGATGGTTATTTGTGAAAACCCACGTCACAAGCAACGTCAAGGCTAACAAATAAGTTAAAGAGGCATTCTACGCAGTAAAACTGTGACACCCCTGGGTTGAAGGCTAGGGACCTAAATTAATAAGGACAGAATGTCTAAGACCTTCAAATAGTTAACAAGGAGCAACGTACCCATATGGCACGTATTGCAGGTGTTGATATCCCACGTGAAAAGCGCGTGGAAATTGCACTTACATATATTTATGGAGTAGGGAAACCAAATGCTCAGCGCACTCTAAAGGCGACTGACATTGATCCAGATACTCGAGTTAAAGATCTTACTGATGACCAATTAGGTTTGCTACGTGATTACATTGAGCAAAACTTTAAGGTTGAAGGTGACCTTCGTCGTGAGGTAGCTGCAGATATTCGACGTAAAGTTGAAATTGGTAGTTACCAAGGCTTGCGCCATCGTCGCGGCCTTCCTGTGCGTGGTCAGCGCACAAAGACTAATGCCCGCACTCGTAAAGGCCCAGCTCGTACTGTGGCTGGTAAGAAGAAAGCAGTTTAATAGTTAATTAAACTTTTTCTCACGTTATTAGATCCATATTAGGAGTAATTAATGGCCATAAAGGCAGGAGCTGGCGGGGCTCGTAAGCCACGTCGTAAAGATAGAAAGAATGTTGCGGTAGGACAAGCGCACATTAAAAGTACTTTTAACAATACAATCATCTCAATCACAGACCCAACTGGTGCTGTAATTTCATGGTCTTCAGCAGGTGGCGTAGGATTCAAAGGTTCTCGTAAATCTACCCCTTTCGCTGCTCAGCTAGCTGCAGAAGCTGCAGCAAAGCGTGCACAAGAGCACGGAATGCGCAAAGTTGATGTCTTTGTGAAGGGTCCAGGTTCTGGTCGTGAACTAGCAATTCGTTCATTGCAGGCAGCTGGTCTAGAGGTTGGCTCAATCCAGGATGTGACTCCAGCAGCTCACAATGGTTGCCGCCCACCGAAACGACGCCGTGTGTAACACACGCCTTTCCGTTTTCTCGGAAATCACTCCCTTATCCGCTAAACGAGACAGGCAAAGTGCCATAGATGCAAGGTGACTTTGCTGAAAGGAAAATTAAGTGCTGATTGCACAACGACCAACTTTATCTGAAAAAACAATCGCTGATAACCGCTCACAGTTCATTATCGAACCGCTTGAGCCAGGTTTCGGATACACGCTTGGTAACTCATTGCGTCGTACCCTACTTTCTTCGATTCCAGGTGCAGCTATTACTAGCATCCATATCGAAGATGTACTACATGAATTCACTACAGTTCCAGGTGTTAAAGAGGACGTAACTGAAATCATTTTGAATCTGAAGAACCTAGTTGTTTCTTCCGAGCACGATGAACCAGTGGTAATTTATGTGCGTAAGTCAGGTGCAGGAGAAGTTACTGCAGCTGATATTGAGACTCAAGCAGGCGTAGAAATCCATAATCCAGATCTTCACATTGCTACACTTAACTCTAAGGGTAAGTTTGAAGCTGAACTTACTGTAGAGCGTGGTCGTGGCTATGTTTCTGCACAGCAAAACAAGACTGGAGAGTCAGAAATTGGACGTATTCCAGTTGACTCAATTTATTCACCAGTTTTGAAGGTTAGCTACCGCGTAGAAGCTACTCGTGTCGAGCAACGTACGGACTTCGATAAGCTAATTATTGATGTTGAAACTAAGAACTCAATCACCCCAGCTGATGCTCTATCTTCTGCAGGTACTACACTAGTCGAACTATTTGGTTTAGCTCGTGAACTGAACCCAGAAGCTGAAGGTATAGAAATTGGTCCTTCGCCTACAGATGTAGCGCTAGCTCAAGATCTTGCTGTTCCAATAGAGGACATGGATCTTACAGTGCGTTCATACAACTGTCTAAAGCGTGAAGGTATCCATACTGTAGGTGAATTAGTAGCCCGTTCAGAAGCAGACCTGATGGAAATCCGTAACTTTGGTTCAAAATCAATTGTTGAGGTTAAAGCAAAGCTTAATGAAATGGGCTTAGCTCTAAAAGATTCACCTCCGGGATTTGAGCTTACTGCAGATATCAACGATACTGAAGAGAATGATGGAACAATGATCTTCTCTGACTCTGAAGCAGAAGAAGAATAGGAGAAAAGAATGCCAACCCCAACTAAGGGACGTCGTCTTGGAGGAAGCGCTTCGCACCAGAAGTTGATGTTGCAGAACCTTTCTGCTTCACTTTTTGAGCACAAGCGTATTAAGACTACTGAGTCTAAGGCAAAGGCTCTACGCCCATTCGCTGAGAACCTTATCACTCTTGCTAAAAAGGGTGACTTAAACTCTCGTCGTCGCGTAGCGTCAATTATTAAAGATAAGACTACTGTTCACGAATTATTTACTGACATTGCTGAAACAATGGAAAATCGTGAAGGTGGTTATACTCGTATTACTAAAATTGGTAACCGTAAAGGTGATAATGCGCCAATGGCAGTAATCGAACTTGTTACAGAAACAGTAGCTCCAAAGACTTCGAAGAAGTCTGAAAAGAAAGCGTCAGATACTGCTGAAGTGAAACCGCACAACACTAAAGTTGCTGAGGTTGAAGAAGAAGCAGCAGAGGCTGAAGAAGTAACTGAAGCACCAGAAACTGAGGAAAACTTAGTAGTCGATGCAGAAGAAACTACTGAATACGAACAAACTGAGGCTGATGATGAAGAAAAATCAGATGCTGACGAGAAAAAAGACAAAGACGCTTAATTAAATTTTCGTTAAATAAAGAGACCAGCTAATATTGCTGGTCTCTTTATTTGTATTAGGATAAAGTCAAAATATGCGGATTAAAGTAACACTTGCTTATGATGGTTCATCATTTAATGGTTGGGGGATTCAACCGAATGCTCCCACTGTTCAAGGGATTTTAGAAGAAGCCTTAAGTACTATTACTGGCAGATTAGTACGAACTACAGTAGCTGGGCGTACTGATACGGGAGTGCATGCAAATGGACAAGTCGCACATTTTGATCTTGAAGAATCTGAATGGCAGAAGTTCGTATGCAATTATACTGATACTTCAGAAGCTTTTATTCGTCGGATTGCAGGATTGGTTAATCTAATTTTGTCAAAACGAATTGGTAGATTTGCTAAAGGTGCAATTGAAATAAAAGCTGCTGAGGTGGTTAGTGAAGATTTTGACGCTAGATTTGCAGCATTATGGCGACGTTATTCTTATACTATCGAGGATAAACAGTTTGGCTGGAATCCGTTAAATCGTAATCATGTCATGCACTATCGTGGTCAGCTTGATGTCTCTAAAATGAACATTGCAGCTGAAATGCTATTAGGTAAGCATGATTTTATTGCTTTTTGTAAGCCACGTGTGGGGGCTACTACGACACGGGTGTTGGAAGAATTTTTTTGGGAACGACATGGTGATGAGCTAGTGACTGCACATTTAAAAGCTGATGCTTTTTGCCACCATATGGTGCGTTCTCTAGTAGGTGCCACTTTAATGGTCGGCAGCGGAGAAAGAGAGCCGAAGTGGCTCTACGAAAGGCTTAAAAAGCAAGAGCGTAATCCAGAAGCCAATATTGCACCTGGCCATGCACTAGTATTAGAAGAAATTGCATACCCCGATGAAAACCAATGGGCACAACGTGCTACTTTGACTAGAGCAAAGCGTGAAAAGTAATAATTTTTATTGTTTGACTCAGTTTTTATATCAAGCTATAATTAAGAGTCGGTGTAAGAGCCGTGCCTATAAAACAGGCGTAATACTAGATAGGTATTACAAAATAAATCGAAACTAGAAACGAAGGCAATATACTCGTGCGTACTTATACTCCGAAGCCAGGCGATGTAACTCGTCAATGGCATATAATTGATGCTACTGATGTTGTACTTGGCCGTCTTGCTAGCCAGGCTGCAACACTTCTACGTGGTAAGCACAAGACAATTTTTGCACCCCATGCAGATACCGGGGATTTCGTCATCATCGTTAATGCCGAAAAGGTTGCTTTGACAGGTTCTAAACTTCAACAGAAGCGCGCATACCGTCACTCTGGTTATCCAGGTGGTCTGCGTTCAACTAGCTATGCAGAACTTCTAGAAAAGCACCCAGTTCGTGCTGTTGAAAAAGCTATTAAGGGCATGCTACCTAAAAACTCTTTAGGAGCTAAAACCGTATCTAAATTGAAAGTCTACGCAGGTTCAGAGCATCCACATGCTGCTCAAAACCCACAGCCTTTCGAAATTTCTCAGGTTGCCCAGTAACAAACTTATAAATCTCAAGGAGAAACGTGGCTCAAAATAACGAAGAGCAGATTGTAGTAGAGGATCAGGAAACTGTTCCAGCTACAGATCAGCAAGATGATGCTGCAGAACTCACTGAATACACAAGTGAAACACCTCGTAGCGAAGCTAAAACCGAGGAAGCGCGCCCTGCACTAGTGCAAAGTGGCGCTGCTGTTGGTCGTCGCAAGCAAGCAATTGCTCGTGCACGTCTAAACCCAGGTTCTGGAACTTGGGCGATTAACGGTCGTTCACTTGAAGAATATTTCCCAAATAAGCTTCATCAGCAATTAGTTAATGATCCATTTACATTGTTAAATCTTGAAAATGGTTATGACGTAGTTGCTCGTATTCAAGGTGGTGGACCAAGCGGTCAGGCAGGTGCTTTGCGTCTTGCAATTGCACGTGCGCTAAATGACATCGATCAGGATAATAACCGTCCAAAGCTTAAAAAGTCTGGATTTCTGACTCGTGACGCTCGTGTTAAGGAGCGTAAGAAAGCTGGTCTTAAGAAAGCTCGCAAGGCTCCACAGTTCAGTAAGCGTTAATCTTACAAGACTACAAAATACCCATGTCATTATGGCATGGGTATTTTTATGCTTTAAAAGTCTTCGAATATTTTCTTTGTAAACAGTAATTTCCATGGCAAATATGAGGTGGAAATATAGTTTTAGTAAGAAAATGAGGAGTTAAAGTAGAAAAGAGGGTATTTAAACCTTGAAAGTTTGTGATGGAAACATCATAAAAGTTGGTATTATGTTATCTATGGCAAAATATTTTGGTACAGACGGTATTAGAGGTTTAGCTAACGGCGAGGTCGTTAACGCAGACCTATCATTAAAAGTTTCACAAGCAGCAGCTTTCATTTTGGGGGCTAGTGATAAAGATCATAAACCTAAAGCAGTTGTAGCAAGGGACCCACGTGCAAGTGGTGAATTTATTACAGCTGCAGTTCAATCAGGCCTTGCAAGCGCTGGTGTAGATGTTCATGATGCAGGTGTAGTGCCTACACCCGCAGCTGCTTATCTAGTCTTAGACGATAATGCTGATTTTGGTGTGATGATTTCAGCTTCACATAACCCTGCTCCTGATAATGGAATTAAGTTTTTGGCTCGAGGCGGTCAAAAATTGCATGATGCTATTGAAGAAGCTATTGAAGCAAAAATGAAAGAAAATTTAACTCTTCCAACTGGTGATGAAGTTGGAAGGATTAGTCGTTTTGCCGATGCAGAAGATCGTTATGTGCTGCATTTGCTTTCTAGTATGCGAGGTCAGAGTCTTAAGGGACTAAAGATTGTCCTAGACTGTGCAAATGGTGCTGCTAGTGGCTGTTCTCCGCAGGCCTTTAAGAACGCTGGGGCGGATATTATTGTTATTGGTGCCGAACCAGATGGTCTTAACATTAACAAAGGTTGTGGTTCCACTCATATGGAAAAATTGCAGGAGGCAGTAGTTAGTTTAGGTGCCGATATGGGCTTTGCTCATGATGGTGATGCTGACCGTTGTCTAGCAGTCGATCATGAGGGTAAAGTGATCGATGGTGATCAAATTATGCTTATTTTGGCACTTTCAATGAAAGATCGTGGTGTACTTAAAGATAATGTACTTGTCGGCACTGTGATGAGTAACTTGGGACTTAAGCTTGCTCTTAAAGAAAATGGTATTGAGTTAGTTCAAACTCAAGTAGGTGACCGTTATGTGCTTGAAGCGATGCGTAATGGTGAGTTTTCTCTTGGCGGAGAGCAATCAGGGCACGTAATCATGAGTGAATATGCGACTACTGGTGACGGTGTTCTTACTGGCTTACATCTAGCTGCTGAAGTTGCGCGTACTGGTAAGAGTTTGCAAGAACTTGCTAATGTAATGAAGAAGTTACCACAGGTGCTTATTAACGTTAAAAATGTAGATAAGAGTGCCTGTGACAAAAACAGAGTTGTTTTAGAAGCTGTAGAAGAGTTAGAGACGGAGCTTGGTGATACTGGGCGAGTATTACTTCGCCCTTCAGGAACTGAGCCGTTAGTACGCGTTATGGTTGAGGCTGGTACTGAAGCTCAAGCACGTCAAAGTGCTAAGCGTTTAGCTAAGATTGTAGAATCAGAACTATCACTGGATAATTAAGTCCAGTCTAGTTCTGATTCACGTTCAAGCGCACGTTTATGTTCGTTAGAAAGTTTTCCGGTGCTTAGAATTTTTGCAGTCAGTATTCCAGCTATTGCACCACATAAGTGAGCTTGCCAAGATATACCACTTCTAACCATTGGGGTAATTCCACCAATTAATACGAAGCCATAGAAAATGGTAACGATAATAGCAATAGCCATATAGCCTATTTTTAAGAAACCAGATTTAAAGAAATAAGCTCTACCAACAAGATAAGTAATATAGCCAAATACCAGTCCAGAAGCTCCTATGGTAATGGTGTAAGATGGACCCACAATCCATAGCATAGAGCCTGAAATCGTTATGATTAGTGCAGTTACTTGTGCATAAATTTTCGTTCCACCTAAGGCGATTACACACCCAAGTATCAATAGGGGAATAGAATTTCCAATAATATGTGCCAAATTAGCATGCACAAATGGAAAAGTAAAGATATCAAATAAACTTGAAACTTTACGTGCGCGAAGACCCAATAGCTTGTTAAGCCACCCAGTCATATTAATAATCTGGATTACCCACATCACTGCTACCAGCCCAATAGGCAAGGTAAAACGCCCAAACTTTTCCCAAGTTTTAAGCTCAGTTCCATGCTCAGTGCTCATAAATGATGCTCTTTCCGTGTAGTTAGGGAGGAAATAAATCCTTGATACGTAAATTATGAACCTTAAACCTACAAAATTGCTGGGAAGATTCCTAAATTTTTTATTAAATTACCTGAATTAACGCTTACGTAATTGTATAGAATCTACCAGGTGGTCTGCACCTTTGTTCAAAATTAAGTGTGCCCTACCTCGGGTAGGCAATACATTTTCAAGCAAATTTGGCTTATTAATACTGCGCCAAACTTGGATAGCAAGGTTTTTAGCTTCAGTTTCATTAATTTGAGTAATCTGGCTGAAATAACTTTCGGGATCAGTAAATGCCGAGTCGCGAAGTTTCATGAAGCGTTCTAGATACCACTGTTCCAAATACTCTAACTCTGCATGAACATAGAGCTTAAAGTCAAAGAAATCACTTACTGCTACTTGAGGATTATGATCTTTGTTAGTTGGAGGCGGTGATAATACATTAAGCCCTTCTACAATCAAAATATCTGGAGATGAGACTACTACTTCCTTATCAGGTACAATGTCGTAGGTTACATGTGAGTACCAGGGTGCGGTCACAGTTTCAGCTCCCCCTTTTACTTCTGAGATAAATTCAAGAAGTTTGCGCTGATCATAAGATTCTGGGAAACCTTTACGTTCCATTAATCCTTTTTCTTCAAGTACAGAATTAGGGTATAGGAATCCATCGGTAGTGACTAGTTGGACATCGGAGTTGCTTGGCCAACGGGAGAGCAGTTCTCGAAGTAAGCGTGCAGTAGTAGATTTTCCAGCTGCTACTGAACCACCTAATCCAATAATAAAAGGCGTCTTTTTACTCGTATCCCCCAGGAATTCAGCAGTTTGTTTATATAGTAGAGTTTTAGAATCCACATACATATTTATTAACCTACATAAAGGTAAATAGATTTCTTCAACTTCTTTGAGATTTAATGGATCTCCAATGCCTCGAATCTCTTTAATATCTCTTTCGTTAAGCTTAACTTCAATTTCTGGCGCTTGTTTTGCCCAATCTTCTCGTTCAAAAGATACGAATGGAGACACCGCAAAATGATGTTTTCTGCTAACATTAGTGTTAAAGTTCATATTATAAAGTCTTCCCTATTTTAAAGAGGTTTATCGTTTATGTGCGGAATCGTTGGTTATGTCGGCAATTCAGCTGGAAGTGCTAACTCAGCAAACAACCCTGCTTTAAATGTTCTCATAGAAGGACTACGACGCCTAGAATATCGTGGTTATGATTCAGCTGGTGTTGCAGTTATCACTGAGAACGGCATTGAATCAAGGAAAAAAGCTGGAAAGCTTAAAAACTTAGAAGCAGAAATTAAAAAAGATTCGATTAATAGAGGTGTTACTGGTATTGGTCATACTCGTTGGGCTACTCATGGTGCCCCAACTGACGCTAACGCCCACCCACATGTGGTTGCAGATGGAAAATTAGCTGTAATCCATAACGGAATTATTGAAAATTACGAAGAAATTAAGCAAGAGCTTATCGGTGATGGTGTTAAATTTGAATCAGAAACTGATACCGAGGTTGCAGCTTGGTACATTGCAAAAATGTATGACCAAGAAAAGGATCTTACAAAGGCATTACGCAAAGCCAGCAAACGCTTTGAAGGTGCTTTCACATTATTGGCAATTCATGAAGATCAGCCAAATACAGTAGTTGCAAGTCGTGAAAATTCGCCGCTAGTTTTGGGTCTGGGTGAAAATGAAAACTTCCTTGGCTCTGACGTTTCAGCATTCATTGAGTATACTCGTCAAGCAGTAGAACTTGAACAAAAGCAAGTTGTGACTATCACCCCAGAATCTGTAGAGATTACTGATTACGATGGTAACAAAGCTGAAGGTAAAGAATACACTATCGATTGGGACACTGCTAGTGCACAAAAAGATGGTTATGGTTCTTTCATGGCTAAAGAAATCAACGAGCAACCAATGGCAGTTTCACAGACTGTCAAAGGTCGCATCGATCGCAAGGGTGACTTAGCTCTTGATGAATTACACGTAGATGAAACTGTGTTGCGTTCTATCGATAAAATTATCGTAATTGCTTGTGGTACTGCAGCATACGCGGGTCAGGTAGCTCGTTATGCTATCGAACATTGGTGTCGTATACCAGTGGAAGTTGAATTAGCACATGAATTCCGTTATCGTGACCCAATTGTTAACGATAAAACTTTAGTAGTAGCTGTTTCGCAATCTGGTGAAACTATGGACACTATTATGGCGATGCGTCACGCACAGGAACAAGGTGCAAAAGTACTAGCTATTTGTAACACCGTAGGTGCTACTATTCCTCGTGAAGCAGATGCAGTGCTTTATACACATGCTGGTCCAGAAATTGCTGTAGCTTCTACTAAGGCATTTACTGCACAGATTACTGCAGCTTATCTATTAGGACTTTACTTAGCTCAGATTCGTGGTAATAAATTCCGCGATGAAATTTCTCACATTCTTGATGAAGTTGAAAAAACTGCAGAAAATATTCAACAAATCCTTGATAAGTGGGACAAAATTAGTGACTTGGCGAAAGAACTTAAAGATACAGAGTCTGTATTGTTCCTTGGCCGTCATGTTGGCTATCCAGTTGCACTTGAAGGTGCTCTTAAACTGAAGGAAATTGCATACATCCATGCAGAAGGTTTTGCAGCAGGTGAGTTAAAACACGGTCCAATTGCTTTGATTGAAGAAGGTCAAAATGTATTTGTGATTGTGCCTTCTCCTCGTGGTCGTGACCCTTTGCATGCTAAGGTCGTATCTAATATTCAAGAAATTCGTGCTCGTGGTGCTCACACTTTGGTTATTGCTGAAGAAGGCGATGATAGTGTGAAAGGTCATGCAGATGTAATTATCAGAGTGCCTCAAGCATCTACACTGCTAATGCCATTGTTAACTACAGTTCCATTACAGATTTTTGCTTGTGAATTGGCTACAGCTAAAGGTTATGACGTAGATCAGCCACGTAATTTAGCAAAGAGCGTAACCGTAGAATAATTACGAAATTAGGACTGACATGTCTAACATCGTAGATGTAGAAAACTTTAAGATGGTCTTTGGTGACAAAACAGTCATCAAAGACCTATCTTTTAATGTGAAACCTGACGGAATACTTGGACTCTTAACCAATAGTACTTTCAATAAAGACCCTATTAAAGAAATATAAGGTATAAAATAGCTAAGTAATATTTTTTGGAGAGTTGTGAAATTTTTTAAGCGTAAAGTTGAAATGCCGCTATCGGTACAAGCGGTAATTGAGATGTTACAAAACGCTTTTATTTTTTATGTACTCTTAGCAATTCCTATGCTAATTGGTTTTGCTGTCAATGATATGAACAGTATTACAGATATTGGTGATTTCTCTGCTACGCCACCTTTGTCATTAAGTGCAGCATTTTGGTTGTTAGGCAATGGTACGCCGTTAATCTTTACTAATTTTACCTATAGTTTAATGCCTTTGGGCTTGATGTTAATTCCAGTATGGCTGGCTTATAACTCAGGAAAACGCTTAATGGCAGCTTCGCCAAAAGGAAAGATTTTTATAACCTGGATTGCCAGTGTTATTAGCTATTTTATATTTGCACTAATTTTTTATTTCCTAGCTGGTCGCAGTGGAATAAAATTCCAGATTGGTGAAGCTACTACTTTTCCAGTTTTAGTGATGTTGGTATCCTTAATTACCGGTTCTTATGTGGCTGCTGGAAGTTTTGAAAATTTAGTAGGTGCAAAAGTAAAGAAACAATTGCCATTATCACGAAGATATTTATATGCTGTAATGGGTGGAGTTATTACAGCCTTGCTGAGCACAATAGCTATTAGCGCTTTACTTTTAGGTATTAACATTATCTTTGATTGGTCACAGGCAACAGTAGTTTATGAAGAAGCTGAATTAGGTGTGCTTGGCATAATCGCAATGTTTTTTGCGCAACTATTCTATCTGCCAAACTTTATTATTTGGGCATTATCTTGGTTGGTACATACAGGTTTTTCAATAGGTAAAAACCATCAAGTGACTCCGATGCATGTTCAAGATGGTCCGATGCCACTGGTACCATTAACTGCTAGCGTTCCTGGAGAGCTTGGCACTTGGAGTATAACGCTAGTATTCTTGGTAATTCTAGCTGGTATTGCGGCAGGAGTCTGGTTCTGGCGTAATATTCCGTTGGAAATTGATAAAGAATTAGGACACCAGATTGATAACCCTTGGGTTCGTAATACGTTTTCTGCATTAGCTTCGTCACTTTGTGTCGGGGTTGCTTCAGGACTTTTAATTACTTTCTTTGCTTGGCTTAGTACAGGTGCAATGGGACCTGGAAATTTAAATTATGT
The DNA here is from genome assembly GCA_047606545.1 of Micrococcaceae bacterium. Lineage (GTDB taxonomy): Bacteria > Actinomycetota > Actinomycetes > Actinomycetales > Micrococcaceae > JASGDC01. Next base: position 5,577 of record JASGEI010000014.1, on the reverse strand, counting down.
AGGCGTTCATGCTGGCGCAATGGGTTTACGCTTAGGTTTATTACTAGGTTTAGGTGAGTTTCTTGGGCATTTAGCAGCACCTTGGGTTTTGAATTATATTAAGAATTATAATAATCCAAACAAAGTGGAAGTATCAGCAGTTAATAAGAAGCCAGCTATGTCTTTAACACAACGCTTTGCGAAATTTAAAGCAAAACCAAAATTAACGAAACTTAAGCCTGAAACAAAAGTTGCACGAGTGAAAAAAGAAAAGATTCCTACGCCTTCTTCAACTACAACTTCGGGAAAAAATACCCCATCAAAACCAGTTAAAGCTCCGCCAAAACCCAAAACTCCACCTTCGCCTATTAAAAAAACTCCAGTTGTTAAGCTGACTAAAGGTAAAGTTAAAATTAAGAAACATAAGTAGTTTGTTGTGGATAGGTGTAAAGTTGGGTGATTTTAAAGCTAGATTTCAAAGATTAAATGCAGAAGGTTTTTATAAGTTACCGATGCGTATTAGAACTTTGCAAGTTATTGCAATAATTCTAATGGTTATTTCTTTACTAGTTTCTTGGTTGTTTGGCTTTCGTGCGGGTGGATTTTGTATCGTTTTATTAATTGCTTTTGTAATAATGGTCCGTTTAGCTAAAACACCACAAGGTAATGCATATGCTGCGCGAACTAGGAGTTTTGATGTAGTATTTTTGCTATTTTTATTGTTTGGTATCGCAGTGCTGTCTATCATCGCGCCAGCGTAGTATTTCAAGTATTATTAAAAGAGTTATAAGTCTCATAGAGGAGAAAGAATAGATGACAGGGAAAATTAAGGTAAAGAATCCAATCGTTGAGCTTGATGGCGATGAAATGACTCGTATTATTTGGTCTTTCATTAAAAAGCGTTTAATCCATCCATACTTGGATATCGATTTAAAATATTACGATCTTGGCATTGAAGAGCGTGATAAGACTGAGGACCAAGTAACAGTTGATGCCGCTAACGCAATTAAGAAGTATGGTGTTGGTGTTAAGTGTGCGACTATTACTCCTGATGAAGCTCGTGTGGAAGAATTCGGGCTAAAGAAGATGTGGCGTTCACCAAACGGAACTATTCGTAATATCCTTGGTGGGGTGATTTTCCGTGAACCAATCATTATCAGCAATATTCCACGTTTAGTACCTGGTTGGAATAAACCAATCGTTGTGGGACGTCACGCATTCGGTGACCAGTACAAAGCTACAGATTTCAAGTTTGATGGTCCTGGTAAAGTTACTATGTCTTTTGAGCCTGAAGATGGTTCTGAGCCAATGAAATTCGAGGTATTTGATGCGCCAAGTGCAGGGGTTGCAATGGGTATGTATAACCTTGATGATTCAATTCGTGACTTTGCACGCGCATCATTTAACTATGGTCTATCTCGTAAGTATCCAGTTTACTTATCTACTAAGAACACAATTTTGAAAGCTTATGACGGTCGTTTCAAGGATATCTTTCAGGAGGTATTTGATGAAGAGTTCAAGAAAGACTTTGAAAAAGAAGGTCTAACTTACGAACATCGTCTAATTGATGACATGGTAGCTTCGGCACTTAAGTGGGAAGGCGGCTATGTTTGGGCTTGTAAGAACTATGATGGTGACGTACAGTCTGACATCGTAGCTCAGGGGTTCGGTTCTTTAGGTCTAATGACTTCAGTCCTTTCTACTCCAGATGGGAAAGTCGTAGAGTCAGAAGCTGCTCATGGTACTGTGACTCGTCATTACCGTGAACACCAAAAAGGTAACCCTACTTCTACTAACCCAATTGCATCTATCTATGCTTGGACTCGTGGTTTAGCTTACCGTGGTCGTATGGATAATACTCCAGAGGTAGTGGAGTTTGCTGAAACTCTTGAAGATGTAATTATCAAGACTGTAGAGTCAGGCAAGATGACTAAGGATCTAGCATTGCTAGTTGGTAAAGATCAGAAATGGTTAACTACTGAAGAATTCTTAGCTGCCCTTGATGAAAATCTGCAGGAGCGTTTAAGCAGTAAAAACTAAGCTTAATTAGCGAAATTGGCCTATAACTTTAGAGTTATAGGCCAATTTTCTTACTAAAACGAGTTTTTCGTTGCATGTATGGGGTGGAAATTAGCGGTTACTAAGAAAATACGGTTCGTATTTTTGTTTAGGGATGTTTAGAAAACTACAGTACGATGTCCATCAAGCAGTACTCGATGTTCTGCATGAAGTAGTACAGCACTCGAAAGTGCTAGAACTTCGGTATCACGACCAAGTTCCATAAGCTTTTTAACATCAGCGTTGTGATCTACACGTAAAACCTCTTGGTCGATGATTGGTCCTTCATCAAGATCACTAGTCACATAGTGTGCAGTAGCGCCAATCATCTTTACACCACGGTCGTGAGCTTGCTTGTACGGGCGTGCCCCTTTAAAACTTGGTAAAAATGAATGGTGGATATTGATAATATTGCCATGCATATCTTCACATAGTTCTTCAGAAAGAATCTGCATGTAGCGAGCTAGAATTACTAGGTCGATTTCATATTCCTTTACAAGGTCACGAAGTTCTTGTTCAGCTTCTTTTTTAGTTTCTTTAGTAACTGGAATGTGATGGAATGGGATACCGTAGAAATCTGCAAGTTCTTTTAAGTCATTGTGATTACCGACTATGGCTTTTATATCTATATTTAAAACTCCAGCACGATTACGGAAAAGCAAACCGTTAAGACAGTGTGCTTCTTTTGAAACCATAATGATAGTACTTAATTTTTTGTTAGCATTGTAAAGACCATATTCGCCTTTTAATTCTTTAGAAAGATTAGCGAATTTTTCTTTAATTTCGTCAGTCATTTCATCGATATCAAACTCAACACGCATAAAGAATTCTAGTGACTCAGCATTGTTAAATTCTTTCGATTCTCGAATCATGCCGGCTACTTCATAAACTAGGCCAGCAACTTTAGCAACGACACCAGGGGCGTCAGGGCAATGTATGGTATAAATCCATGTTTCTTTTTTCTCACTCATGTTATTAAAAATACCATGAAATTTAGTCTAGAAAATGTGGATTTTGTTAGATAGTTAGTGAAAAATTATTAAAAAACAGAGTAATCTTGAGATATACATTCCCCTATTCTTTAGGAGCTTAAGTGAAAGATTCTATTACAAACCAACCGTTATCTTCGGTAGACCCAGAAATTGCTAAGGTCATTGATCAAGAGCTGGCAAGGCAGCGAGATACTTTGGAAATGATTGCTTCAGAAAATTTTGCACCTCGGGCAGTTTTGGAAACTCAAGGGTCAGTGTTGACTAATAAGTATGCTGAAGGTTATCCAGGGCGTCGTTATTACGGTGGTTGTGAATATGTAGATGTTGCAGAAAACCTTGCTCGAGATCGAGCAAAGGAACTATTCGGAGCAGAATTTGCTAATGTTCAGCCTCATTCTGGAGCTACTGCTAATGCTGCAGCTCTAGCGGCAATGATTAATCCAGGGGATAAGTTAATGGGGCTTAAATTAGATCATGGTGGTCATCTAACTCATGGTATGAAGCTTAATTTCTCAGGTAAATTATACGAGGTTGTGGGTTACGGAGTTGACAAAAAAACTTTCCGTCTAAATATGGATCAAATCCGTGAGCAGGCTCTTAAAGAAAAACCACAAGTAATTATTGCTGGTTGGTCAGCATACCCGAGACAGATTGATTTCGAGGCATTCCGCTCAATTGCTGATGAGGTTGGTGCAAAACTATGGACTGATATGGCACACTTTGCTGGTTTAGTTGCAGCTGGTTTACATCCTAACCCAGTGCCATATTCTGATGTAGTTACTTCTACAGTCCATAAAACACTTGCAGGCCCACGTTCTGGTTTAATATTGGCTCGTAAAGAATATGCAAAGAAACTTAATAGTGCGGTGTTTCCAGGGCAACAAGGTGGACCATTGATGCATGCTGTTGCTGCAAAAGCTGTGGCATTTAAGATTGCAGGTAGTTCAGAATATAAAGAACGTCAGCAACGAACATTAGAAGGTGCAAAAATCATTGCTGAACGTTTGAATGCACCAGATATGAAAGAACATGGTGTTAGCGTACTAACTGGTGGCACTGACGTACATTTACTATTAGTTGATTTACGTAATTCTAAACTTGATGGTCAAGTAGCTGAGGACTTGTTACACGAAGTTGGTATCACTGTTAACCGTAATACAGTGCCGTTTGATCCACGTCCGCCTATGGTTACTTCAGGGTTACGTATCGGTACTCCAGCATTGGCAACTCGTGGTTTTGGGGCAAGTGAATTTAATGAAATTGGCGAAGTAATTGCTAGTGCCCTTAAAGGTGAAGACCTAGAACCATTAAAGACACGGACAGCGAAACTTGCTGAAAATTTCCCACTATACCAAGGACTTGAAGAATGGTAGACCAAGCAAAAACATTAGACGGTAAAAAGACTGCTGCAGATATCAAGACTGAGCTCAAAGAGCGAGTTTCAGTACTGAAAGAAAAAGGAATAACTCCAGGTTTAGGTACAGTTTTAGTGGGTGAAGATCCAGGCTCTAAAGTTTATGTAGCAGGAAAACACCGTGACTGTGAACAAGTTGGTATAGCTTCAATTCGTAAAGATTTGCCTGAAGATATTTCAGAAGAAGAGTTACTTAAAGTTCTTGATGAGTTAAACCAAGATTCAAAAGTAACTGGGTATATTGTGCAACTACCCTTACCAAAGCATATTGATACTAATAAAGTACTAGAAACTATTGCTCCGGAAAAGGATGCCGATGGTCTGCATCCAATGAACTTGGGACGTTTAGTGCTTAATGTAAACGATAAGATTACGACACCGTTACCTTGCACACCACGTGGCATTATTGATTTAATGTTGCGCCACGGTATAGAGCTTAAAGGTAAGCATGTAGTAGTAGTTGGTAGAGGTGTTACTGTAGGGCGCTCTATCGGATTATTGTTAGCTCGCCGTAATATTAATGCGACAGTAACTCTTACGCATACCGGTACGGAAGATTTATCTGGCCACTTAAGGCAAGCAGATGTGGTAGTTGCAGCTGCAGGTTCAGCACATATGATTAAGGCTAAAGACCTTAAGCCAGGTGTTATCGTGCTAGATGTAGGCGTTAGTCGTGTCGAAGATACTGATGGTGGTAAAGCTAAACTACTTGGTGATGTGGAGCCTGAGGTAGCTAATGTAGCTTCTTGGCTATCACCAAACCCTGGTGGTGTCGGCCCCATGACTCGTGCAATGTTACTAGCAAATGTGGTAGAAACTGCAGAACAGTTATCAAAGATTGACAAAAATTTAGCTGATTTTTGTATTTAAAAAGTTAATAATTTCTCAGAAAAAATCCTTCGACTTTACATATTCTGAAAAAGTTGTTAATGTATTAAAAGAGCCTGTAATCAGATGAGGGGAAGCAACTGATTACGGGCTCTTGTTTTATTTCAAAGTTAAAGTTTAGACTTATAGGCCATAATGTGTTGTTGGTTCGAGTGTGTTACTCGGTTGTGTTGACCCAGATTGCACCTCCTTTGTATCTGATTGTTTGGTATGATTTGTCGATTTCTTTTGGCCCTATTTGTTCTT
>JASGEI010000013.1:0-48222 GCA_047606545.1 Micrococcaceae bacterium | reverse complement strand
GCACACACCAAGCAGAATATTGATTAAAACCCATAAGCTAACTTTAGAAGCTAACAAACAGGCCTACATCACAGAAAAAATAACCCCTACAAAGAAAAATAACAACACATTATGGCCTATAACTCGACTTATAGGCCATAAATAGTGGATGGGTTGGGCGTGTTATTGGTAGAGGTTGGCCAATTTGGTATCTGTTTTGTTGAGAAAGGTTTTTGTGACCTAAGATAGGGAATTTTGTGGAAAACAATCAATATAAGCTGAAAAAGTTATTCGTGTATATGATGTGAGAAACGATTAAACCTGTAGTTTTTCTTATTTCCATACAGAATTTTGGCAGGAAATAAGAAAAATGTATGGAAATGGCAAGCCTTATATTTCATAGAGGCCTATATGTCAGAATTTACGTCATTAAGGACTTATGATTCGGTCTTTGGCAAGGCAAATAAAAAAGGACCTTCTAATAGAAGATCCTTCAATCGCGGAAGCGACAGGATTTGAACCTGCGGTCCCCTTTTGGGGACTCCACCTTAGCAGGGTGGTGCTTTAAGCCATACTCAGCCACGCTTCCATACCTTTCTACTTTATCGTGAATTGTACCTTGTGTGCAAACTGATTTTACTTTTCTTTTTTAATTAAAAATAAAGGTAGAATAGAAGTTATGGAAAAAGAACTCGAAGCTATTTTTAATGCCTACGATATCCGCGGTATTACAGGGCAAACTATCGATGAAGATATTGTCAAAGCTATTGGTGCAGCCACTGTTGATATATTAGATTTGAAAAATAAGGCCATCCTTATTGGTGGTGATATGCGTCCAACTTCACCAAAATTTTCAAAGAGTTTTGCAAAAGGCGCTAGTGCCCGTGGTGCTGATGTCGAACTTATTGGTCTATGTTCCACAGATCAAATGTACTTTGCTTCTGGATATTTCAAGAAAGCTGGTGTGATGTTTACAGCTTCACATAACCCAGCAGAGTATAACGGAATCAAAATTTGTAAAGCTGGAGCAGTTCCTATATCAAGTGCTGATGGACTTTATGATATTAGAGATTTAGCACAGAAATATTTAGATAATGGCTACAGAGAAGTAGCTGATAAGGGTAGGATTACTGAAAAAAATACAACTAAAGATTATGCAAAGTATTTACGCTCTTTAGTTGATTTGAGTAGTATTCGTAAATTGAAAGTAGTAGTTGACGCTGGTAATGGTATGTCAGGTAAAACAGTTCCGGCGGTTTTGGGTGATGAATTGCTTGAGCCACTACCCCTAGAAATAGTCCCAATGTATTTTGAACTTGATGGGACTTTCCCAAACCACCCAGCAAATCCTCTTGACCCAGAAAACTTAAAAGATTTAAAAGGTGAAGTAGTAAAACAAAAAGCTGATATCGGATTAGCCTTTGATGGTGATGCAGATCGGTGTTTTGTAGTTGATGAAAAAGGTAATGATGTTACTCCGAGTGCTATTACTGTAATGGTAGGGTTGCGTGAGTTAGAGAGAGCTCAAAAGCAAGGCGAAAAAGATGTAACTATCTTGCATAGTCTAATTACTTCACGTGCTGTTCCAGAGTTACTGCAAGAAGCTGGAGCTAAAACGGTAGAAACTCGCGTGGGTCATTCGTTTATCAAAGCAGATATGGCTAAAACAAAAGCAATTTTTGGTGGAGAGCATTCTGCACATTTTTATTTTCGAGATTTTTATAATGCAGATACTGGGATGCTTGCTGCTATGTATGTGTTATATATGCTTGGCAAACAGGAATTGCCTTTGTCAGAATTAGCTAAAAAATACTCGCCTTATTTTGCAAGTGGTGAGATTAACTCTACAGTTAAAGATATCCCAAACGCTATTAAAAAAGTGCAAGCAGAGTTTTCAGATAAAACTACACTTACCACAATGGATGGTTGGACTTTTAATAGCAATGACAGTAAATGGTGGTTTAATTTGCGTGCTTCAAACACCGAGCCATACCTACGTTTAAATGTAGAGGCTCATGACGAAACACGAATGAAAAAGCTAACTGATGAAGTACTTGGATTAATTCGAGAGTAGTCTATGCGAGAATTTTCAAAGAAGAGTTGGAAAAGTATGGCCACGATAACGCTGCTATCGTCACTAAGTTTAACAGCATGTAGTGATGTTTCTAGTCTTCCTAAAAATTCTCAGACTACACAGCAAGCTACTCCGACTCCCACAGCATCTAAAGTTAAAGTCGAAAATCCTATAACGAACCTTAATCATCTTAATTCCATGTTGGCAGAAGTACCTTTAACTAAAAATGCTCAACATACTACTTATGGCATTACGAATAACGCAAAAGGACAAGCAATCTGGGTAACTTCACAGCATAATGATGATGGTAGCTATAAAAATGCTGGTGCTGGAGATTTAGATGGTAAAAATTGGTCACAAGGTGCATACCGTCTAGATGATATCGCTACAGCTGCGATTGTGTACATAAACCATTGGAAACTATATGGTGACACTGACAGTAAGAATAAAGCTATGAGCTTATTAAAAACTGCAGCGTATATGCAAAATAGTGCAGGGGCAAAAGCAGGATACACTGTACGTTGGATGCAAACAGATGGTTCACTTAATAATGAAAATACCTCAGATGACTCTAAATTACTCACTAGTGCTGATATAAACCCCAGTGATAGCGCAGTATCGGACTGGTTTGCTGATTATGTTTGGGCATTAGGTTCTGGCTATAGTGCATTTAAAGATTCTGACCCTGATTTTGCAAAGTTTTTATCAACCCGAATGCAGTTGAGCATGAAGGTAATGGAGACAGCATTAAAAAAGAAAAGCTCAAAAACGCAAAGTGCTAGTGATGTAAAACCTGCAAATAATCTTCTTACCGATAATGTAGAAGTGACTTCAAATATAACTTTGGGTCTTTCAGCTTATCTATCGGCAGAAGGATCTGATTCAACTGCAGAAAAAATTCTTAATAATTTAACTGAGGGAATTGGTGCACAAGCTAGTGGAGATCCTAGTGAATGGCCTTTTGGCGCTATTATGACTTCACCAAAATCAACTACTTATTGGTCAGCTAATAATTCAGCTGCTGATGCTGCATTAACTGCTGCTGCTCCTGCATTAAAACGTAGTAATGTGATGACACCAGCCTTATATGATGCTTCATTATGGACTATTTTCTTAATGTCTAATGAAGGAATAAGTAGTACCTTAAGTCCTACTATTTCTGATGCTAACCAAACTCCTGTTGGGATAGATTTGAGACTACGTTCATTAATTACTCTCGGAAAACAAAGTGAGTCAGATGGTATTACTGGAATGGCACCAATGATTGCAGGCTGGTATTTTGGCGCAAATAAAGGTAGTAAGCAGATGTTTGATCCAAATAATGGAACTTTCTACAATTCTTTAGATGCTGATAATAATGTAGATTTAAATTCTTCTGCGGAATCTAACATCCATGGGGTATTGTCGATGCTAGCTCTTGATGAAAATCCTAGCATAAAAGAATTAGCCAAAAGTTTCACTTCGCAACCAAATGTTCAGGGCGTTTCAATTATTAATGCTGATAGTGAAAATATTGCATATAAAGGCAAATACGAAATTATTTCAACTCCGAATTGGACTGGGAATAGCACTATTCCTAATGGTAGAGTTGTCAATTTGGCTGATAAATCTAGTTTAAGCATTAACATTGGTAATAGTGATGTACCTAGAAAAATATTCCCAATAGTGCAACAAAACGCTAAGACCAGTGGCTCTACAGAATGGTTTGAGGCAGGTAATTCTTCGCTAGGTAAGGTTAGCAATAGTTTATCTGGATCTAAATTACCAGCAAATTACACAGGAACAGTAACACCAATCTCAGTCGGGGATTTAACAAAAACTGGCGATGTTACTTTGAGTGCCAAAGTTTCTGGTAATACTAAATTAATTGGAATTTTAATCCAACCACAAGTCACGAAAATTAGTTATGGGACTGATAAAAAACAACGAATTTTATACTATAACGATAATTCTGAGGTAATGCACTATAAGGTTAAGCTTCCAGATAGTAAGAATTGGATTAACAAAGTATATGATTCCAAAGGCAGATATGTTTCTCAAGAACAATTAAGCTCACGTGGTAATCCCACTGTAGTAATTGCGCCAAATGGATTTTCAATTTTAGAGCCAGTAGATGATAGTAATAAACAAGTAGGTCCTGGAAACTAATTAAAGTTAGTTGCAACTATTTTCTTTGGGGTGGCTCAGTGTTGATAAGTACTATCAGATGAAGGAGTATACACAAGACTCGTTCCTGGAGTTTGTTTAGAATATGTTAACTTTTTGCCGTGGTTATAATAATCTATAAATCCTTTATCTTTTTTATGATTTCGCCAAAGCAACAAGATAACAGTCGTAAATGAAAACCCAAAAACATAAATAGGAAGGTAATACATAAAATAATTATCAGGAGCAGTCATAAATACTACAAAACTCTGGACAATTAATGCTGCAAAAAACAGACTATATACCTTATATCTAGTAAAAAGAAGTATAAAAAACATTATTACACAAATCAGTATAGGAATAAATAAGTTATAGAATGTTGGATAAATCCAAGTTACCTGTGATGGACCAGGCCTGATACTTGTGAGTAAATTCACTGGAACTCCACGTAAATCATTGATTACAGTACGACGAATTTTTGTATTTATTGGTTTACTCAAAGTGCCGTTCCAGTAATTCTGAACTGCAGTATTGTTCCATCTTGAATCTTGGTTGCTATAGTCTATGGAAGAAACATGTGCAACTCCGTCTATACCACTTGTTTGAAAAAATAGATTCTCACTACCTTTTAAAACTGCGCCGGGGTTATTAATAAGCAATTTAACCACTATTTTTTTATAGTTTTCAAATTCAGGTTGGGTAAAATTCCATTTTTTAATACTCCAAAATACTGATACAACAGATTCACTTCCTGAGGATAATCTATTCGTGTCCCAAACTTTATTCAATGCCTCTATATCTTGCTGCGAGGTGTCATCTTTGAAATTGGTTTTAAGAACATCTTGTAATGGACGCATTGTGCCAGTGATAAAATACTTATCTGAATACATCTTATTGGAATTTTGAATTTTGTTGATAGGGATACTAAAGCTAAAAAGTACAACAAGAAATACTGCGATATATTTCGTAAGTTGCTTAAAAGTTATACGTTTGTAAAATAAAATAATAAGTGCCACGGGAAAAGCCACGAAGTAAATTGCACCCTCACTTCTCCAAGTACAAACTAACGATGCTAAAACGCCCCAACGTATCATCATCGCATAGGATAAACTTCGATTTTCATAATGTGCAAAGAAAACACTTATAAAAAGTAGTAATTCCACAAAAGAATACAGAGACATACGCATCGGAGTAAGGTTAAAATATACAATTGATGGAAAGAGCATTGGAATCAAAAAAAGCCATGCCTTTGTATTGATATGGTAGCTTAACTTGAGCATAAGGTTAGCAACAATAAATGAAATAATAAAAATCTGTATCAGAACTGGAGCAAAGTTAAATGGAATCATATATAGTGTTGTACTAATGAAAACTTGCGACAGAATATGTTGCCAATACACAAGTGTCATATGGTGTGCTGCATCTAAAAGTTGCAAATCGTCCCAATGCCAAGCGCCTGGATAGGTTAGCAATAAAAAAAATAGCATAATGCCAAAGTAAGTAGTAAAAAATTGTAAGAATAATTTTATTCTAGGGTGCGAGCGATTATTAATTGCAAAGGAACTTGCCTGACATATAAAGAGAATTGATACTACCGCAAAAAGTTTAAAAATAACATATACTGTAATTTTGGCGATTGATATAGAATTTTTATCCAAGGAAAAAGTCCAATCTCCAATAAAAGAGAGAACTATCCATACTAAAGAGAAAGTAAAAGCATTTTTGCTTATCTTAAAATATACTTGATTTTCAGTTATTTTTTTTACTTCTCTCATATATGGAATTATAATGTATTTTATTGTTAATTAAAATTAAAAGAAAACTATAAACTCCATGAAAGACTTAAGCGCTCAAGCCTTCAAATTTTTTTCTGTTTCAGGTATCGGCTGGCTGATTGATTTTAGTGTGTATATAATATTAACTTCTTTTTTTAATTTTTCAGTTTTTACGGCAAATCTTTGTAGTTCTACTCCAGCAATTACCTTTGTATTTATTGTCTCTACGAGAAAAATTTTTAACATTGATTCGAGAGTCAAGCTACATTACAAATATTTGATTTACCTTTTTTATCAGTTGATACTGCTTATTTGTATATCATACTTAGGTGAGTTGCTCTTTAAAATTTTCGTGGCAACAAGTTTAATGTCCGTGCCTTTTTTAGCACAGAACCTTAAACTAGTTATTAAAATCATTATTACACCAGTTACTATGGTAGTGAATTTCATTGTTATGAAAATACTGGCTGAAAAACTATAGATAGAAGGTTCCTGACTATGGATAAAATCTTATTATTCATTCCAGCATACAATTGTGAAAAACAAATCATAAGAGTTTTAAAACAAATTGATAAAAAAGTTTTGGAGTATATTTCAGAAGTAATAGTGGTAAATAACCGAAGCACTGATAATACTGAGGCAGTTAGTCGCAAATTCTCTATGGAAAACCCAGATTTGAACATTCGTATATTACGGAATCGTGCTAACTACAATTTGGGTGGCTCTCATAAAGTTGCTTTCAAGTATGCTGTTGAAAATAATTTTGATTATGTCATTGTGCTTCATGGAGATGATCAAGGGGATATCCATGATCTAATGCCGGTGCTTGATAAAGGAATATACAAAAAATATGACTGTTGTTTAGGTGCAAGATTTATGAAAGCTTCTAAACTAGATGGTTACTCAAAGTTTCGCACTTTTGGAAATTACGTTTATAACTCTATTTTTTCTATTGCAACTGCATCAAGAATCAAAGATCTTGGTGCAGGATTAAACATGTATAGTACTAAAATGCTAGAAAGTGAGTTTTATCTAAAGTTTCCGGATGCTTTAACTTTTAATTGTTTCATGCTCTTTGCAAATAAAACATACGGCTTCACGTATTACTTCTTTCCAATTACTTGGCGTGAAGATGATCAGGTTTCTAATGTAAAAATGGTAAGTCAAGCCGTTACTACTGCAAAGATTGTAGCTGATTTTTTTGTATCCGCTAAGAAGAAATTCATGCAAAAAGATTTTCGTACAGAAGTAATTGATAGTTACGATGCTTCTGATGTAACTAAGGAGCTTAAGTGATTAATCTAGTAATGCCAATGGCTGGTCGTGGTTCACGTTTTACCAAAGAAGGTTACACCACTCCTAAACCATTGATACAAATAAATGGAAAACCTTTCTTTTATTGGTCAATACGTTCTATCGAAAAATTTGTAAATCTTTCTTCATTAATTGTAGTAGTTTTACAAGAGCATATTGATGATTTCCATATTGATCAAAAAATTAAAAAATATTTTCCAAAAGCTGAAATTGTAGCTATTACTGAAGTTACTGAGGGTGCAGTTATTACTTCTCTAAAAGGTTCTGAAAAAATCACAAATGACAAGCCAATTGTTTTTAATGACTGCGATCATATGTTTTATTGTCCTGATTTTTACACTTTCTGTAAAACAAAGGACATTTCGGAAGTGGATGGCGGTCTTCTAACTTTTACCTCAAACGAACCAAAATATAGTTTTGCTGAACTAGATAAAAATGGACACTTTGTACGAACAGTAGAAAAAGTTGCCGTTAGTGACCACGCTATTTGTGGAGCATACTACTTTAAAGATAAGAATACTTTTGAAACATCAGCTAAAACTTATCTGAAAGACTGTGAATACAGTGAATACTTTATGAGTGGTGTCTATAATGTTCTGGCTAAAGAAGGAAAAAATATAGTTATTTTTAGTACTGATACACAAGTAGGATTCGGTACCACTGAAGAATATAAAGAAGCTAAAATGTCTAGTAAATTTTCATTGCTAAACTAAGGAAACTAAATGGTTGGTATATTCATAGCTTCGACATTTCTTCTTAGCCTAGGGACCTACATCAAAATGCTTCGTTGGAAAATGCTTATCGAAACATATGAGAAACCGTATGACAGTAATCTTTTGACTGCTTTATCTTTTGGTTATATTGCAAACTTCTTTTTACCTTTTAAAATTTTTGGTGATTTTATTAGAGCTATAATCTCGGGAAAGAAAATGCGTAACGGTATTGCTTTTTCACTAGCAACTATCATCGTCGATAGAATACTCGATTTTATTGCTATTTACTTTCTTTTTCTTGCAATTTTTTTATTTTCTGGCTTTAGTAATGCTTATATTAAGTTCGTAGTATTTTATACGATAGTTATTTGTTTAAGTATTTTTACTTTTTATTTCTTAGTGAAAGCAAACACATTTACTAAGAATACTATTCTTAAAATCTGTCATATTTTTAACGTAAATCTTGAACTCAAAGGTTTGCTATTCTTTTGGTCTTTGATTTCATCTTTGAAAACCCTAATTAATAAGATAAACAAAGTTAAACTTCTGTTTTATACAATTGCAACATGGGCATTCTATATTTTCTCCTACTGGGCTTTTTCATTGTTCCTTACGAAAGTTAATAACAAAACATACACAGTAACTGATGTTTTACTTTCTTTATTTGCACAGAAAAACCTTATTGTTCCAGCTATTTTCCATGCTAACGGAATTTGGTTTGGACTTGTTAGCTTTTTCAGTCTGATTCTTTTGCTGCTTTTAGCTCTTTTACTGAAAAATGCATCTTCAACACAAGAGTCTACGAGAAAAACAAGTCAACTTTTGCCTCATGTTGGTAATCAGCAAAGAATATCTTTTCTTCGTCAATATTTTACAAATAATAATCGTCAATACATCAAAAATTATCTCGATATGAATTCAGATATTGATGTCATTAGAGACTTCTCTGCAGGATCAAATGCAACTACACTATTAGGTTCAGGAAACAATGGCACTGTATTTAGGAAATACGCTTTTGGAGATGACGCTGAAAAGTTGTACGATCAAGTCGTTTGGTTAAAAGATAATTTAAAAAAAATACCAACAACAGAAATACTTGACGAGAAGAAAACAGATACATACTATAGCTATGAAATGCCCTATATTCCAGAGACAATGCCTATCTATGAGTTTGTACATAGAGCTTCGTCTGAAGAATGCTGGAAACTTCTCAAAGATGTTTTAGAAACTCTCGATGAAAAGTTATACAATAACTCGTCTAATTTGATACCTGCAAATGATATTAGAGAGTATATTGAAACAAAAGCTAATGAAAATATCGAAAAGATTCAATATTCAACTCCGTTAATGCATCTGGCAGAATATAACACAATTTATATTAATGGTATAGAATACAATAACTTGCCTTATTACAAGAAGCTACTCACGGAAAATAATATGCATAATATTTTCAAAGATGATATCGAAGGTACAATCCATGGTGACTTAACAATGGAGAATATTATTATTGATGCGACAGATTCTCCCAAGTGGTATATTATTGACCCAAATACTCCGAACCCTGTTAACTCACCTTTTCTTGATTATGCTAAACTCCTTCAATCTTTACATGGGGGTTACGAATTTCTGATGCGTACTTATGATGTTGAGGTAGAAGATAATCATATTTATTATGACGATACTTACTCTTTGCAATACGATAAACTTTTTACTGAATATAATAACTGGCTAAAGGCAAAATTTAGTCATGATGAACGCCGTAGTATTTTTTATCATGAAATTATGCATTGGTTACGTTTGATGCCATATAAAATTAACAAAGATACTGATCGTGCTGCACTTTTCTACGCTGGTATGATTAAAGTTCTTAACGATGTTGAGAGGATATTTCCACTTGAAGAAAACTAAGTTAGCTATATTCGACCTAGATGGAACTCTCTTTGATACTACAGAATGTAACTTTCAAGCATATAGACAAGCTTGTAAAGAGAGTCATGTAAATATTGATCGTGAGTACTATGAATCTAAGTGTCATTCAAAAAATTATAAGGTATTTATGCCTTCCTTAGTAGGTGACAATATAGAACTTCGCGAAAAAATTCATGACCGAAAAATTGAACTTTATCCTTCTTTCCTAGGTACTGCAAAAGTTAACAAACATCTTTTTAAAATTATCGAGTCTCTTCGCCCTAGTTATAGAATTGCAATTGCAACTACTGCTTCTCGCCAAAATGCTGAAGCAATTCTTCGACACTTCGGTAAACTTAGTCTCTTCGAAATGCTTGTGTGTGGAGAAGATGCCGAAAAAACAAAACCTAATCCAGAATGTTTTTTAAAAGTCATGGAGTTTTTTAATATGTCTCCAGAAAACACGGTTATCTTTGAAGATTCAGAAATTGGTATTCAAGCAGCAACTGCTACTAAATCAACAGTTATGGTTATTGAGCAGTTCTAGGCTTATAAGTAATATGGTAAAAGTGCTTACGGGCATCACCAATAGGCACTAACTCATCTTTCTTCATTGTGAGCCAAACACTCATAAATAGTTTCAGCGTTCTGCCCTGAAACTCTCATCATTAGCATGGATAGTAAACACCCCACGTCTTAATCTTTTGTTTCTAGCAGCTTTTTACTCATTGCAACACCTACTAAAACAGCCTAAAAGAGTGCTAGGTGAGAAGCTAGAGTTATTCTTTTGCAACCACTGAAAAAAGTGTGTACAATAATTAATGTTGCCCCTGTAGCTCAGTTGGCCAGAGCATCTGATTTGTAATCAGAGGGTCACCGGTTCGAATCCGGTCGGGGGCTCTTTTCATGCCCGAAAATAACGGGAAATCGGTAATCTATAAATTGAATTAATAATATTTATTCGCTGTTTATATGTCTTTTTGTATCTCTTTAACTGCTTTATCAAAGTCAGAGGTTATGCTCTGTGTTTTATTAAACTTGTCATATTCTAGCTTTGCTTTAGCTTTTGCTTGCTGGCTCGAAACTTTGCCTTTATCCGCTAAGATTTCATACTTTCTAAATGCTAGAAACTCATCGATACTCTTAGCAAATTCTTCCATTGTAAAAGTATTTTCACGCTCAATAAGATCTTCTATGTAATCAAAGTAACCGGTGATAGTACGTTCAAGTTGTTTTATTTCTTTTTCACTTAAGTAGTTTTTAGCAACTGTAGTATCACTTTTTAAGATGCGTCCTTTGGGTGAATTTTTCCAATTGGTTAAACCCATATTTTCAGCTTCTTTATTTGCTTTGGAGTAAATAATTTCCGCAGCAGTTTGTCCTGTAATTGCATAATGAAACTTATTTTGTACCATTGCATAGAACTCTTTTGTTACAGGTGAGTTTTTATCGTAGTTAATGCTACATTCAGCAAAAATATCAGTTATTTGTTGCCAGATTCTGCGTTCACTTGCTCTAATTGAACGGACGCGGTCAAGTAATTCTCGGAAGTAATCTTTACTGAATAAATTTTGCCCTTGTTTTAATCGTTCATCATCAAGTACGAAACCTTTAATCATATATTCTTTTAGAGTTTTAAGAGCCCATTGCCTAAAACGAGTGCCGACAATTGATTTAACTCTATAACCAACGGAGATTATTACATCTAGATTGTAGTGATTTACTTCTCTTTCTACTTCTCGTTTCCCCTCTTTTTGAACTGTTCGGAATTTCCGAACAGTTGATTCTTTTTCAAGTTCGCCCTCTTCATAAATATTTTTTATATGTTCACTAATAGTAGCTTTACTTGAATTAAATAATTCAACCATTTGAGCCTGATTCAGCCAAACAGTTTCATCTTGGATGAGGACATTAACTTTTAATTGCCCATCATCGGTTTGGTAGAAAATAATTTCAGAGGTATCAGATGCCATGTTCCTATCTTCCTACACAATAAGTGTTTATCTGATTAAGGTCATGATCTAATTTTCGTATGTTAGCTATGCATAAAGCTATAGGAAATAAGATTTTTTTTTATTATTTGCCTTATTTTTGTTTATATCCCACTAAGTTTTCACTTGTTTTTTAAAAGATTTAGAACTCTATCCCAAAAAGTGTTTCAATGCTCTTTGCGTAATCATTGGCTTCTCCTTTAGCAGCAAGTTCTTTAGCTCGAGTAGTGGGAGTGTGTAACAATGATCTAGTCAGTCGGCGCATTGCTTTGGTGGCTTCTTCTTTATCTACATTTTCTGGTAGTTTAGCAATTTCATTATCTAAGATTTCTTTAGCGCTCATGCGCAATGCGACAATGGCATCATTTAAAAAACGAGCTTCGTTCGTTGCAGTAAATTCTTCGCTGGCCTTCTGTACTAATTCTTGGGCTTGAGTAAGCGCTTTGCTATGTTCTTCAGTAGAATTATTTTTAATAGTTTCTAAGTTGATGACTTCCACGTTATTCATAGCGTTAACTAATGGATGAATATCATGGCGAAGCGCCATATCAATCATCACCAATGGCGACCGTTTGCTGCGTAGCTCTAGTGCCTCTTTAACAAGATTTATTGTTATTATTGGACCTTTTCCACTACAACTAACTACTAACTGCGCATTGGCTATCTGCTCTGGTAGTTTTGCAGATTTAATAGCTTTAATATTGTGGCTTTCTGCAAAACCTTTTGCTCTATTAGAACGTGAGAAAACTTCAATATTTTTGCAACCACTATTTCGTAATGCAGCAACTGTAGCTCCTGCATAGGCGCCAGTGCCGATAATAAGTGCAGAATTATTACCCCATTCAGGTGTTTGTTTTGAAGTTTGAGTACACATTTGCATAGCTAAATCTACAGCTAAGTCTACTAAGGAACGACCAGTATTAGCTAACTCAGTCTGCGTTCGAACAGCTTTACCGACTTTAAGTGCTTTTTGGAAAGTTAATTCGATAGTCGGGGATGTGGTGCGCTGAGTCTGGCTCTCTTTAAGGGCAGTACGTACCTGTCCCACAATTTCACGCTCACCTACAGCCATCGAATCTAGACTTGCTGCAACCGAAAAGAGGTGTTCAATAGCTTCTGTACCCTTAAGTAAGGTTAGATTTTTAACTACAAAATCTTCTTTAGTTTTACTTATCTCAGCAACAGCTTCGACAATATAGGTTTTTGCCTCTGCTAGCTTAACTTTTGGCTCAATATCTACATAAATTTCAAAACGAGTGCAGGTGGCCAGCACTACACAGCCGGATACCATATCTTGACGTGCAGTTAGCTGTGATGGAATAAGTTCATTACGGTAAGAAAGCTGCTCGACTACGGATAGTTCACTTGTGTTATGAGTGGCAATAAAAGCTACAAAAGTCATGATTTCTCATTTTACCTTACTATTTATTTCCGCGGATATAAGTTTAAAAAAGTGGCAGTGGTAATGAACGAAAATTGGAAACTAATCGGTACCGAAACTTATCCACTGAAACTAGGCCCTAAAGGGGCTATTCCTGCTCATTGTTTCAAATGCAGTAGAATATACAGCTAAACAAGAAGGCGTTGTATAGTTAGAGCATGGGCTCTTTTAATGTTTCAAGTAATCATCCACTTCTTGCAAACGGCACTGCCGAGTCACCAATAATCTCTGCTTATCAAGGACGGAAGCCGAGCCATAAGCCAGTTTGGTTTATGCGCCAAGCAGGACGCTCATTGCCGGAATATCATAAAGTACGCAAGGGCGTAGCAATGCTAGATGCTTGTCTACAGCCAGAATTAGCTGCGGAAATTACGATGCAACCAGTTCGTCGTCATAATGTGGATGCAGCAATTTTCTTTAGTGACATCGTCACTCCATTAAAACTTGCTGGAGTTAATGTTGATATTGTGCCAGGTGTAGGGCCAGTTATTGAAAATCCAGTTAAGACAGCAAGTGATATCAAAAAACTACCAAATATTGATGCTGTCGATTTCTCTAAAATTCAAGATGCAATCAAAATTATTACGAAGGAACTTGGTAATAAACCACTTATTGGTTTTGCTGGCGCACCGTTTACAGTAGCGGCATATTTAGTTGAAGGTAAATCTAGTCGTGATCACCTAGCTCCGCGCACTATGATGCATGCAGATTCAAAGAGCTGGAGCGCGTTAAGCACTTGGATGGCAGAGCTTTCGGGAGCTTTCTTACAAGCACAAATTGAAGCAGGAGCGTCTGCAGTTCAATTATTTGATTCATGGGCAGGAGCTTTGGGGGTTGAAGATTATGAAAAATTTGTAGCTCCAGCTAGCACTATAACTTTCAATAGCGTTGCTGGATACGCAGTGCCAAAAGTGCATTTTGGTACGGGGACTTCGGAATTGCTTGGCGCGATGAAAAATTGTGGTGCAGATGTAATGGGAGTGGATTACCGACTACCACTTCGAGAGGCGAATAAAAGGTTAGGTGGAACCACGCCACTTCAAGGTAATATTGACCCAGCTTTCTTAGCTACTGGGAAAGAAGCGTTATTTGCACATACTGCAGAAGTTATTAAGCAAGGAAAAGCTGCTCCTGGTCATGTAGTTAATCTAGGCCATGGAGTGCCACCGAATACAGATCCACAGCTAATTACTGAATTAGTAGCTTTTATCCATGAGCAAGAAGTGTAAGCCATGAGTGAGTTTAATATTATTGGTGGTGGAATAGCAGGATTAGTATGTGCTTGGGAGTTATCTCATGTGGGACATCAAGTTACAGTCTATGAACGTAATAAACTTGGTGGGGTAGTTAGCAGTCATGAATTAGCAGGTATTAAACTTGATGCAGGGGCAGAAAGCTTTGCTATCCGTACTTCAGCAGTGCAAGATTTGTTTTCGGATTTAGGTATTGCAGACAAAGTTGTCGCTCCAGTTAAGAAGCCAGCTTGGATTTTTAATGATAACGCTACTTACCCTACAGTTCCTGGAGTTTTTGGGATACCGGTAAACTTTGATGATGTTATAGAAATTTTGAGCGAAGAAGGATTAACAAGAGCCAGACTTGATGAAAGAATTTGTTCTACCTCTGCGACTTTTGAGCCAATTAGTATTGGTAAATTAGTAGAGTTACGAATGGGTAAAGAAGTGGTAGAAAAGTTAGTCGCTCCAGTAATTGCTGGTGTTCATGCTGCTAACCCTTATGACCTTGACTCAAACGCAGTAATACCTGGTATCCAAACGAAGCTCAAAGAATCTGGTTCGTTGCAAAAGGCTATTGTTTCAATGCGCAAAGCAGCACCAGCTGGTGCACAAGTGCTTGGGCTTAAAGGTGGAATGCGAGTGCTAAGCGAAACTTTAGTAAAGCAATGCAGGGCACAAGGAGTGCAGTTTGTTAATGAGAAAGTAACTTCACTATCTGCTTTAGAGAACCCAATAGTTGCCACAGGCATTAATGGAGCAAGAAGATTGCTGACGGATGTAGTGAATATTGAAGATTGCGGTCGCGGAGCTGATATTGTCTTGGTTAGTTTGATAGTGAAAGCACCAGCACTTAATAAAGCACCACGAGGTACCGGAGTCTTGGTAGATGAGAGTGCTACCAAAGTTCAGGCAAAGGCGTTGACTCATGCTAGTGCTAAGTGGGAGTGGTTGGCTAATAAATTACCTAAAGATACGCATGTCATTCGTTTATCTTATGGACGTCCAGATAAAGCAGCACCTGAGGATAGTGAAATCGTAGATATTGCAATTAGCGATGCGCAAACCTTATTGGCTACAGAATTTGCTGAAATTATTGATAGTGATACTGTGCATTGGCCACAAGGCATTCCATTTGTAACTGCTGAAAATCAGGCAAAATTAGCTGAAGTAAAATCAATATTAAGTAATCAAGATAATGTACATGTGGTAGGAGCTTGGGTTGCTGGTACTGGCTTAGCTTCAGTGGTAAAGCAAGCTAGGGAAGTATCTCAAAAGCTTATTAAGCGAGAAGTTAATGCAGAAAATTAGAGTTGGTACTCGTGCTAGTGCGTTGGCATTAAGTCAAACTAAAGCTTTAGCTAAAGAGCTAGCTAAAGCAGGTAATTTCGATTTTGAAATCGTACATGTAAAAAGTGATGGAGATAAATCTAAGGACCCATTGATGCAGCTCGGTGGCACTGGTGTTTTCGTATCTAGATTGCGCCAGGCATTACTTGAGGACAAAGTTGATATTATCGTACATTCGCTTAAAGATTTGCCTACATATCCAGAAAAAGGTATTAGCCTAGCTACTATTGCAAAACGAGAGAGCCCAGCAGATGTATTATGTGCCAACAGTGATTACACTTTGTCTACTTTACCTAAAGGCGCGAAAGTTGGTACTGGTTCACCAAGGCGAGCAGCGCAGTTGCTTTCTTATCGTGATGATTTACAAATTGTAGATATTCGTGGCAATATCGATACCCGGATTAAGCGAATTGAGCAAGATCTTGATGCAGTAGTACTTGCTTATGCAGGTCTAGAGCGTCTTGGTAAGATAAATATTATTTCTGAAGTCTTAGAGCCAAGTGAGTTTATTTCAGCTCCGGGGCAAGGCGCATTAGCAGTTGAATGTAAAACTGAGATTTTGACTAGTAATAATGAAGTAGCACAAGCGTTAAAAGTTGGATTAACTGCCTTGGATGATATTGAAACGCGGGCAGCCGTTATAGCAGAAAGAGAAGTCCTAGCTACTGCAGAACAAGGTTGTAGTGCGCCAATTGGAGTTTATGCACACTTTCCAGAAGCTAACTTACTTGAAATCAACGCTATTATGTACCCCTCAACCACAGATATGAGTACTGAAGATTTACAAATAGCTAAAGACCAAAACTTTGTTCGAGAGAAGCTAAATATCGAAATCTTTAAAGATAGTGATGTAGTTAGTTTCGCAAAGAAACAAGGACAGCAAGTAGCGTACAAATTATTGGAAAAATTAAAATGAAACTAGTAATTCCGAAATCGAAATATCAAAATAAAGCAATCCAGAAGTATTATGAACCATTTGTAGTGCCAGCATTGAATATTTCTTATCCTCATGCTGATAAATTACGCAAAAGTTTTACGGGTAATTTTGATTGGCTAGTAGTTACTAGCCAGAATGCAGTTAATTCCTTAAGCTTGGCTGGAATAAACCCTTACAAAAGATTTAAAGTTGCTGCAGTAGGCAAGAAAACTGCTGAAGCTTGTAATGAGCAGTTAGGATTATCGGTAGATTTCGTCCCAAATGTTGAAAGTGCTAATGGTATTTTGGCTGATAATCCAATATCTGGAAAAGTCTTATTGCCGAATTCAAATCTTGCCCCAAAGACGTTAGCTGATGGTTTAACGGAACAAGGCTGTGAAGTGAATAGTATTACTGCTTATGATGTCGAAATAATTAAAGATAGAAAGCAAAAAGCTGAGATTCAGCAGTTGCTAAAGGCTAGGGAAATAGCTGGTTTTTATTGTACTTCCCCAAGTGTAGCTAGCTGTTATTTATGGTTAAGTAGTGGTTTTCATGAAAAAGTGAGTTTCCAGGCTATTGGAGAAACCACTGAAAAATTCTTAGACAAAGAGCTGGGTAAAGACAGTTAGGCCAATAAAAGTTAAAAATATAGATAGTAAAATGAAGATTATGCAAAATTTTCAAATAACTCATCGTCCACGCCGGCTTCGTCATACCGCAGCATTGCGTCGTATGGTAGCTGGAACTACGTTACATCCTAGTGATTTAGTATTACCAATTTTTGTTAAAGAAGACATTACGAAACCACAAGATATTGCCGCAATGCCAGGGGTGCAGCAGCACAGTTTAGATTCATTAGTGGAGTTTGCTAAGGAAGCAGTGGCAACTGGCGTTGGCGGCTTAATGCTTTTCGGAATTCCGAAAGAAAAGGATAGTCAAGGTTCACAAGCTTGGTCTAAAGCTGGAATTCTTAATCGTGCTATAGCAAAATTACGTAAAGAACTAGGTAATAGCACGGTAATTATGGCTGATACTTGCCTTGATGAATTTACTGATCATGGGCATTGTGGGGTTATTGATGATAGTGGCAATGTAATAAATGATGATACATTAGAGCTTTATGCAAAAATGGCAGTATCTCAAGCTAAAGCGGGAGCTCATTTAGTTGCGCCATCAGGAATGATGGATGGGCAAGTGGGAGTAATTCGTGCTGCTTTGGATAAAGCTGGTTTTGAAAATGTGGGAATTTTAGCTTACACCGCTAAGTATGCTTCAGCTTTCTTTGGTCCATTCCGTGAAGCAGTTGACTCTAGTTTTACTGGTAATCGAAATACTTATCAACAAAACCCTGCAAACCGTACTGAAGCGCGTTATGAATATGAGCTAGATATTGCTGAAGGTGCTGACATTGCAATGGTTAAACCAGCAATGAGTTATTTAGATATTGTTTCAGATATTAAAAATGTAGCAACAGTGCCAGTGGCTGCCTACCAGGTATCAGGCGAATACTCGATGATTGAAGCTGCAGCAGCTAATGGTTGGCTTGACCGAGATAGGGTAGTACTTGAAAGTTTAATCAGTATTAAGCGTGCTGGTGCTGATATTATTTTGACTTATTTTGCCTTAGAAGTTGCTAAAAAATTGGCTAAAGGAGAAGTGAGTTAGTGGAACATAAGACTTCAGATAAATTGCAAGCTCACGCTGAGGAATTAATGCCGGGAGGGGTAAGTTCACCAGTTCGAGCCTTTAAATCAGTAGGGAAAGCAGCACCTCGTTTTATTGAACGTGCAAAAGGACCTTATCTTTATGATGCTGATGGTAATGAATATGTAGATCTTGTCTGTTCTTGGGGGCCAATGGTTTTAGGTCATGCTAATGAAAAAGTATTAAAAGCTGTGCAAGAAGCTACAAAAAATAGCCTATCTTTTGGAACATCTACTAAATCAGAAGGTACCTTAGCAGAGATAGTACTTAAACGAGTTCCATGTATGGAAAAAATTCGTTTTGTTTCCACTGGTACCGAAGCCACTATGACAGCGATTCGCCTTGCACGTGGTTACACAGGTAAAGACTTAATAGTTAAATTTGCTGGTTGTTATCATGGTCATTCAGACTCACTACTTGCTGATGCTGGTAGTGGTGTCGCAACATTGGCAATTCCAGGTTCACCAGGAATTACGAAAG
This sequence comes from Micrococcaceae bacterium, assembly GCA_047606545.1. Taxonomy (GTDB): domain Bacteria; phylum Actinomycetota; class Actinomycetes; order Actinomycetales; family Micrococcaceae; genus JASGDC01. The sequence continues at coordinate 29,194 of JASGEI010000013.1, read as the reverse complement.
CTACTGCGTCTCAAACTATTGTGGTCCCATATAATGACATTGATTTAGTAAAAGAAGTTTTCAAAAAATATAGCGATAGTATTGCTGCAATAATTACTGAAGCAGCACCCGCAAATATGGGGGTAGTGAAACCTAAGAGAGGTTTTAATAAAGCACTATTAGAGCTAGCGCACAAGCATGAGTCGCTATTGATTTCTGATGAAGTGCTTACTGGTTTCCGAGTTTCTGATGCAGGTTTCTGGGGACTTGAAGGTCGTGCAGAAGGTTGGGCACCAGACATTATGACTTTTGGCAAGATTATTGGCGGTGGCTTACCAGTTGCAGCTCTTGCAGGTAGTGCCAAGATTATGGATTACTTAGCGCCAGTTGGTCCGGTATATCAAGCAGGAACCCTTTCAGGTAACCCGATTGCTATGGCTGCTGGAATTGCTACCTTAGAAGCTTGCACGCCTGAAGTTTACGAAACTGTAAACAAGCGAGCTAAAGAACTTGCAGAATTCGTCTCGAATGAATTTACCAAAGCTGGAATTGCACACAGCCTGCAACAAACAGGTAATCTATTCAGCTTTGCTTTTGGTGTGAATAAGGTAGAAAACTACGCAGATGTTAAGAAACAAGATACTAAAATCTATGAGCAGTTCTTCCAAACGATGTTAGATAACGGTGTTTACCTACCACCTTCAGTATTTGAAGCATGGTTCTTATCTGCTGCACATGATGATGAAGCTATGGATAAGATTTATCAAGCCGCGCAAAAGAGTGTTAAGGCGATAATATCCTAGACATAGCTACAGCAAAACATCATACACTATCAAATGTAGAATTTGGATTTCTTATAGTAATTGAGAAGTATTTTGTATGGTTTGATGTTACCGTAAGTATTGAAGATACTTAATTTTCAAAGGCGAAAATATGAATACTTTTGCATTACTAGTCGGACTAGGACCGCTTTTAGGGTGGGGTTTATTTCCGACAGTTGCGACTAAAATTGGTGGGCGGCCAATAAATCAGCTGTTTGGTACTTCAATGGGTACTTTACTTTTCGCAATAGTAGTTTCAATTTCAATGCAACTAGATTTCCCAACAGGTAAAGATTTATGGCTATCAATACTTTCGGGAGTAGCTTGGTCCATTGCACAGATTATTACTTTTAGATCTTTTACTTTGGTAGGTTCGTCGCGGGCAATGCCTGTCACTACAGCGTTCCAACTATTGGGTGCTTCATTATGGGGAGTATTTGCATTAGGGAATTGGCCAGGTGTTACTGCCCGAGTTATTGGATTTGTCGGATTAGCAGTGATAATTCTAGGTGCATACTTAACAGTTTGGACTGAGCATAAAGATGTAGCTGCCGGTAGTAAGTTAAAGCAAGCTCTCATAATGCTTGCATTTGGTGAGATTGGCTACTGGGGTTACTCAGCAGCGCCACAAGCTACTGAAATAGATGGGTTACATGCATTTTTGCCGCAAGCTATCGGTATGATGATTATGGTCACTATTTTTGGTTTGGTCGATTTAAAACAAAGCAAAATTAATGTCTTTACCGATGTGATCTCATGGAAACATATCCTTTCCGGACTGTTTTTTGCTTTTGCAGCGTTAACTTATTTAATTTCCGCACAACCTAACATGAACGGTTTAGCTACGGGATTCATTTTGTCGCAGACTTCAGTAATATTAGCTACATTAGGTGGTATCTACTGGTTAGGACAATATAAAACAAGGAAAGAAATGATGGTAACTGTTATTGGACTGTTACTGATTTTAGTTGCAGCCACAGTTACTGCGTTCTTATAGTTAGTATGTAAAATGGAGAAAATCCCTCTATGTTGTAACTGCTGTAGGGGATACTTTTATCGGAGCGTTAGCGACTTGATTAACGTTGAATGATAGTAATATGGAAAAAGTAATGGCTTATGATAACTGGCTGTGGCACTTATAATGCAGGCTAAAGGTGTGCAAGGATCTGTCCCAGCTGAATATGAAGTTTTGAAAATATAGGGTGATTGAAGATGATACCAAAAATTAAGAAATCTAATCTTTTTGCATTGAAAGCATTGTTTGCATATGGAGATAAGAAAAAACTCTCTGGGTTAATCCCGCCTTCCGATATTGCTGAGGAACGAGGGATTTCTTTTGGTCCTCATGGCAAAGATAATCTGTTGGATATCTACTATCCACGTGATACCAAAGAACCATTACCTACAATTGTGGATATTCATGGCGGTGGCTGGTTCTATGGAGGTATTGAAGCTTACCGTTTATATTGCATGCGTTTAGCAACAATGGGTTTTGCTGTAGTTAACTTTAACTACCGTTTGGCCCCTAAAAATCAATATCCGGCACCGCTTGAAGATGTAAACTCAGTGATGAATTGGGTAGCAGAAAAAGGTAAAGAGCATTTTATCGATGCCGGTAATTTATTCTTTGTTGGTGATAGTGCTGGTGGCCAGTTAGCAGAACAATACATAACTATTATGACCAATCCAGATTATGCTAAGCTTTTTGAGTTCAAAGCACCAAACCTTGATATCAAAGCTGCAGGATTAAATTGTGGTGTTTACCATATCGGTAAAGATAAGCCAGTTAATGAAGATTTTGGCTACTACTTTGGTGAAGAACCAAGCGAAGAGACCAAGAAGCAATTCCCGGTAGAAGATTACATTACTTCAGATTTCCCACCTTCGTTTATTACGACGGCTACTGATGATTTTTGTAACGAGTTTGCAAAACCTTTGGCGGATATTCTTGAAAATGTAGGGGTTACTAATAAATTTAAAGAATATCGTAGTTTTGATGGCAAGAAGTTGCAGCATGTATTTCATTTAGGTCTTAAAACCAGGGAAGCTGAAGTTTGTAACCAAGAGCAAACTGACTTCTTTAAGAAGTTTATTAATACTTAAGTTTTAGAAAATAAACGAGTAAAAGTAGGTAAATCACAATATTTTGCGATTAGCTACGTTTTTTGTTAAAATTAAAAAGTTGCAAAACGATTGCGCCCTTAGCTCAGCTGGATAGAGCGTCTGACTACGGATCAGAAGGCCAGGGGTTCGAATCCCTTAGGGCGCACTTAATGCAAGACACTTCCCACCTCATCAGAGGTGGTTTTGTTTTTACGCGATGAATTACTAAAATAGGTGAACATTTTGAAACCAATAAAACTGAACATCATGGGTAAAAAGATTGCCTTGGTTAATCAGGGCGGTATTACGGATGAACAGTGGGAAGCTATTAAAAATAAGTGGTCATGGTTAGCTTCCACTGAATCTGGTGATTTTACTGAACTCATTATGTCAGTATCTGAGGTTAACCCAGCATACCCAGTTTATGAAAATACTGAGAACCAGCTGCGCTACCTTTGGAGTAAATCTATTGATACTATCGAATCTAATTTAAGTTCGACATTGACGCGTATGGGGATTGAGCATAATAAAGGTAAACGCATTATGCTACATGCTTGTGGAATAAGTGATGATGAAGGTCAAGTTATTGCTTTTGTCGCAAAATCAGGCACTGGTAAAACTACTTTAGCGCGAACTTTGGGAACAGAAATCGGTTATGTAACGGATGAAACACTTGTCGTTGATTTTGATGGCAATGTGACGTGGTATCCAAAACCACTTTCAGTTATTATGGATAGTAGTAAGCCTAAGATTCAGGTTGGACCTAAAGAGCTTGGTTTTAAGAAAGCTCCTAAAAAATTAAAACTTAAAAAAATTGCTTTACTTGACCGTGATAAAGAATCAACAAATAAAAGTGTAGCGCCAAATATTGAAGAGGTGCCATTAGCAGATGCTATTATGGCATTGACTCCAGAGCTATCGCATATGAAATCTGTAGATAAACCACTACAAAGGTTAGCAGCGTTAATAGTGCAAACTGGTGGAGTAGTAAATCTGGAATATGTAGAAGCAAGTTCTATATTGCACGATATTGATAAAATATTTGAAATTTAATAGTTGATATAAATATTTAAAGTATTTTTATAGCATTTTTACAAGCTAATTACTAACAAGGTCCTTGTTGTATTACTATGATTACATTGTAGAGTTTTCATAGCTTATACTAACCAAATTCTCATCATAAATATTGTTATGACATCTATACTAGTATTTGGTGGCAAAAATAAGGAGTTCAAGTTGTCGGAAAGAAAGTTAGTAGGAGTAACTTCATGTCCTGACGGTATTGGGCATGCTTATTTAGCAGCCGAAAAGCTCAAATTAGCAGCAAAAGATTTAAATTATGATCTACAAGTTGAAGTACAAGGTGATACAGCAACTGATCATGAATTAACTGTAGAAGATATTTCAAAAAGCCCAGTAGTTGCCATAGTCGCAGATAAAAAAATAAATACAGATAGATTTATTGATAAAAAGATTCTTGATGTTGGAATTGCAGAGAGTATAGAGAATCCAAAAAAAATAATTGAACAAGCTATTAATCTTTCTAAGGCAGATATTTTCACTTTAGATAACAAAGACAGTGTTTGGCGAAGATTAAAAGCACAGACAATTTCACCAATAATGATGATAGTAGTGATTGCGATGTTGGCTGTATTAATATTTGGTGTTGTGAGTGCTGGTTTTGATTTTTTAAATGAAGGTAGTGATATTGTGATTGGCGTTACATTGGCAGGATTGACTGCTGTTGGATTTTTGGCGTATAGAAGAGACTTTTTTAGGAGAAAACCTAAAACAGAAGAAAGTGGAATTACTCCAGAAAATATTGATGCCGCAGTAGATTTATCGCCAGCACAGATAACTTTGGGAGAAAATGTGGATCCTACTGAGGAACCTACTAGAAACTTATTAGATTTCTTATCGGCAGAGACAATTGAGTTAGAGCTTAATGCTACCACTAGAGAAGCAGCAATCCCGGAGCTATTAGAATTAGTTGGAAGAAGTGGCAAAGTTACTGATAAAGAGGCGATGCTAAAGGCTGCCTGGACATTTGAAAAACAAATGTCTACCGGTATAGGTGATGGCGTAGCCATCCCACAGTCCAAATCAACTGGTATTTCACAAACAGTAGTTGCATTTGCTAAATCTAAAGATGGAATTAAATGGGATGAATTTCACAAAGAACGAGTTAGATTATTATTTATAATTGCAGTTCCAAAAAGTCTTCCTAGTACCCAAAACTTAGAGATATTAGCTGCATTATCACGGAAGTTAATTGATGATGATTTCCGCTATCAGTTATTTTTGGCTAAGACTAAAGAGGAAACTTTGGAGATGCTATATACAGTTTAGATTTACTGTAATCGCCAATTAATCAGTGCAGTACCTTGTTGTTCAAGTAATTCATTACACTTACTAAAAGGTCTTGAGCCAAAGAAACCACGATGAGCAGATAGTGGTGATGGATGTGCAGATTTAATAATCGGATGTTTCTTTAATAGGGGCTCGTAGTTTTGTGCATGACGACCCCATAAAATTGAAACTAGTGGTTGTTCTCTACTATTCAAAATTTGAATAACTTCAGCAGTGAAGTTATTCCATAGTTTACTGTGGGCACCAGCATTACCTGCTTCTACTGTGAGAGCAGTATTAAGTAACATCACGCCTTGTTGTTGCCACGGTCGTAAATCACCACTTTCAGCAGGTGGTATATGTAAATCTGCTTCGAGTTCGTTGTAGATATTGATCAAGCTTTTAGGTAAAGGACGCACTTCTGGGGCTGTCGAAAAAGCAAGTCCAATTGCATGGCCAGGGGTAGGGTAGGGATCCTGTCCTAAAATAAGTACTTTTGTTTCATGTATCGGTCGAGAAAGTGCAAGATAAGTATTCTGAGCTATGGGTAAAATAGTTTTTCCAGCTTTTGCTTGTTTGTGTACTTCTGCTTCTATTGCAGCAATTTTATCAAGGTGTGGTTTTAATGCTGCAACCCAACTAGGGTGTGCAGAATGTTCAAAAAAAGTTTGCGTCATTTAGTTAAGTATATCTAGCCATTCTTAATTTGCTGTGTAAATCTTAAAAGCTTTATAGTAGGCTTGAAAATAGAGAAAGAGTATTTGATGGAAAAATTGAGTCGTCAGATTTTAGATTTTGAGAAGCATAAATGGCGTAACCCTGCTGAAAAAGAAGCTAAAATTAAGGATGAACTCGAAATTTCAGTAACTAAATACTATATGTTGTTAAATCGACTTATTGATAGCAGAGAAGCACTGGAGTACTCTCCAGCTTTAGTTAAGCGTTTACGTGCTGTCAGGGAGAAGCGAGTAGCATTGAGGACGGGTAATAATGAACTTCCGCGATGAGTTTGACGAGATTGTTGATGACCCTAATTACGTTGGTAAATTTCGTTCCACCGCATCACAAACAGGAGTGGTAGCAAGTATTTCCAAAAAACCACTTGATGGTTTTTTCTATAAATTGGGAGCACTAGGCTTAATTCTTGGTATTGGGCTATTTGGAGTTTCAAAGATTGTGATAAATAATCACAAAGGTGAAAAAGAAACTACCCAAAAACAAGCTACTTCTGTGCCATCTGCACCACAAATTGATAAAACTACTCCTGTTGCAATTTTTAATATTGGAATACCTGGAGGAGCTGCTGCAGTAAACGCTTCACAAACTCTTACAAATAGTGGTTATACAGTTAGTTATGCAGGCGATTACCCAGCTAATATCATAATTCCACCAGCAGGTGTCTATTATAGTGATGTTAAGTATTTAGCTCCAGCACAGGATATTGCTAATACTTTAGGTATTCCAGCTGTTCAAACTCAGGATTTCCCAAGACCAATCACTGTAATCGTAGCGCAGTAATTTAACAATATTTAACTTGAAAAAAATTGGTATTTCGGTCAAAATTGAGTTGTGTTCTCGTTGTTTTGAGAACTTAAAATCAATTTGCTTTTTACCTCAAAATATTAGGAAGGCATCTTTATAATGGCAAAACTTATTAGCTTTGATGAAGAAGCACGACGTGGTCTTGAAAAAGGCCTTAACACGCTTGCTGATGCAGTTAAAGTTACCCTAGGCCCTAAGGGCCGCAATGTGGTGTTAGAAAAGCAATGGGGTTCACCAACAATTACCAATGATGGTGTGTCAATCGCTCGAGAGATTGATCTTGATGACCCATTTGAAAAAATTGGCGCGGAGTTAGTTAAAGAAGTAGCAAAGAAAACAGACGATGTTGCTGGTGATGGTACTACTACAGCTACTGTATTAGCTCAAGCTCTAGTTAAGGAAGGTCTACGCAACGTAGCTGCTGGAGCTGATCCAATGGCAATTAAGCGTGGCATTGAAAAAGCAGTTGCTACTGTTACTGAAGAATTGTTAGATTCAGCTAAAGAAATCGAAACTCGTGATGAGATTGCAGCTACTGCTTCAATTTCAGCCGGAGACACTAATATTGGTGACTTAATTGCTGAGGCTATGGATAAAGTAGGTAAAGAAGGCGTAATTACAGTAGAAGAGTCTAATACAATGGGACTTGAACTGGAACTTACCGAAGGTATGCGTTTTGATAAAGGCTACTTATCTGCTTACTTCATTACTGACACTGATCGTCAAGAAACTGTACTTGAAGATCCATATATTTTGATTGTTAACTCAAAGATTTCTAATGTACAAGATTTGGTTGGCATCCTTGAAAAGGTAATGCAAACTTCTAAACCACTGGTAATTATTGCTGAAGACGTGGAAAGCGAAGCTCTTGCAGCACTTGTAGTTAACAAGATTCGTGGAATTTTCAAATCTGTTGCTGTTAAAGCTCCTGGGTTTGGTGATCGTCGTAAAGCACAGCTTGGTGATATTGCTACTTTGACTGGTGGTCAGGTAATTTCTGAAGAAGTCGGACTAACTCTTGAAAATGCGGACCTTGCACTGCTTGGCCAAGCTCGTAAAGTAGTGGTAACTAAAGATGAGACTACTATCGTTGAGGGTGCTGGCGATAAAGACCAGATTGCTGGTCGAGTTAAGCAGATCCGTACTGAGTTAAATAATTCAGATTCAGATTATGACCGTGAAAAATTGCAAGAACGCCTTGCAAAACTTGCAGGTGGTGTGGCAGTAATTAAAGCTGGTGCTGCAACTGAGGTTGAGCTTACTGAACGTAAGCATCGTATCGAAGATGCAGTGCGTAACGCTAAAGCAGCAGTTGAAGAAGGTATTGTTGCTGGTGGTGGAGTTGCTTTGATTCAAGCTGGTGAGAAGGTATTCCCAAAGCTTAAGCTAGAAGGAGACGAAGCTACTGGTGCAAATATTGTTAAGGTAGCTATTGACGCTCCTTTGAAGCAGATTGCTTTCAATGCTGGTGAAGAGCCAGGTGTCGTGGTAGATAAGGTACGTAACTTAGATGCTGGTCACGGCTTAAATGCAGCTACTGGTGAGTATGAAGACTTGCTAGCAGCTGGAGTGAATGATCCAGTTAAGGTTACTCGCTCAGCGCTACAGAATGCTGCTTCAATTGCGGGACTATTCTTAACTACTGAAGCAGTAGTTACAGATAAGCCGGTTAAGGAAGCTCCAGTAGCTCCTCCTGCTGACCCAATGGGTGGCGGTATGGGCTTCTAAGAAAAGTTCTATTAACTTATATGGACGTTGGTTAATACCAGCGTCCATTTTTGTTAATTAATTTTCCTCCACTAAAAATTTGTAATTAGTTTTGCACAATAATTTAAGTGTTTTGCACGTTAGTGCTAATAACTAGCTAGAGTCTATAAGTGCAATTAATTAAAGTCATAGAAAGGGAAAATAATGGCTCGTTATCAAGTAGATTCAGAAGCAGTTCACGGCGCTACTGAAAAAGTTCGAAGTTCTGTCGAAAGTGTGCGCCAAGAGTTAAATGGCATGCAAGCTCATTTGACTGAATTACAAGCAACATGGACTGGACAAGCAGCGCAGATGTTTCAAAATGTGATGCAGCAGTGGAATACAGCACAACGGCAAGTAGAACAAAGCTTGGAGCAGATTAATGGACAATTAACCCTAGCAGGGCAGCAATATGCTGCCACTGAAGAAAGTAATGCTAGGCTGTTTGCGTCTTAGTACTTTGTTTTTCCTCACGAGCGTTATCGGTAGGAGTGATTTTCTTAGGCTCTTCCTTGATTGGGAAAGTGACTTTGAAAGTTGCTCCGCCACCTGGAGTATCTAGGATTTCAATTTTGCCATCGTGTTTTTTAACGATAGCCATTACAATTGCAAGACCTAGACCGTTACCACCTTGCTCACGTGAGCGAGAGGTATCAGTGCGATAGAAACGGCCAAAAATCTTGGTTTTTTCTTGTTCAGGAATACCTGGGCCATGGTCACGGACTTCCATGACTGCTTTGGTAACTCCATTGACTTCTTCTTTATCTGTGATTAGCTCGATAGGCGTTTCTTCCGGAGTGTATCTTATAGCATTGGTCAAAAGATTTATAAGTACCTGTTGTAATCGCTGATTGTCGCCAACTACGATAGTACTCTTTGGCGCTCCACCTGCAAGTGAAGCAAGATGAATCTTGCGTTCTGGATGGCTAGCACGAGAGTCAGACATCGCATCTGCAATTAGGTCACGTAAATCTACATATTCTTGTTTGTAGACACGCTCTTCGTCAAGGCGAGTCAAATCAAGCAGATCCTCTACTAAGACTTTCATACGGGCTGATTCGCTTTGAATGCGTCCCATCGCTTCAGAGAGCTGTTCGTCATCTTTAAGCCAACCTTTTTGATATAGCTCAGAAAACCCAATGATGGTGGTCAATGGCGTGCGTAACTCATGGCTAGCATCTCCTACGAATTGACGCATCTTTTCCTCAGATTCTTTACGAACTTCGAATGAAGACTCGATATTATCAAGCATTTTATTGATTACGTTACTTAGCTGCTGGATTTCTTGCGCAGGGTGGTCTTCAAATTCTAGACGTTTAGAATAGTTACCTTTAGAGATTTCTCTAGCAGTATCTTCAATTTCTTCAAGTGGTTTAAAAGATCTAGTAACTAGTAAATAGGCACTAGTAACCGCGATGAAAATTACTAATATTGATACTCCAAAAATTGCAAAAAGTGATTGGTTAATAAGAGATTTAACCATATCCAGCTTTTGGGCTACTACATAAGTATTATAGCTACCAGGAACTTGAACTACTGTAGCACGCCAACCCCAACTATTTTTTTCAGTGCCATCCATATCAAAAGTTTTACCGCGTAAATTGTTAAGGTTTGTTTGTAGTATTGAACTTGGATCTGGATGATCTAGATAGTTGATGTCAGAGATGAAGTAGCCTTTGAAGTTCCCACCATTGTCATAAATTAAAATTGCGTAATTAGAAGGTAAGGTCTGGATAGTGGCATCACTATGAGTCTGAGAATCTCTAATTACGTTGTTAACTAGCTGGCGTGAGTTATCCGTTAATTCGTTATCAACTCTAACCATAAGTGAGTTTTTAAGGATGAGTACGGTACCGATACCTGTAGCAACCAAAGAAATAATTAGTAGTCCTGAAGTAATGGTAAGTAGTTGAGCGCGAAGCGACCAACTTTTCCATTTTTCAATTTTCATGCTTATATTTTACTAGAAGCTATTGATTTATCTGGAGTGCGTAGTAGGTAGCCTACACCACGTTTAGTTTGGATAAGTGGTGTTTTATCTGGATCATTGTCAATCTTACGACGTAAGTATGAGATATATGATTCGACAATTGAAGCATCGCCATTAAAATCGTATTCCCAAACATGATCCAAGATTTGTGACTTTGAAAGTACACGGTTTGGGTTAAGCATTAAATAGCGTAATAATTTAAATTCAGTAGGAGATAAATCAATGATTTTCCCATCACGCAGAACTTCGTGAGCGTCATCATCAAGTTCTAAATCTGCTACTTTAATTAATGCATCGTCAGCATCATCAGGCTGTGTGCGACGTAGCACAGCACGAATACGCGCAACTACTTCATCTAGGCTAAATGGTTTAGTGACATAATCATCGCCACCAACAGTCAGTCCAGTAACCTTATCTTCATTGTCATCACGTGCTGTTAAGAATAATACTGGATGATGGCGACCTGCAGCTCGAAGGCGACGTGTAACGGTGAAACCATCCATGTCAGGGAGCATCACATCAAGTACGATTAAATCAGGTAAATAAGTTTCAGCCTTTTCTAGCGCTTCTCGACCAGTACTTGCAGATATAACATCAAATCCTGCAAAGCGCAGGCTAGTTGCTAACAGTTCACGGATATTTGGTTCGTCATCTACAACGAGTAGACGAGCTTCTGTCGTATTTGAATTCATGGCACAATAATCACATAGAAAACTGAAAGTTCCCTGAATGCTAATCCTGTTTATGTTGAGTAAAGGCTATGTATTTATCAATAACTCGACACAATAGGAGTTTATTTAAGTACAATAGTAAAGAGGAACAAATTAAGGAAGGTGTCCAAGTATGCCAGTTGGCAGAGTTAAATGGTACAGTAGCGAAAAAGGCTTTGGGTTCGTAACAGCAGAAGATGGGCAAGAGATATTCTTGCATGCATCAGCATTGCCTGAAGGCATCAGGGATGTGAAGCCTGGAACTAAGCTTGATTTCAGTATTGTAGATGGACGTAGAGGTGCGCAAGTACTTTCAGCAGAATTGGTTGATGGGCATCCTTCATTAGTTAAGTCACAACGAAAGCCAGCAGATGATATGGCTGTAATTGTAGAAGACTTAATTAAGTTATTGGATAATACTTCAAATAGTTTACGCAGAGGGCGTTACCCAGACGACAAAACTAGTGCGAAAGTAGCTAGTGTGTTGCGTGCTGTTGCAGATGATTTAGACATTTAATATATGAGTAAACACAATATTGACGCATTATTAACTGAATCTCAAGATTATGCGCGAGCAGTTTTAGAGACAGTTACTGCACCGGATAGTATTGGAAAACATATAGAAGTGGCGCCAGAAGGTCGTCGTGTAGTTAGTCACTATTTTGAGTGCTTACTTCCTGGATATCCAGGATGGTGTTGGGTAGTTGTGTTGTCTCGTCATGCTAGATCAAAAGAGATTTTGGTGAATGAAACAGAATTAGTTGCAGCAGAAGGCTCATTATTAGCTCCTAAATGGATTCCTTGGTCTGATCGTATCAGTGAAGAGGAGAAAGCTGAGTTCGTTGAGGAAACTATAGAGGCAGAGTAATGACTGATTTAATAGATACTACAGAGATGTATCTGCGTACGATTATGGAGCTTGAAGAAGAGCGAGTAGTGCCGTTGCGTGCTCGAATATCAGAAAGACTTGGCCACAGTAATCCTACGGTATTCCAAAATGTGTCTAGAATGCAGCGTAATGGCCTAGTCACCTTAAAAAGTGGTGATAACCGTTTGTTATTCACTAAAGAAGGCAAGGCTAAGGCAATCCAAGTTATGCGTAAGCATCGGTTAGCGGAAATACTACTTTGTGAAGTTATTGGTCTTGGCTATGAAGAAATTCACGATGAAGCTTGTCGCTGGGAACATGTAATGAGTGAAAGCGTTGAAAAGCGTCTAGTTAAAATTCTTTCTGATATCACTCATTCTCCTTACGGAAATCCAATACCTGGTCTTCAAGACTTGGGTTTGGATGATGCATACTATTTTGATAATGACATTCAACTTGATAAAACAACAGCAGGGAAATATCAGATTACAAGGTTGAGTGAAGGTATACAAACTAATCAAGAAGCTTTAAAGCTGTTGCATAAAAACGCTCTGGTTCCAAGTTCAGTTATCGAAGTTGTAGAACAAAATGAATACGGCACGGTATTAGCTGGTACTAAAAGTGGTACTTATAATAAACAGATTTCTGCTGCAATTTTTGTAAAATCACAAAAATAAAAAATTGCACGCAAAAATATTAGGTGTGTCACAATTTTTAATAATTAATAATTGTTGAATTTTAAGGGTTTTCACAGTTTTTAAACTTTTTTTAGGTAAATGCTGTGAAAATTAGAATAACATCGTGTAGTATATTTATATTCGTTAAATAATTTTTAGTGAATGTGTCATAGGTAGGTCGCCAAATTCTACCTCTACCTTTGACAGTATTGATACTTGGTAGAAGCGGGGGAACCAAACGTTCTTCTAGGACAACGGCACTAACGTGAGTTAGAGCCTTGGGGTGAAGACAAGGAAACTTGTCCGGGTGACTCCCATCCGAATCCGACAGCTTACTTCGCAGGCGTGGGGAGGGAAATGATCGTGTCTTATGCACGCGTTTAGACTTTGGCAGCTTGTGCTGTGAATAAAGTTTGAATTCCTTCTGATTACTTTGGTAACGGAAGCGCATATAAAAAGATACATTCTCTGCTTCAAGAGGAAAACGATTACTCCCAGATTGAAAACAATGTTGTAGAAACATGGTTTTAAATCGAAATCAAGGGTTACCTTGATTTACGTGCAATGCTTTATTGCACGTGTGTTAATCCGTGATTAACTACCACTGCTGTGAAGCAAATGTAGTTAAGTATCTTGGGTAAAGCTTAAGATACCGCTTAGTGCGTCACATTTTCCTGAAAGAAGCGAGTATTGTCTTGCGCTTCAAAACAATTAACTCAGAAAGAAAATTGGTAATAAAGTTATGAAATCTAACTCTGTTCGCAAATTAGTTCTTCTTGCAACTGCTACATCTGCAGGTATCGCTGCTGCTGCGCCAGCACACGCTACTGAGGCAGCTACAACAAACGCAAACGTAGGTAACACTGCACAAGTTGCTCCACAAAACGTTGTTAACGTTTCTTCAGACGTGGTACTTAACGTAGCTCGTACTCCTTACACAGCTGTAACTGGAAACAGCGCTGCTACTGCAACTGCAAATGATAATGATTACTACAGTAACTCTTACTGGCAAAATCAAGCTTCTTCTAATGGTTGGTCATCATACTGGTACTATGATGCAAATGGTAACAAGCAGACTGTTAATGGTAGTGACTCTAGCAACACTTCATCTAACACAGCTTCTACTACAACTAATAACTCAACTACAGGTACTGACACTAGCAACTCAAACTCTTCTGATTACTGGGCTCAACAAGCTGCTTCTAATGGTTGGGGTTCTTACTGGTACTATGATGCAAATGGTAATAAGCAGACTGTAACTAATGGTACAGATTCTAGCTCAACTACTGGTACTACAACTAACAGTACTACTGGTACTGGTACTACAACAGACTCTACTACTACAACTACAACAACTGGTACAGATACTACAGGCACTACTACTACAACTGGCAGCTCTAGTGATGCAGCTAGTGTTGCAGCTAGTTATGTTGGAAGTGACTACTATGCTGTTGGTACTTGTACTGGTTTCACTAGCATGGTTTACAATCAGGTTGGTATCGAGTTGCCAACAGGTTACCCAGCTGACCAAGCTGCATGGGCGTTAGCTAACGGTGCAACTCTAACTACAAACCCAGTTTCTGGTGACCTAGTAATCCAGGAAGATGGTGGCTCAGGTTCTGCACATGCTGGTATTTACGCTGGTGACGGTAATATGTATGCAGCTACTAACCCAGAACAAGGTGTTATGCTACAGCCTGTTTCATGGGGTTCTGGTACTTCTTACTACCACTTCAGCTAATAAAGTTTTGAACCTATTAGGTTCGAAAATCCTTTAAAAAGGAAGTCTTCTAAAAAGCCATAGCTTAGTTTATCTAAGTTATGGCTTTTTTAATGCCTGGATATTTATTGCTAGTGGTACTTATTTTCACAAATGGTACTTTTATACTGGTATCATTTGTGAAAATAAGTACCACTTTTAGGGGGTTAAAGCTTTATCTTTGAAGTAAAAGTATGATTAATTCCTGTTATTGGATCAGTGAAAGATAGAGTTTTTGCCAGTAACTTTAGTGGTCTGTTGTAATCCTCTTTTTCAGATAAAGATAAAACTTTTGGATAATAAGAATCGTTAATAATTGGTAAACCAATAGAGTTCATATGTGCTCGTAACTGGTGGAACTTACCAGTTACGGGTTTGAGCTGGTATAGAGATATTCCATTACCGTAAGAATTTGAAGAAGTTATGACAGTTTTACTATTTGGGATACCGGATACTATTCGGGCTTGTAACGATGCTTTAGTCTTAACTAATCTGTTTTCGATAGTGTAAGGAAGACTTAGATTAGAACTAGGTGCCAAAGCTTCATAAGTTTTTGTGACCTGCTTATCTTGAAAAAGCATACTGTAAGCTCTACGATCTTTAGGTCGTTTTGATAACGCAACTATTCCGGCAGTTAAACGATCCAATCTATGTAGGGGAGCAATATCTTCATAGCCTTGCAGTCTAAGTCGAGTCACTACAGTTTCACGAAGATGTTTCCCGCTGGGAATCGTAGCTAGGAAATGTGGCTTATCTACAATAAGTAGCTGTTCATCCTCATATAGGATTTCAAACTTAAATGGTATCGGTATTTCAGGGAACGGTTGTCGATAAACATAAATAAGCTTTGGTAATGCAGAATCTAAAGTTAAATCATTACCTTGCTCGTCTAATAACTTTAATGGCTTTGGCTGTGAGCCAAATTTAGCTATTAGATAGGAGCCAACAGTTCTTTTATCAGTATTACTAACCATTACCTTGCTTGGTCGTAGCCCATTTAAAAGTGGTGGCTGGTACATGGTTTAATCCTTAGTTAATCTAGCTGTAACTATAATTTTAACTTCAATTAATCTAGTAAGATTACTTATAGTGCATTTTAATTTTTTCCTCATATAAGGGGTAAAAGTATGTTTGAAAAAAATTAAGGTACACCCATTCGGCAAGGATTAAAGCCTGATATAATGCTAAAGTTACTGAAATTAGCGCTTGTAGCTCAGTAGGATAGAGCGTCCCTCTCCTAAAGGGAAGGCCGTGGGTTCGATTCCCGCCAAGCGCACTCAATGTGTGATATTAGAAACAGCTATGTTTCTCTTTTCTTCGTATTGTCGCCGAGTTCGCTACATGCGAGGGTTCTAGATAAACAGAAAACCAATTTAAGGGCCTCATATATAGTTTTTAAGAGACTAGTAGGTGCTTAAAAAATATCTAATAATTTTTTAGTCTTTTAGTAATTCTTCCAACTCGCTCCTAGTCAAATTCGCCCCAAAGGCCTTAGTTCCAGTTTCTAATTTTTTACCACTTGCAAGGTCACCAATAACTAACGGATCAAAGCCAAAATTATCAATTAGTCTAGCTACTGTTTCAACATCAAGCTCGTCATTGCCAGCAATTGCTATTGCTTTTTGGCCTGCAGCTCCAGCGGGTCTAGCTTCATCATGTAAGTCGTGGTATCCCATGTGGTTAAAAGCTTTTACCATGTGTGCAGAACTCAAGTATTCTTGCACAGCTTCACTAGTGGAAAGGTCATTTGGAAGAATGTCTTCGCGTTTACCATCGACTTCCCACCAATAATTCATGGCATCAATGACTAATTTTCCAGCAAGTTCTTTACGGGGTAGTTGCTTGTATTTACTAAGCGGTAGTGCCAAGATAATCACATCAGATTTTTGGCAGACTTCCTTACTGGTAGTGGCAATTGCTCCAGGAGCTAGCACTTCTACTGTTAATGCGATTTTAGCTGGATCGTCTGAGCCAGCAATATGAACTTGATAGCCAGCTTTTAGTGCAAGTTCAGCTAAAGTGATACCAAGTTTACCGGCCCCTAAAATTCCAATAGTTTTTATTACAGTCATAATTACTTTCCGTTAAGGATTTCCTTAACTCGTGGAATAACTTCCTTGCCGTATAGTTCAATGTTTTTTAACCTTGAAACAGCTGGGAATTGTCCAAAACCATAAACCAAATCAAAACGGCGTGCATCTAAAGTTTGCAGGGTATTAGCTATCTTCTTAGCCACAGTTTCTGGAGAGCCAATATAGTATGAACCGTGTTCTACTTCGTTCATAAACCTCTCTTTTGTCATTGGTGTCCAGCCACGCTCTTTACCAATACGATCCATTTGTTTTTTGAAGTTTGGAAAAGCAAGTTCGATAGCTTCTTGATCACTTTCTGCTACAAAACCAGGTGAGTGTACGGCTACTGGGTAAATCGGATTGCTGTATTGCTCTGCAGCGCGGCGATATAAAGTGGTGTAAGCTTTGAAGCGGTCTGGGTTGCCGCCAATAATTGCAAATACTACTGGTAGATTATAAGCTGCTGCTCTTACTACTGAATTAGGTGAACCTCCGACTCCAATCAAGGTATTGAGCTTGCCAGATTCTGTCTTTGGAAATACATCAGCATTGTGTAACGAAGTTCTTAACTGCCCTTTCCAGGTAACTGGCTTCTCAGTTAATAGTTTTGAGAATAAATCTAACTTTTCATTAAATAGCTCTTCATAATCAGTTAGATTAAAGCCAAAAAGTGGGAAAGATTCCGTAAAAGAGCCACGGCCTAAGATTACTTGAGCACGACCATTTGAAATAGCATCAAGGGTGGAGAATCGTTCAAAAACCCGTACTGGATCATCAGAACTTAGTACTGTAACCCCAGAAGCTAGCTTGATATTTTTGGTTTTGCTAGCAATTCCAGCTAACACCATTTCAGGACTGGAAATGGCAAAATCATCACGATGATGTTCTCCCAGTGCGATAGCATCAATGCCAAGTCGGTCAGCTAGAATAGCTTCTTTGACTACAAGCCGAATTGATTCGGCATAGCTCATCAGCTTTCCTTCATCATCCAAAGCTAAGTCACCAAAAGTATCTAAGGCGAATTCATATTGTTCATTAGTATTTGTCATTGTTATAAATCTTTCCTAAAGTTTAGTGGCATCAATTCCGATACTTGCTAAGAGTTTGTGGTTAAGTCGATAGTATTTTGTGACTCCTTGTTTACGTTCAACCACTACTTGAGCTGTGACAAGCTTATTAAAGTGGTGGCTCATTGTAGGTTGAGAAAGGTTCAAAGCGTTGCCACACCCAATAACAATTTCACTGCTCGTCACTTCATCTTTATCTCGTGCAAGCTTGCGAATAATATCTAATCTTGTGTCATCTGCAAGGCTTTTTAAGATATTAGTGACGTTAATTTCTTGTTCCATACTTTAATTATATAGATACATTTATATATTTCAATATATTTATAGTTATTCCGCTTTTCGTTGAGATATCAAGGATTTTACAAAACTATACACTGAGTGTATAGTTGCTTTTATGAGCGCACAATATGCATTATTAGGATTTTTAAAAGAGACTCCTAACTACGGTTACGAGTTGAAGAAATTGTATGACAATTATTTTGGAGCAGATAAGAAAATTTTGCCAGGCCAGGTTTATTCGACACTTGCTCGACTAAAACGTGATGAAAAAATTTCGGAGGTTATGGACAAAGAAGTAAGTGGTGGACCTGAGCGAGTTAAATATAAAATTACCCCATTGGGAGCACTTGCGTTACGTACTTGGCTAAATACTCCAGAAGCACCGTCACCGCAATTAAAAGCCACGCTTTATATGAAAACTATCTTAGCAATTATCGAAAATGGTGATGCGGCACCTTTTTTGGATAATCAGCGTCGTGCTCATATTCAGCGAATGCGTGAATTGACGAAGCAACGTCGTGAATCAAATCTTGCCAATAAGTTATTAATCGATCATGCAATATTTCACTTAGAGGCAGATCTACGTTGGATTGATCTCACTAGCTCGCGTTTAACTACATTGAAAGAGGAGTTATCATTATGAGTGCAATAATCAGTGCTAAAGACATTAAGAAATCTTTTGGCGAAGCTCAAGTACTAAAAGGTATTTCACTTGATATTGAACAAGGTGAAGTACTTGCAGTGATGGGACCAAGTGGTTCTGGTAAAACCACCTTATTGCACGCATTAGCTGCAATCATCAGCATTGATGCCGGTGAAGTTAGTTTTGAAAGTAGGGATATTTCAAAACTAAACGATGAGCAGCGTACGATTTTGCGACGCACGGCTTTTGGTTTTGTATTTCAATTCAGTCAATTAGTTCCAGAACTTACAATCTTAGATAATGTGGCATTACCTTTGCTGTTAGATGGTGAACGCAGAAATGTTGCTTATGAAAAAGGGCGAAAGTGGCTTGACGAAGTAGGACTTGACGATAAGTATGATAGTTTGCCAGGTGAAATTTCAGGTGGTCAAGCTCAGCGTGCAGCAATTGCTCGCGCAATGGTAATGCAGCCAAAAATTTTATTTGCTGATGAGCCAACTGGTTCCCTTGACAGCCTTAGTTCTGAAAATGTAATGGAGCTATTTATCAAAATGGTTAAAGAACATGGAACTACAGTAGTTATGGTTACACACGAACCTAGTGTTGCAGCTTATGCTGATCGGGAGATCATAGTCCGCGACGGGGTACTTTCAGGAGCTGGGCAATATGCGTATTAGTTGGCTATTATTCAAAAAATCAGGAGCTAACAATCGAAATCGGTTAATGTTAGTTAGCGCAGCCGTTGCACTGGGAATGTTAATGGTTATGGTGTTCATAACAGGATTAAATGCGCTATCTTCACGTTCTACTAACGATACTTGGCGTTTTAAGCTATTTGCTCAAGATAATATGGCGGTGATTTCTGGAGTTACACCACTTAGAGCGTCAATGGATTCTGGTGGTAATTTAGATCAGTATCAAGATAATGATATTAACGTTATTTCACTATATGCTACAACTGCTAATTCACCACAAATTCCTAATTTACCAACTCCTAAACCAGGAGAATACTATGTATCACCAGGTTTAGAAAAAGCTATACAGGAACATCCAGAGTACAATATAGGTTCTCGCTTTGGTAACAGGGATCTAGGAGAGTTGCCTAGACAGTACGTGGCTTCTCCAGATTCTTTAACAGTTATAAGAGGCGTAACAGCACAAGAAGCTAGTACCGACTCTTTTGTGAGTGTGTATAAGACTAGTGGTTCTGGTGTTAAAGCACCTTTGCTAAGTGGCACATCACTTCTTGCAATAATCATTGGTGGCTCAATTTTGTTTACTCCTATAGTGGTATTTTTGATGATTGCTACGCAGATTGGTAGTGTGCAACGTGAACAGCGTTATGCAACTGTTAGATTAATTGGTGGCACTAGAAAGCAGGTTACTTCAGCTATTGCATTTGAATCTTCAATGGCTACACTTGTCGGTATCTTAATAGGTACAGTTGCGTATTTCCTGATTCATCCATGGTTAAAGAATTATCAATATAGTGGTCTACGTTTTTGGGAAAGTGATATAAAAATTACATTATCTCAATATTTATGCATAGTGCTATCGATTTTATTTTTGTCAATATCAGCAAATTGGCAAGGGATGCGTAAAGTAAATATTTCACCGTTAGGAGTTGCACGAAAGCAAGTTCGCAGTAAAAAACCTAGCATTATTCGAGTTATCCCATTGATCTTTGGTCTTGGTATGTTCTTATGGTTACTTGGTCCTGGTCAAGATTGGCTTAGGAAGAATATGGAGTCAGTTGCGCCTATTGGTTTTATAGTGATGGCAGTGATACTGGTAATGTTTGGTTTACTACTTGCTGGACCGTACTTAACTAGATTTACCTCAAGATTAGTGGCTAGTAGAGCAAATGGCGCTACTACTCTAATTGCTACTAAACGTATCGAGACTCAATTTAAACCAGTATTTAGAAGTGTTAGTGGTGTAGTTCTAGCGTTATTTGCTGGTAGCTTCTATTTAACTGCGACAAGTGGAATGGATAGTCTCAATGCTGACTCAGTAAATGGAAATGGTTTTTCGCAACTTAAACGAGACACTGCTTTAGTGGCTAATTCACAGCTGCCAGCAGGTTTTGAAAGACAATTACAAAAGCAGGACTATATTACTGCAGTGCAGCCGATAACAATAACTAATAAAGGTACTGCAATACCATGTGCCGTATCCAGTGAGTATACTAAGTTATCTTGTGGTGAGAAAACAGGCTATGCAATTGTAAACTTTACCAATAAAGTTGTAGATAAGCCACAAATTGTACCTAATGTCACTGCAGTAGGGGATACAAACTACATTGTTAAATTAAAATCAAACGATGACTTAGATAAGTTACGTAGTTTTGTTGCCACAGCAGTACCAAATAATGGTAGTGCAGGTATGAGTAGTGTTGGCGAACAAACAGGTAGTTTTGTAATCAGTGGTACTAATGCGCAAAAACCACTTATTAATCCAGCTATTAGAGACTTAGCAGCTCTTGCCTATGTTGGGATGGGCATTACATTGTTTGTAGCAATTGCCAGTTTATTAATCTCAACTATTGGTGGATTTTATGAACGTAAACGCGCTTTTGCAACATTACGCTTAGGTGGTATGACTGAAAAACAAATGGATAAGACAGTTTTAATTGAGTCTTATATTCCACTCTTATCAGTATCACTACTATCTTCAGCAGTTGGTTGTGGCGTGGGTTATACCTTTATTAGTCGCTTAACAAATAGCTTATCGGCATCCTTACATCCCTCATACTTTATGATTGTAATAGGTGCTTTGCTAGTTGCAGCAATAGCAATTTATGCAACACTGCCTATGTTAAGGACTTTGACAGAGCCTGAGCAAAATCGCACGGAATAATTTGTAACGAACATGAATATTTATTTAAAGTAAGTATTTAGGAACAGAGAATGCCTTGGAACAGTTGATACATAGTAATGTAGCACTATTATTTTGGCTAGAAACCTTGATTATAGGTATATGCTTATATTTTAGTTTCAAAACAAATAAAGTACGTTTGCTAAATGGAATGCTCGCAACGGCACTATTATTTAGCTTTAGCATGGCAGTAACTGCAAGTTTGTTTTTACTAGATAACAAGTTTGTATTGCATGTTTGGTTTGGGCTGGCTCTTGTAATATTTTCCATAATCACGGTACTTGCAGCTTCCATGGGTATTTTACTGCTTTGGAATGCGGCGATAGTTTGGCGACGAGAGAGTCATTCATTAGGAAATTCATTAACTTTATTGTTAGGGGTTTATTTAGTTTTTTCACCATTTCTTTTTAAGTTATTTGAACAGATACTCCCTCGTTGGCTGGCAAATGGAATTCTTTATTTAAGCAGTGCACTATTTGCCTATTTTGTCTTCTGGTTGTTTAACTTCGTCATGTCTTTTTTGCTTTATCTACTATTGCGTCCGAAATATAATCAAAAGTACATTATTGTCCTTGGTGCAGGGTTGCTTAACGGATCTGAATTATCGCCTTTATTAAAATCACGGATTGATGTTGCTCTAGATTTTGCCAATAAGCAAATATTGAAAAATAATATGGCTCCATTACTTATTATGTCTGGAGGCCAGGGCGCTGATGAAACAATTCCTGAAAGCAAGGCAATGCGTGATTATGCGATTACTACGCAATATCCAAAAGATTTAATTGTAGAAGAAGACCAATCTAAAAATACCTATCAAAATATGGTTTTTTCTAAAGAAATTCTCAATAGACGGGGAATACCTCTAAACCAAGGGATTTTTGCAACTAGTGATTATCATGTTTTCCGTGCAGCTGGATATGCACGTTTAGTAGGGAAAAATATTGATGGTATAGGAGCTCGTACAAGTCGTTATTTCATATGGAATGCGTTACTTAGAGAATATGTCGCTATTTTAATGAACCATAAGAAGTTTCATTTTATTTGTTTGTCGTTAATATTTATTTTAACTATTTGTGGAGTAATAGATACTGAAATCCGAAGACATTGATCTTAAAAGAAGTGTATATTTATTATTTGTTCTGGTAAATTTTGTCCTAGCTTATTGTTAAGCTGGTAATACTATGACTCATCCACTTCTTGAAGGCCTTAATCCACAGCAGGCTGCAGCAGTAACACACATTGGCACCCCACTAGTAATTGTGGCAGGTGCTGGTTCAGGTAAGACTAGAGTTTTAACGAATCGTATTGCTTATTTATTAGATACTAAGCAGGCATTGCCAGGAGAAATCTTAGCAATTACCTTTACTAATAAGGCTGCTGCTGAAATGCGTAGTCGTATTGAGAAATTAGTTGGTGATAGATCCCAAAGTATGTGGATTTCTACCTTTCACTCTACTTGTGTGCGAATTTTGCGTTATGAAGCTAAGAATGTGGGGCTAAAATCTAACTTCACAATCTACGATGCTCAGGATGCTCAGCGGTTGTTGACAATGGTAATTAAAGATTTAAATCTTGATACTAAACAGTTTAATCCGCGTACTTTTTCTTATCGTATTTCAGATTTGAAAAACCGGTTAATTGATGAAGATACTAATGCCAACCAAGCTAATTATAATGATCCAAAAGAGCGAGCTTTGGCAGAAGTTTACCGCAATTATCAGCAGCGGCTACGCAATGCTAATGCGATGGACTTTGATGACTTAATTATGAATGTAGTCAATATTTTCCGAGTATTTCCAGCAGTTGCTGACGCATATCGACGTCGTTTCCGGCACATACTAGTTGATGAGTATCAGGATACGAACCATGCACAGTACACTTTAATTCAAGAGCTAGTTAAAGATAGTAGTGATGGTGCAGTTAAAGCTCCAGAATTAACGGTAGTGGGGGATGCAGATCAGTCTATTTATGCTTTTCGTGGTGCTGATGTCCGTAACATCACTGAGTTCGGAAAAGACTTTCCAAATGCTGTAACCATGTTGCTAGAACAAAACTATCGTTCTACGCAAAATATTTTAGATGCAGCAAATGCTGTTATTTCTAAAAATGGAGATCGTAAAGAAAAGAGTCTTTGGACAGCTGCTGGCAGTGGTGCACCGATTATTGGCTATGTCGGTGAAAATGAGCATGATGAAGCTCAGTTCATTGCTGAAGAGATTGATAGGTTGGTGATTGATGAAGGTATAAAACCAGGAAATGTTGCCATTTTCTACCGTACTAACGCTCAATCTCGTGCTCTAGAAGAGATTTTAATGCGAGTCGGTATCCCATATAAAGTGATTGGTGGTACTAGATTTTATGAACGTAAAGAGATTAAAGACGCTTTGGCGTATTTGCGTGTATTAGCAAATACTGATGATGAGGTTAGTTTACGTAGAATTTTAAATGAGCCAAAACGTGGGATTGGGGCTACTGCTGAAAATAAGTTATCCGTCTATGCAGAACGTTATGAGATGAGTTTTTACAATGCGTTACTTGAAGCAGATCAAAATCAATATTTAGCTACTCGAGGTGTTAAATTGGCCAAAGCGTTTGGTCAATTACTTGAAGAATTGCGTGAAACAGCAGAAAGTGCAGGACCTGCGGCAGCACTTGAAGCAGTGTTAGAACAGACCGAATACTTAAAGAAGTTACGTGAAAGCAAAGACCCACAAGATGAATCTCGAGTAGATAACTTATCCGAGCTGATAGCTGTTATTAAAGAATATGAGAGAGAAAATGAAGAAGCAACTCTTGATGGTTTCTTAGAACAGGTAGCTTTAGTAGCTGATGCAGATCAAATTCCAGATGTGCCAGACGATGCTAGTAAAGATGAGCAAGAAGCAATTGCTCAAGCAAAGCAAGGTGGTATGGTAGCCTTGATGACTTTGCATACTGCAAAGGGTCTAGAATTCCCGGTGGTTTTTTTAACTGGTATGGAACATACAATTTTCCCACATTCTCGTTCACTTTATGACCAAAAAGAGCTATATGAAGAACGACGGTTAGCTTATGTAGGTTTTACTCGTGCTGAGAAACGCTTATATTTAACTAGGTCTGAGCAGCGTAGCCTTTGGGGGCAACCACAATATAATCCCCCAAGCCAATTTTTGGAAGAGTTCCCAGAGCATCTAATCGAATGGAAACGGGTGGGTGGCAGTCAGTTTACTTCTGTGCAAACTAGTTACCGTAGTAACTCAAACTTTGGGAATAGTTTTAGTGCGACTAAGGCTCCAGTTAGCAGAGGTAACAAGCGTTCTATCACTAACTTTAGTATTGATCCGAATCGTAAAGTTTTGGATGTTAAAGTCGGAGAACAAGTTAAACACGCTAAGTTTGGTTTAGGTACAGTCATTAATCTTGAAGGTAGTGGTGATAAAACGGTTGCAAAGATTAAATTTAATAGTGCAGGTGAGAAGCGACTTTTGTTGCGTTATGCGCCGCTAGAGAAGGCTTAAACCTTTGGTAAACCAAGGCATATAAGTTAGACTAAGTTTAAGCGATGATTGCTTAAATATAAAATTACGATAAGAAGGGTCAGACGTGGATCTATTTGAATATCAAGCGCGGGACATGTTTGAAAAACATGGAGTTCCAGTGCTTAAAGGTATCACTGTTGATACTCCAGAAGATGCAAAGAAAGCAGCTGAAAAGCTTGGCGGTGGCGTAACTGTCGTTAAAGCGCAGGTTAAAATTGGTGGCCGTGGTAAAGCTGGCGGTGTAAAAGTTGCGAAGACACCTGATGAAGCTCAGCAGTATGCAAAAGACATCTTAGGGATGGACATCAAAGGTCACACAGTTAAAAAAGTGATGATTGCCGAAGGTGCCGACATCGCTGAAGAGTACTACTTCTCAGTATTACTAGACCGTGCTAACCGTACTTACTTAGCTATGTGTAGCGTTGAAGGTGGTATGGAAATTGAGAAACTGGCAGTTGAAAAGCCAGAAGCTCTAGCGAAAGTCGAAGTTAATCCACTAACTGGTATCGATGCTGAAACTGCAGAGAAGATTGTTAAAGAAGCTAAGTTTGACGATGAAACTGGTAAAAAGGTAGCTCCAGTTCTTGAAAAACTATGGACAGTATTCAAAGAAGAAGACGCTACTTTGGTAGAGGTCAACCCATTAGTTCAGACTGGTGACGGTGAAGTTATCGCCCTTGACGGTAAAGTTTCTCTTGACGATAACGCAGATTTCCGTCATAAAGATCATGAAGAACTACAAGATAAAACTGCCGCAGATCCTTTAGAAGAAAAAGCTAAAGGTCTTGGTCTTAACTATGTAAAGCTTGATGGTGAAGTTGGCGTTATTGGTAACGGTGCTGGTCTAGTGATGAGTACTTTAGATGTTGTTGCTTATGCGGGTGAAAATCACGATAATGTGAAGCCAGCTAACTTCCTTGACATTGGAGGCGGAGCATCAGCAGAGGTTATGGCAAACGGTCTTGATGTAATCCTTGGCGATGAGCAAGTTAAGAGTGTATTTGTAAACGTATTTGGTGGTATTACTGCTTGTGATGCAGTTGCAACAGGTATTGTGAAAGCCCTAGAAATCCTAGGTGATTCTGCATCTAAACCATTGGTAGTGCGTCTAGATGGTAACAGCGTAGAAGAAGGTCGTAAGATTCTTGCTGCAGCTAACCATCCATTAGTTACGCTTGCTGAAACAATGGATGAAGGCGCAGATAAAGCTGCTGAATTAGCGGCAGGAAAGTAGGTAGTAATGTCAATTTTTCTAAACAAAGATTCAGTAGTTATCGTCCAAGGTATTACTGGTGGTGAAGGTACTAAGCATACTCCTTTGATGCTTAAAGCCGGCACTAACATCGTTGGTGGTGTTAACGCTCGTAAAGCTGGTACTGAAGTAGAGCATGAAGGTAAAACTCTTCCAGTTTATGGCACTGTAAAAGAAGCTATGAAGGAAACTGATGCTGATACTTCAATCGTATTCGTACCACCGGCATTTGCTAAAGATGCAGTAATCGAAGCTATTGATGCTGAGATTGGTCTCGTAGTAGTTATTACTGAAGGTATTCCAGTTCAGGATACAGCAGAATTTTGGGCTTATGCAGAAAAGAAGGGCAATAAGACTCGTATTATCGGTCCTAACTGCCCTGGTATTATCACTCCAGAGGAAGCTCTTGCAGGAATTACACCAGCTACAATTACCGGTAAAGGTCCTATTGGCTTAGTTTCTAAGTCTGGTACTTTAACATACCAGATGATGTACGAACTACGTGATATTGGATTCTCTACAGCTATTGGTATTGGCGGTGACCCAGTCGTGGGAACTACACACATCGATGCACTAGAAGCTTTTGAAGCTGATGACGACACTGAAGCAATCGTAATGATTGGTGAAATCGGTGGTGATGCTGAAGAGCGAGCTGCAGAATACATCAAGAAGAATGTCAAGAAGCCAGTCGTTGGTTATGTAGCAGGTTTCACAGCTCCAGAAGGTAAGACAATGGGCCATGCAGGTGCGATTGTCTCTGGTTCAGCTGGTACTGCACAAGCTAAGAAAGAAGCTTTGGAAGCAGCAGGCGTTAAAGTTGGTAAGACACCTACTGAAACTGCTGAACTACTTCGTAAGATATACAAAAAGTCTTAAAACCCAATCCCCTAATCATAAAAGCGGAGTTCTCGTAAGAGAACTCCGCTTTTTCATTTCAAGTAAACTTTTCACTTGCTCCATAAGTATTTTTATTGGAAGTAAGCACATACATTTTCCTCAAATACATACGAAATTTTGCATGAAATTGAGAAAAATGTATGTATTTGCTAAGGATACTTTTAAAATTTATGGACACGTTTTGCATAAATAGTAAAAAGTTTTCTTTTTCCACTTGCGCTTAACGCAAGGTAAACCCGTAACGTTATTATCGTGAGTATGAAGAGAGATTTTATCCACAGCACAGCAGAAGTGGTAAAAATGACTGGAGTAACTTCTCGAGCTTTACGCCATTATCACAAGATTGGTTTGTTAGAGCCTATCTTGGTAAAAAGCGGTGGAATTCGTTACTACGGTAAAGATGAAATGCTGAAATTACAGCAAATTTTGTTATTTCGTCAGCAGGATGTGCCTTTGATCGAAATTAAACGGATATTAACTGGCGAAAAGGATCAGCTGACTGTTTTGGAGGAACACTACACTTGGTTACTAGCTGAAAGTAAGCGGATGCAGCAACTTGCTGAAACTGTTGCTAGGACTAAGGAAATGTTAATAAAAGGGAAAAAGATGGAAACTAAAGAGATATTTGATGGTTTTGACCATAGTCGTTACCGTGGCGAAGCAATTGATCGTTGGGGTAAAGACAAGGTCGAGTCTAGTGAAAAGAAATTTAATGCAATGTCTAAGCAAGAACGGCAAGCATTCATGCAGGAGCATGAAGACATTGTGGAACGTTTAGCTAGAGCTAAGCGTGCAGGAATAGAACCTGAAAGTGCAGAAGTTCAGGATATTGTAAAAGATCATTATGCTTGGATTAAACATTCTTGGACGCCTGATGCAGAAAGTTATAAGGGCTTAGGACAAATGTACGTTGATGATAAGCGTTTTACTAAAACTTATGACAAACATGAAGAAGGTACTGTAAAACTTTTGAATGAAGGCATTAAAGTCTTTGTTAAAACTCTATAGTATTCTGGTAAATAAGTGGATTCCCCATAAAACACTAGTTAGTTATGAATTCTCTCTAGTATGCGTTGGAGGAATCCCTTTTGTATGTGTAGCTTGGTGGTTTCAGTTAGGTTAGTTATCCTTAAAGGCATGGAAGAAAAGTGGGAAGCAGTTGACGATTTCTTAGCAGGACAGCTAGTTACTGAACCCAAAAGTTGTATTTGGGTACGCGAAGTTGCTGAAAAGGCTGATATGCCACCAATAGAGGTAACTAGTTTGCAAGGTAAGTTCTTGGCAATGCAATGTCAACTTATTAAAGCAAAACGAGTTCTAGAGTTAGGAACTCTTGCTGGGTACAGCACTAGCTGGTTTGCTACTGCTGTACCTGAAAATGGTGTGGTGCATACAATTGAATCTCGGGAAAGTCATGTCAAAGTTGCGAAGAAGTCTTTCTCACATCCAGATTTGAAAGATAAAGTAATTTTGCATCATGGACGAGCGGCAGAGGTAATGCACCAGCTGCTTGAGAAGGCAGAACCAGCTTTTGATTTTATTTTTGTTGATGCAGATAAACAGAGTTATCCAGAATATTTGGAGCTTGCGTTAAAACTTAGTCATGAAAATTCTACAATCATTATCGATAATACAATCCGTCAAGGGGCAATCTTAGCTGATGTTCCAGAACGTAAAGTAAGTATTCATGGTTTAAAAAATCTTTATAAGCAAATCAAAAGCCACCCTGAGCTTGACGTTACAGTCTTACAGACTGTGGGCGCCAAGGGCTGGGATGGCTTTATGATGATTAGACGGAAGCTTTAATTAGTTATCTTTTGGTTTGCGTTCAACTTGGTCAGCTTCAGCAAGTGGTTGATTACTAGTTTTCAATTCAGCATCGCCATGAATTTCCTCTGCATCAATTATTGAATTGCTACGGTTTTCTATTGCTTTTTCAACTAGAGCCTTTAGTTTACCGAATCCGGTTTGTGCACCACTGGCTACAGTTTGAGCTCCGCCTTTAACTTGATCAAAGCTTGGTAGCTTATCATTTGCTGTTGACT
>JASGEI010000012.1:0-73837 GCA_047606545.1 Micrococcaceae bacterium | reverse complement strand
TAGTTTTGGTAGTGTTTCTGGTGGTTCTCCTATTAAAGCTGTTTATCCGCAGACTAATAGTGGTGATTTTACTATTCATGGTGAGATTGTTGATGCTAGTCCAGCAGTTAGTACTACTTTGGATGCTGATTTCCACGTTACCGCGGGCAATGTAGTAACCTGTGGTAGGATCGCTGGTAACTTTGGTAATGGTAACAACACTGACAGCACCGGAGCAGTTCCTAATCTTCTTGCTAATGCTACTCCGTTGTTTATTAACTTTGATCAAGAGCTATCAGGAAAAACCGTCACCCAAATAGAACCCTCCATTACGAGTTATTTTTTCTCGTTGCTAACAGATGATGGTCTAGTGTACACCATCGGTGTAAATACTTATGGTCAGCTAGGTGATGGTACTACCACTAATAGTGGTTCTACTGCTACTTTCCAACCAGTAACCACCACCGGTACTCCAATGGCTGGTAAAACCATTACCCAAATAGCAGCAGCAGAAAGCCATATGTTGGCGCTTGCTAGTGATGGCACTGTCTATGCTTGGGGTAGGAATAATTACGGCCAGTTAGGCGATGGTACCACTACTGACAGTAGTGTGCCAGTTGCGGTAACTATGACTGGCGCTCTTTCTGGGAAAACCATCATTCAAGTAGCAGCCGCTGGTTCCTCTTCTTTAAGTAGTATATATTCTTCTCTAGCTCTTGCTAGTGATGGCACTGTCTATGCCTGGGGTGGAAATTCTAGTGGTCAGCTTGGTAATGGTACTACTACTAGTAGTAGTGTTCCTGTTGCTGTGACTACAAGTGGTGTGCTTTCTGGGAAAACCATCACCCAAATAGTAGCAGGAGCGAACCATGTATTAGCTCTTGCTAGTGATAATACCCTATACTCCTGGGGAAGTGGAGATTACGGTAAACTTGGTAGAGGTAGCACTACTAGTAGTAGTGTGCCTGTTGCTGTGACTATGACGGGGGTGCTTTCTGGGAAAACCATCACCGATATCTCAGCAGGATTAAATAATTCTTATGTGGTTGCTAGTGGTTGGGCTTACGCCTGGGGATACAATCTTTTGGGTGCTAATGGTAACGGTTCAACTAGCGGTAGCGCTACGACTCCAGTAGCTATGACAAGCACTAGTGGCCCGATGGCAGGAAAAACCATCACAGAAATAAATAGAGGGAAGAGTACGAGTTGTTTCATGTTAGCTAGTGATGGTACAGCCTACGCCTGCGGACCCAATAGTCTACGAGATTTTGGTAATGGTACCAGCACTTCAACTAATGCTACGCCTGTTGCAGCATTCACCGCAGGCGACGCTGCTGATAGACAACTCACATCTGCTAAATCAGGAATGGCCATACTAACCTAAAACGTATAAATAAGGATTTCATGTAAATAATTCTGTAAGAATTTAGGTGTCGGTTGGTAAGTTACGCCAGTTGGTGGTTTGATATTTGAGTGTTGCCTTTCGTGAGTTAATATAAGTCTAACCCTCTTTGTAGGTGTCTACTTATGGATTTTTCCCGTTAAGTAGTACTAGTTATCTGATTGATGGACTAGAGGTTTTTGTTAAAAAAATACTTAACACGAAAAATCTACAGATATACACAAAAAATAGAACTAAACCCCACAGTTATCATCACTTAAACACGTCCCCTTAAAATAGCAGCAGGGTACCATATGAGGTAAGCTCTACTTTCAATATGCCTGAAACGAAACGCTAAAAAGAAGAATTAACAACTATAAAAACCCCTGTAGCTTTTATCTTAAATATATTAGACTTAAGAATAGTAAGGGTAAGTATTTATAACTACAAAGAGGTATTGTCATCGGCACGAAAAAACGTATAGGTGTAATGGGTGGCACTTTCGATCCTATTCACCATGGACACTTAGTAGCTGCTAGTGAGGTTGCACAAAAATTTGGTTTAGAAGAAGTAATTTTTGTGCCTACCGGCCAACCATGGCAAAAAGGCTCAAGTGTTAGTGATGCAGAACATCGATATTTGATGACAGTTATTGCTACTGCATCAAACCCAAGATTTACTACTAGCCGTGTTGATGTTGATAGGCAAGGTCCTACGTACACTATTGACACTTTGCGTGATTTACAAGAAGAACGTCCAGATACAGAATTGGTATTCATTACTGGTGCAGATGCAATGGCACAAATTTTATCTTGGAAAGAATCAGATAAATTGTGGGATATCGCCCATTTTGTCGGAGTAACTAGGCCTGGGCACACATTACCTGATATGGTAAAAGACAGTTTAAGTTATTTGGAAATTCCCGCTTTGGCAATAAGTTCTACTGATTGCAGGCAACGAGTAGAAAATGGAATGCCTGTATGGTATCTAGTGCCAGATGGAGTAGTACAATATATACAAAAGTATAATTTATATCGGAGCGAAAAATAATGAGCGATATTGAGTCAAAAGGTTTGCCGCTTACTCGTCGTGAACTTAAAAAGCGACATGGAAAGCTAACAGTTCAGGCTACTACCAGCACAATTCCTAGTCAAAATGATGATGAAACAGCGACAAGGACACGTGTAGAACGTCGTAGCAATCAGCCAGCAAAACTTGATATAGATACCTTAGCTACCTCAAGTAAAAAAACTCGAGGGCACGAAGAAGCAGATATTCAAGTTGGCGAAAACAAACAATTAACTAAAGATTTTTCTGAACGTCAACAAGTGCGAAAAAAACTGGCTCAGGATGCTAACATCGCAAACTTGCCTCGTCTGGAAGAAGATGGTGAAATTGTAGAGGATAAGCTAAGAAAACCTGCTAATACTAAGCTTAAAAAGCCTAGTATTCCAGCTCCGAAAGTGGAGCGCAATGTTAACGTCCAAGTTCATAAGCGTCCGGTTCGTAAAGTTAAAGCGCAATATCACACTGTGAACTGGGATCAAACAGAGCACCGTAAAACTAAGAATGCTGGGCGTAAAGCTAGTGAACCAAGAGCTAAAGTTTCTGTTAGCAAGGCTGAGCGAGCACTTAAAAAGCAAGAAGTTACTCAAAAGACTCCAGGGTTTAACACAGTTGATCTTGAGGCAGTTAGCAAATTGAAAGCTGCTAAGCAAGCGGAGGCTGAAAATACTAAAGTTGTTAGTAAAGAAGTTTCAAGTCCGAAATTAAAAGGCAAATACCAGAAGGCTGAACAAGCTAAAAAAACAAGTACACTTAAAGTCAGTGAAAAATCACGGAAGTCAGTTAAAGCTGATTTTGGTGCGAAGTATGCTGCTGAAGCAGAAGAAAAATCTCATAAGGAAGTCGCTACACTAGATAAGAAAACTAAAGATGTTTCTAAAAATAAAAAGCATAATAAGTTCTCTGATACGATAAAGCATGATATTGAAATTGCTGAAGGTAAGGCAAGCGTTCCAGCCTACCTAGCACTATCGGTAGGTAGTTTGGGTTTTGTCTTTGGCTTAGTTTCACTGATTAAAAGTATTACAGGTTAAGTAAATATAAGGTGATTAATATCGACGGAATCAAAGAAAATGCAAAGCTAATTGCTAATGTTGCAAGTGATAAATTAGCTAATAATGTAGTAATTTTTGATGTTCAAGGTCGTTTTCCATTAGCCGATTATTTCGTTATTGCTTCAGGTGATAATGAACGCCAAGTTAATGCTATCGTTGATGGAATTCGTGAAAAAATGTTAAAGCAAAAACAGCAAAGTCCACTTCGAGTAGAGGGGCGTTCAGAAGGCCGGTGGGTGCTTTTGGATTATGCTGATATTATCGTTCATGTGCAGCATAAAGAAGACCGTGAATTTTATGCCCTGGATAAACTTTGGCAAGACTGTCCACGGCTAGAATTTGAGTTTATAGAATAATTCAAAGAAATTCATTATAAAGAATGATTTATTAGCTTTACCATTGCTTATAAATACTTACTAATCCATGATTATTGCTATCCAAACTTTTAGGAGTAACAATAAACATGGATTTTTCATTGGTTAAGTATTTTTCCAATCATAAAGTATTTTTATGTCGGGATAATACTTTTACTGTAAACCACTTTTATCGATTAATGACTATCCTATCGATAATTACTTTGGCACTTTTCATTGGCATAAAAGTAAGTATTGAGCCTTTTATCGATACAAAAACTGTATTAGTCTCAGCTCTAACAGAAGTATTATTAATTGTGGTTTTAAGCCTATTATGGCTATGTATATTATTAATAATCTTTGAACTTCAAATTAGTATCCAAGCAACAATATTATTGTTACTTGTTATATTAATAGGTATTAAAAGTGCCGAAGCAATTTTATTGATAATACAGTTAGTTATTTATAATGATGTAGCTTGGTTAAAGATGATGGTAGCTGGTACAAATATTGCAGCTATGCAGTTTCTAATGGCTATAGTTCAAGCAATAGTGTTTGTAAGTAGTTTAAGGTTTTTCTTAAAAATCAATTATGCACAAGCAGCTTTAGCATTTTTACTACTTATTGGGGCAAACCTGGTGGTAAAGTACTAAGTATTATGGCTAAAAATAAGACAAGTTTTTTAAATGAGTTAAATGATGCAGTCTCCGTTAGGACTCTACTTATGCTCGTGGGTGTATTGTTATTACAATTTGGATTTATTGCTTCCTATGTAGGGGCTTTTCATAAACCCAAAGCTGATGAGATACCTGTTGCTGTGGTGGCACCAGATTCAGTTAAAGCTACATTAATTAAGCAATTAAATGATATTAATGGTCATCCTGTTAAAGCACAAGCAGTAGCTAGTGAAGAAGATGGAAATAATCAACTAAAACATGAAGATTTATATGGGGTTTATGTTATGAATCCTACTTCTACGACCGATAAACTCGTGGTAGCATCAGCCAGTGGTTATTCCTTGCAACAGGCAGTTGAGACTACTATGCAGCAAGTTGCTACAGCTCAACACCGTACTTTAACTGTGGAAGATATCGTACCAACTCAAGAAGGAGACTATCGAGGTCTTACTTCTTTCTATCTTGTAGTAGGATGGATCGTTGGTGGTTACTTATTTGCTGCACTTTTAGGAGTCTCAAAAGGATCTAAACCTATAAATCTAAATCGTGCGATTATGCGAATTGGAGCAATAGTTCCATACGCATTTGCTTCAGGTTTTGGTGCAGCTTTAATTGTTGATAAACAATTAGGTGCACTTACTGGCCATATTCCACAGCTAGGCTTAATTGGAACTTTACTTGTGCTCTCTGCAGCTACAGTTACTATGGCTTTCCAGTCACTATTTGGGGTAATTGGTATTGGTCTTACAGTATTAGTCTTCGTAGTCCTTGGTAATCCAAGTGCTGGCGGACCTTATCAGTCTTACTTACTTCCAGAATTTTGGCGTAATATTGGTGGTTTCTTACCTAATGGAGCTGGTACTTCAGCTGTACGTAGCTTAGTTTATTTCGACGGTGTAAAAACTGGTAGCAATATTGCAGTTATTGCTACTTGGGCTATTGCCGGTGCGCTAATTACTTTAGTTGTCGCAAAATTTAGTAAGAAATCAGAAAGTGTTGAATCGTAGCTATCACCCAGCCATTAGTAATGATATTAATAGCAATAAAACTTAGCACGATGAAAGTAACGTAAAAAGTTAAGAACCAAAACCAGCTTGGAAGCCAAGTATCTTGGGTAAGATGGTAGGCATCTGAACTGGTTTTGTCGAACCTATAGTGAACTCTAGTTACGTTAATAAGTGCTCTCCAGCTACCAATTATTAAAGCAATTCCTAAAGCCAGACAGATATAAGAACGATAGTTTGAAGCTGGTAATAGGAAACTTGCAATATCTAATGCTAACAAAAAGATAATAATGCTAGCACCATGAATATTGCGGACAAAGAGCAACATAAATATTAACAGTAAAGCAGTAACAGCAAGGGAGATATTAGCTAGCTTAGTATAGCTAGCATAAACAAACCATAAACCATATAAAATTGGGAATGGGTAGCCCCACCAGCGCGTCCAAATTAAGCCAAACCCTGGTTTACCTCTGGTATGAGTTTCGCCAGACATGTCAGCTGAAATTGTAATACTTTTAAGTCTGCGTCCAAAAAGTGAGCCAGCTAAAGCATGGCCAAGTTCATGAAAAACTGTGACAAACCGCCCAAAGATATTCCAAATTGGCTGAGGTATAGATAACATTATTGCTACTAATGTTAGCCAATAGGCTATATTGCTTTGACTGGGAATTGCCGTTGCATAGCTAAAGGCACCGGCATTACGAATAGTCTCAGTAATATTTGCAATCGCCATAGTTGTTATCTTCTGCGTTTACCTTTACCAAAGTTTTTTTTGCCACCCATATCAACTTTAATTTTAATGAACTGACCAGCAACTTTAGTATTTGCTAATGCCTTAAATTGACGTTTGTTTAGTGGCCTATTAAGAGCTACGAGTGAGAAATCTTTACGAATATCAATATGTCCGATATCTCGTGATTTTAAGCTACCTTCGTTAGCTAAGGCACCGACAATTGCGCCAGGTTGTACTCGATTTTTACGACCCACATTTAGCTTATAGACAGTTGAGGTAGGTGAAGGAGCAAATTTTTCTTTGCGACCGCCTTTGCGGTCCTTACGCTCACGACCTTTACGTTCATTAGTTGGTTCTTCAATCTGTTTCAAATCTAGGAAACGGTTACCATGTTCCATGAACGCAACTGCACCTGCAATTTTTTCAATGCTTACATCGTTCTTTTCTGCAAGTTCAGTAAGAAAATCAGTATACTGAGTATCTTTACCTAGTGAAATCATCCTAATGATTGTATCGCCAAAGCGTCGTAAACGTAGATTACGGACATCTTCTCCAGAAGGTAGTGGCATCTTAGTGATTTTTTGCTTAGTTGCTCGTTCGATATTACGAAGCAAACCTTGCTCGCGAGGTGTTATGAATAGAATTGCTTCACCATTGCGACCAGCACGACCGGTACGACCAATACGGTGTACATAGCTTTCGGTTTCAAGTGGAATATCGTAGTTAATAACTAAGCTAATACGAGTAACATCTAGACCTCGTGCAGCAACATCTGTTGCTACTAAGATATCAATGCCACCTTCACGTAACTTTTCAATAGTGCGCTCACGTTGCTGCTGTGGAATATCACCATTAATGGCGCCAACTCGTAAACCAGCTGAACGCAGTTTTTCAGCTAAGGCTTCAGTTGCCATTCTAGTTCGCATGAAGATGATTGCTGCATCGTAGTCTTCAACTTCAAGAATACGGAGAGTTAACTCTTGTTTGTCAGAATTTTTAACTAAAAGGTATCGCTGGTTAATATTCTCAACAGTAGTAGTTCTAGATTTAATTGAAATTTCGCGAGGTTCATGCAAGTATTTACGTGCAATTTTACGAATAGGTGTAGGCATCGTAGCTGAAAATAGTGCTACTTGCTTTGCTTCAGGAGTTTTTTCTAGAATTGTTTCTACATCTTCTTGGAAACCCATCCGTAACATTTCATCAGCTTCGTCTAATACTAAGTATTTAATATCACCAAGTTTTAAACTGCCACGTTTTAAGTGGTCAATGATGCGACCGGGAGTTCCAACGACGATTTGTGCACCACCTTTAAGCGCTCCAAGCTGAGGGCCGTAACTAGAACCACCATAAATTGTGGCAACTTTAAGTTGTGGAAGGTACTTTGCATAATTTTCAAAGTTTTCAGCAACTTGGATAGCTAATTCACGAGTAGGGGCCATTACTAATACTTGAGGGGTACGAGTATTACTGGAATTGGCTAATTGTGTTAATGCTGGAACTGCGAAAGCTGCAGTTTTTCCAGTACCAGTTTGTGCGATACCCACAATATCTTCGCCATTAAGTAATAGCGGAATTGTTTGAGCTTGAATTTCTGTAGGCTCTGTGTAGCCAGAGTCTTCAATCGCACTTAAGACACTTGGATGGATATCTAGGCTCGAAAAATTAATTTGAGTAGTTTCAGGCATTATTTCCTTAAATGATAAAAGCCCAAACTTTACCCAACATTAAAGTCTTTAGGGCTTGATTAAAATAGCACGCTAGGTGCTTTAGAACATTGTCTATTGTACTATGTCTTATATGTCTAGAGCTAAAGAAAACACCAGTTTTATCTGTGCTGTTTGTAATGCGAAAGTTCCTGCACTTAAAAATGGCAGTTATCGTAACCATTGTCCTAATTGTCTTTCATCTATTCATATAGATAATATACCTGGAGATCGGGCAAGTGATTGTGGCGGCATTATGAAGCCAGTAACAGTAGAATACAGCGGAGCCAAAGGTTTTATAATTATTCATAAATGTCAAAAATGTGGCAAAATTGGTCGCAATAAAGCTGCAATGGATCAAAAAAATAGTGACAATATCGATAAGTTAACTTCATTGATGAGCAATGGTATCAGTTTTGGTTAAAGCTGAGAATTTAACTTTCATTGGAAGTGGCTACCAGCAAAATACAATTAATAACCGACAATAGTAACTATGCGAAAAGTTTTGGCGAAAAAGAACCCGAGTAAGATTAGGCAGCCACGAGTTTATCCGCTCGATCAGCAAATTCAGCAGCTGAAAGTAAATGATCCGATAAATTGGGGAATAACACCGGTATTTTGGGCAGTATTCAGTGTAATAGCAGGATTATTTATTGCCATAGTTTTATTAGTACTATATTCATTGATTTTTAATGAAGATACGCCAAAACAAAATATCAGTATGACTTTATCTGCCGTTGCAACAGTATTTATGGCAATTATTGCTTCTAAATCTGTCGAAAAAATTGCAGAACGCAATGATGGTTGGAAAACTTTTGGACTTAGAAAACTTACCCTAAAACAAGTCGGACTAGCTCTTATAACTTGGGTGGGGTTTATTGTTGTCAATGCTACTTTAAGTACTATATTTGATGCGCTAAAACCTGGTGCTTCTGACGAAGGTTCAAACGTTCCAGACTTCACAAAATCAATGCCAATTTTTGTAATTTCTTTTATTACAATTGCGCTTATTGCTCCAATTGTTGAAGAATTTGTATTTCGCGGTGTAATTTTACATACGTTACTTTGTAAGTACTCTTTTTGGCCTTCTGCAATAATAACTTCGTTAATATTTGCATTATTCCACGTAATGCAAGTAAGTACACTAACTGGATCTTTCGTCTTGGGTGCTACTTTATTTGTACTTGCAATTTTACTTGCTTATCTATGCAGAATTACTGGAAGCATTGTTCCTGGTATGATTGTGCATGGTTTAAGTAATGGCATTGCAATAATTAGTGCATTTTATCTGTAATGAAACTTTAAAGGATTTAATTAGATAATGAATAATAACGACGCTAAAACTCGAAAAATATTCTTAATAAGTTTTGCAATAATGGTCGTACTAGGTGCAATCATTGGTATTGCAATTACGCATCACAATAACTCTGCTAAAGCTCAGGCTGCTGAAGCAAAAAATATTAAGCAATACATTCGAAATATTGCAAATGATCCACTTTCTAAAGGTCCACAGAATGCACCAGTAACTATTGTGGAATATTCAGATTTACGTTGTCCCTATTGTGCAAAATTATATAATTCAAGTGCTAAACAAATTGAAGATGAATATGTAAAGAGCGGGAAAGTACGTATTGAATGGCGTAACTACCCAATCCTTGGTGAACAATCCATTAAAGCTGCTTACGCAGCTACTGCAGCAGGCCATTATGGTAAGTTTTGGCCTTATGTTACTGCTATTTATAAAGATGCACCAGCTAGTGGTCATGCAGATTTAACTGATAAAAAGTTAATCCAGTATGCAAAACAAGTTGGTATTACCGATGAAGCTGG
This sequence comes from Micrococcaceae bacterium, assembly GCA_047606545.1. GTDB lineage: Bacteria > Actinomycetota > Actinomycetes > Actinomycetales > Micrococcaceae > JASGDC01. Next base: position 64,054 of record JASGEI010000012.1, on the reverse strand, counting down.
CTTTAAGAAAACTATGGCTTCTTCTGAAGTGAAGAAGGCTGTTAAAGAAGATATGGATGAAGGTGAAGTAATTGGTGTCGACAGTACACCAACAGTATTCATTAATGGTGTGGCAGTAGATGATGCAAGCTACGACAGTATGAAAAAAATTATCGATAAAGAACTAAAATCCCAAGGTAAATAAGTCTTTGCCAAGTAAATATTGAGCAAATCATGAAAAACGGTATTTTCTAATAGACTTGGATAGCCATTTATAGTAAAATCTATTTCCGTTGGGAAAATTCTCAACATCTAATGGCATTCTTCGCCTAGTCTTGCCGATGTCATTAGATAGGTAGTATTAGGCAAGAGCGGGGGAACCAAATTTCGGCTTCTTAAATAATAGGAGTCTAGGGGTTATAAACGCTAGAGCCACTGGCTTGGCACAGGTTACTTCCTCAACCTGAATCCGACAGCTCACCTCGTTTGCAAAGGAAGGAAGTTTTAATGAACATTAATTTTGAGGCAAAAAATTCTAAGAAAGCCCGCAATGTTGCAGCTGTTTTAGGTGCGAGCACTATTGCTATGACATTTGCTCCAGCAGCTAATGCATCTACTTTGATTGCTCCTACAGCTCAGGATCAGGCTGCTCCTAATTACCAGATGTCATCTTCTAATGGTGTTACTTCTTGGTCATGGAACACAGATAATTACACAGTTCCAGCAAATCCTGCAGAGCGCCCAAACTATGCAAACTTAGGCGATAATGCTTACGCATGGGGTACTCACTACGATGGTGGTCTTGTAGCTAACGGTACAACTCAAGCTCCAGCAACTACGACTGCTACTCAAGCAGCTACTACAACACAGGCAGCTCCTGTACAGACTACGACTTCTACTCAAGCAGCTACTACGACTCAAGCTGCTACTACAACACAGGCAGCAACCACTAGTTCTAGTTCTTCTACTAGCTCTAGCTCTACTAGCTCTAGCTCTACTAGTGATAGCGTTTGGGATCAGCTAGCTCAGTGTGAATCTGGTGGAAACTGGTCTATCGACACAGGTAATGGTTACTCAGGTGGTCTGCAATTCTCAGCATCTACATGGGCAGCATACGGTGGTTCTGGCTCAGCTAGTACTGCTTCACGTGCGGAGCAGATTGCTGTTGCAGAGCGTGTACAAGCAGCTCAAGGTTGGAGTGCATGGCCAGCTTGTTCAGCTGAACTAGGTTTAAGCTAAGCAATAGCTTAAATAATATCTAAAAACTTTAAAATAGCGGTAAAGAATTGTCTTTACCGCTATTTTTAGCTTTAAGAGTGGTAAATTAGAGTTTCAAAATGAAGATGACTTTCATGTTATCTTAATAAAAAGGTACAAGGTTTGTGGTGAAGAATTAAGGTATGGGTAAGGCAATATCACGTAGAGCTTTTTTAGGTATTGCAGCTACAGCAACTTCAGGTGCTGCAATAGCTTTTGTCGTAGATAGTGAGCACAATAATCCTACTAACGAAAATCTAGAAGATGTTAAAAAAACTATAGATTATGAATATTTTGCAAACTCTTTTAAAACAGTAAATACTAGTTCGCTAACTACTCAATGGACAATGACTTCAGAAACAAAAGCCATGAGTAGCGGCGATACTATTTATATCGGTTATGACGGTAGAATATTTTCTGATTTAACTAAACTGTATATTTATAAAGAAACTAGATATCTAGCTACAATTGACTTATCTGAAGTATCTAGGATAGCAGGTATTATTTACGTGAAAGGTACTTTGCCTGAAGACCTAAATTTTAAAGCTGGTAACATTTCATTTGCACCTAATTATCTGTGCGCAGTTAATTATCCTTATGATTGCATTGCGTCAAGTGTAGGACAGTCTATGATTAGTTCAAATAGCAGACAAGAAGTAAGTTCAGTGGCAATCAAAAATAGCGCAGCTCTAAGTTATGTCTGGGGAACTCAATTATCCTGTGCCTGGAATGAAGGTTATAACGTTGAGAATAAGGAATATTCTTATTACCATCCAAAATCTATAATAATTAAAAGTACGGGACCGGGTAACACTCCACTGGGATATAAACTACAACTAAACTTAGACGGCGAAACCATTAAAGATATTACAACCTTTAAAGTTTCAATAAAAGATTCAGAATTATCAACTAAACAAGTTTCAATTGTGAAAAAGCTAGTAAAGAAAATTTACCAAATAACAGTGCAAGTAAATATCGAGTTAACCGCTGGTCAAGAACTACTATTAGATTTTGGTTATAAATATGCTAACAAGGACATAAGTACAAAGATAGTTTCGCATATCCAAATTATTGAACCAGTTACTAAACAGGTTCGTGCTGTACCGGAGACTTATATTATGTATGGAGCTACAGGGGTTTAATGATACAGTCAGGTTTAATTCTACAAGCACAGCAATTTCTTAATAAGAACTATCAACATTTAGATAAGTACCCAGTGATAGCCGAAGATGGTAAATTGCACTTATCAAACATGGTTGCAGTTACTTTTGCTCTACAGAGTGAACTAAAGATAGCAAAGCCTAGTGGGGCTATAGGCGAGCAGACGTTATCTAATGCTGATAGTGTATTAAAAAACTTAACTAACGTTCCAGTAAAGACTCTTGACATAGTGCGTTGTGCCCTTATATTTAAAGGTTATTTCCCTAATGACCTAAATAAAGAATATGGCATGCGTGATGATATTGTGGAGCGAGCTTTTTCAGACCATTTAGGGATAAACCCAGAGAACTTTTCACGTGCAAAGTGGATTGGTGCATTATTTAAACCTGTTTATATTGGGCTTGATAATTTTCAAAAGGGGAGTCAACAAGTCTTAAAAGTTCAGCAGTGGTTAAATGTAGTTTATGGTGGTAATGCTAGCACTTCTTACATTGTGCCCAACGGGGTAAGAGATGCTGAAACGATGTTTATTCTACGAGATTATTATTATGAGCAGGTAGGTATTAGTAGTGTCGCTAATTTGGGAGTTTGGAATGCTAAAGTTCGAGTAGCTTTTACTGATGAAAAGTATCAGATTAGCAAAGATAAAAATCAAGCCAAGGATTTAGTTTTAGTAGCACAAGCAGCATTAACTTTACTAGGATTTCCTCCAGATAATCTTAATGGTGAGTTTGATAAATCAACACAAAAGCAGCTTCGTGAGTTCCAAAAGTTTGTTGCAATTGAAGAAACTGGGGAAGTAGACTCTGGAACTTGGTATTCATTATTATTTCCTTCTGGAGATCCAAATCGCGTAGGCAACGCTTGTGATACTGTTACCGCTGTCGATGAACAAAAAGCCCAAACTCTTAAAGATGCTAAAGTAAAGTTTGTTGGGCGTTATCTTGCTGGAAAAGCAATCTCGGATACTTTACCAAAAGTATTACAATCTGGGGAAAAAGAGATTATTACGAACCATGGGATGAAAGTTTATCCTATTTACCAGCTTGTAGGGGATAGTATTAAATATTTTGATTATGAGCGTGGTTTAGTTGCAGGTAAAGATGCTCATAATAGAGCTAAAACTTTTAAATTTGGCTCTGGTGAAATTATCTATTTTGCAGTAGACTTTGACCCAAATCCTGATGATGTTCAAGGAGCAATCATTCCCTATTTCCAAGGGATAAAAGATGCTCTTAGTCAAGAAAATAGCACTTTTAAAGTGGGGGTTTATGGCACTCACTTAGTTTGCCATATGGTTAGTGATGCTATAGACGCTAGTGCTTCATTCACTGCAAGTTTATCCAATGATTATCACGGTAATGCTGGTATCCCACTACCAAAAAATTGGACAATCCAACAAGGACCAGCAACAACTCTAGGTGAGGGCGATGGTGCTATCCAAGTTGATGTGAATTATAGTTCGCCTAGAGCCTAAGTACATGCTATTCTATTAAGTGCATGCCCAGGTGGCGGAATAGGTAGACGCGCTAGCTTGAGGTGCTAGTCCATAACATATCATGGGTGAGGGTTCAAATCCCTTCTTGGGCACTAAAAATTTACTATATCTCTTTAATATCAAGGTGCAACCAGCATATTTTTAATATGCTGGAAAGCATTTGAAAATGTGGTCAAATAAATTTCCTTGTTGTGTACAAAAGGCAACATGATTTATGTCGTATATGTATAGAGGGTCTTGTGTAGCTGACACTACTAACATTAAGCTTTTAAGGTGTTCGAGAGAACACATTCATAATTCCGATATTAGAAGGAGTTGGTTATGTCTAGCATAATTAGCCAAATCCTTTCGGAATTGGTCAATGTTTTGACTGTCACAGTTCTAATTCAGGAACTGCTTAAAGATAGAAAGAACGGCGACTAAAACACGAAAGGCGGTACAGTGGGAAATTCCCGCTGTACCCGCCTTAATAACTATAGCGTAACATAAGAAAGACATTTAAGGCTATGAATAACAGTAAACGAGTATTTACAGCGCTAACAATACTATTAGCTATCTCTGCAATACTTTACATTACAAGAATTGGCGCTAGTAAATACCTTTTAGCTATCGACACACTACTACTTGGTGCAGTCGTCTGTCGTACCGCCCAACTATACATTAGCGATAGGAAGTAAAACTAATAGAAATCAGAAAACAATTTGACGATATAGTAAGGAAATGAATGCCATTTTCTGCTTTTCTGTTATTAATCACAAACTCAATAGGAAACTAAACTAATATGAGATTAAGATGATATATCAGTTTTAATTTACTTTAACGGATGATTGCTCTAATTAGAAACGCGTAATCAACGATAAAATTATTTTTCGTCAATTATCTGATTTAAGCTATACGAGCATTGCTAAATAGCTATTTTTATTCATCTAGTTATTTTCTATAGATGATAAAAGTTTAAGAGAAAGTAGTTAGTTTTTTGGTAGGCTAAACACATGGGATTAAAACAAGATATTGAAATATATAATACATTACGTAAATACGGACTACTAGAAAAGTTCAAACAACTGCCACACGAACGTCAAATTCAGCTTATTAAGTGGGTTAGCGAAGCAAAGCATGCTGTTGAAAAAGACGGTAGGATTAATGAACTAATCGGAATGTTAAAGAAATAATGATTTAACCTTCTAATTTAAGATAATTTATAACTGATGCCAGACATATAGATTATGCCTGGCATTAGTTATATAAAGCAACCATTTGCCAAATAGTTGCTTTATATATGTGTTGTTAATGAAGTAGAAAGGTAACGCTAAGTATGGATCAGTACATAATAGATGCTTTTACAGATAAGGTTTTTAGCGGAAATCCTGCAGCAATTTGTATTTTGGAAGAATACCCAGATGATAAGTTATTACAAGCAATAACCCGTGAAAATAATTTATCTGAAACTGCTTTTTTAGTGCCTAATGGCAATAACTATCAACTTCGTTGGTTTACTCCAAGTGGTGAAATAGATTTATGTGGACATGCAACTTTAGCTACTTCATATGTAATTTCACAATTCATTGATACTGAAGCTAAAAGCTATACCTTTGAAACTAAAAGTGGCTTACTTAAAGTTACTAAAGAAGCTGGAATGTTTGAGATGGACTTTCCAAGTTTTGATTTAAAATCTATTCCAGTAACTGATGCTATGACAGAAGCATTAGGGCTAACCCCTATTGAAGCTTGTTTAGGTCGAGATTTGATCTGTGTCTTGGAAACTGAAGAAGAAGTGCGAAACTTAAAGCCAGATATTGAAAAAGTTAAAGCACTTGATGGTTTGTTATTACAAGTTACAGCTAAAGGCAAAGATTATGATTGTATATCAAGGACATTCGCACCTAAACACGATGTAATCGAAGACCCAGTAAACGGCAGTGGTCATTGTCATATATTTCCATATTGGAGTGTGAGGCTTAGTAAAACTAAGTTAGTGGGCTATCAGGCTTCAGCGCGTGGCGGTGTATTGTACGGGGAGGTTAAAAATAATCGAGTGTTATTAAGCGGCAAAGCTGCTTTATATGCAAAAGCAGAAGTTTTTCTTAACTAAATATCTGAATTTTATAGGGTAAAATTAATTTGTTATGCTCATACAGGATACTCCTACGGGATCAGTAATAGATAAAATACCGGCGAAATATTTGACGGATAAGCGATTGACAATGTTTGCAATTGCTAGTTTTGTGATTACTCACGTTGGTTTACTTATTTATTTGCAGTTAAGTTTCATCTCTGGAAATAAAATTGAGCATGATGTAAGGCTTTACCATGATTGGCTACAGCATGGTCTTACGCAAAACCAATGGGTTGGGGTGCAATTACCTTGGGTTTATCCTCTTGGGGCATGGGTGCCTATCGGCGTTGCTGGTCTTTTGAAAATGCCTAATTATGGCTTTGCTTTTTATATTATTATTACCATAGCTAATTTACTATGTACGATTCATCTCTTTAGGTATGGACGAAAAGGTAAGATAACTATTGTTATCTGGATGGTATTTAATGCTATTCTTTATTATTTCCTCGGTACTAGACTTGATAGCTTTACTGTGCCGTTAGTTATTAGTGGTATGTTGATGTTCTTCTCACAGAGTGTATTCTCTGGATCGGCATTGATTGCATTAGCAACCTGGGTAAAAGTGTGGCCTGCAGGTTTTATCTTACCTGCATTAGCTAAGAACAATCCAAAACGTAAAATTATCTTAATTAGTGGTATCTTTGTAACAGCTTTAATGGCATTATTTGCCTGGACTCGTGGCGGATTCCAGAATTTCTTGTCGTTCTTAACTGAACAAAGCAGCAGAGGTGTCCAGTATGAGGCGCCTATTGCATTACCTTATGTAATTCTTTCAGATATGCATGTTCCAGGATTTAGACAGTACTTTGATGATATTTTACAGACCCAAAGTGTATCTGGTCCATTTATTGGTTTCTTCTCTATACTTTCAAACATAGCAATGGCTGTCTTGGCTATTGTTATTACTTATCTTTCATACTCATTTAGTAAATCCAAAGACTCAGATGAGATGTTACGTGTAATCGTAACTACTATGATTGCCGGTCTTATTCTTTTTAATAAAGTTGGCTCACCACAATATATTTTCTGGTTGCTTGCCCCGTTATTAGTCGGATATTTATTAGCTGAAGAACGACACCAAAAGTTTTGGAATAGCATTGCCCAGGCATTGTTTGTAATTGCAGTGGCAATCTGTTTCCAATACGCAACTAGCTGGAATTTACTTGCATTAATCTTCCGCCATACAGCTTTAGTAGTATTGTTCGTATTGTGTTTAAAACAAATTCACCATCTAATAATTCGAAGGAAAGATGCCGCCGTTATTGCAGCCCATGAAGAAGCAGTGCGTAAAGGTAGTATAGCTGAAGGTGAGCACGCACTTATCCTTGGATTAAAGAGGCTCTAGTATTTGAAACAGTGAAGTAGGTTAATTAAACCCACTTCACAATTTCAGCTATAGGGCGTCTTGTTTTTTCAGGTGGTTCATCAACACGATATCCAAAAGCTACCATAACAACTGGTAAGTCAGTTTTAGGATTAATTAACTTATAATCAGCTAAGATATTGGTTATCTTCTTCAGATTAAACCCTTCAATTGCGCAAGAATCAATGCCGAGAAATGCTGCAGTAGTCATCATATTACCTAGTGCAATATATGCCTGTTTAGTTGCCCATTGATGGTGTTTTTCTTCATTGTCAATGATAAAATCTTCTTCAAACCATTGTTGGTAGCGTTTTAATAACGCATTAATTCGTTCTGCAGGTAGGTGCTTAACATCTTTTGTAATATGGGTAATATGCTTTGAATCAGGCTGTAGTTCGTTACCAGCTTTTGCAGTCATAATCATAAAGTGGCTAGCAGTTGGCAATTGTCCCGATGCACCCGAAGGTTTAGTAGATAATAATTTTTCACGAACTTCTTTATCTTGGATAACTAATAAGTTCCATGGTTCAAACCCATAAGATGAAGGTGATAACTGAGCAGCTTCAAGAATTACTTTGAAGTCGGAATCACTTATTTTCTTTGCCTCGTCAAATTTTTTAGTAGCATGCCTAAAATTGAAAGCCGATAGAACCTGCTTAGCAGTTACGTTATTGGTGTTAGTCACTTTTCTCCTTAATTTAATGGATAACCATTATTGTAAAAGCTAAACAATATTAATAGCAAGTAGAAACATTTTTGTTATATACATACATTTTGTATACTGTAAATATGACTATTAAACCAGAACCGCAAATTTGTGATGTCGCTCAAACTATTAGTTTAATAGGTGGAAAGTGGAAGGCTATTATTCTATTTCATCTAATGGAGTATGGTGTATTGCGCTTTAGCCAATTACAACGGCACATTCCTGGAATAACGCAACGAATGCTAACGCTGCAACTGCGTGAACTTGAGCAAGATGGAATCGTTAATCGTAAGGTTTATCCACAGATTCCACCAAAAGTTGAGTACTCATTAACCTCACTAGGGCAAACGTTGCATCCAATAATTATTGCGATGAAGTCATGGGGTGCAGATTATAAAGCTAAAAAATTAAAAGCAGGTATGTAATGAGCAATGAATATGTTGCTTTATTAAGAGGAATCAATGCTGGTGGAAAGCGTAGAGTTCCAATGGCAGATTTGCGCAAGTTGTTTGAAGAACTAGGTTATTCAAAAGTTAAAACATACGTAAATTCAGGAAATGTATTATTTAAAGCTAATAAAGCACCAACTTCTGAATCTCTAACAAAAGAATTAACAGTACATTTTGGCTTTGAAATTCCTACTTTAGTATTGAACGAATTTGCTTTTAAGCAAGTAGCAAAAGCTATTCCAGCGGATTGGCAAAACGACTATCAAAAGCATAAGTCAGACGTTTGTTTCTTGTTTCCAGCAATAGATTCTCCAGAGATTATTAAACAAATAGGTCAAAATAGCGAGATTGAGACTATTCGATATGTAAAAGGTGCTGTTTTATCTAATTTATTGCGAAAAAATCAGCCAAAATCTAGCTTATTTAAACTAGTTGGCACACCTTTATATCAGCGAATGACAGTTCGTAATATTACGACTGTGCGTAAGTTAGCAGTTTTATTAAAGGAAAATAAATAAACATAATAAGTGCAGTTAGCTAATCTTAAGTAAGATAGACAGAATATTATTTCTTCGATATGTAAGGGTTTTCAGTGATGTAGAACCTGAGCATCCGATTTGTAGCTTTTGAAATCCCAATACGAGTATCGATAGTAATTTGCTTTTTGGATAGTGCAGATTTCTTTATAAGTTGTATTGGTGGGTTAGCTAAATCATGTCCAGTATATTTCAAATCAATATTTAAGGCTTTACAAACTTTACCTGGACCATTAGTTACATTAACACCAGCCATGCCACGACGTTTTTCAATAATATCAATACCTTCAACTGGCTCTACTGCACGGATTAAAACTCCAGAACCAAAACCAGATTTACCGCAGACTATATTGCAACAATGGTGCATTCCGTAGGTAAAATATACATACATATGTCCAGCACTTTTGAACATAGCTGCATTGCGTTTAGTTTTCCCATTAAAAGTATGACTAGCTTCGTCATTTTGATCATATGCTTCAACTTCAATAATTTTAACTCTTACAGATTCACCATCAATAGTGCACAATAATTCACAGCCCAGCAGACGTTTAGCTGCAATAGTTGCTGAAGTATCTAGCCAGTCAAAAGAATTACCAGTCATTTTTTAATTTTACCTAAGGCAAGCTAACTTAGAATACTGCTTAAGGATACAAGAAGTGGTTAAATAGAAGCAATATGAAAATCGGAATTATTGGTTTTGGCCCTTTCGGGGAATTTACTGCAAAAGTATTAGCACCATACGGTGAGATTTTTGTGGACGCAAAAGAAGAAGTGCCTGAGGAATATCATGAGATAGCTTTTGCAGAATTGGCGGATATGGATATTGTAATTCTTGCAATCCCACTTGAAGCCTATGAAAATATTTTGAAGAAACTACATCCGCTGTTAAACCCTGAAACTGTAGTGGTAGATGTGTGTTCAGTAAAGGTTAAATCTCGCGATATCATGCTAGAAACTCTTAAAGGTCATGAAAATATTATGGTTACGCATCCGTTGTTTGGTCCACAATCAGCTGAAGATGGTGTTGCCGGACATGACTTTATTGTGGCAGCGGCAATAGGGGAAAATGCCAAAAAATATGTAAAATTTTGTGAAGAAGTATTAAAAATGCGAGTACTTCACTTCACAGCAGAGCAACATGATCATATTATGGCTTATGTACATGCCTTAACTTTTTTTGTGGCACGCGGACTTAGTAATTTACGTATGCCGGATTTATCGATTCAAACTCCATCATTTGATATGTTGCGAGACTTAATTGATTTAGATAGTCGTCATACTGAAGAACTATTTTTAACTATTCAGCAAGGTAATCCTTATGGCGAACAAGTTCGACGTCAACTTATCGAAACTTTTGAAGAATTAGAAGCTAAGTTAGCTCTAAAACATATAGAAGAGCAAGACAGAGGTTGAGAATATTATTTTGAAACTAGATTAGTTAAGTGTTCTTAACAATAAGATAATTTTCCTTGTGTAGTTCAATGCATCTAGTTAGTATTAGAACTATGAAAAGCGAATCAATTGTACTTGGCGGTGGTTGTTTTTGGTGTTTAGATCCACTATTTAGCAACTTAAAAGGTGTTACTGATGTTACTTGTGGCTATGCAGGTGGCGCTAAGAAGAATCCTACATACTACTCATTAACTGAAGATGATAGCACTCATGCTGAAGTGGTGAAAGTTACTTATAACCCAGAAACAATCAGCTTAGAGACTATTCTTGAAATCTTCTGGACTATGCATGATCCTACTACTTTGAATCGTCAAGGTAACGATGTCGGCCCACAATATCGTTCAATTGTTTTGTATCAAGACGAAAACCAGCTTAAAGCAGTAAATAAGAGCATAGATAAAGTTGCTAAAAAGTTATGGGGCACTCCCTTAACCACTGAAATTGTGCCTTTAGAGGTATTTTGGCCAGCAGAGGATGAGCATCAAGATTATTTCGAAAAACACCCAAATCAAGCTTTTTGCCAGCTCGTTATTAATCCTAAAATTAACAAATTGAAGCAAAAATTCCAGCCACTTTTGAAAGGCTTTTCACCATCTTAACGTTTGTAGATTAATTCTGCTATGTGGATGCCATTTTTTGCCTAGCCATCAGTGAAATTAGCTAGTCCTTTTGTAAATCCTCAGCAATTTGATCTATGACCGTAGGGTCTGCCAAAGTAGTCACATCACCGACTTCTTTGCCATCTGCTAAATCACGTAGTAAACGGCGCATAATTTTTCCTGAGCGAGTTTTTGGTAATTCAGGAACGAGAATAACATGACGTGGCCGGGCAATAGGGCTGATTTCATGCGCAACATGCTTTTTCAAAGTATTGGAAAGTTTTGCCTTATCGTGTGATTTTGAAACTTGCTCCTGCCCTTCGGAATTCAAAATAGCGAAGGCAACAACGGCTTGTCCGGTTGTTTCATCGTTAGCTCCCACAACTGCTGCTTCTGCCACTGTATCGTGCGCTACAAGTGCTGATTCAATTTCAGAAGTAGATAGCCTGTGTCCTGAAACGTTCATCACGTCATCAACACGACCAAGAACCCAAATATCGCCTTCGGAGTCCTTCTTTGCACCATCTCCAGCAAAGTACATATCTTTGTAGGTAGACCAGTAGGCTTCGTAATAGCGGTCAGGGTTGTTCCAAATGCCACGCAACATACCTGGCCACGGCTTGCGAACAACTAAATAGCCTGCTTGACCGTTTTTAACTGATTCGCCCCGTTCGTCTACTACGTCTACGTCAATACCAGGGATAGCTTTTTGAGCAGAGCCTGGTTTGGTTTCTGTGACGCCTGGTAGAGCAGAAATCATTAAGCCACCAGTTTCGGTCTGCCACCAAGTATCTACGATAGGAGTTTTATTTTTTCCGAGTACACGACGATACCACATCCATGCCTCTGGGTTGATTGGTTCACCCACTGAGCCTAGAACTCGTAAAGATTTAAGGCTGTATTTATCTGGGATTGCTTCGCCCCATTTCATGAAAGTGCGGATTGCAGTTGGTGCGGTGTAAAGTACAGTTACTTTGTACTTATCAACTAGATTCCACCAGCGACCTTTATGCGGAGCATCAGGGGTGCCTTCATACATCAACTGAGTACAACCATTAGCTAGTGGACCATAAGTAAGATAACTGTGGCCAGTAACCCAGCCAATATCAGCAGTACACCAGAAAACATCGCTTTCCGGATGAATGTCAAAAACATTTTGGTGAGTGAAAGCTACATGAGTTAAATAGCCAGCTGAAGTGTGCAAAATCCCTTTGGGTTTACCTGTTGTTCCGGAAGTATAGAGAATGAACAACGGGTTTTCTGCTTCAAAGGCTTCGGCTTTATGTCCAGGGTTTTCTTTGTCTATGGTTTCGTGCCACCACAAATCACGTTTGTATTGCCAGTTAATATCTTGCTCAGTTCTGCGTACTACTATCACTTTTTCAACAGTTGTATCGTTATTTGCAAGTGCTTCATCAACCGTTGCTTTGAGCCCAAAGGCTTTACCTTTGCGGAAGCCACCGTCTGCGGTAACCACAAGTTTACAGTTAGCATCTTGGATGCGGCTTTTAAGCGCATCTGAGGAGAATCCTCCAAATACTACAGAATGAATTGCACCTAAGCGTGCACATGCCAGCATTGAGAACACTGCTTCAGGAATCATTGGTAAGTAGATGGCAACCCTATCGCCCTTGGTGATGCCTAACTTTTCAAAAGCAGCAGCAGCTTTTTGAACTTCGTCAGTTAAGTTTTGATAAGTGATTGCTCGAGTGCTGCCATCTTCACCTTCCCACCAAATGGCTACTCGATCACCATGCCCAGCTTCGACGTGCCTATCAGCACAGTTATAGGCCACATTAAGCTTGCCATCTTCAAACCATCGTGCAACTGGGGCATTGTCCCAGTTGAGGACTTTAGTGAATGGTTTATCCCAGGTTATATACTTTTCAGCTTGCCTTTTCCAAAACTTTTCTGAATCTTTAGCTTCTTCATAAATGCCCTCTTGAGCGATGGCATTTTTTGCAAACTTTTTCTTTGGCTTGAATGAGTGCGTTTCTTCAACAAGAGTTTCTAGTGCTCCATGCTCTAATTCCATTATTATCCTTCTTCCTTGAAGTGCCTCACGAAATAGTCCTAAATCGTATTTTAGACCATCATGATGTCTAAAACGTTAGCACGAAAACCCTGTCATTATGTGGTAATTCTGTGCTTGGATAATAAAAAGCCACTAAATAATTTGAATATTTAGTCAGAATCTGTAAAATGTACCTACACTCATTCGTACGTCATAATTTCTGGGATAGCTAAGGCTAAAATTCTTAATGATGAAGTGGGTAGAACCTACTCTGGACATTTGTTATTAACGAAATCTTGTGTCATTTGGATATCATGATTTTTAATCCCTATCGTGTTTACCATTTCAGAGCCTCTTCAATGAAGAAACGGAAAGTTTCTGGAAAGTCCGGATGGATTTCTTGTGGTCCATTATAATTTATTCGACACTCGAGATTCAGTGGGATTATAAAAATCTTATGAAGTGTGAAGGTAAACTAGAAAGACTTAAATAATAAAATTAGGATAGTAGAAAATAACATTATGATTTTAAACGAAACTTTCACATTAAAAAATAACGTAAAAATTCCAAAATTAGGTTTAGGTACTTGGCTAATACCTGATGAGTCAGTAACTAAAGCAGTAGCAGAAGCTTTTCAAGTAGGTTATAGGCATATTGATACTGCACAAGCATATAAAAACGAAACAGGCGTAGGAAAAGCTATAAAATCTTGTGGTATAAATCGTGAAGAACTTTTCATCACGACAAAACTTTCAGCCTCAATTAAAACCTATAAAGAAGCAGCCGAAGCAATTGATGGATCACTTACTAAATTAGGACTAGAATACGCAGATTTAATGTTAATTCATAGCCCACAGCCGTGGGATGATTTAGGCGGAGCTGGTTATGAAGAAGGTAATCGTGAGGCTTGGCGCGCACTGGAAGATGCTTATAAAGCTGGAAAATTACGCTCAATAGGAATATCAAACTTCAAAGAAGAAGATATTGAAAACATCTTAACTGACTGTAAAGTAGTGCCAATGGTAAATCAATTATTAGTGCATATTGCAGATACTCCTGAAAGCCTTATCAAATATTGTCAAAATAAAGATATTTTAGTAGAAGCGTACTCACCTATTGCACATGGAGATCTCTTAAAAAATGCTGAGGTAAAGGCAATAGCAGATAAATATAAGGTATCAATAGCGCAACTATGTATCCGTTATGCACTACAACTTGACACTTTACCATTACCAAAAACTACCAATATTGAGCATATGCGTGATAATACCAAGGTAGATTTTGTTATTTCCGATAATGATATGGAAGCTCTTAAGCAGATTAGTCGAAATTCATCTTAAGTAAAAGTAAGCTCTATTAATTTAAAGCCTTAGAATAAGATGGAAAAAGTACGTTGCGGTTGGGCTAGAAACGAATTAGCAGTTAAGTATCATGACACCGAATGGGGAGTTCCATTACATGATGATCAAAAACTCTTTGAATTTTTAATACTTGACGGCGCTCAAGCTGGATTAAGCTGGGATACGATTTTAAATAAGCGTGAAAACTACCGGAAAGCTTTTGATAATTTTGATATAAAAACAGTGGCTAGTTACGATGAAGCCAAGTGTGAAGAACTACGACAAAATCCTGGAATTATTCGTAATAAGCTTAAGATTGCTTCTGCTGTGCGCAATGCCAAAGTATATCTGAAAGTTCAAGAAGAGTTTGGTAGTTTTGCTAACTACTTATGGGATTTTGTGAACCATAAAACTATTGTTAATTCATGGAAAGAATTAGCTGAGATCCCAGCAGTTACTGAAGTTTCTGAAGTGATTAGTAAAGATATGAAAAAACGTGGGTTTAACTTCGTTGGACCTACTATTATCTATGCTTATATTCAATCAGCAGGATTAGTGAACGACCACTTAACTAGTTGTTTTCGATATGATGAAATAAATAAATTAATTGATAAAGGTAATCATGACTGACTTCGAATGCAGAAAGTGTTACTTATTTTAACAATTGGTACCTGAAGTTAAGTAACATTTAGTAAAATGAGTACCATTTAAGTAGGTAATGTATTTTATCTACACTATGCTGACGATAAAATCCTTGCCATGTGAGTTTATACCTATTTTTGGTGGTCGCTTAAACTTAAAATAGTAAAAAAATCAACAAGTATTTCTGGAATTTCTGTATGCTTTGCATCATATAACCATTGAATTTGCATGCCTTCGCATAGTGCTTGTAAGAAAATCGCTAAAGTATTTGCCTTTAATTTTAATGAGTCATTATTAGCTTTAAGGAAAGTTGTAAAGTAGTTAGCCAATTGCTGAAATTCTTGCTGATAGTTTGTTTTAAATATTTCATGAACTGGGTGGTGTGGGGATGAAGCTTCTGCTTTTAGGGATACCAGTAAAGCGATAGAATCTTTATTTTGTGTTATCCATTTTGTGATGAAGCTTTTAAGGTTTTTAGAAAAATCTGGGTTATGTTTGATATTGGCATTTGCAATTGCAGTAGTTAAAGATTCATGCTCAGCGATAACATTTAACAGTAAGTCTTTTTTATTCTTAAAATAATGATACAAAACGGACTTTGAAATTTTGGCTTCATTAGCGATTTTACTCATACTTGCTTCAAAGTAACCTAGCTTAGTGAAAGTAGTAGTAGCTGCCTTTAAAATAGATTCACGAACGATAGTTCCCCGAGCATTATATAAATTTTTATTTAGTTTTTGTTGTTTATTTGATATTGAAAACTCGTGTGTATTGGGTGAAAAAATATTTTTATCTTTTAATTTTAAGTACCTATCTAACTCAGTTGGTACATCTATTTCATCAAACATTAATGAAGATAATTGAATTCCGTCCCAGATAGCTATTCTAGAGACGGCAACTATGTCAGAATGATACCAATCTGACATTAAAGATTTAAGGTTTTTATATCTATCCGTCATAAATTTATGAGTTGGATGCGTTGGGCTAGTAGCTTGCCCAGCTATTGAAGTAAATATTTCTACATAGCCAGGTATCGTAGCATTACGCTTAGCAAGTCTAATTATTGACCTACTGCGTTCGTTCAAATCTATGTATTGATACATTGCTTTATCAAGGTTTTTTATAATCGTTGTGAGAATTGCGTCTTTATTATTAAAATTTCGTAAAACTCCAGCATGGCTAATTCCTGCTTCTTTAGCAATGTTTCTTAGTGATACAGAAGAGTACCCGTATTTAATAAATAATTTTTGTGCAGCTTCAAGAATTTTTGCACGAGAATTTAACTGAGGTTTATCGAGAGTGTATTCAAACTCTTCTGGAATATTCATAAATCAATATTACAACAGTAAATAATTCCTAGTTAAAACTTTATGTTTCCAAGTGGTAGATTTTGATTACCAAATGGTCTACTATTAAAAAGTACTTATTCAAAGAGGAGTAAAACGGGACATATATTATGGAGACTAAAACTTATAATGAGGGCAAGAATAATAACTTGCTAAAAACTTATTTACCAACTGCTAGCTTTGCCAATTTTGGTATTTATATATCTTTATTAACACCAGTATTGGTATCTATGGCATATAAAGTAGAGCATATAACGCATTCTAAATCTGCGGCTACTAATGCATTAGGCTTAGTATTGGGCGTGGGAGCATTCTTCGCCTTAATAGTTAATCCAATTGTTGGTAGGCTATCAGATCGCACTACATCAAAGTTTGGAATGCGCAGACCATGGTTAATTGGTGGCGTACTTTTAGGATTTCTAGGGTTTGTATTGATTGCTACTGCAAGTTCAATTCCAATGGTAGTTATTGGTTGGTCAGTTGCACAAACAGGAATGAACGGTGCGTTAGCTACATTTAATGCTACGATTCCAGATCAAGTAACAGAAGAAAAACGTGGCGTGGTATCTGGAATAGTAGGTATGATGTTACCTGCTGGTGTACTACTTGGTAGCATTTTGGTAGCTGGCATCAGCTCAGATGTGCCACGTTTTCTAGTGCCAGCATCTATAGCAGTAGTAAGTGTTTTATTATTTGCTTTCATGTTAAAAGATCGAGTTCTTACTGAAAAACCTTCGACACCTTTTAACTTTAAAACATTAATTTCGACTTTCTACTTCAACCCAAAGCAACATCCAGACTTTGGTTGGGTAGTATTGACTAAATTCATTTTCATGACCGGTTATATCGGTATCGCAACATATCTACCATTTTTCTTGCAAGATCGATTCAACTTAGCTGAAAAATCTGCTTTGCCAGTCATCACATTGTCTAACATGATTTCACAAGTGCTACTTGCTGTAGCAAGTGCTTTCGGTGGTATCCTTTCTGATAAGCTTGGCAAACGTAAACCACTAGTTATGGTTGCAGGTGTTGTCGTTGCAATTGGGCTAGTAGTCTTAGCATTAGCTCCAAACGTTACTATGGTAATTGTGGCTCAAGCAATTATTGGACTAGGTACAGGTGCTTTCTTCTCAGTAGACTTAGCATTGGCTACTTTAACCTTGCCTAATCCAGAAGAATCTGCAAAGGATCTTGGTGTTTACAACATCGCAAATGCTCTAGCGCAGACTATAGCACCAATCATTGCCCCAGCCATTATCGCAATGGGAGCAGGATTAGCTATCGGTGGTTACGCTACCTTCTATTTGCTTGGCGCAGTCCTAGTACTAACTGGTTCCCTTGCAATTACAAAGGTTAAGAGCGTGAAATAAGAGTTAGACTCTTAACATAAAATGATCATCAGGTTCAAATTAAGAATTAGTTAACACGCTAATACCTACTATAGAAAGTGGTCATGTAACTATTTACATGACCACTTTTGCCTCAAATATGAACGTCAGCTACTTTAATAAAGAATTAAGTGAAAACTTCAAGGAGAAACAATGAAGTCTAACCGTGAGACGACCACTAAAGAAAATAAATTTCAGGAACTTAAGCATCAGCAACTTATCGCTAAAATGACATTAGAAGAAAAAGCTAGTCTTACTTCTGGTGCAAATTTTTGGCAGACCAAGGAAATTGAACACCTTGGCATTCCTGGGATTATGGTTTCAGATGGTCCACACGGATTACGTAAGCAGACTTCAAACCCAGATCATCTTGGTATTAATGCTTCAGTACTTGCTACGTGTTTTCCGACGGCTGCAACATTGGCAAATTCATGGAATATGGACTTGATTTACCAAGTTGGTAAAACTGTTGGTGCTGAAGCTGCTGCTGAGCATGTAAGCGTATTGCTAGGCCCTGGACTAAATATTAAGCGCAATCCATTAGGGGGTAGGAATTTCGAATATTTTTCTGAAGATCCTTACCTATCAGGAAAGTTGGCTGCTGCTTTAATCAAAGGTGCACAGTCTAATGGTATCGGTGCTTGTCCAAAACATTATGCAGTTAACAGCCAAGAGACTTATAGAATGAGTATTGATGAAGTAGTCGATGAACGTGCATTACACGAAATCTATCTTGAAGGTTTTAGGATTGCAGTAACTGAAGGTAAACCATTGATGCTGATGACTTCTTACAATAAGGTTAATGGTACTTATGCTCATGAACACCCAGAATTAGTAGGTAAAATCCTTCGTGGTCGTTGGGGTTTTGCTGGCACAGTGATATCTGATTGGGGCGGAAATAATGATGGGGCAGCAGCTATTGCCGCTGGTAGCAACTTGGAAATGCCAGCAAGTAAAGGCATTACCGAACGCCGTATTATTGAAGCGGTAAACTCTGGTGAACTCGATGAAGCTGATCTTGATAAACGAATTGACGAATTCTTAACACTTCTTGATCAAGTTAGTGACGATGTGAAGTATGAAAATTCCGATAACAAAGTCACTATTGATTTTGATGCGCATCACGAAGCAGCTAGAAAAGCAGCTGAAGATGCGATAGTACTACTTAAAAATGATGATTCATTACCACTTAATTCATCAGAAAAAATTGCAGTAATCGGAGATTTTGCTAAAACACCACGTTATCAGGGTGCAGGAAGCTCAAAAGTTAATCCGACTCGAGTAATTTCGCCATTAGATGCGCTACAAAATTCTGATCTTAATATTATTAGTTACGAAGCTGGATTTAAACGGCAAGATTCCCCTTCTAAAAAGCTTGCAGATAGTGCGATCGCCAGTGTAGAAGCAGCTGACACGGTATTATTATTTATTGGCTTAGATGAAAGTTCTGAATCTGAAGGTGCTGATAGGGCACATATGCGTATTGCCCAAAATCAACTTAAACTAACTCAAGAGTTAATTAAAACTGGTAAGAAGATTGTGGTCGTATTGGTCGGAGGTGCTCCAGTCGAACTACCTTTTGCTGATGATGTTTCTGCGATTGTTCATTCATATTTACCTGGACAAGCTGGTGGCGATGCGATAACAAATATCCTTTCTGGCAAAGTGAATCCAAGTGGTAAACTAGCTGAAACCTATCCGATTAAATATGAAGATGTCGCATCTGCTAAGGATTACACTCGTGATCAAGCAAGTGCAGAGCATCGTGACAGTATTTACATTGGTTATCGTTATTATGACAAGATTGGATTGCCAGTTAGGTATCCATTTGGACATGGATTGTCATACACCGCATTTAAATATGATGATGCTCAGGTAAGTTCGGAAAAGCAAGGTGTTCCAGAAACTATTGAGGTTACTGTTAGTAACACAGGTAAGACAGCAGGTGCTGAAGTAGTACAAGTTTATATTGAAGCTACTGATGCAAAGGAAACATTCCGTGCAGTTCGTGAACTTGCAGGATTTACTAAAGTGCAGTTAGCTTCAGGAGAGAGCAAAAAGGTACAAATCTCCCTAAGTGATAACGCATTTAGTGCTTATGATGTGCAAGCAGACACATGGAGTAAAGTAGCAGGTAATTATAAGATTTTGGTAGGTGCTTCTTCACGTGATATTCAGGCGACAATAACTGCAGAAATTGTAGGTAATAAACTTGTTTCACCTGAAAAAACTGTAGTTCCACATTACTTCTCAGGTAAAGTACAAGATGTAGACGATAAGGAATTTGAAACATTGCTTGGTCGCACACCGCCAAAAAGAAATTGGGATGCTAATGTACCACTTACAGAAGAAAGTATCTTGGCTCAATTGCCAGGGCACTCACTTGCAGCAAACCTAAGCTATGTATATCTTAAAGGTAGGATTACACTCTTTAATTTACTTAAGCAACCAGGAAAAGCAGGATTAGCTCGGATGCAACTTACCTTGCCAATACGTACTTTGCCACGGATGTTTTCCGACTCTATTACTGAAGAGCGACAGCAACAACTTATTGATTTATTTAATGGTGATGAAAGTATTTTGCAGTTTGCAAAGCGAATGCGCACAGAAAGAAAAAGTAAGAATTAGTTAATATGTGCTACCTCTTGATCTGTCGCACAGTATGAAAGCGGTACAGATACGCCTTTGACACTAAAGATACATTTTTAAATTTGGTCATAGACTAAAAATTATTCACTAGATATAACTTAACTACCTAATGTCAAGTTTATTAATTCGTTAAACTTTGACATTAGGTAGTTGTTATTTAGCTGGTGGACTAATTTTTATTTAAACAGCGATTGGTAGCTCTACTGCAGTTAATCAATAATTCAGACTTTCTAATTTAGTATTACCTGATTTTATTTGTGGGTAAGTGGAAACTCGGCGTTAGTTATAGGGTAATCTTCTGCTACAGAAATAAAAGTATTATAATAGTTAGTTGAGTGCATAGTCTAGGTTTACCAAGATAGCTATTATTTATAATAGAACGCCTTGAAAATTGAGCATGTACAACACAGATAATTAATTTTAATAATTCAAGGAGGAATTCGATGGGTTTCCCAAAGGATTTTCTATGGGGTGGCGCAACAGCGGCTAATCAATGTGAAGGTGGTTACGACCAAGATGGGCGCGGTTTAGCTAATGTTGACGTATCACCTGTTGGAAAAGACCGTAAGGCAGTAATTACTGGTGAAATGAAAATGTTTGATTTTGATGATGAGCATTTTTATCCAGCTAAAAAAGCTATCGATATGTACCATCGCTATAAAGAAGACATTGCACTATTTGCTGAAATGGGTTTTAAAACTTATCGACTTTCAATTGCCTGGAGTCGTATTTTTCCTAAAGGTGACGAAAGTAAGCCAAATGAAGCTGGATTAAAGTTTTATGAAGACTTGTTTAAGGAGTGTAAGAAATATGGTATTGAACCACTAGTTACCATTACACACTTTGACTGCCCAATGCATTTAGTAGAAAAGTATGGAGCATGGCGTAATCGTAAACTAGTCGAATTCTACGAAAATCTATGTAACGTTATCTTTAACCGATACAAAGGTCTAGTTAAATACTGGTTGACTTTTAATGAAATCAACATGCTTATGCACGCACCTTTTATGGGTGCAGGTCTTTACCTTGGTGATGATGAAAACAAAGAGCAAGTTAAATATCAAGCTGCACATCATGAACTTCTTGCAAGTGCAATTGCTACTAAGATTGCTCATGAAGTTGATCCAGAAAACAAAGTTGGCTGTATGCTTGCTTCCGGCTCTTACTATCCATACACTCCAAATCCAAAAGATGTATTTGAAGCAATGAACAATGATCGTAATAGTTATTTCTTCATTGATGTGCAGTCTCGAGGTGAATATCCTAACTATATTAAGAAGCTGTGGGAACGTGAAGGTATTGAAGTAAAAATTGAAGACGGTGATTTAGATATTCTCAAAGAATATACTGTAGACTTCATCTCATTCTCTTATTACTCTTCTCGTATTGCTAGTGTGGATCCAAAGGTTCTTGGTGATACTACTAGCGGTAATATTTTTGATACAGTTAAAAATCCTTACCTTGAATCAAGTGAATGGGGCTGGCAAATTGATCCACTAGGCTTCCGTATCACAATGAATCAGATTTACGATCGTTACCAAAAGCCATTGTTTGTAGTGGAAAATGGTCTAGGTGCAGCTGATAAACCAGATGAAAATGGTTACGTAGAAGACGATTATCGTATTCAATATTTAGCTGAGCACATTGAAGCAATGCGTGATGCAATTGATATTGATGGTGTCGAAATACTTGGTTATACAACTTGGGGGTGTATCGATTTAGTATCAGCTGGAACTGGTGAAATGAAGAAGCGCTATGGTTTCATTTATGTGGATCGTGATAATGAGGGTAATGGTACGTTAAACCGTAGCAAGAAGAAATCATTTGACTGGTATAAGAAAGTAATCGCTTCTAACGGTGAAGACCTTTCAAACAACTAAAAAGTAAATAACAATAAGAAGATTTCCAAAATATAAAAAGGCAGTTTTTCAGTAACTGATTTAAACACTGAAAAACTGTCTTTTTTGTTGGTTGTATATAATTTCTCTAAATAATAATTATGAATCTGCTTTAGCAAAGTATCTTTGATGATATTAATAAATACTGTCACAGCTAGAAATACTCCTGTTTCATATGAGTATAAGATTTTGAAATATTAGATTTTTATCTTACGCTCTATATATGAGTTTAGATTCACGCGCGGCATTAGAAGCCCTAATAGATGCTTTTGAAGATCACTTATCTGCTATAGAAGATAGCACAAATGATGATGCAGGTATTGAAGCAGCCTACTATTCACTGGCAGAAGCTTTCGATACTTATGAACAGACAATAGCTAAAGAGCACGATGAAGTCACACCATTTGTCATTTTTGAAGATGAAGATGATGTAGAATTCAAAGCGCCTGCTAATAAAACACAAGATAAACTACTTATCGATGATGATGATATTGATTTTGTCGAGCGTGACTAATATATTTACAAATCTATAGAAGAATCCCGCTAAACGGCTATAGTTATTATTATGAAAAAAAATGAAATGAAACTTCCTAAAGCTGTCCTTTGGGATATGGATGGTACCTTAATCGATTCAGAGAAATATTGGTTTGAAATCGAAACTGAGCTTGCCGCAAACCATGGAGTAACCTGGAGTGAAGAACTTGCTCAAAGAATGGTAGGCAACTCAATGGAAGATAGTGCCAAACTTATGCGTAAAGTTGGTGTAAATGTCACTCTTGATGAGTTCTTAGAATTCTGTAATGTGCGAATGATTGAAAAAGTTAAAAAGCACGCTCCTTACCGTCCTGGAGCTCTAGAAACTTTACAATTACTTAAAGAAAATGATATCCCTTGTGCTTTGGTAACAATGTCCTATAGGCCTTTTGCACAAGCATTTATTGACAGTGTCCCTAAAGATACCTTTGCAGTGACTGTTACTGGTGACATGGTTAAAAATGGTAAGCCACATCCAGATCCATATTTATTAGCAATTGAACTTTTAAACAAAAAAGGCTATGACATTAATGCTAAAGACTGTGTAGCAGTAGAGGACTCAATTCCAGGTGCAACAAGTGCGGTAGCTGCTGGTGTAAAAACTATCGGAATCCCATTATTTTCACCAATCGAAACTATGGATACAATCACTATCTGGAAAACTTTAGCTGGAGTTACTTTAGAAGATTTTAGTGAGCTTTTGAATGCTTAGACTTGCAAATAGTGATGGTATTAAAATTGGAAGTTTTCGGAAAGTTCCAATTTACCTATCTTTATCTTGGTTTTTTATTGCCGCATTTCTAGTCATTACTTTCACTCCAACAGTAAAGGTAATAGTACCAAGCTATTCGACACTTCAAGCTGGAATTATTTCATTTATTTATGCTATTTTATTGGCAATTTCAATTTTTATTCATGAAGCAGCACACACAGTTGTTGCGCAAAAAAATGGCTTAAGTGTTAATAAAATTGTTTTAAATATCTTTGGCGGACATACTCAATTTGGACCAGGGCAAGCTGCGCCAAAGGTGTTAGCAACTATTGCGTTAGTCGGTCCGTTAGCTAACTTTGTGATTGCTGGAATAAGTTATGTAGCAGCTTTTGCTTTTTCAAATATTACAGTACTTTTATTGTTGCAAAGTTTGTACTATGTAAATCTTTTTGTTTCGATTTTTAATATTTTGCCAGCATTTCCACTAGATGGTGGTAGGGCATTAGAATCATTAATCACTGCTAAAACTAAGAATCCAAAATTAGGCTTAAAGGTTACCGGTTACTTAGGTATGGTACTGTGTGTGGCTTTAGTCATCTGGATATTTATCGTGCCACTTATCTCTGGTTACCAGATAAGTATGTTTTCTGCGTTATTAGCACTAATAGTAATTAGCTATTTATTCACTGCAGCACAAGGTGCAGTGAATCAAGCTAACGGTAAGGTACAAGAGGCAGTAGTTACTTTACCATTTAAAGAACGTATGGAACCAGCGATAGCGATACCAGCAAATACACATTGTCATAAAGTTAAGGCTTTGAGTACTAAAATTAAGCATATAGCAATTGTAAAAGATGAGTTTATTGAACAAGTAGTAAATATTGAAGCACTAAACTCAATCCCTACTGAGCAATTAAAGAAAACTTTAGCCACTTCAGTAGCTTCACCATTTGATAAATCTGGAATTTTGTTAGATGTAATGACTAAAGAACAAATGCTTAAGCGCATAGCACTAATTCCAGCAAAAGAATATTTTATCGCTGATTCACGGATGAGCATTGTTGGCTTTATGACATACGAACAAATAATTAACATGGTACAAAATCTAGAAGAAGACGGGGTATAGATGAGTCCAATTGGCACTAAAATGCGCAGAGGACCTTTCAAATATGGGGATAAAGTCCAACTAACTAGTGAAAAAAAGAAAATCTACACTGTAGATTTGATGCCTGGTGCCCGTTTTAACACCGAAAAAGGTTATCTAGATCATGATGCAATAGCGGGTAAAGATGAGGGCATAATCTTAGAAAATTCTACCGGTGTCCAGTTCATGGCGCTTCGACCATTATTATCAGATTTCGTGCTTTCAATGCCACGCGGTGCTACTGTGGTTTATCCTAAAGATGCTGGTCAGATTATTACCATGGGTGATATTTTTCCAGGAGCTAAAGTTATTGAGGCTGGGGTAGGATCTGGAGCGTTGACACTATCATTGCTCCGTGCTGTGGGAGAATCTGGAGAAGTTCATTCTTTTGAAATGCGTGATGAGTTTGCCGAAATTGCCCGTGGTAATATTAAGTCATTTTTTGGAAAAGAACATCCAGCATGGAAAATTAGTATTGGTAATTTAGCAGAAATATTAACTGAAAAAGAAGAAACTAATTCAGTAGATAGGGTAGTGCTAGATATGTTAGCTCCTTGGGAATGCGTGGAAGCATGCCTAGAAGTTATGCGACCAGGAGGAGTATTCTTAGCTTATGTAGCAACAGCTACTCAGCTATCACGAGTTACTGAAGAATTGCGTGCAACTAAACGCTTTACTGAACCACAAGCTTATGAATCTATGGTCCGTGGTTGGCATGTTGATGGACTAGCCGTACGCCCAGATCATCGTATGGTAGCTCATACGGGGTTTATAGTACAAGCTCGTAAACTTGCAGATGGATATGAACCATTACCAAAGAAGGTTCGTAAGTCTAAGACTGAGTTTTCGCAAGAAGATATGAATGCCTGGGTTCCTGATGACCTTGGCTATCGACAATCTCCAGATCGTAAATTACGTAAAATCGTGCGTATAATTAAAGAAAATGAACAAAAAGTAGAAGAGGTTAATAACAATGGCGACAAAGAAGACTCGTCCTGAGATTGATTTTCCAGGTGGTCAAGCCCCTACAAAGCTTGAAATTAAGGATATTGAAGTAGGAACTGGTCCAGAAGTAAAAGCTGGAGATACCGTTAGTGTGCATTACGTTGGTGTGGCATTTTCGACTGGTGAAGAATTTGACGCTTCTTGGAATCGTGACCAAGAATTAGAATTCCCAGTAGGTGTCGGTATGGTAATTCAAGGCTGGGACCAAGGGCTAATTGGTATGAAAGTCGGCGGTCGTCGTGAATTAACTATTCCACCACACCTAGCTTATGGTAGTGCAGGCGCAGGTGCTGCTATTGGTCCTAATGAAACTTTAATTTTCGTAGTTGACTTAGAAGCTATTAAATAATTCTATTGCTGACTAGGGGTTAGTGCACTATGGAACGGAAACAGACTAATGACTTACGTGTAATAAATCTTTTTCTGGTCTTAGCAAACACTCGTTGGGGGCTCACTTTCTCTGAAATAGCACAAAAAGTTGAAGTTTATAAGAATGACTATGACAACGCGTTAGACAGTAGTGGCGTAATTGATGTAAATAGTAAAGGCTATAAAAGTCTTAAACGCAAATTTGAACGTGATAAAAAGCAGTTACAAAACCGAAGTATTGTAATTCGTGTTGATGGTGATAGTGATGATTTAAGAAAAGCACGTTACCGAATTGATTTTGATGCTAGTGAAACTGCTAATTTCAACGTAACACTTGAAGATAATGTGATTCTTAATACTTCTTTTAATATTTTTCAGGACGACTTCTACGATGACATTAGAGATAAGTTGCTTGGAAAATTAAGTGATGTGGAACCACGTAAAAAATATGAATTCTTTGGTCGTACAGAATCTTCGGTAGATAATGAGAAAATTATGGACATCAGAGAAGCTATTGCTCGTGGTCATGTTATTACTTTTGGATATCAGAAACCTGAATCGAAATCTGAAGAACGTAAGATAGTGCCTTATGGCATTGGCAAAATTTATGATGAATGGTACATCCATGGTTATGATTTAGCTAAAAATGACATCGCAAAAAACTTTAAATTCGATAGGGTAGAAAAGTTAAAAGTTGATTCTACAGTTGAAGTGCCTGTTAAAGCTAAAAGGCCAAAAGATTTCGATATTAATAAAGCGTTAAGTAGCATAGGTAACTACGATGGCATAAAAACTGTAAGAGTCGAAATTCCAGAAAATATTGCAAAACGTTTTAATGATAACTTTATTTTAAATAACGATGGTAAAACATATACCTATTCATACACTCACCAACAAGATGCAGTAGAGTTTTTATCAATGTTTGCTGGGCAAATTAAAATTCTTGAACCTAAAGAAATAGTAAAAGCTTTCATTGTGCATCAAAAAGCAATAATTGCTAAAAAGTCTATTCAGGAAAAAACTAAGAAAAGCTATATCGAACTTATTGCTAAGGAAAAGGCTAATAAAAAATCTCGAGGTGAAGAAGTGAAGATAACTGAAACACTTGAGATTATTAACTTCATATCAGACCGACGAGATAATCCACCAACAGTAAAAGAAACTACTAAGTTGTTTAACATCGAAAATACCAGAAAGTTTTATAAAGATCTTTTTAAACTTTCAGGTGATATTGGCAGTAACCTAGATGATGACAGTAGATTTTGGATTGATTTTATCCATCCTGATAAAGAAATTTCAAGAGATGATGTGACTTGGGAACCAATATTAGAACATCCGAAAGAATATGAAGAGTTCCTAATTGTAATCGAAAATCCAGAACAAGCCGAAAAATTACATAAAGTAACTTTTAAAGAAAGCATTTTCTTAATTTCAATATTAAAAACTTTATTAGTTATTAAACAAGGTGATACGGAAAGTATTACAAAATTAATTGAAAAAATTAAAGCTAGTTTTCCAATAGCTAATAATCCAGAAGTTGAAAATACTTTAATGCCTAGGTTCTCATCTGATGATGATATTAAGAAACTGCAAACAATTAGTAAAGCAATAGCTGATAATAAGAAGTTAAAGTATAGCTACACTTTCTCTAAAACTGGTAATGAAGCAGAAAAGATTAAAGAAATTGAAGGTTTCTTTAATAAAGACGGCAATTGGTACATTCATACTTGGGAAGGTTATAACTATCGGATAGATAATATGAGAGACCTTATAGTTACTGACCAAAAATATGATGTTAACGAAATTAAAAACAATATCAAAAAGTCAGCAAATAAAAAACAAGATAATAAAGTCAATTATACGGTGCTAATTAATAAGCCTAACTCAATCTTTAGAGCTAAATACATTCAATTCGATAAAGAGAAGAAAGAAATAGCTAAAGATAAAGAGGCTAGTTTAGTAGAATTTTCTGCTTCTTCTGAAAATTATGTAGTGGAATTAGTTTGTGGTGCAGGAAATAAAGTTGTGGTACTAACACCAGATAGTATAGAAGAACAAGTTAAAGAAAGAGCTAGACAAGCAATAGCTAATCATAGTTAGTATTAGCCAAATTCTGCGATTACCCATTATTTTTATGCTTAATTTGGTGTAGACTAATTTGAGAACGAGTTTAGCTATAAGTTAAACTTCATTATTCTATGGGGGATTTTTAATGAGACTTTCAATGACACATCTATTAATTATAATTGCGATTGCATTAATTATTTTTGGTGCACCACGCCTTCCAGGCATCGCACGTAGTATGGGTCAGTCTTTACGTGTATTCAAGTCTGAAGTTCGTCAGATGAAAGACGAAGATAAAAAGGCTAAGAAAGCAAAAGAAGAAGCTGAAGCACAGGAAGAAGAGCCAGAGGCTATCGAAGCTACAGTCGTTAAGGACGAAGAACCTGAAGTTGAAATAATCGAAGAGTCAACTGAGAATACTGACAAACATAAAGTTTAACTTTTATAGGTAATATGACAACAGCACAAACAGAAGCTCCACAAAATATTTCTAAAAGCAGAAGGAAAAATCCTGAGGGACGGATGCCGCTTAAGGAGCACTTCCGAGAACTCAAAAATAGGTTATTAGTTTGTGCTGTAGCTTTGATATTAGCTAGCGTTGCTGGTTGGTTTTTATATCCATATGCTTTACAAGCTATTCAGCAACCATTAATTAATGCCGCACATACTGCACATCGTGAAGCTTCACTTAACTTTGCAGGTATCATTACGGCTTTTGACTTGCAATTACAGATGTCGATATTTATTGGCATTATACTCTCTTCACCAATTTGGATATATGAAGGCTGGGCATTTCTAGCGCCTGGCTTTACTAAGAAAGAAAAATGGTATTCAATAAGCTTCTTATTTACCTCGATACCATTATTCTTGCTTGGCGTATTTGTAGCATGGCTAGTATTACCACATATGGTAATGGTGCTTACAAACTTTATTCCGATAGGTGGATCTAACTTAATCCCTGCCAGAGACTATATCACTTTTGTCAGTCGTTTGATGCTAGTATTTGGGTTTTCCTTCTTAATGCCAGTATTAGTTGTAGGTCTTAACCTATTAGGTGTCTTACCAGCACGCACTTTGATTAAATCTTGGCGAATAGTTTTCTTCTTAATCTGTCTATTTGCGGCATTTGCCGCTCCAGGTAGTGATGCAATGAGTATGTTTTTCTTAGCAGCACCTTTGATATTATTATTTGCTGGTGCTATAGGAATTACTTATTTCTTAGATAAACGTAGAGAAAAGAAAAAAGCTAAGCAAAATATAGACATCGAAAAAGAGATTGCTAACCCAACTCCGACAGAGGATTTAGGCAATTAAAGACATGGTATCCAATAAAACGGATAACTTAACTAACTTCCAATTGCTTAACGAATTTACCAGTACACTAAAGTTTCCGTTAGATAATTTCCAGTTGGAAGCCTGTAAAGTAATTGAAAGTGGTGCTGGGGTCTTAGTAGCTGCTCCTACTGGAGCTGGTAAGACAATCGTAGGCGAATTTGCTATGTTTACAGCTTTGAAGCATGGTAAAAAAGCTTTTTATACAGCACCGGTTAAAGCACTCAGTAATCAAAAATACCTTGAATTAAGTAATAAATACGGTAAAGGTAACGTTGGACTTCTTACCGGTGATACTAATATAAATTCAGAAGCTCCACTAGTTGTGATGACTACTGAAGTGCTTCGTAATATGATTTATACAGATTCCAGCACCCTTAATGAGCTCCAATTTGTAATTATGGATGAAGTACATTATTTAGCTGATCGTAATCGGGGAGCTGTTTGGGAAGAGATTATTCTACATTTACCTCAAAAAGTAAAGCTGGTATCGCTTAGCGCTACAGTTTCTAATGCAGAAGAATTCGGTCAATGGCTTGAACTAGTACGTGGCGATACAAAAGTTATTGTTACAGAGCATCGACCTGTTCCACTCTGGCAACATGTAATGGTCTCTGGAAAAATCTATGATTTATACCAGGGTATTAGTTTTGATAGTTTAGCTGCAAAACAGAATAAAGAAAAATATCGTGTTAATCCAAAATTACTCCAAATACGTAAAGAATTAATTGCGCGTTATCCAAAATCTCGGCGTTCTCAAAGACGTAATCGTTATAATTTTGGTCCCAAAACTTCACGATTTCAGGTGTTAGAGTCACTGGCAACTGAAAACTTATTGCCAGCTATTTATTTTATTTTTTCCCGAAAGGGATGTGATGCTGCTGTTGCACATATTTTAACTTCACCATTAAAATTTACTAATGAACGTGAAGAAGAATTAATTGATAATGCAATATCTGCTGCCATTGCCGGTATTCCACAAGTAGATTTAGATATGTTGGGTTTCCGGCAGTTCCGACAAGGCTTGTTGCATGGAGTGGCAGCACACCACGCTGGATTGCTTCCAGTTTTTAAAGAATTGGTAGAAAAACTATTTTCCTTGGGATTAGTTAAAGTAGTATTTGCTACCGAAACTTTAGCGTTGGGTGTAAATATGCCTGCTAAGACAGTCGTTTTAGAAAAATTAGATAAGTATAACGGGACCACCCATGTGGATATTACTGCAGGGGAGTATACTCAGTTAACTGGTCGTGCTGGACGACGTGGTATTGATATTGAAGGTCATGCAGTAGTGCTTTGGCAAGCAGATACAGATCCTTACGCCCTAGGCAGATTGGCTTCAAAGCGTAGCTATCCGCTAAACTCGAGCTTTAAACCAAGCTATAATATGGCAGTTAACTTAATAGAAGCTAAGGGAGTTGAAGAAGCTAAAGAAGTTCTAGAGCTTTCTTTTGCGCAATTCCAAGCGGATAAAGCTGTAGTTGGAGTTGCTAAGAGAGTACGTTCTCTAGAAGGAACTTTGACTGCTTATCAGAAAAATCTAAATTGTAACTATGGCGACTTTGAGCATTACTATGCTTTATATAATGAGTTGCAAGCTCTTAAGCGTAAAGTACCAGGTTTGCGAAGACTGCTAGCCGGTAAAGAAACTATTAATTTAGCTAGTTATAAACCAGGTGATGTAGTAAAACTCACTAATAAAGACTCTGGTTATAAGGCAGTGGTAATCAGAGTTTATAAAAATGATGCAACTGGTAATAGATTACTGGTCCTCACTGAAAAAGGAAAAGTCGTTAAACTAGCTAAAAGTAGTGATATTGCTGAGATTGATACTTTAGGCTATCTACAAATTCCGAAGAAGTTTAATGTCAGAATCTCTAAACATCAAAGCAAACTTTTAAGTGCATTACATAAAGTGCATCCCAAAAAGAAACGTAAAACTAATAATAAGTCTCAAGCAACTCAGTTAAAACGTGCTGGAGATTTACAAGAGATGTTGGCAAACCATCCATGTAGGAAATGTTCTGAACTAAAGAAACATCTACGCTGGGCTAGGCGGGCGCAAAGTGTTAACAAAGACTTATCAAGGTTAAAGCGTCAAATTAAAGGACGAACTCACAATATTGCCAGTGTCTTTGATAGAGTTTGTGAAGTTTTACTTGAAACTGGTTATTTAACTAATGAAGATAGCTTAAAGCTAACTAGTAAAGGTAAAGACTTACAAGTTATTTACGGTGAAAATGATTTATTACTTGCCCAATCAATTCACAATGGGATTTTTGATGGATTAAATGCAGCTGGGTTAGCTGCTTTGGTATCTTGTTACATTTATGAGCCAAGGAAAAATGAAAATAATGAAGATATTTATTTTCCAAGCGAAAAACTTAGTAAATCATACAATCAGTTAGTTAGTTATTGGTCTTTTGTAGATGATCTAGAGCAAAGTAACCGAATCAAACAAACTCGAGAGCCAGATCCAGGTTTTATTTGGCCCACATATTTATGGGCTAAAGGCGCATCCATGGAAGAGACATTGGAAAATACTGAATTAACTGGTGGCGACTTTGTCCGTAATATAAAACAAGTAATTGATGTCTTAGATCAGTTTGCAGGGCTAAGAGATAGGTATCCATTCTTAGCCAACCAAGCAAGGAATGCTGTTGCTATGTTAAAACGTGGGGTAGTAGTATACGAACCGGAAGATATTACTGACACTAATCCAATAACTAACTTATAGTCTTAGATTCAGTGTAGATATATGTTTAGTATCCTTTTTGGAATTATGGGTTCTAGGATGTTTGCTAATTTGGTTGTTTAGGTTTTCTTCAGATTTGTTTTCAAAGCTGTTGTGAATTTAATCTAAAATAATTAGCCACTTTTGCATATAACCTACAAAATTATTAGCGTGAATGTATAATTTACTTAAGGTACTGGAAGTAGTTCTAGTGTTTTAAAAGTACGAAGGAGTATTTGTAAGTGGTTAGTAGTTTAGGCGAAAACTTTCTTTGGGGTGGCGCAGTAGCTGCACACCAACTTGAAGGTGGCTGGCAAGAAGGCGGAAAAGGCATCAGTGTTGCTGATGTAATGACTGCTGGGGCTAACGGCAAAGACCGAGAAATTACTGACGGCGTCGTTGAAGGTAAATACTATCCAAACCATGAAGCTATTGACTTTTACCATCGTTACCCAGAAGATATCGCTCTGTTCAAAGAAATGGGCTTTAAGTGTTTTAGAACTTCAATTGCCTGGACTCGTATTTTTCCTAAAGGTGATGAAACTGAACCAAATGAAGCTGGTTTAAAATTTTACGATGATTTATTTGATGAGTTATTAGCAAATGATATTCAACCTATCGTTACGCTTTCACATTTTGAAATGCCTTATTACCTTGTTACACAATATGGTGGTTGGCGCAATAGAAAGTTAGTTAGGTTCTTTGAACGTTTTGCACAAGCATGCTTTAACCGGTACAAAGACAAAGTTAAATACTGGATGACTTTCAATGAAATTAATAACCAGTCTAGCTATAACATGGATTTTGCTACTTTCACGAACTCAGGTCTAGTCTTTAAAGAAGGCGATAATCGTGAAGCTATCATGTATCAAGCTGCACATTATGAGCTAGTTGCTAGTGCAAAAGCGGTAGAGATTGGCCGCAAAATTAATCCAAATTTTGAAATTGGTTGCATGATTGCCATGTGTCCGATTTACCCAAAAACTTGTAAACCTGCCGATATTCTAACTGCGCAAAAAACGATGGAACGTCGGTATTTCTTTGCTGATGTTCATGTACATGGTAAATATCCAAAGCATCTTGTTAACTACTTAGAGCGCAAGGGTATAGGTATGGATATTACTGATGAAGATAAAGAAATTTTGAAAAAAGGCACGGTTGACTATATTGGTTTTAGTTATTACATGTCATTCGTAATAGAAAGTCCAGAAGATAAAAACTATGATGAGATTGACCTAGATCATCTTGTTAAAAATGAATATATTGAAGCCTCAGATTGGGGTTGGGCAATTGACCCTGAAGGTCTACGTTATGCAATGAACTGGTTTGAAGACATGTATGGCTTACCACTTTTCATTGTTGAAAATGGTTTTGGTGCTTATGACAAGGTCGAAAATGGAAAAGTTCACGACGATTATCGTATAAACTATTTACGTTCACATATTGAACAAATGAAGCTTGCAGTACAAGAAGATGGTATAGATTTGATTGGATACACTCCTTGGGGTTGTATTGATTTAGTCTCTGCTGGTACCGGTGAAATGGAAAAGCGTTATGGATTTATCTATGTAGATAAAGACAACACTGGTAAGGGTACGTTAGCAAGAAGTAAAAAGGATTCCTTCTATTGGTACAAAGAAGTAATCGCCAGCAATGGTGAAAATTTATAAAAACAGGAGAGAAAAATGAAAAAAGCATTAATCATTTGTGCAGCAGGTATGTCATCATCAATGATGGCTAAAAAAGTAACTGAATACCTACAGGGCAAAGGTGAAGATATCGAACTAGACGCAGTTTCAGTTTCTGAAGGTGAAGGCAAAATGCGTAATAAGGAATTCGATTTATACCTAATTAGCCCACAAACTACTATGCACCTAGAGAAATTCCAGCAGATTGGTGAAGAAGTTGGAGTTCCAGTGGTAAGTATTCCATTCCCAGCTTATGTTCCAGTACCAACTGGCATTGAAAAGCTAGCTACTCTAGTTGAAGAAAATATCAACGGCTAAGGTGTTGGATTACTAATGGCAGAAAATACTAATAGTAGTACTAGCGAAGAAATTCAGGTAGTTTCTTTCGATATCATTATCCATAGTGGTCAAGCTCGTACCCTTGTACATAAAGCATTGAAGTCAATGCGTGCAGGTGAGTTTGAAGAAGCACAGAAGCATCTTGATGAAGCGGAAGCAGAACTTACTGATGCGCATAAATCCCAAACTAAATTACTCCAGGAATACGCTGGCGGTAAAAAAGTAGAGATGGAAATCATCTTGGTACATGCACAAGATCATTTGATGACGACAATG
The DNA here is from genome assembly GCA_047606545.1 of Micrococcaceae bacterium. Lineage (GTDB taxonomy): Bacteria > Actinomycetota > Actinomycetes > Actinomycetales > Micrococcaceae > JASGDC01. Next base: position 29,461 of record JASGEI010000012.1, on the reverse strand, counting down.
ACTCTTAAAGAAGTTGCTGTTGAAATGATGTTTATATACCAAGAGCTAGCGCAGAAAAAATAGGACATTTTATGAAAGATACCGAGAAAAGAGCATTAGAAAAAAGTCAGAAAAAAGCTGGTTTAAAAAATATGTACTTTAATCGGTATCTTCTTGTCCGTTATATAGTAGCGACCCTATTCTTTGCTAATTTATATTGGATGTTGTTTTTATCATTAGCTGGATCTACATGGGCAGTAATACCTTTTGCGTTAATTGCCTTTTCCGTGCTGGTTCTTGCTGAGCAAGTACGAATTTACAATAAACACACTAATATGGTTCCAAGATTAAAAGCATACTCATACATACAACTAGGTATTAACATTTGTTTGTTGCCGACTGTGCCAACTTCATTGTATACACACCTTTTCCCATTTGCGGCTAACGATGCCACTGGAAAAAGGTTTATTCTAGTTTTCCTAGCAATAGGAGTATTTTTGTGTGGAATTCTTATTCGGAAAATTTATCTAATCCAAACAAATCAAGATAAGCAATTTTTCCGAATTAAAGAATATAAAAAAGCTATTGGGGTTTAAAACTTTATACATAATTTGAAAGGTTATTAATATGGAAAAGGTCTTCGGGATCTTAGAGAATTCTTTAATGAAGCCTATGGGCAAGATTTCTCAATTTAAAATTGTAAGGGCAGTAATGGCAGCCGGTATGGCTAGCATCCCTTTCACAATCGTAGGTTCCATGTTCTTGGTATTCAACATTTTGCCGTTGACATTCCCAGGATTGGAAGGATTCTACAATAAGACATTTGCTAATTTTAGTGATCTATACATGGTCGCTAACTTTGCAACTGTAGGTATTTTGGCAATTTATTTCGGCCTAGTTATTGGTTATGAGTTAACTCGTATTGCTCAAGATGAAGAAAAATTGAATGTAAACCCATTAAATGGTGCACTACTTTCACTATTTGCATTCTTCATGTGTTTACCACAGTTCACTAAGGGCAACGGACAGATTACATTATCAAATGATACAAAAGATCCAACAAACATGTTGGTCGAAGGTATTCAGTTTGCTGGTAATGGTATTACACGTCTAGGTACTGCAGGTATCTTCACTGCTATTATCATGGCAATCGTAGCTACACAGCTATACATTCTTTGTGTACGTCGCAACTGGGTAATTAAGATGCCTGATACTGTGCCTCCTGGTGTAGCACGTTCATTCACCGCATTGATTCCAGCTTTTATCATTGCATTTACAGTATTGATTATTAACGGTATTTTGAACCTAATGGGTACCGATATATACGAAATTATTTCGATTCCATTCGCATTCGTACAGTACATCACAAACAGCTGGTTAGGCATTATGGTAATTATGTTCTTAATTAGTGCTTTGTGGATTGTAGGTATTCACGGTGCAAACATCATTAGTGCATTCATTACTCCAATTACTTTGACTAATATGCAGCTAAACCAGCATGGAGCAAATATCCCATTCGCAGGTGAGTTCAATAACTCATTCGCAATTTTGGGTGGTTCTGGTGCGACATTAGGTCTTACAATCTTTATTGCGTTGATGGGAAAGTCTTCGCAGCTTAAAGTATTGGGTAAGGCAGCTATAGTGCCAGCAATATTCAACATTAACGAGCCAATTATCTTTGGTTTGCCAATTGTATATAACCCATACATGGCAATTCCATTCTTCTTGGCTCCAATGGCTACTGCTTCCTTGGCGTATTTCTCAATTAAGTTACATATAGTTAAGCCAATTATTGCGCAAGTTCCTTGGCCATCACCAGCAGGTATTGGTGCTTTCATTGGTACTGCAGGTGACTGGAAAGCTGCTGTAGTTGCTTTGCTTTGTGCAGTGTTAGCATTCGTTATATACTTCCCATTCATTAAAGTATATGATGCAAAACTTGTAGCAGAAGAAGAAGAACAAGCTGCTGCTCTAGCTGCTGAGTCAAACAGTAAAGAGAGCATCACAAAAACTGAAAGTAAAGTAGAAGCTGAAGTAGATAAAAAGAAAACTGCTGAAGCTAAGTAATTAATTTAACTTGATTATTTACTTATAACAAGGGGGAAGTAGCTATTGCTTCTCCCTTGTTATATTTAATGTTTAATAAAGTAAATAGGACTTAAAAGTTATTTTTAATATTTTCTTTTAAAAAGAGATTTTTTACTCTATAATTAAGTGCTGGATTTAAGTTTCCAAAGTAGGAATCCAAGTTGCATGATGATTTCATGATGAGATAACTTAATGCAGAGTGTGTTGATTTGTTAGGAGTTAGATAAAGCGTAATAGTAAGATTGCTGAGCTGTTGCAGGATTATTATTTAAGCTATAAAAATTAAGACGATAATAGGTTTATTAATCGCAAGTCTATACCAAATAAGTATAAGTAACGCGACTAGTTAATATATAGAGTTCCGAAACCGTTTGGTTTTGGCCAACACAACAACTAACACCGAGAATAGGGAAAGATTAATCTTTCCCTATTCTCTTGCCTAAAAATCAAGTTATTTACATTACTTTTTTCCCTTGTTCATTCATAATTTCGCATGTAAATGGGAAATTATGAATGTAAATAGATTAAAGAGTGCGAAGCTTACACTGGCAAAACTGTTATGGTTGGTATACATTAAGCTGTATATTCTTTATTTCCCAAAGCTAAGGAAGCTATGAAAAAGTTATATCTTAATGCGGTAATTCACTCGATAGAAATGCCTGATGCTACTGCAATGCTAGTCGAAGATGACAAAATCGCATGGTTAGGTAATTCACAGATTGCAAAAACTTTCATTGATGGCAAACTTGAAGTCCTTGATTGTGAAGATAAGTACATCATTACCCCTGGTTTTGTTGATTCACATGCACATATTACTGAAGCAGGCGTTGTGATTGATTCTATTGATTTAAGCGGTTGTAAGAATGCTAGGGAAGTATTGGATAAGGTTTCCACGATTACAGGTAAAAAGAAGATTATTGGGCATAGCTGGGATGAAGAGCAATGGGAAGATTCGACATTTCCCACATTAGAGGAACTAGAAAATGCTGGTCATGGAGCTGATGTCTATTTAGCCCGAGTTGATTTACATTCTGCATTAATTAGTTCTGCTCTAGCTGCTAAGACTAATGCTGCTAAGTATCCAGGCTGGGATAACACTGCTCATGTCACGAAACAATCCAATGAGCAAGTGCGTAATTATATTCGTTCTTACACTCCAGCTGAACGTAAAAATTATCAAGAACATTCTTTTAAAGCAGCTGCAAGTAATGGAATCGTAGCAATTGGTGAAATGAATGGTTTGCACGAGGGAACTGTAGCAGATTTAGATATCTTACTTTCTCACGAGAATTCTCCAGAGGTTTTGTTATATTGGGCGCAGTTAATGCAGAGCCCAGAACAAGCTAAAGAATTTTTAGCTGAGAATAATAAATATAATATTCGAGGTTTTGCTGGAGATTTAAACATCGATGGATCTTTGGGATCTCGAACTGCATTTTTGCAGGATAACTATACTGATGCCAAAACAAAAGGTAGTCAATACTTGGACCGTGACCAAGTGGCTAGACACCTAATAGCGACAACATTGGCTGGTGTTCAAGGTGGTTTCCATATTATTGGAGATGCAGCTATGATTGAAGCCATAGAAGGAGCTAAACTGGCAGCTAAAGAGGTAGGTAAGGATAAATTTATCGCTGCAATGCACCGATTTGAACATACTGAAATGGTGATACCAGAACACTTTAAAGTATTCAAAGAACTTAATATTACTGCTAGTATGCAGCCAACATTTGATGCATGGTGGGGAAGTAAAGACGGCTTATACGAGACTAGGCTAGGCAAGCGTAGTACTCAGATGAATCAACTAGCTGAATTTATGGATAATGGTGTGTTACTAGCATTTGGTTCTGACGCCCCAGTTACCCCATATAATCCATGGAGAGCAGTTGCTGCGGCATTATTCCACCATAATATTGATGAACGTATCTCGGCTAGAGCAGCTTTTAATGCCCATACTAAAAGTGGTTGGCGGGCAGCAAAAGAGCCTAATCCAATGCGTGGAGCTATTACAGTAGGAGCTCCAGCAGACTTTGCAGTTTGGGAATGCGATGAATTAGCTATCCAAACTGTTGATGAAACTACGGGAGCTAAAGAATTTGGTTCATGGAGTGCTGATGAGCAGGCAAGGACACCAATTCTTCCTATGGTTACTGATTCAGAAAATCAAAATATTCAGTGCATTGAAACAGTATTAGCTGGAAATTTACTGTATAGACAGTCTTAAATGCGGTATGGCTATACGAACACAAGGTATCCTTAGTCTATGACAGTACTAGTAATTATTCCGACTTTCAATGAACGTGAAAACTTGCCAATAATAACTAAGCGCATTCGTGATTCAGTTCCAGATTCTCATATTTTGGTTGTCGATGATAATAGCCCCGACAACACAGGCGATGTTGCTGATGCATTGGCAAAAGCTGATTCATACATTCATGTAATGCATCGTGAAAAGAAGAATGGGCTTGGCGGAGCGTATGTCGAAGGTTTTACTTGGGGTATTAGTAATGGGTATGAATTACTAGTCGAAATGGATGCTGATGGTTCACATCAGCCAGAACAGTTGCCGCTATTATTAACTGAAAGTAAAAAAGGTGCTGATTTAGTAATCGGCTCTCGTTACGTAAAGGGCGGAAAAGTTATAAACTGGCCACTATTTAGATTGGCTTTATCATTTGGCGGTAATTTATACACTAGGATTTTAATGGGGACTGGCATCCGTGATATCACTGCTGGATATCGAGTTTATACCAAAGATTGTTTAGAAAAAATTGAGTATGAAACAGTAGAGTCTTCTGGTTATAGTTTCCAAACTGAACTAGCGCGTAGGGCTTATAAATCAGGATGTAAGATTGTTGAAGTTCCAATTACGTTCATCGAACGTGAAATCGGTGAATCAAAAATGGATAGCAAAATCGCCAAAGAATCTTTAATGCGTATCACACGGTGGGGCATTAAAGATAGGAAAGAACAGCTAAAGAGTTTGTTTAGAAAAAATTAAACGCCGAAGCTTAGTTAGCTTCAGCGTTCATCTTTGCAGTTTTTCTGCGATTCCGAAGAATCTCTAAACGATCTTCGAGAATCTTTTCTAATTCTTCTGGAGTTCGACGTTCCAAAAGCATGTCCCAGTGGGTACGGACTGTTTTTTCATTAGTATCTTCAGGAGTAGTATCCTGGCCACTAGTTATTGTAGCTTGTATACCACATTTACAGTTCCATTTTTCTGGGATATCAGCATCAACAGAAAATGTAATTTTAGTTTCATGTCCATTAGGACACTTGTAGTCAACTACTTGGCGTGGTGCTGGTTCAACGCCTTCTTCAGTTTCTTTACTTTGAGATCCTAATCTCATACCACGAAGACTGCGATCGCTCATTTATCCTCTTTCGTTAGACAGTTCAATCTATTCTACAGTATTTAACACTGGAATGAGGTAAAATTATTCCAATGGTCACAGAGAAATTAAATGCTAAAAAAAAGCAGTTTGAAAAGAAATGGTTAAACACTGTTATTTTATGGGGGCAGCGTGCTTTATTTCTAACAGTTTTCCTTGCTGCAGGGTGGGTTGTATACTATCTCTTATTTCCTAAAGCTTTTACATCAAGCTTTTTTTGGGTATTCGTCGCAATTTGGCTACTTTTGGCATATATTATATTGCCGAGAATTCATAAAATACTATCTGCAATTTACTTACCTTCATACTTTATTGGTAGAGTGCGTACCCCGGATGGCTTATTAGGAGACCCAGTTAATATTGCAGCTACTGGCACTGAAAGTGATATACGTAAGGCAATGGTGGAAGCCGGTTGGGTAGAGGCTGATCCGTTGGACTGGCAATCAACTCTTAAAATTATTAAATGTACAGTTATGGGACAACCTTATCCTAATGCTCCAGTGAGCACTTTGATGCTTTTTGGGAATAAACAAGATTTGGCTTTCCAACAAGAAGTATCGGGGACTACCTCACAACGCCACCATGTGCGTTTTTGGAAAACTCCAAAGGGTTGGTTATTGCCAGGTGGTTTCGAAGTGGAATGGCTTGCTGCTGGTACTTTTGACCGTAGAATTGGATTTTCAGTATACACGCTACAGGTTACTCATAAGATTGCAGAACGCACTGATGAAGAACGTGATTATATTGTGCAAAGCGTCTCTGAGACTGGTTTAGTACATGATGTCGAAGTGATTAAGAATTACTCAACGGGTTACCATGATCGCAACGGCGGTGGTGACACAATTGAAACTGATGGTGATTTACCAGTAATTCATTTTACTGCTGATAGAGATTTAAGTGTCGAAGGTGATCCAGAAGTTATTACTGGTCAAGATGCATTAGAAGAATTAACTCAGCATGAAGGTAAATATGCTTTTGAAGAGATTGAGGATAAAGAAGCTAAACCTGAAAATGAATTAGAAGGCGAAGCTGTCTTAGGTAAAGACCAAGATTAGTAAATAGCCGATAATGTATATTATGTTAAGTAGTATTTAATTTGATTCCTCTTGCATGCGAAATACTATCTACAATTAGGAAAAATATATGTGCAGTAGCTTAAGAATGTTTTATTTTCGATTCCTAAGCTGTCTGATACTTTTTTGAATATTTTTAAATAATTTAGAACTGGCTTTTTTGGCTTTTGCTAGTGCTTCTTCTTTATCAAAGTTACTAATAGTTTGTTTTCCCTTTTCGATAAGGTTTTGTGCCTTACCTTTTTCTTTGAAACGATTCTCTTGATGTTCTTTAGTTTTAGGGAACTCAAACTTTTTCAGAGGCTTTGAAGAAGTTGCCACACCACTGCCCTGTTCTTCAGTCTCTACTACCGGAATCTTGGTGGTACTAGTTTCCTCACGTTGGATAAATTCTTCAGGAGTTATTTCGATGACTTTGCCTTGATTAGTTATTTCTTCATTATTTATAACTGCTGTCGTTTCGGTAACTGCTTTAGTTTGATCTTCTACAACATGACGTTTAGTGGCTTTATTCGATTTCATCGTACTTCCCTATTTATCATCTTCGTAAGCATTAGTTTAAGAATACATTAATTCTTAAGGGGCTTTAAGTACCTGAGACTGATTGTATAAGTATCGTGCAAGTTATTTTATGTGTAGCTGTGTCACTAATATCTTAATTAGTATTATTAACCAACTACAATTAAATTAAACTAACAATTTTATTTGTTGGATTTAAATAATTTAAAACGAAAGAGTTGATATGAAAATTGAAATTGCTGTTCAAGATTATTCTGGAGCCAAAATAGCTAAAGATGAGAAAGCTAACCGTATTGAACTTTGTGTAGGATTGCCATTAGGTGGATTAACTCCTACTACGGGGTTAGCGAAACGTGTTGCTGAAATTGGCATTGAAACTCATGCCTTAATTCGTCCACGTCCAGGAGACTTTATTTATAGCGATGATGAAGTGCAAACTATGACTGAGAATATTAAGGAACTTTCGAAGTATTGTGAAGGATTCGTTATTGGTGCTTTAAATCCTGATAGCACAGTAGATGTCGCTGCACTCAAGGCATTGATATCAGCGGCAGGCAATAAAGAGCTTACGTTTCATCGAGCTTTTGATCAAGTTAAAGACCCCGAAACTGCGGCAACTGAGTTAAAAGAGCTTGGTTTTGCGCGTATCCTAACCTCTGGTGGTTGTAATAGCGCTATTGAAGGTAAAAATAATTTAGCTAAACTTAAGGCAACAGTTAGCGGTATCCAGGTAATGGCTGGTGGTGGCATCAAGATTAACGATATTAAGCCATTAATGGAAGCGGGTGTGGATGCTATCCATTTATCTGCTAAGACTACTAAGCAAAGTACGGCTGTTGGTGACAATGTTACTTTAGGTTCTGCTGATGCTGGTGACACTAGTTATGATGTGACTGATCCAAAAGCTGTTGCTGAAGCAGTAACTCAGGTGCATAGCAATTAAAGAACTTAGATAAAAATAGGGGGCTATCAATTGATAGCCCCCTATTTTTTAAGGTAGAAGATTATTTTTTATCTTCATGCTTTTTATCTGTTAAATGATGTAGACGCTCTTTTAGCGATTCACCATGATGTTCAGATTTTTCAACTGTTTGATCATTAGTAGCATCAACGTTATCTGCTTTTAGATTTTTAGTTTCAGCTCTAACGTTACCTGCACCATTGTTTTTAGTAACCTCTTTTGTGTTAGTAGCTTTTTGGCTACCCACTTTTTTCATATCATTAGCAACTGGTTGCTTTTTGATAGTTTCTTGAGATTCACGCAAGTCCTTCTTAGTGCGACCTGGTGTCGCAAAGTCGAACTTAGCAATTGCCCAACGGAATACTACGTAGTAAATAGCTGCGTAAACTAGACCAATTGGGATTAATAACAATGGTTTGGTCGCAATACCTAGGTTCAACGTGTAGTCAATTGCACCTGCCGAGAACCCGAAACCATCATGGATACCAAGTGCGTTAGTTAGCGCAAGTGAAGTACCTGTCATGAATGCGTGGAATAGGTAAAGTGGGTATGCAACGAACATGAATGAGAACTCTAGTGGCTCTGTAACACCAGTGATAAATGCTGTCAAAGCTACAGAGGTCATCAAACCACCAATTGCGGCACGGTTTTCTTTGTCAGCTGAGTGCCAGATAGCAAGTGCTGCACCTGGAAGTGCAAACATCATGATTGGGAAGAAGCCAGTCATGAAAGTACCTGCTGTTGGATCATGGTGTAAGAAACGTGCGATATCACCGTGGTATACCTGGCCTTGGTAAGTATATGAACCAAGCTGGAACCATGGGATATTGTTTAACAAGTGGTGTAGACCGAACGTTAGTAATAGACGATTGGCCATACCGAATACGAAACCACCGATTACTACGTGGTGAGATACCCAAGTACTTACTGCATTCAAACCTGATTCGAATGCTGGGTATGGGTAAGCCATAATTACAGCGACAATCATCGATGTAATTGCAGTAATCATTGGTACGAAACGACGTCCACCGAAGAACGCTAGGTATGGTGGAAGTTTGATTCGATAGAACCGTTCATATAACAGTGCAGTAATTAAACCGATTACGATACCACCTAGTACCTGATAATCGATTGGGTGTGGGGTGTCCAAGCTTGGACTTTCTCCCATTACGTGTGGGGCCATAACGTCTAGGACGTTCATGTACACTAGATAACCAACTACTGCAGCAAGACCTGTTGAACCGTCCGCTTTTTTAGCGTAACCGACAGCAACACCTACTGCGAATAGGAATCCTAAGTTGTTAAATAGTGCTCCACCGGCAGCTCCAATGATGTCGGCGAACATGCCCAGATTGAGACCGTCCTTACCCAGCATGTCATCTTGACCCAAACGGAGCAAGAGAGCTGCTGCAGGAAGTACGGAAATCGGTAGCATGAAGCTTCTACCAAGGCGCTGCATGATTTGGAAGGCTTTACCTTCCGTGAATTTATTTTGTGAAATAGATGCTTCGCTCATCATCCAGCCTTTCATAATAGACAAGCCTTATTATATATGTTATTCGGATAAAAGCTCCGTATTAAACCGCTGAATAATAAGGGGTAAGCTTATTCATTTTTTGTAATAATAAATAAGAATATTTTTAAAAGAAAAAGGATCTGTTATTCTAGCCAACCAAAAAAGTCAGTTATAGTAAATAACAAGAAAGCTAGGTGTTATTGTATCAGTGAACTCTTTACTAAATTATCTGTTGCCGATTATCATTATCGGCTTTGTCAGCTATCGAATGTATAGTGAGCGTAAGCTCAAAGAATCTTTGAAGATTGTCTGGATTTTACTGGCTTATGGAATTTTTACTATGGTGCAGGCATTGCAAGATACACATTTGGGTATTGGAGTATTAGCTAGCTATATTTTAGGTACCCTGGTTCTTGGCTTTATATTTGGTGCTATTCGTGGTTATACTGATAAAATTTATTATTCAAAAACTGAGAAAAGTTGGGTCAGAAAAGGTACTGTTTGGACAATCGTTGTATTTCTAGTCGGCATGATAGTCAATGCAGGGCTTAAATTTCTCATAGATGGACAAGGTCCTACTAGCGATATTCATATTTTGACTGGTAGTTCAACAATGATTCATATAGCAGTATCTGTGCTGGGCTCTAGGATAGTTTTATTGAATCGAAAAAATAGAATAGTGGAGTAAGACTCATTTTTCTACGGTATGTCTTGCTACGTATAAATATATACGAACCTATTAAAATAGCTGTTCCACTTCGGCTGGAGTAACTGAACGTCCACTTCGTCCTGGCCATTCCATACCGAATGATGCAATTTGATCAATAAAACTTATAACTATTTCTGGAGTTGGCATACCATACTCAGTAAGATCAACTGTGGTATGAGCTCCTTTAACGAGTGAGAGATCATACCCTCGGATGACAGCGCTGTGCATCGTGCAGCGAATGCACTGCTCAGAACAAGCACCTACAAGTATAATCTCAGCAACATCAAGTTCGGAGAGTATTTTTTCAAGATTGGTCTCCTCAAAAGCATCACCGAACGTCTTCTCCACAAGGTATTCTCCCTTTGCTGGACCGAGTTCTTCCACCCACTGCCATTCTTCACTATTGCGAACTATTTCAGAATTGTTATGCTGTACCCATATCACTGGCACGCCAGCGGCGCGTGCTTTAGCTACAAGTTCAGTGACAGTATGGATTACGTCATTTCTGCGGTATGCACCGTTGACAACACCGTTTTGCAGGTCAATAACAACTAGTGCTCGTTGTTCCCGTCCGTTAAGGATGGTCATAATGTGCTCCTCCAGATAGCAGATGCCTAGCAAATTCATACTATTATATTTATTTAATGATTTCTCCTATTTCAAAATGTGTCCTTTTTTGGCGACTAATAAAGGACTTAAGACAGTTTCCGTGTTTTTTACGCTATTATAAAAAAATAGAAACTTTCTATAACTAAGGAGATAATGATGTCGGATAAGGCAGAAGCAATTGTAGAAGGACTCGGTGGAGCAGATAATATCATCGAAGTTGAAGCTTGTATTACACGTCTTCGTACTGAAGTTGAAGATCCAACATTAGTTGATGAAGCAGCTTTAAGTGCCGCTGGTGCTTTTGGTGTAATGAAGGCAGGTTCTGCAGTGCAGGTTGTAGTAGGTGCAGACGCAGATTCTATCGCAGAGGATGTACAGGACTTAATCTAATATGAGTATTAAAGTATATAGCCCAACAGAAGGTAAAGTAATTCCATTATCAGAGGTGCCAGATCCAGTTTTCGCACAAGAAATGGTTGGACCGGGTATTGCAATTGATCCTACTCGTGAAGAACAAACAGTAGTTTCTCCAATTGATGGAACAATTAGCACTCTTAAGCCACATGCAATGGTTATCGAAGATGAAAACAAAAAAGCAGTCCTTATCCATTTGGGTATTGATACTGTAAACCTTAATGGTGAGGGTTTTGAGTTGCATGCAGAGGCTGGGGATAAAGTTTCTAAAGGTGACAAGCTAGTTACTTGGAATCCCAAAGAAATTGATGAAAAAGGTCTTTCCCCTGTTATTCCGATTATCGCACTAGATACGCAAAAGGACGCTATCGAAGTTACTGATGAGGAAACAGTCGAAGCCGGAGATTCACTACTTACTATTAATTAATAAAAACTTAAGGAGATAAATTTAATATGGCAACTAAAACAGCAACAATCGGATCAAAAGTTGGTCTACACGCACGTCCAGCAGCTATGTTCGTACAGGCAGTAACTGCTACTGGTCTACCAGTGACAATTGCAAAAGAAGGCGGAGATCCAGTTGATGCTCGTAGCCTACTTGCTGTAATGGCACAGAGTTTCTCATATGGAACAGAGGTGACTTTGAGTGCTGAAGGCGACGGAGCGGAAGAAAAACTTGAAGAACTAGCTAATATGCTAGATAGCGATCTAGACGAAGCATAGTCGATTAAAGGTTGTTTGCACCAAGAGTGCAAACAACCTTTTTTTATTTTTTATAGTTAAGGAAAGTTATATAATGACTGGGTCAAAAACGTTAACAGGTATTGGTGTTGGTAGCGGCGTTGCTATCTCAAGAGTTTTGAAAATGGGAGAAGCTTTACCTGAGCCGGAAGATGTAATAAGTGATAAACCTGTAGCAAAAGAAAAAGAAATTGCACGTGATGCCTTAGCAAATGTAGCTAAAGATTTGCGTGAACGTGGTGAAAAAGCCGGAGATGAAGCTAAGCAAGTTTTGGATGCTCAAGCTTTGATGGCAGAAGATCCAGGCTTAGTACCAGCAATTGATGCCGCAATCGGTAATGGTAAAACTGCACAGCGTGCAATTTTTGAATCTTTCATGCAGTATCGTGAAATGTTGAAAATGGCTGGGGGTTACATGGCTGAACGTGTGGCTGACCTTGATGATGTTCGTCAGCGTGCAGTTGCTGCAGCTGTTGGTGTGCAGGCGCCGGGAGTTCCAGAGTCTGACTCAGAATTTATTTTGATTGCTAGTGATTTAGCACCAGCCGATACTGCCTTGCTTGATTTAAATAAAGTTAAGGCTTTGGTAACTCAAGAAGGCGGTCCTACTAGTCATACGGCTATTTTGGCTCGTGCAAAAGGTATTCCAGCAGTTGTTGGTGTGGAAACGCTTCTTGAATTAGAAGAAGAAACTGAAGTTATCGTTGATGCTGGTCTAGGTAAAGTACTAGTTAACCCAGATAAAGATGCGATTGCAAAAGCTAAGAAGAAACAAGAAACTCTTTCTAGTATGAAGATTATCGAAAAGGGTGAAGGTAAAACTAAAGATGGCCAGCATATTGCGTTGATGGCAAACGTTGGTTCAGCGAAGGACGCCCCAGAAGCAATTGAAGCTGATGTTGAAGGTGTTGGTCTTTTCCGTACGGAGTTCTTATTCTTAGATTCGGATACTCCACCATCTTATGAGAAGCAGTATGAAGCTTATAAAGAACTATTTGATGCTTTCTCAGGTAAGAAAGTAGTTGCTCGTACCCTTGACGCCGGTGCCGATAAGCCACTTAGTTTCTTGAACTTCAATGAAGAACCGAACCCTGCATTAGGTGAACGTGGTATTCGTGTTTGTCGTAATACTCCTGATATCTTTGAAACTCAGATTAAAGCTCTTGCTGATGCAGCTAAAGATTCTGAAGCTGATGTATGGGTAATGGCGCCAATGATCGTTGACGCTGAGGAAACAAAGTATTTCGTAGATCTTTGTAATAAATTTGGCATCAAGCACGCTGGTTGTATGGTGGAGACTCCTTCTTCTGCCCTACTTGCAGATCAGATTCTTGAAATTGGTGACTTTGCAAGTATTGGTACCAATGACTTGACTCAGTACACTCTTGCCGCTGACCGCATGCTTGCTGCAACTGCGGGTTTCCAAGATCCTTGGCATCCAGCAGTGCTTCGTGCAATTGGAATGACTGCAAAAGCTGGTAAGAAAAATGATAAGACTGTAGGTGTTTGTGGTGAGGCTGCTGCTGATGAAATTTTGGCATTAGTACTTACTGGTCTAGGTGTAAGTTACTTGTCAATGTCAGCTCCTGCTGTCGCTCAAGTTCGTACTCACCTTGCAGAATACACTATGGAAGAGATGGAACAGATGGCAGAAGCTGCTGTTAATTCTATCGATACCAAAACTGCAAAAGATGCAGTGAACAAATTGTTACATTCAAACCTATAAAATTAGTTAGTTAAAAAATAGTGGGAAGCTTTTAGTTTCCCACTATTTTTATGTCCAAAATCTTTAAAGCCTGCTTACAAGACTTATGATTTTTGTGGCTTTGTGTCAAGCTTTTGCAAGCAGCCGTACGTTTTATCTTTGAAACCTTAAATTACATAAATTCTAAAGAATTGTAATTACACGCTAAAAATTACAAAACTATAATTTAATTATCCAGTTTCTTTACATTCAAAACACTATTTGGCTTGACTATCAAATAACTTTATTGCCAAGCAAGTTTACTGAAAATCTCTGGTTGATATCCTTGCTAAAACTACTTTATATAGTGAGATATCAAGTAAATTTCTTAATTGGTGGTATTGTTAAAGTATCTTGATTATAAAGCTAGATTGGGTTAAATATGGATGTTGCACGAGCAGAAAACGAAGAGAAAATTAGTGAATTATTAGATGAATATTTTGTTGCAATTGCTAGTTTTGATCAGCAATTTGCCAGAGTATTAAATGTTAATACTACTGATTTGCACTGTCTTGAAATATTACTTAATAAAGATGACGGAGTCGCACCCAGTTACCTTGCAAAACGTCTTAACTTAACTACGGGAAGTGTAACTACGATGTTGGATCGTTTAGAAAAGATGGAATATGTGGAACGAATTCCACATTCGAGTGATCGTCGTAAAACTGTAGTGCAAGCTACTTTAAAAGTGGCAAAATTAGCCTTTAAAGTTCCTACACCTACTGCATTAGTCGGCAAAATGGAATTTTTAGACGGCTATGACGATAATGAACTAAATACTATAGTAGATTTCTTTAAACGCGCTAAAATGGCTACTGAGCGGCAAACTGCAAGACTTCCAAAGTCTTTATAATCAATAACCGTTAAAGTAATCAGTTTTAATCTTTTTAACTTTTCCTTTAAGTTGTTTTTTGGCGTCATTTACCATAGTAGGTGGTCCTGAAATATATGCGATACGCTCACTAGCATCAGGAACATGTTTTTGGATTGTATTTGCACTTAATCTTCCGCTTTCGACTCCTGGTATCTTTTTACCTCTAGTCGTGAAGTAAGTTACTTTTACTCCACTTGAATCAAGGAGATTCTTATAAGCAATTTCTTTAGCGTTAGGTACGAAATAAAGTAAAGTAATATCTCGATTAGCATGGGCTTTGATGTGTGAAATAAATGGCGTAATGCCGATTCCACCAGCAATAAAAAGCAGTTTTGCTTTATTGTCCTTTGGTAATGTGAAATCTCCTGCTACTCCAGTAGTTTGGATGATAGCTTCTGGCGATAATTCAGCTAGCTTATTTTTAAAGGTGCTACCAGGTTCATTAAATTTTACTCCAAGACGTAATTCATTCTCATATGGCGCATTTGTAATGCTAAAGGATCTACGTAACCCGCGCATATCAGGTTTATGATGTGGCAAAGTAAGTTCAATATACTGACCAGGTTCAAAAGTAATTGGCTTTGAAGTAGCAAATACTAATTCTTCAGTAGTAGGAGTTAATTTAGTACGAGCCTTGAGCTGTAACTTAATTCCCTTGCGTTGTTTGAATGCTAATGCAAAAGCGACAAGGTTGCCAATTACCAAAGCAAACTCTGGTGAAGAGTAAAACCAGCCAATATGAAATGGTAAACTAACCACGGTTGCTACAATAATCGCAATGCCAAGTCGCTGCTCTTTACGTGGTGGTAGAGTTGCTGGTTCATCAAGCATAAAACCTGCTAAGAATAGCAATGGCCATGAAGAGGCTGCAGTCCAGATATTAACTCCAGTAATTACCAGCATTAAGAGACTTAGCGCAATAAATACAGAGCCAAGTAGTAACTCTCTAGTCTTATATAGTATTAAGAACGCAGTAAAGATAACTGGAATTAGTAATGCTGGAGTGGCTATCCACCAAGAAGCAAACTGTAGTTGTAATAAACCACCTAACAGCGCCCCAAAAGCCGCTGGGTTAAAGATATGCCGGCCTTTAAAGGCGATAATGAATTTAGAGCCTTGAGATATCAAAGCAATTAAACCATACTGTAATAGGGTAGTTATTTTAGTGCTTGGAGTAAATAAAAAAGTTAAAAGCAAGCCAGTAATCATTGCTGATTGTAGATGTGATGAAATTCCATAGAGTTTAGCAAAACCATAGCTAGCTACCATACTTACCCCGATAAAAACTAAATTGGTAAGGATTAGTGCTAGAGCTGGAAAAGGGAAAATACCAAATAATGATAGCAACAAAGATAAGACAATTAAGAAGCCTAATGCACCGTTAACTAATAAGTACGTAGGTATTTGTGTCAGATATTTTTCAAGATATTTCATGAGAATAACTCTCCAATCTCTTGGTTGAGATTATGGTGTACTTTGCCATCTTTATGCATAACCACAAAATGAAAATGTCCAAAAACTTTTTGAATCTCTGTTACTTCGCTAAAGAATAAAGCTGTACTTAATGCATCAGCTTGCATGGTGTTATTTGTGATTGCCCAGGTGGCAACTATGCCGTTAGTAATAGGCTTTCCAGTCTTGGCATTGATAATATGATGCAGGTTATTTCCCCAGCTACGTCTATTGATAGCTGAAGCACATATACTGGCATTAGTAATTTTGACTAGCCCAATAACTAGCTCAGGGTTTGCTGGATGCTCAAGTCCAATAATTTCAGGTTCTATAGTATTAACAGCAATATCACCACTACCATCAATTACATAATGTTCATGATTTTCTGAGACAACTTCAGTGATAATATCTACTAGTGCACCTTTGCCTACTGCACCAATATCTAAAAGTGCTGGTTTTATAAATTCCAATATATTCTTGTCTCGAGTAACTGTTTGGCTAAAAATTGGTGCAGGAGTTGGTATTTTGGGCACCAAAGAATACTCAGTATCATAGCCTAGTTGCTCTAAACTACCTCCTACTAGTGGGTTAATCTGTCCGTTAGTTAGGATGCTTAACTTCTGATAAAGCGTGAAAAGTGGTCCTAACTTATCTGGAAATTGGAATTTTCCTGGCGCATTTTGATAAGCTTCCCAAACTAAAGAATCTGTCCGAAACCGTGAAAAAGCAATATCAAATTCATCAATTGCTTGGGCTATTTCAGTTTTTTCTGCATTAGTAAGTGGTTCAGGAGTCTCTATAGACCACTTAGTTCCTATTGCTTGAAATTTATGACTTAGCATCAGCTTTGATTTTATCAATAGCTGCATTGAAACCATTTGGAGTTAATGATGATCCAGCTACACGAGTAAGTTGGATATTATTAATTGCCTTTCCAACTACTTCACTTTGGTACGCACTTAAGAATTGCCCCTGAAATTGAGCAGAATTTCCGCCGGTAGCACTACCAACAGTTTTTACTGTCGTTACTTTATCTCCTTTTAGAGTTAAATTTACTGTCACACTTTCAGTGCCACCTGGAGTATTGTAATCTCCAGTTGCAGTGTATGTACCATCTTTATAAACTGTTTTTGGTTTAGCTGTAGTAGCTTTAGCAGTAGATTTTTTTGAAGTACTAGGTGTTGGTGTTTTAGTAGCTTTTTGCGTAGCTGGTGTGGTTTTAGTGGAGCCAGTATCTACAACTGCAGTGTTTTTATCTTTATTTCTAGTAGTTGCATATACAATTGCACCGATAACAGTTACAACTATCAAAGCTATTAGGCTAATTAAAGCTGGTTTAATCTTGCGTGTTTTGTTTTCGTTAAACTGATTTGGTTGCATGATACACCTCTTTTCTAGCTTTGGTTATTAATTTTACTAGATTTTAATTTTTGGAGAATTTTCTGTACGCTTTTTAGGTGTTGCTTAAAGCTTTTTATAAGCTATATGAGTATAGAAAAAGCGGTAGATACTATCTACCGCTTAACTTTAAAGGATTATTATTTAGTGGAATGAATCACCACAAGCACAAGAACCAGTAGCACTTGGGTTATCAATAGTAAAACCTTGTTTTTCGATAGTATCTTCGAAATCAATTGAGGCGCCAGTTAGGTACGGCAAGCTCATTTTATCTACGACTACTTCTACTCCATCAAAGTCACGAATTGCATCACCGTCAAGAATACGCTCATCAAAGTAAAGCTGATAGATTAAACCAGAACAACCACCAGGCTGTACTGCAATACGTAGCCGTAAATCTTCACGACCTTCTTGCTCTAAGAGAGTCTTAACTTTATTTTGTGCATCTGCACTCAAGTCAATTTCATGAGTTGGGATTTCTGCATCAAGCTGAGTATCTACTGACATCTATTCCTCCATAAAAACTTTTACTACCTACTATCGTAACGCTTGTACCTCTTACAACACAATAGTTTTGTTTTTTAATCCAGTTGGTATTGAGGAGCTTTTTTTTTAAAACTTACCATAACTGTTATCAACATGAATAAGTTCCTGATATCTTTCCCAAGCGCTGTAATGAATCTTAAATCTGGATTTTAATTATATTAATAACTAATGCCCTTTCACATATCTTGTGCGAAAGGGCATTATTGTGTTTAGTTTTCTTAGAAAGGATTACTAGGGATTTTTTCTAAGAATTCTTTTGTAGCTACCGCTCTATTCACATAAAGTTATTTGCAATAAACACTTCCCATGCGCTTAACTTAATGTATAAAGTGAGCATGAAAATATCATAAGATACGGAAAAGAATAAACATGGCTATTCAATCGGCATGTTCTTAATTAGTTAAAATTAATAAGTTAAGTTAGTAATAATAGTTATCGTAGTGCTTAGAATAGGTTTTATTCTTTATTTGGTGTAAGAATCTTGCAAGAAAGATAAAATCTTTCTAAGAGATAGTATTTAATATTTAGTCTTGCAACACTTGAAACTGTGCCAATGCGACGACTGCAGCATTGGAAGACCTCAATACATGATTACTCACTGAAACTATTAGGCCATCTAGCTTACTAAACTGTTTAAGCTCTTCATGGGTAATCCCACCCTCAGGGCCAATTATGAAAGCGATTTTTTTAATTGGCTCATCATTATGTTTAATGACTTTAGCTAATGATTCTGTTGCATCTTCATGCAGTACGTATATTTTGGTATCTTTTAATGTTTGTATTAGTTGTTTTGTAGTGTGCAGCGAGGTTACTTTTGGTACATAAGCTCTACGAGCTTGCTTTGCAGCTGCAGTAACTACATTTTCCCACTTCTGTAACATCTTCTTTTGCTTTTTGGTATCCCACTTAACAATTGTTCGATTAGCCTGCCATGGGATAAAGGTATGCGCACCTACTTCAGTGCAGCTCTCAATAGCTTGTTCGTCGCGACCGTTTTTTGCCAATGCTTGTATGATTATTATTTCTGGGTTTGGAAGTTCGGCTTGTAAGACTTCTAGGATTTCACAAGTAAGCGCATCCTTGTTAAGGTCTTTCACTATTGCAAGATATTTATTGCCACTTCTATCAGCTAAGAGTATTTGCTCATTAATGTCTATCCGACGGACCTTTGCATGCTTGAATTCTGATCCTACTACCCTGGTTTCACTCCCAACAACCAGTTTTTCAGCTTCTGAGAGGAAAAAAAGATGTGCGGTCATCTTTATTTGCGGAAGGTATCACGAAGTTTATCAAAGAATGAGCTTGAGTTGCTCTTTTGTGTAGTAACTGTACCGGTATGGGCAGTTTCATCACGTAGTTCAGCAAGCTGTTCAAGAAGTTTTCGTTCTTCTCCAGAAAGTTTTTTCGGAGTTTCAACGCCAAGATGGATTTTGATATCTCCGCGTCCAGAACCACTCATATGTGTAATTCCTTTATTTTTAAGAGTTAAAATATCGCCAGTTTGAGCGCCAGGATTAACCTTAATGCTATCTTCGCCGTCGAAAGTATCAAGAGTGAGTTCAGTACCTAATGCTGCAGATGTCATGGGAATAGTCATGTTTGCGATTAAGTCATCACCATCACGCGTGAAAATATCGTGTTTTTCGACTTTAACTTCAAGATATAAGTCTCCGGTGGGACCGCCTCCAGGACCTACTTCACCTTGTCCAGCTAGTTGCATACGATTGCCATCGCGAACCCCAGCTGGAATCTTTACCGTAATAGTCTTGTCTTTTTTAATTCGGCCTTCACCATTACATTCCTTACAAGGAGTGGGTATAACTGTGCCATAACCATCACAAGTAGGGCAAGGAGCGGTGGTCATAACCTGTCCAAGTATTGAACGTACTGCGCGTTGTACATGACCACTACCATGACAACTTTCACAAGTTTTGATTGTGGTACCTGGCTCTGCACACTGTCCATCACAATGCGGACAGTAAACAGCTGTATGAATGTCTACTTTTTTCTCAACGCCGAATACAGCTTCTTTAAGCGAAATGGTAATGCCAATTAGTGAATTATCACCACGTTGTTTACGCGGGTAAGGTCCTTGCGTGAAGCCAGTAGTTCCCCCACCAAACATATTGAAAATATCTCCGATGTCGAATCCAGCATTGCCACCGAAACCGCCTGGGAAACCACCGAATTGATCTTGGCCATTTTCGTTACCAGTGCGATCGTAAATTTCTCGTTTTTGTGGATCGGAAAGTATTTCGTATGCGTGTGAGACTTTCTTAAATTCTTCAGCTGCATCAGGTCCTTCGTTAACATCAGGATGCAATTTTCTGGCAAGTTTGCGGTAAGCTTTTTTAATTTCAGCCTCGCTTGCGTTCCTTGATACACCAAGTACTGAGTAATGATCTGCCACTAGAGTATTCTTCCTAACTTTTAAAGGATGTTGAATCTTGTCCAAAATATTTGAAATCTTTAAAACTATTCTAGCTCTAATACTTAAAAAATTGTGAGTTATTAAGCTATTAGCGAGATATGTTAAGACATTTTCAGTAAGTTTAGATAAAAGCTATAATTTTCATGTGGGTTTTACCAGAATTTTTGGTAAAGTGGCATGTCAGTAACAATGTTTATTTACATTATCAGCGATAATTGAGGCACTATGACAATGACAAAAGTACCG
Organism: Micrococcaceae bacterium; assembly: GCA_047606545.1. Taxonomy (GTDB): domain Bacteria; phylum Actinomycetota; class Actinomycetes; order Actinomycetales; family Micrococcaceae; genus JASGDC01. The sequence goes on along the minus strand of JASGEI010000012.1, from coordinate 8,766 downwards.
CATCCAAATCAGTTTAGGCCAAAAGAAGATAAAGACTGGGCTACACTTGCTCACCTAGGTGGTGTTGTAGGGCCAATAGCTCCATTCATGATTAATCACTATCTAGGTGGTTATGGTAAGTTCACTAAACGTGAATCACGTGAAAGTCTTGAGTTTACATTTCCACTTTTTGTAATCATCATTATGTTTTTCTTGCTTGGGCAAATTCCTGTGCATCCGCTACATGCTATATTCAGAGGTATCGGTGTAGCTTTATGGTTATTTATGGGATATTTTGCAATTCGTGCTGGAATGCAAACTAACCTAGGACGTCCGTTTAGTTACCCATTTAATTTGATGAAGTACTGGCGTATTGTTACAGAAAAAGAAAAACCTACTGCTTATCCAAAACGTAATATTCAGGAAGAGAAGCGTCAGAAACAAATTAGACGTGAACGTAGAGCAAAGAATAAAGCTATCCGCAAAGCAAAGAAAGAATCTGCTAAGGTTGCTAAAAATAATGGCATTCGAAAAACAAATAAGCAAACTCAAAATATGACTATGAAACCTAAGCAGAAAATCCGCAAGCAAGCTGTAGCAGCAACTGCTAGTTCTACCGCTACGCCTAAGGCTGCTCTTAAGGCTCGTAGGAATAAAACCGGTGTAAATGTATCAGGGAACTCCACAGCTAACATACAGAAAAAACAGCAATAAAATAAGTTTCTCCCAGCTTTTTTTAATATTTTTTAATAAAATTTTAAGTTTTTAGTGTGTATTTTTATTCATATTCCACCATATAAATTATATTTATAAACTATGGAAGAGAAAAAACAAAAAATTGTTCAAAGCGTGGACAGCAACGTAGCCGAAATGGAAGAAGCTGCAGCTCTCACTAAGAATGAACAACTAACTGAAAATGAGGATGTGCCAACAAACACCAAGTTTTTTGGACATCCTATGCAAATGGGTACCGTTGCCGGTGTTGAGATGTGGTGTTCATTCTCATACTACGGCTTAACAGGTGTCCTACTACTGTATATTTATTACAGTACTACCCAAGGTGGTCTTGGTCTATCTCAGGCTACAGCAGTTTCAATCGTTGGTGCAATGGGTGGTGGCGCAAAGCTAGCCTCAGTTGCTAACAGTTGGCTGGCAGATCGTGTATTAGGACGTGAACGTGTCCTATTCATTACCGCTACAATGACAATGCTTGGTCATTTAACTATGGCATTTACTTCAGGTGCTGGAGGTCTAGCATTAGGTCTATTCTTAGTAGCATATGGTTCTGTGGGTACAGTTACTACTTCAATTATTGGTAGTCTTTACCGTCGTGGTGATATCCGTTTGAACTCTGGATTCGCACTTTATTATATGGGTGTAAACATTGGAGCATTCCTTGGCCCATTGATTACTGGTTGGTTGCAAACTAACAAAGGCTTCCATTATGGATTCGGTGCTGCAGCTATTGGTATGGCGCTTGGTCTAGCACAATACTCATATTATCGCCGTTTCTTACCTAAGTCAGTAAATCATGTGGCTAACCCACTTAATGAAGATGAAAAGAAGAAATCTTTAATGGTTTTGGTTGGTATTCTTCTAGTATTTGCTACTTTAATCGGTACAAAGGTTCTTGATGCTGGTGATGCAGCTAACTCTGTAGTAGTAATCTCAATTGTTTCAGCAGTTGTTATCTACACTACAATGATTAGGAGCGACAAGATCACTTCTGATGAGCGTACTCGTGTATATGCCTCAATCCCACTGTTTATTTCACAGATTGGTTTCTGGACTCTATACCAGCAGCAGTTTACTGTATTGACTATCTACTCTGATCAGCGTTTGAACCGTCACATCGGTAACTGGGTTATGCCAGTATCATGGGTACAGTCAATTAACCCGGTATACATCATTTTGCTTTCAGGCTTCTTCGCAGGTCTATGGGCTAAGTGGAAGGGACAGCCACGTACTTCTGGTAAGTTCGCTTGGGCAAATATTTTAATTGGTCTGGCATACTTCATGTTCTTGCCATTTGCTAATAAAGGACCTAACAGTGCGCCAATCCTATTGATTGCTGCAATCTTGTTTGTGTTCACTATTGGTGAGATGTTCTTATCTCCTACTGGTTTGGCAGTATCTACTCAGCTTGCACCAAAAGCATTTACTACTCGAATGGTAGCTATCTTCTCATTGGCAGCGGCAATTGGTACAGCAGCAGCAGGTAGTATCGCTGAATTCTACGACCCAACTAACGAAGTTCCATACTTCACTACTTTGGGTATCTCATCTATCATATTGGGTTGCATCATCTTTGCACTTAATCCATGGATTAATAAGCGTATGGAAGGTATCGTATAACCCCGATATAAAATACGAAATATTATTCATAAATAAGAGCCTCTTATTAAATAAGGGGCTCTTATCTTATACTCTTGTTTTTTAAAATCTATTGTGAGTTTGTTTGGTTTTAGGTTAGTATGGCCATTCCTGATTTAGCAGATGTGAGTTGTCTATCAGCAGCGTCGCCTGCGGTAAATGCTGCAACAGGCGTAGCATTAGTTGTACTGCTACCACCGTTACCCATCACTCTCAGGCTATTACCTCCGCAGGCGTAGGCTGTACCATCGCTAGCTAACATGAAACAGCCATAGGTCCTGTTCATGCCGGATACTTCTGTGATGGTTTTTCCTGCCATTGGACCGCTAGTGCTTGTCATAGCTACTGGAGTCGTAGCAGTACCGCTAGTTGAACCGTTACCATTAGCACCGAGAAGATTAGAGCCCCAGGCGTAAGCCCAACCACTAGCAACCACGTAAGAATTAAGGTTTCCTGCTGAGATGTTGGTGATGGTTTTCCCAGAAAGCACCCCTGTCATAGTCACAGCAACTGGCACACTACTACTAGTAGTGCTACCTCTACCAAGCTGACCATAAGTACCGTATCCCCAGGAATATAAAGTGTTATCGCTAGCAAGAACCAAAGAATGATAATTGCCTGCTGCTACTTGGGTGATGGTTTTCCCAGAAAGCACACCGCTTGTAGTTACCGCAACTGGCACACTACTATTGGTAGTAGTATTGTTACCTAGCTGACCGTAATTATTATATCCCCAAGAGTATACTGTGCCATCACTAGCAAGAACCAAAGAATGATAATTGCCTGCTGCTACTTGGGTGATGGTTTTCCCAGAAAGCACACCACTTGTGGTAACTGCAACTGGCACACTGCTGTCAGTAGTGGTGCCATCGCCTAACTGACCGTAATTATTCCTACCCCAGGCATATACAGTGCCATCACTAGCAAGAGCTAGCATATGGTTTGTTCCGGTTGCTATTTGGGTGATGGTTTTGCCTGCCATTGGGGTACCGGTGGTGGTTACTGGTTGGAAAGTAGCACTAGTACCACTGTTAGTGGTAGTACCATCACCTAGCTGACCATAAGTATTTATACCGATGGTGTACACTAGACCATCATCTGTTAGCAATGAGAAAAAAGCATCATCTCCGGGTTCTATTTGGGTGACGGTTTTTCCTGATAGTTCTTGATCAAAATTAATAAACAACGGAGTAGCATTAGCAAGAAGATTAGGAACTGCTCCGGTGCTATCGGTATTGTTACCATTACCAAAGTTACCAACATTCCTACCGCAGGTCACTACATTGCCCGCGGTAACGTGGAAATCAGCATCCAAAGTAGTACTAACTGCAGGGCTAGCATCAACAATCTCACCATGAATAGTAAAATCACCACTATTAGTCTGCGGATAAACAGCTTTAATAGGAGAACCACCAGAAACACTACCAAAACTAGCTTTACCAGCAGAATCCAAAGTAACAGTAGCAGTATTAGTACTAGTAGCATCAAAAACAGCATCACCAGTTAAAGTCAACAACACCTGAGTACCATCAGGCACACTACTACGATCAGCCATAGTAGCAAGCACACTAATCTCATCACCAGTACCAAAAATACGATTAGGCGTAGGACTATCAGGCAAACCACTACCACCATTAGCAGTTAACTGATCAAAAACCAAAGACTCAAACACCACACTAGCAGCCACCGCAGGCACACTAACAGCAGCACTAACAACCGGAACACTCCACAAAGCCCCCCTAGCCACACTACGACGAGAAACACCCAACGAATCACAACTAGAATCCACAATCCCAGAACTATTATCAACCATCAAAACCAACCCTCAAACCAAAACGACACTTAATAAGCTAATAACACAATACTACCCCCCCCCCTTACAGAAAACAAAATTATTACAGTGTGATTTAACTGCAAGTGGCCTTTTTTAGATAAGTATCTGTTTGATGAGCATGTCAGCTAGTAACCGTCCTTTTAGGGTCAGCTCTAAGTACTTAGTATTAGCAGTAATTGGTTTAATATAACCTAGATGTTGCCATTGTTCTAATAAAATTTTATGTTCTTTTAGTTCAGTTAGCTTGATACCCTCTTGGATACGCAAGGCTAGCATAATATGCTCTTCATATTTTTCTAAATCAGTTAAGACTTCATAGTCTTGAACTGGGAAAATATCACTTTGAAGGCGCTGTGTATAAGCACGAGGATGTTTAGCATTGAAATAACGCATCCCATTTAGATGACCATGTGCTCCTGGTCCGATACCTAACCAATCAGTATTGTGCCAATAGTTAATATTGTGGCGACACTGGGTATTTTTATTAGTACTCCAATTACTTACTTCATACCAACTATATCCAGATTTACTAAAGGCAGTATCTGCCATTTCATATTTAGTAGCTTGGTCATCAGAATCAGGAGCTGGAATAATGCTACGTGTAATATCACGATACATCTTAGTACCTGTTTCAATAATTAGAGCATAGGCTGAGATATGATCTGGCTTTAGCTTAATAGCTGCATCAAGGCTTTCTTGCCAATCTTCTAAGCTCTCACCAGGAGTACCATAGATAAGATCTACACTGACTTGTAAATCAAGCTCTTTTGCCCAAGCTACTGCTTTTGTCACATTTGCTGGGTTATGAGTACGATCAAGAGTTTTTAATACTCGTGGTATCGCAGATTGCATACCTATAGAAACCCGGTTAAAACCAGATTCTTTAAGAATGGTTAAGTATTCCTTTGAAAGGGTATCTGGGTTAGCTTCAGTAGTAATCTCGCAGTTTTTGGCAAAGTCAAATAGTTCTTTAACTTTAGTAACTATTATCCCTAGCTGTTTAGCAGGAAGTAATGTAGGCGTGCCACCACCGAAAAAGATGGTGTCAATTTTAGGAACACTTCCCTGCTTTTGAAAGCTAGTTGCATAGTTAGTTAATTCTTCAATAACTTGCAGATAGTAGCTTTGTTGCGATACACCCGCACCCAATTCTTGTGCAGTGTAGGTATTGAAGTCACAATAACCACAGCGCACTTTACAATATGGAATATGAATATATAGTGCTAGTGGGATTTCTTCATTACGAGTGGAAATAGCGTCGCTAAGGGCAGTTACGAAACTGCTCACTTCTTCTCTTTCTTGCCACCGTCTGAAGATAATGCAGCGACGAAGGCTTCTTGTGGTACTTCTACCGAGCCAATGTTTTTCATGCGCTTCTTACCTTCTTTTTGCTTTTCCAGTAGTTTACGTTTACGGCTAATATCGCCACCATAGCACTTAGCAAGGACGTCCTTACGGATTGCACGAATATTTTCACGTGCAATTACCCGAGCACCAATAGCTGCCTGAATTGGTACCTCGAACTGTTGCCTAGGGATAAGCTCTTTAAGTTTATTTACCATCATCGTGCCATAAGAATAAGCTTTATCACGATGAGTAATAGAGCTAAATGCATCTACAGTAGAACCTTGCAATAAGATATCCACTTTAACTAAGTCAGCTTCTTGTTCACCTTCTGCTTTCCAATCAAGTGAAGCATAACCACGAGTACGAGATTTCAATTGGTCGAAGAAGTCGAAAACTATCTCAGCAAGTGGTAGTTCGTAACGAATTTCCACACGTTCAGGAGAAAGGTAATCCATCCCTTTCATCATTCCACGGCGTTGTTGGCATAGCTCCATAATGGTGCCGATGAATTCACTTGGTGCAATGATAGTGGCTGAAACCATTGGTTCACGAACTGATAATAGTTTACCTTCTGGGAATTCACTTGGATTAGTCACTACTACATCAGTGCCGTCTTCTTTAGTTACTTCATAAACTACGTTTGGTGCAGTAGAAATAAGATCTAACCCAAATTCACGTTCTAGCCGGTCACGAGTAATTTCTAAGTGTAATAACCCTAAGAAGCCACAACGATAACCAAAACCAAGAGCCGCCGAGTTTTCAGGTTCATAAACTAATGCAGCATCGTTAAGCTGAAGCTTATCAAGAGCTTCACGCAATGCAGGATAATCAGAGCCATCAATTGGATATAGCCCAGAAAATACCATTGGCTTTGGATTTTCGTAACCGCCAAGAGATTCAGTAGCTGGGTTATTGGAAGTCGTAATAGTGTCACCGACTTTAGAAAGTCGGACATCTTTTACCCCAGTAATCAGATACCCAACTTCCCCAACACCTAAGCCGTCAGTTGGCTTAGGTTCTGGGCTAATGACCCCAATTTCTAAAGTATCGTGAGTAGCTTTAGTAGACATCATTTGAATACGTTCACGGGGTTTTAAAGCGCCATCTACTACACGCACATAAGTTACTACCCCACGATAAGTATCGTAAACTGAGTCGAAAATCATGGCACGCGCTGGTGCATCTGCATCTCCAGTAGGAGCTGAAATTTCTTTGACTACTTTATCAAGTACAGCTTCTACACCGACACCAGTTTTAGCTGAAATTTGCAAGACATCTTCTGGTTCGCCACCGATAAGCTGTGCTAATTCTTCGGCATATTTTTCTGGTTGTGCAGCTGGTAAATCAATCTTATTTAATACTGGAATAATAGTTAAATCATTTTCCATTGCTAGATATAGGTTTGCCAGAGTTTGAGCTTCGATACCTTGTGCTGCATCTACAAGTAAGATTGCTCCTTCACAGGCAGCTAATGAGCGAGACACTTCATAAGTGAAATCCACATGCCCGGGGGTATCAATCATGTTAAGAGCATAAGTGATGCCATCAACTTCCCAAGGTAAACGAACTGCCTGAGATTTGATGGTGATGCCACGTTCGCGTTCGATATCCATGCGATCTAGGTACTGAGCTTTTTCATCACGCTTTGCCAGCACTCCAGTTACCCCAAGCATTCGGTCTGCCAAGGTAGATTTACCATGGTCAATGTGGGCAATAATACAGAAGTTCCTGATAATTTTAGGGTCAGTTTTTGCTGGCACGGGAATATCAGTTGCTTTTGGTGACAAGGCTTTTCCTACTTATGTTTTAGACGTACAAATACTTAATTACTATATTCTCATTAAGCGCCTAGAAATTCCAACTCTTTCTTATAAAACAAAATGCTCAATTATTTGACTTTTAAGTATAATTTTATTCTTAAGTTTTAAGTGCGAATGCCTAATGAGTGATATGCGCCTGCTGCAACTTTAGTCCAAGTATCACTACCGATTTGAATTGGTGAAGAGTTAGGTGTTGAATTGCTGGTGCTATTACCTAGTTGACCATAACTATCCAGACCCCAGGCGTAGAGGGTACTATTTTTGATACCTAGTGAATGAGATTGTCCTGCTGCGATAGCTGTCCAACTCGTACTGCCACTATTAATTAAAGTCGGAGTAGGGTTAGCAGTGGTGTTACTGGTGCCATTACCTAGTTGACCATAGTTATTCCTACCCCAGGCGTAGAGGGTACTATTTTTAATACCTAAAGAATGGTATTGTCCTGCTGCTACTGCTGTCCAAGTAGTGCTACCACTATCAATTTTAATTGGCGTAGAATTAGCAGTACTTGCGCCACTGTTAGTCGTGGTACCTAGTTGACCATAACTATTCTGACCCCAGGCGTAGAGTACATTGTTTTTAATCCCTAACGAATGAACTTGTCCTGCTGCTACTGCTGTCCAAGTAGTGCTACCACTATCAATTTTAATTGGCGTAGAATTAGCAGTGGTAGTACCACTGTTAGTCGTGGTACCTAGCTGACCGTATTGATTTATACCCCAAGCATAAAGTACACCGTTTTTAATCCCTAAGGAATGACTGAAACCTGCTGCTATTGCTGTCCAGCCAGTGCTACCACTATCAAGTAAAGTTAGCGTAGGATTAGGGGTGGTAGTGCCACTGTTAGTCGTGGTACCTAGCTGACCGTAATAGTTATAGCCCCAGGCGTATAGCTGTCCGTTTTTAATCCCTAAGGAATGGTATAGTCCTGCGGCTACTGCTGTCCAGCCAGTGCTACCACTATCAAGTAAAGTTGGCGTAGGAGTGGCAGTGGCAGTGCCACTGTTAGTGGTGGTACCTAGCTGACCGTAAATATTACTTCCCCAAGCATAAAGCGTACCGTTCTTAATCCCTAACGAATGGTATTGTCCTGCTGATGCGGTGCTCCACGTGCCTTGACTAATCGAAGTTGGAGCGTACTTAGTAGTGGTGGCGGTATTGCCTAGTTGACCAAAATTATTGTAGCCCCAGGTGTAGAAGGTAGTGGCTTTGAATTTTGCATCTGGGTTACTTGTGGCGCCGGTGGTTACTGTTGGGTTTTGGGTTACTTTAGCATTAATACTTATATCACCAGTAGTAAGCGTGCCACTAACATATAGTGGGAAACCACTATCAGTAGTACCGAACATAGCAATACCAGCAGCATTAAGTGGTACATCAACACTTTGAAGCTGAACACCATCAACAAGAAAG
>JASGEI010000011.1:0-7521 GCA_047606545.1 Micrococcaceae bacterium | reverse complement strand
GTAGTAAGCGTGCCACTAACATATAGTGGGAAACCACTATCAGTAGTACCGAACATAGCAATACCAGCAGCATTAAGTGGTACATCAACACTTTGAAGCTGAACACCATCAACAAGAAAGTAAGCATCCCCTGTAATAGTAAGTGTAACTGTGCCATCAGTTACTGCTTCAGCATTAGCATCAGTGACTTGCACGGAAATATCACTAGCAAAAACACTACCAATACTAGGAGTATCAGGTAATGGAGTTAAAAACACAATATTAGCCGCACTCATCGGACTAGCCGCCATCGCAGGCACCGCAACTAAACCTGTAAAAACTGGAACACTCCAAACAGCACCTTTAGTAACAGTACGACGAGAAACTCCAGAATCAGAAACCTTATTACCCATGACAGTCAACCCTCAATCCAGATACATTAAAACCATAAACTCATAATACCCCCCCCCTCAGATAAAATATTCCCAAGACACACAAAGTTAATTAGATAATTAACTCAACAAGGATTTCGTTAAATATAAAGCAACTAACTTTATTTAAGCAAGGCTGTGCAGTTTATAAAAAATCCTCTGCAAGTTCACTTTTGTAAACAATGCAGAGGAAAGTTTTTTGGACTGGTAGCTATATTGAGTCTTTAGAAATCCCAATCTTCATCTTCAGTATTTTCAGCTTTACCCATTACATAAGATGATCCTGAACCTGAGAAGAAGTCATGGTTTTCATCAGCATTCGGTGAAAGTGCAGAAAGGATTGCTGGACTTACATCAGTTACTGATGCTGGGAACATTGGCTCAAAACCAAGATTCATCAGAGCTTTATTTGCATTATAATGCAAGAACTTCTTTACATCTTCAGTCCAACCAACCCCATCATACAGGTCAGCTGTATATTGGATTTCGTTATCATAAAGATCCTGTAGTAACTCATAAGTGTACATTTTAAGCTCATCTTTACGTTCTTGAGACTCTTTTTCTAGACCCTTTTGGAACTTGTAACCAATGTAATAACCATGCACTGCTTCATCACGAATAATTAAACGTATGATATCTGCAGTGTTAGTTAACTTAGCTTGAGATGAGAAGTACATTGGTAGGTAGAAACCACTGTAAAATAGGAATGATTCTAACAAAGTACTTGCTACTTTACGCTTTAGTGGGTCATCACCTTGATAGTAAGACATTACAATTTCAGCTTTTTGCTGTAAATATTTATTTTCTACTGACCAACGGAAAGCGGCATCAATCTCTTTAGTAGAGCATAGCGTAGAGAAAATTGAGGAATAAGACTTAGCATGTACTGATTCCATGAAGGCAATATTCGTATAAACTGCTTCTTCATGTGGGGTTATTGCATCTGGAATAAGACTAACTGCACCTACAGTACCTTGAATGGTATCAAGTAATGTCAAGCCTGTGAATACTCGCATGGTGAGAAGTTTTTCTTCTTCAGTAAGCGTCTGCCAAGATTGCACGTCATTTGATAGCGGCACCTTTTCTGGTAGCCAGAAGTTACCAGTTAAACGATCCCAAACTTCAAGGTCTTTATCATCTTCAATTTTGTTCCAGTTGATAGCTTCAACATGGCTTATTAACTTAACTTCATTGTGTTGATTAGGATTTACCATTCTTTGCTTCCCTTACTTTAAGCATCATGCCTGCTTATTAAAGCATACATGATACACAGCCTTCTACCTCAGTACCTTCAAGTGCCATCTGACGTAGACGGATGTAGTAAATAGTTTTAATGCCTTTACGCCATGCGTAAATTTGTGCCTTATTCACATCACGAGTAGTAGCAGTATCTTTAAAGAACAATGTTAAAGATAAACCTTGATCTACGTGTTGGGTAGCTTCTGCATAAGTATCAATAATCTTATTATGTCCAACTTCATAAGCATCCTGGTAGTATTCCAAGTTTTCGTTAGTCATGTATGCTGCTGGGTAATAAACACGACCAATTTTGCCTTCTTTACGAATCTCAATCTTAGAAGCAATCGGATGGATGCTTGAAGTGGAGTTATTAATGTATGAAATAGAACCAGTCGGTGGTACAGCCTGAAGGTTTTGGTTATAAATACCGTGCTTCATTACTGACTTTTTTAGTTCTTTCCAATCTTCCTTGGTAGGGATATGAATCCCTGCATCTTTGAAAATCTTCTTAACTTTAGCAGTCTTTGGTTTCCAAGTGCCTTCGGTGTATTTATCAAAGTATTCACCTGATGCGTATTTAGATTTTTCGAAACCTACGAAAGTAGTTTTGCGTTCTTTGGCAATAGTGTTAGAGCCTTTAATCGCGTGGAAAGCTACAGTGTAGAAGTACATATTTGTGAAATCTAAGCCTTCTTCACTGCCGTAGAAGATACGTTCTTTAGCTAAGTAACCATGTAAGTTCATCTGACCAAGACCAATAGCATGTGACTTATCGTTACCTACTTCTACTGAACGTACTGAGCTAATGTGGCTCATGTCAGATACTGCAGTTAGGCCACGAATTGCAGTTTCTACAGTCTTACCAAAATCTTCAGATTCCATTGCTTTAGCAATGTTCATTGAACCAAGATTACAAGAGATATCTTTCCCAATTTCTTTGTAAGAAAGATCAGCATTGTATTCGGTAGGAGTAGATACCTGCAAAATTTCAGAACATAGGTTACTCATGCTGATACGACCATCAACTGGGTTAGCGCGGTTAGCGGTATCTTCAAACATTACATATGGGTAACCTGACTCAAACTGAAGCTCTGCCAATGTAGTAAAGAACTCACGAGCTTTAATCTTGCTCTTGCGAATACGAGAGTCATCAACCATCTCATAATACTTTTCAGTAACTGAAATATCAGTCATTGGCTTACCATAGATACGCTCCACATCGTATGGTGAGAATAAGTACATATCCTCATTCTTTTTTGCTAATTCAAAAGTAATATCTGGGATAACTACACCAACAGAAAGGGTCTTAATGCGGATTTTTTCATCCGCATTCTCACGCTTAGTATCTAAGAAACGGTAAATATCTGGATGGTGTGCATGTAGATATACTGCACCTGCACCTTGACGCGCGCCTAGCTGATTTGCATAAGAGAAAGCATCCTCTAGCATTTTCATTACTGGAATCACACCGGAAGACTGGTTTTCAATCTGCTTAATTGGTGCGCCAACTTCACGTAGGTTTGTTAGTGAGAACGCTACTCCACCACCACGTTTAGAAAGTTGTAGTGCAGAGTTTACAGAACGACCAATAGATTCCATATTGTCTTCAATGCGTAGCAAGAAACATGAAACTAGCTCGCCACGCTGCTTTTTACCACAGTTAAGAAATGTTGGCGTTGCTGGCTGGAAACGACCAGCAAGAATCTCATCTACTAGATGCTGAGCCATTGGCTTATCGCCTGCAGCTAACGTTAATGCCACCATGCAAACGCGATCCTCATAGCGCTCTAGATAACGCTGACCATCGAATGTTTTAAGAGTATAAGAAGTGTAGTATTTATAGGCACCCAAGAAAGTCTGAAAACGAAACTTTTTGCTATAAGCACGCTTAAATAGGCTTTTGATGAAAGCTATAGTGTACTGGTCTAGTATTTCTTTTTCGTAGTAGTCATTATCCACTAAGAACTTTAGCTTTTCTTCTAAATCATGGAAGAAAACCGTGTTTTGGTTAACATGCTGTAAAAAGAACTGCTTTGCAGCTTCTTTGTCCTTATCAAATTGAATCTTGCCATCAGCGTCATAGAGATTTAGCATGGCATTTAGCTCATGATAAGTAAGGTCAGATACTACATCTGATGGCTGGGTAGCTGTTGATTGCGCCAAAATTCCTTCAACCCTTCTTGTACTTTTTGGACATCCTCTGGGGTGCCCATCAACTCATAAGTGAAAAGTACTGGTACTTGACACTTATAAGAAACTATTTTTGCGGCCTTACAATAATCGGCTCCGAAGTTAGTATTTCCGGACCCGATTACACCTTTAATATGTTCCCGATTTTTGGGGACATTTAGAAACTTTATTACCTGTTTTGGTACGGTCGCTTTTTCTTTGCCACCACCATATGTGGGTAACATCAGCACGAAGTCTTCGTGCATAATGGGAGTTTCTTCCCTAGTATATAACGGAAGACGCAGAGAAGATATTCCCAGTTTTTCTACAAATCTATGAGTATTGTTTGAAACACTGGAAAAATATACTAATTTAGTCATCCCTGCATCTTCATCTTTTACGTTATGCTACGTTTACGTTTTGAGTAAATTCTTCGTTTGCCATTACAAAAGCAGCAATCTTGTCTGGGCGGAAACCTGACCAGTGATCATCATCAGTTACCACTACAGGTGCTTGTTGGTGTCCAAGAGACTTCACCATGTCAAAAGCTTCAGCATTTTCAGTGATGTCTACTACGTTGTAATCGATACCCTTTTTATCAAGAGCACGGTAAGTAGCGTTACACTGCACACAAGCTGGCTTTGAATATACTGTAATAGTCATTTTTCCTTCTTTTCTTAGTTAAAATCTTTTGCTTTTCGCTCTTAATAAATACTACATCTAGTGGTTGCAATTTCACAAGGCACAATATGTAGTGTGTTATTGATTGAAATGGCCTATTCCCTATTATTGCACCAATGCATGACAAAAATAATTTTTTAGAAATATTTTTAGTCAAAAAAGTAGGTAAAAAAGTGGTGTTTATTTACATAAAATTTAGGGTAATTTGAGTTGCTATTTTAGAAAAAAGTGTTAATTAAAATGGGTGCTAATTGTATTAGAAACCAATTATGAGCATATCGTTTTCATCAAACTTCCAACTACTCAGCATAGGCAACTTCCCAATAATAACCATCTGTATCTTGAAAGTAGCCACTATATTCACCCTAGCTGACAGTTTCTGGTTCTTTAGCAACAGTGCCACCTATTTCTTTTACTTGGACTATCAAATCATCTACTTCGTTAGAACCTTTAGATTTATTGATTTTATCAATGGAATATACCTCGGTAATTTCTTGTTACTACTAATATAAAAGTTTTATTTCTTTAGGAGACTGAGTTAGATGGAGTTCGTAGTATTAAATACTGGAATTAAAATGCCAATGATAGGCAGCGGAACTGGTACTTTTGGTAAAGAGAACCGCGACTATATGGGCAAAATCAATGATGACACTACTGAAATTCTAGATGCAATTTCTCTTGGCTATCGTCTTTTTGATACTGCAATTATGTACCGAAACGAATCAGTTCTGGGTAAAGCACTTAAAGAAAGTGGAATTGATCGTGGTGAGTTCTTTATCACTTCAAAGATTCCAGGTACCGAAGAATTTTATGCAGATGAAGCATCGGTGCGTAAAGGTGTGGAATCTAGTCTGAAAGCATTAGATACGGACTACATTGATTTATATCTAATTCACCATCCTTGGGATGATTTAGCTGGAATTCTTAAAGTATGGAAAATACTAGAAGAGTATGTAGATAACGGAACTTTAAAAGCAATTGGGGTTTCTAATTTCAAAGAGCAAGAATTGACCTATTTAACTGAGAATGCACGAATCAAACCAGCCGTTAATCAAGTAGAATCTCATCCTGGAAATTGGAATGCTGAGTTAATTGCTACTTCATTAAAGCTTGAAATAGTTCCTGAAGCATGGGGCCCGCTAACCAGAGTTTCTGAGGCAACTAAAAATGTACTGAATGAAATCGGCAAGAAGTACGATAAGACATGGGCGCAGGTAATTTTGCGTTATCAGATTGAGCAAGGTGTAGTGGTTATTCCTAAATCGCACAATAAAGAACGTCAAGCTCAAAACCTTGAGATTTTTGACTTCTCATTAACTGATACTGAAAAAGAGCGTATTGCTAACTTGTAGGTAATGGTCTAGCACAGTTACTTGCCTAGCAGTTAAGCTACAAAATCATTTGTTGTGTGGTTTGTTTGGTTTTATGCTAGCATTGCCATTCCTGATTTAGCGGATGTGAGTTGTCTATCAGCTGCGTTGCCTGCGGTGAATGCTGCAACAGGCGTAGCATTAGTTGTACTGCTACTGCCATTACCGAAAGCTGCTACACTATTACTTCCGCAGGCGTAGGCTGTGCCATCACTAGCTAACATAAAACAACTATAACTGTAATCGCTATTTATTTCTGTGATGGTTTTTCCTGCCATTGGACCGCTAGTGCTTGTCATTGCAACTGGAGTCGTAGCATTACCGCTAGTTGCACCGTTACCATTAGAGCCAAAAACATTAGAGCCCCAGGCGTAAGCCCAACCACTAGCAACTACATAAGAATTATAGTTTCCTGCTGAGATGTCGGTGATGGTTTTCCCAGAAAGCACCCCTGTCATAGTCACAGCAACTGGCACACTACTACTAGTAGTGCTACCTCTACCTAGTCTACCGTAAGCCCCATTTCCCCAGGAGTATAGAGTGTTATCGCTAGCAAGAACCAAAGAATGAGCATCTCCTGCTGAGATGTCGGTGATGGTCTTACCAGAAAGCACCCCCGTGGTGGTTACCGCAACTGGTACACTGCTATTGGTAGTAGTATTGTTACCTAGTTGACCACTACCATTAGCACCCCAGGCATAGACAGTGCCATCACTAGCAAGAGCCAAAGAATGATCGCTTCTCGCTGAGATACTGGTGATGGTTTTCCCCGAAAGCACCCCCGTGGTGGTTACTGCAACTGGCACACTGCTGTTAGTAGTAGTATTATCACCTAGCTGACCACTATCATTTAACCCCCAGGCATAGACAGTGCCATCACTAGCAAGAGCTAGCATATGGTTTGTTCCGGTTGCTATTTGGGTGATGGTTTTGCCTGCCATTGGGGTACCGGTGGTGGTTACTGGTTGGAAAGTAGCAGTGGTACCACTATTAGTGGTAGTACCATCACCTAACTGACCACTACCATTTGCGCCGATGGTGTACACGAGACCATCATCTGTTAGCAACGAGAAATAAAGACTCCCGCCGGGTTCTATTTGGGTAACGGTTTTTCCTGATAGTTCTTGATCAAAATTAATAAACAACGGAGTCTTATTAACAAGAGGAATAGCCATTGCTCCGGTGCTGTCAGTGTTGTTACCATTACCAAAGTTACCAGTGATCCTACCGCAGGTTACTACATTACCTGCAGTAACGTGGAAATCAGCATCCAGTGTAGTACTAACTGCTGGGCTAGCATCAACAATCTCACCATGAATAGTAAAATCACCACTATTAGTCTGCGGATAAACAGCTTTAATAGGAGAACCACCAGAGACACTACCAAAACTAGCTTTACCAGCAGAATCCAAAGTAACAGTAGCAGTATTAGTACTAGTAGCATCAAAAATAGCATCACCAGTTAAAGTCAACAGCACCTGAGTACCATCAGGCACACTGCTACGATCAGCCATAGTAGCAAGCACACTAATCTCATCACCAGTACCAAAAATACGATTAGGCGTAGGACTATCAGGTAAACCACTACCACCATTAGCAGTTAACTGATCAAAAACCAAAGACTCAAACACCACACTAGCAGCCACCGCAGG
>JASGEI010000010.1:0-132036 GCA_047606545.1 Micrococcaceae bacterium | reverse complement strand
CTAGTTCGTCTTCTGGTTTGGTGGTTGTTACTAATACGGTGTTGACTAGTACTGGTATTAGTGTTGATTATTCTGATGATGTTAAGAATTTTACTATTACTGCTACGCTTGATGGTTGTGATAGTGTTACTGCTGAACAAACATGGATATACCCAAACCTAGTAAGCTGGGGTAATAACAGTGCTTATTATCCACTTGGTACTGGTAACTCTAGTATTCAAACCTCGCCTGTGGCTATTGGCCCTTACCAAGTCTGGGATTCAGTGAACCTTCGCCAATGGCAAGCTTTTGCAATTAATGATAGTAATGATTTATATGCTTGGGGCTCTAATGTAAGTGGTGAGATTGGTAACAATAGTAGTACGCCGATATCAGTACCAACTTATATTGATATTGGTAAATGGTTAATGGTTTCTGGTGGTGCAGGATTTACTTGGGGTATTAAGAATGATAATAATGCATATTCTTGGGGGCAGAATGATGGTGGTGAACTTGGCGGTGGTGTTGATCGTAAAAGCCCATCAGTAATTGGAACCGCACTGTCTCCTTGGCAACAAGTAGCTGCTGGACACGGTTTCACTTATGCTATTACAGGAACTTATGGTAGTAATACTGCTGGAGCACTATATGCAACAGGTCGTAATGGCTATGGACAACTTGGTTCAGGAAATACTACTAGCCGCAATAACATAGCAGTTAGAGTAAATTCAAGTACCAATTTCTTACAGGTTGCTTCAGGATGGGCTACAGCCTATGCAATCACTGCTGGGCAACGTCTTTTTGCTACTGGTAATAATGATTATGGGCAGATAGGTAGAGGCGGTACAGTAGATTCTCAGACTATGGTGCAAGTTGGTCTAAATACTGCTCCAAATGCACTTTGGCAACAAGTATCTTCAACTTATCAGCATGCTATGGCACTTACTACTGATAACTTATTATATGTATGGGGTCAAAATAGTAGTGGTCAAGTCGGAGATAATTCTACAACAAACCGCGGTAATCCAATAAACATTTCACTGCCTGCTAGTGCTCCTAGTGGTGCAACATGGAATTTTGTTGCAGCTGGAGCTAGTCAATCTTATGCCCTTGACTCTGAAGATAACTTATATTCTTGGGGGAGCAATGCGCAAGGTCAGTTGGGTAATGGGAGCACAACTGATAGTTTAACACCTACAAGAATAGGTAATTTGAAGTGGCAAACTGTTAACTCAGGATCTGGATTTACTGCCGGCATTACTTATACTTTTGTACCTAAAGGCTACTCATACTAAAAAGGTTTTACTACTTCATTAAGTAGTAAATATTTAACAATGCTGTAAGTGACAATATCCCTAGGTTGTATGCTTACAGCATTGTTTTATTCAAGGTAAAACTTAGTTATCTGGTAGGTATACATTTATTTGAGTGCCGGGACCGTCTTTCGGGGCTACAGCTTCTACGTGACCTCCGTGAGCTTTGGTAAAGCGAGATACTATAGTAAGACCTAGCCCACTGCCAATACGGCGATCTTCACGCCAGAAGCGTTTGAAAGCTCTTTCACGTTGCTCTTTTGTCATACCTTTACCAAAATCACGTACCGAAAGTTTAAAATACTTATTAATTTTTTCTAACGAAATGATTACTTCAGTGTCTGGGCTATTGTGTACTCGTGCGTTAGTTAATAAATTAAGCAAAATCTGGCGAATAGCACCTTCATCAGCAGGGATTCTAGCTTTTTTGGGTCCTTTGTAAGTAATTCGTTGCTTCGGATTTACTACGTAAGCATCAGAAATTGCATCGTGAATAATAGGGACGACATTTACGCTAGTTTGGGTAAGGTTATTGAAATCTTCAATTCTTACGGTATTTAACAAATCTTGCACTATTCCAGATAATCTAGTTGCTTCTTTTTCAATACGAGTTGCAGCTTTGTTAAGTTTTTCTGGCGTGTTTATTGCTCCAGTTTGGATTAACTCAGCGTAGCCTCTGATAGAAGTTAGCGGAGTGCGAAGTTCATGGGAAGCATCTGCTATGAAATTGCGTAATCGTTTTTCCACTGCTTCTCGTGATTCAAAAGCCATATTTATGGAGTCACCTAAACGTTCGATTTCCTCATCTCCAGTAACTTTTATACGTTCTGAGGTGTTACCTTCAGCAATATTTTCTGCAACATCGGCAATATCATCAAGAGGCTTTAACCCTTTAGTCACAACTTTCCATGTCATTAGCATAGCTAATGAGAAGATAGTTAGACTTGTGAAAATTGAAAGTGACATTACTCGATAAACAGTAGCTTCATCATTGCCAGTTGGAAGTAATATTACTCCTAAATCTTTAGTATTTTGAAGTGGAAATACTACACCACGAAATTTTTCATTTTTATTATTGCCACTCTTTATATTGAAGTAGTGGGCACCTACTGAGCCTTCTTTAAGTGTTTCTTTTGAGATTTGGCTAAAATCAAAAGTGGAGTCAATTGTTGGTTTTGTCTGAGCTATTACTTTGTAATTAGAATTAATACGTGCAGCTCTAGGTTCGATAATTGGTGGGGTTTCTGGAGGTGGCTGCTCTACCAATACGGGAGTAAGTTTTTGAGTATTAGTACTAGTTGAACTTAAAATCCGTTCGTATGATTTAGTTACTACTTGTAATTGTTTATCAGTCTTATCATGTACATATCTCTTGGTGCCAAAGATTGTCACAACATTGGTAATTAACAATCCTATGAAAAGTGCAAACAATAGGGTAACTAAAATCCTATTGCGCAAGTTTGTAATCTTCATGATCTTAACTAGCTATAGTATCTCGTGGTTCTCTAATAATATAGCCTGTGCCACGTGAAGTATGAATAAGAGGAGGGCCTAGTCGGTCAATTTTCTTGCGAAGATAAGAAATATAGCTCTCAACTACCGTAGAGTCATCGCTAACTTTACCGTCCCAAACATGATCAATAATATCTAATTTAGTAACTAATTTGCCTTTTCTAGTAGCTAAGAAATGTAATAGTTTAAACTCAGTGACTGATAAGTCTATAGGTTCACCAGCTCGAATTACTTCATATTGTTCAGTATCAATTGCAAGATCACCTACGTTGATAATAGTTTTCTTATTAGTAGTGCGTTTAAGCACTACTTCGCACCTAGCAACTACTTCTTTGAGACTAAAAGGCTTGGTAATATAATCATCTGCCCCCATATCTAGGCCTTCGATAGTTTCTTCGGTACTATCACGGGCAGTAATAAAAATTACAGGAGTTTTGTAACCTCGATGGCGGATATATTCCAAGACATCGTGTCCATCGACACCTTCCATTGTGATATCAAGAAGGATTAAATCAGGCTCGTCTGTCAAAACAGAATTGATGGCTTCTTCTCCAGTTTTGGCGGTGGTGGTATCATATCCCACGAAATCTAGACCAGTGTCTAGCAAATCCAAGATGTATTCTTCGTCGTCAACGATGAGCACACGATACCCATTTTTAGTCTGATTTAGCATACTTCTACACTATTGCATTATTAAAACATGTGCAATGCACTATAATTACTTTAGAGTTTTCTATGAGAAAAGTGTGATTGAGTTTAAAAATGAGAATTGCTTCAGTAAATGTAAATGGTATTCGAGCTGCCTACCGCAAGGGTATGGGGGAATGGTTAGCTGATTGTGATATAGATATCCTATGCCTACAAGAAGTTCGGGCAAATGATAAGGTTGTTAACGATTTTCTAGCTAAAGATTGGCAAGTGCATAATTCAAACTCTAGTATTAAAGGTCGCTCAGGAGTACTAATTGCTTCAAAGTTACCTTTTCTAGAGACTCGTGTTGGTTTGGAAGATCCAGATTTTGATGAAAGTGGTCGTTGGGTAGAGGCTGATTTTGATGTTGCTGGTAAGACCCTAACAGTTGCCTCAGTGTACTTGCCTTCTGGTGAAGTTGGTACCGTACGACAAGATGAAAAAATGCAGTTCTTAGATTCTATGACTAGATATTTGCCAAAGGTTCAAAAGCAAGATTATGGCTTAATTGTTGGCGATTTGAATGTTGGACACACTGAGCTTGATATTAAAAATTGGCGCGGCAATAAAAAACGTTCGGGTTTCTTACCTGAAGAACGAGCTTATTTCGACGGATTCTTTAATGAACAAGGCTGGATTGATATCGGTCGTACTTTTCATGGTGAAGTGCCGGGGCCATATACTTGGTGGTCTAATCGTGGGCAAGCATTCACTAATGATACTGGATGGCGTATCGATTATCACATGGCAAATAAGGCATTAGCTGATAAAGTTAAAGACTACCAAATTGACCGAGCTGATTCTTATGAAGAACGCTGGAGCGACCATGCACCAGTAGTTGTAGATTATGATTTATAAACTTGATTAAGGGTGTTTTGTCAAGGAAAATGGAAGTTATGAAATCACGCGTATTATCTGGTGCTCAGCCCACGTCTGAGACAATGCATCTAGGCAACTATATAGGTGCGTTAACTAACTGGGCAAAGATGCAAGAAGACTATGATGCTTTCTTTTTTGTTCCAGATTTACACTCAATATCAATGCCACCGTATCCAAAGGACCTGGTTAATACGACTAGATTAACTGCTGCGCAGTATATTGCAGCTGGTATTGATCCAGATAAAGCTACACTTTTTATTCAATCTCATGTGCCTGCCCATGCTGAACTTGCTTGGGTATTAAATTGTCTAACTGGATATGGTGAAGCTGCACGAATGACCCAGTTCAAAGACAAGTCACAAAAAGGTGGGGCAGAAAAATCCTCTGTAGGATTATTAGCATATCCAATGTTAATGGCTGCTGATATTTTGCTGTATAAACCAAATTATGTGCCAGTCGGTGAAGATCAGCGTCAACACTTAGAATTAACTCGTAACCTAGCACAACGTTTTAATAAGCAATTTGGCGAAGTATTTAAAGTTCCCGAAGCATTTATTACAAAAGAAGTAGCTAAGATTATGGATTTACAAAATCCAACTGCCAAGATGTCTAAGTCAGCGCAATCGCCTGCTGGGTTAATAAATATAATGGACACTGATAAAAAAACTGCAAAGAAAATCCGTTCCGCAGTTACTGATACAGGTACTGAAGTTTTTTATGATCCAGAAAATAAACCAGGTATTTCAAACTTAATGACTATCTATTCTGCATTAACTGGTAAAACTAATGAAGAGATTGCTAATGAATATGCTAACCAAGGTTATGGACACTTTAAAGTTGCATTAGCAGATATTGTGGTTGATACTCTAGGGCCGATTCGGGAACGCACGATTGAACTAATGGATGATAAAGCAGAGCTCGATCGTATCTTAGCTCATGGCGCTGATAAGGCTAGGGAAATTGCTAACCAAACTTTGACGGAAGTTTATAATTATATCGGATTTTTGAAGGTAAAACATGCCAAATAGAGTTGTCAAAGAACGTAGGGTAGGGGTAATTATTGAATTGCCTGAACCGCTGGCATCTGAATTGCGTGAATATCGCTGGTCTTTTGGCGATGAGATGGCGAAGGTCGTGCCAGCTCATATCACGTTACTTAGTACGACCTTATTTACTTCAATAGAAGCTTTAGAGAAACATGTGACAAAAATTGCGAAAAGATTCTCGCCTTTTAATGTGGAATTAAAAGGTACTGATACTTTTCGTCCAATTTCACCTGTAGTTTTTCTTAGACTTGTTAAAGGGCATCGACAATGTGCAGCACTAGCAAAAGAGCTAGAGGCCGGTGTCGTTAATCTTGAACATACTTTTCCATATCATCCACACGTTACCGTGGCTTTTAAAGTCGAAGATGAAAATCTTGATGAAGCCGAAAAAATGTTAGGAGATTATAGTGCTGAATTCCAAGTAACTTCGGTTAAGGTTTTCGAGCATTATGAAGGTGACGTGTGGCACACAGTAAAGGAGATTCCTCTTGGCGCAGCAACCTATAAGTCCGCTTAGGAAACACGATTTAGAAGTCGAGGCATCTAAGAAAAAGATTGCCTACAATAGAGCAGTGCGCTTGAATAAGCCAACGATTGAAGTTGCAGCAGCTCAAGCAGCTGAAAAAGCTGCTAAGGTGCAAACATTGCTACCAGTGCGTATTGCCAATAATTTTTCTAGAAACAAAGGTCAGATTCTTGCTGCCGGTACAGCTTTTTACTTCTTCTTTTCCGGAGTAGCAGCAGTAACTGGCATGTTTTCACTATTTGCCTTGTTTTTGAAAAGTAATGTGAAATTACAAAATACCCTTATTAATTCCATTGGTGACGCAGCTCCAGGTTTGTTAAAGACTTCAGGTCATCCTGAAGGTATCATTGACCCTTCAACGTTATTGCACGGTCCAAGTATGTCAATTGCGGCTATTGTTTCGTTATTAGCGACTATTATGACTGGTCTTAATATGTTGAACTACCTACGTTTAGGTGTGCGTGGTATTTTTGCAATGCCGCCTTCTGCTAAAAATGGTGCATTGAAGAAAGCAGTGGACTTATTAAGTGTTATCTTAATAGCGTTATTACTGGCACTATCTTCAGTTGCCAGTGTGCTATCTTCAAGATTCCTATTACATATTTTAGAAGCTATGAATATGTCGGGCACCATAGTGCACTATTTAATCAGAGCATCTAGTTTCCTTATCACTGTTGCTGTAAACACCTTGTTGATGGTAGTAATTATTCGAGTCATTGCAATAATAAAGGTGCCTTTCAAACCATTACTTCTTGGTTCCTTACTTGGTGGGTTAGGTCTTGCCGCTATTGGATTGGTAGGTACTTCAGCAGTATCAGGTACAGTGGATAAATATCCAGCTTTAACTCCAATAGCAGTACCATTAATCTTGCTTTTATGGTTTAGGCTAATGTGTACCATCATTTTTTATGGTGCATCCACGACTAAGATTTTGTGGCAAGACATTATCGATAATGCAAAGCATAAGAAGTTAAAAAAGCCAAAGAAGATGGCTCGAAAGATTAGATCAGATAAAGCAAAGAAACCGGTGCCAAATGGCTCAGCAGCTATATCTTAAAGATGACATGATTAGGCTAGGGCAAGCCTTAAAACTAGCCAATGTAGTATACGATGGCGCTGAGGCTAGGGAAGTAATTGCTGAAGGTTTAGTTACTGTTAATGGTAAAGTTGTCACGCAGCGCGGTAAACAGCTTCATCCAGGAGATAAAGTTAGTTTCAGTGATGAAACCTTTACCTTGGTGAAACAATAACGTTAAACTTAAGCTTAGAAAAGCTAATAGAATCGGAGCATAAATATGGTAGATATCGCACTAACAATTGCTGGAAATGAAGCTACAGGCGGTGCTGGAGCCGCTGCAGATTTGAAGACGTTTCAGCAATTAGGAGTTTTCGGACTGCAAAACCTTACTTGTATTGTTTCTTTTGATGCAAATAATAACTTTAATCATATTTTTGTACCAATTGCACCAGAAACTATCAGCGATCAGCTTAATGCAGCTTTTAATACTTATGATATTGAAACCGCAAAGATTGGAATGCTGGGCACTATTCCCACTATTGAAACAGTGGCTAAGCACTTAAATGGTAAACCAGTTAAAAAGTTAGTAGTGGATCCTGTTTTAATTTGTAAAGGGCAAGAACCTGGTGCAGCTCTTGATATTGATAATGCATTAAAACAACATATTGTCCCTTTGGCATATTTGATTACACCTAATCACTTTGAAGCAGAATCACTTTCTGGTATTAAAATCAACAATGTTGAGGATATGAAAGAAGCTGCTAAGAAGATTGTAGAACTAGGCCCTAAGAATGTGCTAGTTAAAGGTGGCGTAGAAATCGAAGGCGAAAAAGCTGTAGATGTATTCTATGATGGCGACAAGCTAGAAGTGCTTGAGCACGACAAAGTCGGTAATGAACGTGTTAGTGGTGCAGGTTGTACTTTAGCAGCAGCAATTACTGCCGAGCTTGCTAAAGGTGCTACATCACTTGAAGCTTGTAAGACTGCTAAGGAATTTGTCCACACTGCGATTAAGAATCGTGTTTCTTCAAAAGCACCGTTTGATGCTGTGTGGCAGGGTGGTAAGTAATAGTCCTGTCAATAATTTTAAAAGGAGCCTAGATTTTATCTAGGCTCCTTTTAACGTTAATCTTTTAAATTAATTAACCTTTGGGGTCTTCACTTCTTGAATAGAGCAGGAACCTTCCTTGAATATTCGAAGAGAGAGTGGGCATTCTAAACGGTGGGAGGGATAAAGAAAAATTGACCGAAAGAGAATCTTCCGGTCAATTTTTTATGGGGTTGGGGTTTATATATAAAAACTTATATATAAGTCTTATTAAGCGGTATAGTTAACTTTGCCTGAGATAACTGCTTTCTTAACTTCCGCGATTGCTTTAGTAACTTCAATACCACGTGGACAAGCATCAGTACAGTTGAAAGTAGTTCGGCAACGCCATACACCTTCAGTATCATTTAAAATATCTAGGCGCACATCAGAAGCCTCATCACGAGAGTCGAAAATGAAACGGTGTGCGTTTACGATAGCTGCTGGTCCAAAGTACTGGCCATCACTCCAGAATACGGGGCAAGAAGTAGTACAAGCAGCACAAAGAATACACTTAGTAGTGTCATCAAACCGTGCACGTTCAGCAGCAGATTGTAGTCGCTCTTTGCCGTCAGTTGGAGTCTTATCAGCGATTAAGAATGGTTGGATTTCTCGGTACGCATCAAAGAATGGTTCCATGTTTACGATTAAGTCTTTTTCTACGGGCAGACCACGGATTGGCTCTACCGTGATTGGCTTAGAGCGATCAAGGTCCTTAATCAAGGTCTTACAAGCTAGACGGTTACGTCCATTAATACGCATTGCATCAGAACCACAAACACCGTGAGCACAAGAACGACGGAAAGTAAGTGAACCATCGATATCCCACTTAATTTTATGCAATAGGTCAAGCACACGTTCAGTGCTAAAAGCTGTTACATCAAAAGTGTCCCAGTAAGATTCCGCTTTTACCTCAGGATTGTACCTAAGAATCTTCATGGTGACATGGAAAGTTGGCACGTCACCTGCAGCAGTTTCGACTTTTTCTGATTCTTCAATTTGAGTATTAGTCATTAGTACTTACGCTCCATTGGTTGATAACGAGTAACGATAACTGGTTTAGTTTCAAGGCGTAGACCTTTGATGCCTTCAGCTTCTGCGTTTTCGTCTTTATAAATCATAGTATGTTCCATGAAGTTCTCATCATCGCGATCTGGGTAATCTTCACGGAAGTGACCGCCACGAGACTCTTTGCGATGCAAAGCTCCAATTGTAACAACTTCAGCAAGATCAAGTAGGAAACCTAGTTCGATTGCTTCTAGAAGATCCAAGTTATAACGCTGGCTCTTATCCATCACGTTGATGTTCTTATAACGTTCGCGTAGTTCTTCAATGATAGCTAGAGATTCACGCATTGTTTCTTCAGTGCGGAATACCTGTACATTTTTATCCATAGTACTTTGTAGCTCTTTACGGATATCTGCAACACGTTCGCTACCGTTAGAATTTCGAGCATGATCCACTAGCTCTTCTACAAGGCCAGCAGGATTTTCTGGCAAATCAACGTATTCTGCAGAGTTCGCATACTCAGCTGCAGCAACACCAGCACGTTTACCAAATACGTTAATATCAAGCAATGAGTTAGTGCCTAGGCGGTTTGCACCATGTACAGATACACAAGCACATTCCCCAGCAGCATATAGCCCTGGTACGACAGTGTCATTATCAGCTAGTACTTCTGTTTCATTGTTTGTAGGAATACCACCCATGCCATAGTGTGCAGTAGGGTATACCGGCACGGGCTCTGTATATGGCTCCACAGCTAGATAAGTACGAGCAAACTCAGTAATATCAGGAAGTTTCGCATCAATATGGGCTGGTTCCAAGTGAGTTAGGTCAAGAAGTACATAGTCTTTGTGTGGCCCACAGCCGCGACCTTCACGGACCTCATTTGCCATTGCGCGAGCTACCATGTCACGAGGTGCTAAGTCTTTAATAGTAGGTGCGTAACGCTCCATGAAGCGTTCACCTTCAGAGTTACGTAGAATTGCACCTTCACCACGAGCTGCTTCAGAAAGCAAGATACCAAGTCCTGCAAGACCGGTAGGGTGGAACTGGAAGAATTCCATATCTTCAAGTGGAATACCGCGACGCAAAGCAACACCTGGACCATCGCCAGTTAGTGTATGCGCGTTAGAAGTAGTTTTAAACACTTTACCAAAACCACCAGTAGCCATTACTACTGACTTAGCTTTAAATACATGGATTTCCCCAGTAGCAAGTTCATAAGCAACTACGCCAGCTGCTTTCTTTTTGCCGCCATCTTCATTAATAAGAATGTCTAATGCATAGAATTCGTTATAGAACTCCACACCATGCTTTACACAGTTCTGGTATAAAGTCTGTAGAATCATGTGTCCAGTGCGGTCAGCTGCATAGCAAGCACGGCGCACTGGAGCTTTACCATGGTCACGTGTATGACCACCAAAGCGACGCTGGTCAATGCGACCCTCTGGCGTACGGTTAAATGGTAAACCCATCTTCTCTAAATCAATTACTGCATCAATAGCTTCTTTAGCCATAATTTCTGCAGAATCTTGATCCACAAGGTAGTCGCCACCTTTGATGGTGTCGAATGTATGCCATTCCCAGTTGTCTTCTTCGACATTGGCAAGTGCTGCACACATACCGCCTTGGGCAGCACCAGTGTGAGAACGAGTGGGATAAAGTTTAGTGATTACTGCTGTTTTAGCACGTGGACCTGCTTCAATTGCAGCGCGCATGCCTGCGCCACCAGCACCTACGATAACTACATCGTATTCGTGAGTTTGCATTTAAGCCCTTTCTTACTTAGAACAGAATGACGCTAGAAGCGCTGGGTCTGCATTCTTTGGACAAGGATCGAAAGTGAAGATAACAAGTGTACCTAGGATGATGATGACTGCTGCAGCAATATGTAGTGTCATCTTAAGTGCTTTGTTAGCACCTGGTTTAGTTACATAGTCATTGATGATAGTAGTAACACCGTTCGTGCCGTGTAACATTGCAATCCAAAGCATTAATAAATCCCAGACTTTCCACAATGGGTGTGCCCATTTACCAGCCACGAAACCAAAGTCAATTGCTTGGATACCTTTCCCAACCATTAAGTTAGTAAATAGGTGTGTAAAGATAAGTACGATTAATGCAACACCAGAGATGCGCATAAATAGCCACGCATTACGTTGGCTGTTGCCTTTAGTTTTTTTAGTCCTACGGTAGCGTTCAGGAGTACGTGGATTTGGAATACTAGTTACATTCAAAGATTTATCTGTCATTAGTGCGCTCCAAATACATTAGGTAGGTGATGGGCAGCGAAACCAATGAAGAAAATAACCCATAGCACTACTACGCCATAGAAAAGCTGTTTTTGGTATTTCGCACCCTTTGACCAGAAGTCAATTAAGATAATACGAACGCCGTTGAAAGCGTGGAACAAGATAGCTGCTACTAGACCAGTCTCACCAATACCCATAATTGGGTTTTTGTATGATCCGATAACAGCGTTATAAGCTTCCGGAGAAACTCGAACTAGAGATGTATCAAGAACGTGGATTAACAAAAACACGAAGATTGCCACACCAGTAATACGGTGTAACACCCACGTCCACATGCCTTCTCTGCCACGATATAGAGTATTGTTATTGGCCACTATATTCCTCATTAGTAAACTTTTTAATTGTATCTACAATCCTACATAAAACAGACATTCAGGGACTAACGCCTAATTGCTAGTCGTGAATATCTTTTAATTATATCTACCAGCATAACGCTAAAAGCTAATAAAGCGTAATAGTTTATGCGAGTTTGGTTAAAGACATCTAAAGAAAACACGCCTTGCTTTATTTAGCAAGTGGCGTTCCTCTAGTTTTCATTGCTTCCCAGGTAGATTCAATGATGTCGTTCAAATTGTACTTAGCTTTCCAGCCAAGTGTCTTATTAATGCGGGATACATCAGCAATAAGTTGTGGTGGGTCACCTGCGCGACGTTTAACGATTTCAGCAGTAGTGTCAATGCCAGTTACTTTTTCGATAGTATCAAGTACTTCTTTTACTGAAGAACCAGAGCCAGTACCAACGTTAAATACTGAGTGTTCTCGATCTACATTATCTAAGTAATCCAGAGCCGCTAAGTGAGCATCTGCTAGGTCAACTACATGGACATAGTCACGAATACAAGTACCATCAGAGGTCTCGTAGTCATCGCCAAATACTATAGGTTTTTCTTTTTTCTCTAAGCGCTCAAATACCATTGGCACAAGATTTAATGCAGCAGTATCCATGAGTTTAGGGTTGCCAGC
Organism: Micrococcaceae bacterium; assembly: GCA_047606545.1. GTDB lineage: Bacteria > Actinomycetota > Actinomycetes > Actinomycetales > Micrococcaceae > JASGDC01. The sequence goes on along the minus strand of JASGEI010000010.1, from coordinate 119,706 downwards.
ACCTGCTACGTTGAAATAACGTAGGCATGCCACACGAAGGTCATCAGCTTTTTCTGAAGCATTTGCCATCCATTCGCCAATAAGTTTAGTTTCGCCGTATGGATTAATAGGTGCGCAAGGGTAGTTTTCGTCAACTACTGAATCTTCTGGGACTCCAAAAGTAGCTGCAGAAGAGGAGAATACAAATTTCTTTACATTTTCTTCTTTCATGGCTGTTAATAAATTAACCATGCCTGTCACATTTTGGTGGTAATACCAAAGCGGTTTTTCGACAGATTCACCAACTTGTTTCTTTGCAGCGAAATGAATTACGGAATCCACTTCATGATTACGCATGATAGTTTCTAGCTCGTCTACAGCACCGTCTTCTGCTAAATCTAATGTGTAAAGTTCAGCATCTCCGATTTTCTCTTTAACGCCATTAGACAAGTCATCAACGACTACTACTTCTTCGCCTCGTTTGTGTAATAAATCAATAACGTGTGCGCCAATATATCCTGCGCCACCTGTAACTAAAGTACTCATGGGTTAATTCTACATGGTTTATTTAATTATAAGGAAACAAGATTGGTTAAACTTTTTGAGATTGGTACATTATTTGAAGAAATATTAAAATACTACATTCTGGTAAGCAATGAGTAGGTAGTTTTATAACCTCAATTTTCTTATTTTCAGTCATTTATTGTATCATTGGAATGGCGTTTGAAAAATTAGGTATTGTATTTTTTGCAATTTACCTAGAGAATGTATTCATAGGTTAAAAACCTAGTTAGTTAGACGATGTAGTAGCTACTACAGAGATTGTTATGGAAGAGTAGGACTGTTTTGAATTCCGCGCAGCACCGCAAAAGTGAACAAAGCTACGAGCAAAACTCAAGTTTTAAGGCGATTGATGTCCCAGCGAATTGGTTCCAAGATCCGGCAAATCCTCAAGTGTCTACAGTTAAATCAGAAGCTTCAAGTCAAAAACTAGAAGCAGATGCGACTGCCTTCCTCAGCACGCATGAGAAAATTTCAGAGAAGAAACAAGATTCAGATAAAGAAAAATTGTTAAAGGTTATTTATAACGACTTAGACGACACTTCAGAACTTAGCTGGCAAGTCGATGCACTTTGTGTACAGACAGATCCAGAAGCATTTTTCCCAGAAAAGGGGGGCTCTACTCGTGATGCAAAAAAGGTTTGTGGAGCTTGCTCAGTTAAAAGTCAATGTTTAGAGTATGCCCTATCAAATGATGAAAGATTTGGTATTTGGGGCGGGTTATCTGAACGTGAACGCAGGAAACTGCGTAAGCGTTCAATGTAACTAATAAGTTATTCATAAGAATTAAGGATTTTTTCAGAAAGTTCTAGTAACTTATAAGATGATATGAAAGATGCTTTTACCCAACATGTTGTTGCCCTAGTTGTCTCTAGAGGGATTAAAAAGGAGCTTGAGGCTACCCTTGAAGCTCTTAAAAATCAGAAATATACACCACCTCGTACAGTTGTAATTGGTTTGGGTAACGAATCAGAGCAAAAAATCTGTGAAAAATATGGCGTTGAGTTTGATTACAAATATTATTCACGCTCAAATGTTCAAAAAGAAGAAAAGCTTAGTGTGAGAGAAGTGAATCTCTCCATTCTTAGTGCCTTTGAAAATTCAGATATTTCAATTCAAGATTCTTGGTTTTGGTTCTTACCACCTGGAGTTGTTCCAGAACCAGACGCACTTGAGAATATGTTAACTACACTTAACGATACTCGCAGAGATGTAGCGATTGTCAGTGGTAAGTTGATATCTAGTAGCAATCGTGAAGAATTGGTGGATACGCCTTATCGAGTAGGTGCAGATGGGCGACAATACCAGCACTATTATGTCGGGTCATCATCGTTAGTTAATACTGAAGATTCTTTTACCGAAACTACTGTGCCACTCGAGGGTGCTTTAATTAAATACGGTATTTGGCGTAGATTAAAAGGATTTTCCCCCAAAGTTGAGCTAAAAGATGGTGAAGCTGACTATTGTATTCGCGCTATTTCTCAAGATTTAGCTCTAGCATATAGTGCTAATGCTAAGTTCTTGGTGTCAAATCCAGAAACTGGAAAATTAACCGATGGTGCTAGAGGACTTTATCTAAACCTAAAACACATTAAATATCCACAAAAATTTCTAGTTTGGATTTGGGGACTGCTCGGTGCTTTTGCGAGCCTTTTCTATGGGATTGTTGTTGGTCGTTACTCGTCTTCAATTAAAGATTTCGGGCAACGAATTAAAATGCTTTTATCATTTACGGGGCATTTTAAAGGAAGTAAATTAAGATTAAGACGACTTTCGTATCTTGAAACATTAGGGCAAAGATACCTTAAACTAACTGATCAATTGCAAGAACAGCAACTAATATACGGTATACATCGTGATGTTTTTATACCTAAACTTTGGTACCCATTCTTAGGGTTTCTTCTAATTTTAGGTTTGTGTCTATTTGGTAAGTCTTTAACGCACGATGGTATTTCAGGCGGAGCTTTAAAATCTTTTGGTTCGTATCGTAGTGATGCCTTTGCCAATATGTTTCATAGTTGGCGACCACTAGGTCTAGGTTATGGAGCACCTCTAGACCCATTTTCTTGGATAAGCTCTTTTATATCATTATTTTTAGGAAATTTAGGCTGGCTAGTCATGCCAGTGTTATATATCTTTAGTTTCGCTTTGCCTGCTGTTACTATGCGACGTTTTATCCGCGTAACTCCATGGTATAACCGAAAGCTTGCCTGGTTCATGGTGGTTCTATGGGCTTTTTATCCTAGTTATTTAACCTCACTATCTGAAGGTCGTATCAGTGGGATTGTACCGCATATCATGCTTCCAATTTTTGCGCGAGTATTATACGCCGTACTTGCAAATAGAATAGAGGCTAGTTCGACGACGGTATTTGTAAGTGCCGGAGTAGCAATGGCATTTTCTACAGCAGCTTCACCTATATTGCTAATAACTTTTACTTTGATATTGATACTAGTATTAATATTGGCAAAGAGATCAGTACGTGTTTCTTTAGTATTTGTACCACTAATCAGTTACCTATTCTTTATGCCGTTATTGATTACCAACCGTACTAATATGTGGGCGCCTTTTGCCGATCCAGATGCTCAGGTGCCGACACCAAAGTACACCACTTTAAGTGTAGTGTTCTCAGATTTTTCTGCGAATAATATTTTTTTGGTGTTTACTGTAACACTATTATTTATCGCGGTAATATTCACAATTTGGAAAGGTCAAATCCGTTTTTCAATTGCTGGTTGGGGCATTATTGTTATAACTGCAGCAGTTTTGGCTGGATTTAGCCATTTCCCGATGGGAATTACTGGAGATTCATATACTTATATTTACCCAGCATCAAGTGCTAGCGTAATTGGTTTTACCTTACTTATTTTCTTTGCATATTTCACAGAATCTTGGTGTGATATGGATAAAAAAGTATTGAAGAAGGTCACTTCAAAGCAACGCAGTATTATTGTAGTTAGTTTATTAGCCTTGAGCTTAGGCGCTGGAACGGTATGGAGTTTCGGTAGTTTGCGTATTGATGCTAAGAAGTCTGAACTAAAAGCACAGACACCATTAATGCTGCCTGACAGTGTCCGTAGTACTTTCCATGGTCAGAGCCGAGCAAAGGCATTAGTTCTGGACTCACAAGATAACGGTACCTTGATTTCTAGCGCTGTTACTACTAACGATAATTACTATGAATTTGGCTCTAGTCTTTATGAGAATCGTAATATTGTTTCTGATCTCTCTGGAATCAAAGCAAATAAACTAACTGGCGGTGATAGTGAAATTCATGATGTTACGGCACAACTAGTTAGTGGTGATAACCAAAACTCTAGTGAAAACTTGTGGGATTTAGGTATTGAATATGTAGTTTTACTAGACAATACTGCTGGCGGTAAGAATCTTACTGACAAAATTAACGTAAACTCTTCAGTTACTGATATTGGTCAAATTCCTGGTGGGCACTTGTGGAAAGTAGGTTCAGCTGATGAAACAACTTTCTATAATACACAAATACTTGATGGTAATGGAGCTATATTACAGGGGATAAACTCAACTGGACTATACACTTCACAAGATGTAGTCAATGCTAGTCCTAATGAACGAGTTTTGATGTTGCATCAAAGTGCTAACCCACGTTGGAAAGCTACAATTAATGGTAATGAATTAGTAGCAAAAAACTCAACATGGAAACAAAGCTTTACCGTTCCTGTGGATAGTGGGACGATTAAAGTTTGGTATGAAGATAAGGTTTACAGCACTTATGCAGTGATAATATTTATCGTATTTTTACTATCATTGATTCAGCTATTACCTTGGCCACATTTAAAGTTAAGGGGGCGTGAATGACTAATAAAAAACGTATCCTAGTAACTAGCGCGATAGTTGTAGGTTCTGCTCTTGCACTAGTAAGCTCCCAATTCGCTAGTAATACTTTTGATCAGAAACTTACTGTACAGGACAGTGAAGTTAGTAGTGTAGTATCACATCGAGTCTGCCCGGGGCCAGTGAAATTCCCTGAATCAACTGGTAACGTTGATGCCCAATTTGCCCCTAAATATTCTGAAGTTCGCGGTGCAGTAACTGCACTTGCTAATAAGGATCATGCGATTACCGATAACCTTAACTTAAAAGATGTAGGTGGTGGTTTGTTGCAAAAGCAGGTAGCTAACCAAAAGAGTGTTGGTGTTGGTGGTTTGACAGATTTATCATGGGAAAATACAAAATCTTTAAATGATTACAATGGCTTAGCAGTGTCAGCTGCTACTTCAGGGGACTTAAAAGGGGTAGCGGCTGGTTATTGTGTAATTCCTACTAACGATAGTTGGTTTATTGGTGGTTCTACTAATACTGGTCGCAGTACAGTATTAGCTATTGCTAATATCTCTGATAAACCAAGTACTGTTAACTTAGAGTTTTTTACTGAAAAAGCTGGAGTAAATGAGACATCTGCGCAGAGCTATGTAATTGGCGCACATAGTCAAAAACTGGTTAACGTCGCTGCTCTAACTGGAAATCAAGGTAATACCGCAATCCATGCGACTTCTACTGGTGGGGCTACTTCAATCTTTGCTCAGGCCACTGTTTTGCGTGGTACTACGCCAGGTGGCATCTCTTATATAATGCCATCTCAAGCCCCTAGCAAACAACAAGTAATTGCTGGAGTTTCTTTGGATGATATTTCCAAAGTTGATGATGAAGACATGAAAGTTTATGGTGACTCTAAAGGTGTTATCCGCGTTACTAATCCAGAAGATAAAGTCGCAAATGTGACAGTGACAGTGTATGCGGAAGGTTCGCCATTAAGTTCTAATATGAAATTCCAAGTTCAACCAAAGACCTCTCTTGACAAAGACTTGGATGGGATTGCTGGAGGTAAGTATAGTTTTGTAGTGACTTCTGATGTACCAGTAGCTACTGGAGTGCGAAACTTTGCTCTTGGTGATGATCAGCCAAAAACTGCAGATATAGCCTGGATGAGCTCGGGTGAAGCTGTAAAAGGGGCAAGTTATATAATCCCTGCTCCTGAGCTAGATAATCTTTTCACTTTCTTTGCTACATCACCAGTACAAGCTACAATTACACCAATTAATAACCTTGGTGAGCTTGGAGTAAAAACACCATTAAGTTTTGCTACTAATACCCAGCGTACTTTTGATGCAAGTAGTTTGCCAACAACTGAAAATGGATATTTACTAGAGGTAAACTCAGGTAATTTATATGTTGGTCAAAATATGTCTAGAAGTGACGGCGCATACCTTGCCGCAGCTCAAATTGGTAATGCTGTTCAAAATTATCAGCAAGAAAAAGTACAGATTATTCCTTAATTACTGAGCTTGCATAAGGTAACCTAGAAACTGTGGAAATAAAAAGAAAATGCTCAAAACCAGGTTGCAACGGCAACGCTGTAGGTACTTTAACTTTTGTCTACGCTGATTCGACAGCGGTTTTAGGGCAATTGTCTACTTATGCTGAGCCGCATGCTTATGATTTATGTCGTAAACATACGGAACGACTAAATGTGCCTAAAGGTTGGGATGTTTTACGTTTAGAAATTCCAGATATCGAAAAAACTGAGGATGAAGATTTACTAGCAATTGCAGATGTGCTCAAAGAAGAGCAAGTGCAAATTAAGTCACCCCGTGAAGAAAAGATTGCAATAACGCCTCCAAAACCTACTAACCCTCCTGGAATGCGTAACTCTAGGAATCATTTACGAATAATTCCTAACAGTAATAAGGAATAGCACTGAGTTCCACTGCGTTAATGGAAATCTTTTTCCCAGATTATTGTGCTATGTGTAAGAAACTTGGTGAAAAGTGGTGCGCTACTTGCAAAGCTCAATTTCTTGATTATCGTCCAGCTTTATCGATTGAAGATAGGGTGCCTTTTCCATTGTGGTATTACGCAGATTATAGTGCTGGATTTGATACCTTGATAAAAAGCTATAAAAGTGCAGGGCGCACAGATCTAGTGCCTTTTCTTTCAGTAGCTTTGGCACGAACTATCGAAGCAATTATTGCGAAAAGTGCCCTTCAAAAGATTATCTTAGTGCCAATGCCAAGCACAAAACATCGAGTTAAAACTAGAGGTTATGACCATATAAGTTTAGTTGCAAAAGCTGCAACTAAGTTGATACAAAACTTTGATGAACGAGTAGTGTTTGTGCCGGCTTTAAAGCAGAGTAATAAAACTGCGCAAGCTAGTGTTAATGCTAATAACCGTAAATGGAATGTTCACCATACAATGTGGGTTTCAACTGGTAAAGAACGAGAGCTTAAACATTTACCAAATGCACAGATAATTTTAATTGATGATATTTGTACTACGGGAGCTACTTTGATTGAAGGAGCCAGAGCTTTAAAAAGTGTTGGAATTTCAGTAAGTGGTGCAGCAGTTTTAGCCACTGTTTGCAAGTGAAATACCATATTTTAATAGACAAGCCAAAATCGGTTCTGAAAGTGCTGTTTTCATTGATAAATGCTATGGTTAAGTAAAGGGAAAAATGATGATCAAGGAGGGTTATCGTGAAGGTACAGTTCATTGGTAGAAACCACAAAATTTCCAAAGATTTAGAGGAATACGTTAGTGCAAAGGTTGAAAAAGTTACACAATTGGGTGTTGCTTCTACAGCTCGCCTTGACGTTAAGGTTTCTGAAAACGAACATGCAAAAGTAAGTGACTCAGCTCTTAAAACTGAATTGACAGTTATTAGCCGAGGGCCAGCAATTCGTTCTGAAGCCACTGGTTCTGAAGAAAAAGAAACTTTTGATCTTGCATTCAAAAAGCTGATAGAGCGCTTACGTCGTGCACATGATAAGAAGAAGCACATTGCGCGTAAAGGTCGTCGTAAGAAGACTTCTACTGCTGCAGTAACAGCATTGCCTGAGCAAGCTGGACTTCAATACTCTGAAGATGTTGAAGGTGGCGTGATTCCAGATCCAATAGAACGTATCTTTGAAGAGAGTAAGGCAGATTTAACTAGTGCTTCTAATCATGCTGAAGAAGAAGATTACAGCTCACCAGTAGTTATCCGTCGTAAAGCTTTCCCAGCAACTGAGATGAAAGTTGAAGATGCGGTAGACAATATGGAGCTATTGGGTCATGACTTCTACCTATTTATTGAAGAAGATTCAAAGCAACCACACGTGGTTTACCGTCGTAAAGGCTGGGACTACGGTGTTATTACCCTTGAAGAAGGCATTGAAGAAGCTTCTGATGAAGAGGTTATTAACTATAAAGCAAAATAGTTAATATTTTGCCTAACTAACTTCACCATTCGACTCAATAACTAGTAAACTGGAAAGAGTACTTAGTTATTGGGTCGTTACTTGTATAGAGAGATAATTAGTGAAAGTTCTTGAAAAAGTACTCCGAGTAGGAGATACGCGCACTTTAAAAAAGCTTGGCAATTATGCTAATGCTGTTGACGCTTTAGAGGGTGAATTTAAAAAGCTAAGCGATGAAGAGCTTAAAGCTGAAACCGAATCTTTAAAAGAGCGCTATCAGAAAGGTGAGACGCTTGATGAGCTCTTGCCTGAGGCTTTTGCTGCTGTACGCGAAGCAGCAGATCGTACATTAGGTATGCGCCATTTCCGAGTGCAAGTTATGGGTGGGGCTAACCTGCATATGGGCAATATTTCAGAAATGAAAACTGGTGAAGGTAAGACTTTAGTGGCAACTTTACCAGCATATTTGAATGCTTTGACAGGTAAAGGCGTCCATATCGTAACTGTTAACGATTACTTGGCTGAGTACCAGTCTAAATTAATGGGACGTATTTTCCGTTTCTTAGGTATATCTTGTGGGTGTATCCTCTCTTCGATGACCCCAGATGAACGGTTAGCTGAGTATAACTGTGACATCACATACGGTACCAATAACGAGTTCGGTTTTGATTATTTGCGTGATAACATGGCGTGGAGTCAAGATGAATTAGTGCAGCGAGGGCACAATTTCGCAATTGTCGATGAGGTAGACTCAATTTTGATTGATGAGTCACGTACTCCGTTAATTATCTCTGGACCAGCATCTGGAGATGCAAACCGTTGGTATGTTGAATTTGCCCGTATTGTTAAACGTTTAAAGATTAATGAACATTACGAAGTAGACGAAAAGAAAAAAACTGTAGGTCTGCTTGATTCCGGTATCGACAAAGTTGAAGATTATTTAGGTATTAATAACCTATACGATGTGCAGAATACACCACTTATTGGTTTTATAAATAATGCAATTAAAGCAAAAGAGCTTTTTAAGCGCGATAAAGATTATGTAGTGCAAAATAGCGAAGTAATGATTGTTGATGAGCACACGGGACGTATTCTGGAAGGTCGTCGTTATAACGATGGGGTACACCAAGCTATTGAAGCTAAAGAAAACGTAGAAATTCAGCCAGAAAACCAGACAATGGCGACCATTACACTACAAAACTATTTCAGGCTTTATGACAAACTTTCTGGTATGACTGGTACTGCGGAAACTGAAGCTGCAGAATTTATGTCAACCTATAAAATTGGGGTAGTGCCAATCCCGACAAATAAGCCAATGCAACGTATTGATAATTCTGACTTAATCTATAAAAATGAGATTGTTAAATTTGATGCAGTAGTAGAAGACATTGTAGAACGTCATGAAAAAGGTCAGCCAATTTTGGTTGGTACCACTAGCGTGGAAAAGAGTGAATACTTATCTGCTAAGCTTCGTGAAGTCGGAGTTAAGCATGAGGTACTGAATGCGAAATTCCATGAACATGAAGCATCTATTGTGGCGCAGGCTGGTCGTAAAGGAGCAGTAACAGTTGCTACAAACATGGCTGGTCGTGGTACTGACATTATGCTTGGTGGTAATGATGAGCATATTGCAGTGGATAAGATGAAGGCAGCTGGTCTCGATCCGGTACAGACTCCAGAACAATATGAAGAATTATGGCCAGATGCTTTGGCTAAAGCTAAAGAGCAGGTTAAGGCAGAGCACGATGAGGTAATCAAACTTGGTGGCCTTTACGTGCTTGGTACTGAACGTCACGAATCTCGTCGTATTGATAATCAGTTACGTGGTCGTGCTGGGCGTCAAGGAGATCCAGGTGAATCTCGGTTCTACCTTTCAATGACTGATGATTTGATGCGGATGTTTAACCCAGCTATGGGAGAGCGAATTATGAATTCATCGCTTCCGGATGACGTACCTATCGAATCTAAGATGGTTTCAAAAGCAATTATGTCTGCACAAAACCAAGTAGAGTCAACTCACGCTGAACAGCGTAAGAATATCTTGAAGTATGACGATGTAATGAACCGGCAACGTGAAGCAATCTATAGCGATCGTAGGCAAATCCTTAAAGGTGACAATCTGAAAAAGAAAGTTGAAAACTTCTTTGAAGATGTTATTACTGACAAAGTAGATGAATACGCACACGATAAAGGTACCGGCGAAACTTGGGATTTGCCACAGCTATGGAGTGATATGCGTGAAATCTATCCTGTTAATATCTCAATTGATGAAGTAGAAGAAGCAGCCCAGGGTAAAGCTAATTTAACTGCTGACTTTATTACGCGAGAGTTGATTTCAGATGCAAAAGTTCAGTATCAGAAAAAAGAAGATCAGCTTGGACCAGGACTTCGTGATGTAGAACGTCAAACTTTACTATCAATTATCGGCGAAAAATGGCAAGAGCATCTATATGAGATGGACTACCTGAAAGAAGGTATTGGGTTACGTGCTATGGCTCAGCGTGATCCATTAGTAGAGTATCAGCGCGAAGGTTATGCACTGTTTAATATGATGATGGATAATATCCGGCTTGAAACCGTTAAATCTTTATTTAAGGTAGACACTGCTCCAGGGCAGCAAGCTCAAGTGCAACTTAATTTTGATGGACAGAGCTTACATTATTTAGCTCCTAACGAAGAAGGCGAAGCTACTGCACAAGAGCAACCTGGACGTAGATTAAGCTAACCGATTTCTAATTGTGTTAGCTGCCAGATTTGTTTAGTTTCAACTAGCTTAAATGATAGTGCTCGGATTCTGACACGATCTTTAACAATGCAACTTACTTCTAGAATATTAGGATTTGGGCTTTGTATTCGTAGCTTTTTCACAGTTACATTTTTAAAAAGTAGCAGGGGAATCTTTGGGCTTCTGGCTTTTACCTTATTGATGAGCCATAACCTTTTAGCGAATTGTCGATAGATTCTTGGAGCAAGTAGTATTTGAACTTGTTTAAGCGGTCTATCTCCACAGAGCACCTCAAAGAGTAGTTCCACGATTCGAGTGCAAAATATCGTGGCGTACTTTTTGTTGCTAGCCAGTAGTAGCGGGGAAACAGGAAGCTCCATAATGCTACAAGCATAGCCGTATCAAAGGTTAAGACTTATGCCTTATTATAAAAATCATTCTAATTAATGATTATGTATAGTTATCAAAATAGGTTTTGCATATTTTATTGTGGTACTCCTACTTAAACAGTTCTAATCTAATAAACCAGCTTATTTCAAAGTAGTTTGAGCTTTAGTTCTTTCTTATGCAATAAGTATCCTTAGCCAGTAGTTTAAGTTTCTTTTTATATTTGGCACATTTGAGTGCGCCAAATATCTAAATAGTTTCCATGTACAGTGTCTGTGAATTTTCTTAGAATTGAATTATAACTAAAAATTTAACTAATACTTTATAAGGGGCATAAGTGGAAAATGCAACAAAGAAGGATTCTGGTCTTAGAGTAAAAGTCCAGCACTTCGGTACTAAATTGAGCGGTATGGTAATGCCTAATATTGGGGCATTCATCGCATGGGGTTTGATTACCTGTTTCTTTATCCCAGCAGGTTGGTTTCCAAATGCAGAACTAGCCAAAATGGTAGCACCAATGATTACCTATTTACTACCTATACTTATCGGATACACTGGTGGCCATATGGTTTATGGACAACGTGGTGCAGTAGTGGGTGCAGTAGCAACAATGGGTGTAGTTGTTGGTACTGACGTTCCTATGTTTATCGGTGCCATGATGATGGGCCCATTGGGTGGTTACTTAACTAAGAGATTTGATGAAGTTGTTCAGCCTAAGGTTAGGGCTGGTTTCGAGATGTTGGTTAACAACTTTTCGGCTGGCTTTATTGGTTTCTTCCTAGCAATTCTTGGGTTCTATATAATTGGGCCAGTCGTTAAAGGCTTGTCAGGAATTATGGGTGATGGAGTTAACTGGCTAATTTTGCATCACTTATTACCACTTGCAAATATTATTATCGAACCAGCAAAGGTTCTATTCTTAAACAATGCAATTGGTAACGGAATTTTGGTGCCACTTGGAGCACAACAGGCAGCTACAGCTGGTAAGTCAGTATTGTTTTTACTTGAGTCAAACCCTGGTCCAGGTCTTGGTGTCTTATTGGCTTACACAATTTTCGGTCGCGGGACTGCGAAGTCTACAGCGCCAGGTGCAATCATCATCCAATTCTTTGGTGGTATTCACGAAATTTACTTCCCATACGTAATGATGAAGCCAAAACTATTCTTAGCAGTAATTGCTGGTGGTGTATCAGGTACTTTCACATTCCAGCTATTTGGTGCAGGTTTACAGGCAGTAGCTTCGCCAGGGTCAATTTTGACATTGATGGCAATGTCACCAAGACACGGACACCTCGCAGTATTAGCTGGTGTCTTCGTTGCCGCAGCTGTTTCATTCTTAGTTGCAAGTGCGCTATTGAAAACTGATAAGAGTGAAGATGATGACTTTGAAGCTACTCAAGCATCAGTTCAGCAAGCCAAAGCACAGAGTAAAGGCCAGGCTGTTGATGGTGCTACTATCGGAGGTAACGCAGCTAGCGTAGCTAACCAAGATATGGGTAAAATTGATAAGATTATTTTCGCCTGTGATGCTGGTATGGGTTCAAGTGCCATGGGTGCATCTATCTTACGTAATAAAGCTAAAGAAGCTGGTTTACCACATCCAGTTACTAACTCTGCTGTTCGAGACCTTAACGATGATAGTAAAGCGTTAATTGTGACCCAAGAAGAATTACATGATCGTGCGGTAGAAAACGCACCTTCTGCGACATTCGTATCAGTAGAAAACTTCATGAACTCACCTCGTTACGATGAGATTGTGGAGCACTTAAAAGCTGGTGGTAAAAAAGCTGTTGAAGCTGAAGCTCCATCTAAGACAGCTGAAGCTGCTGGTGTTGGAGTTGCAGGTGGCGCTGCAGTTGCTACTAAGGAAAAAGTTGCTTCAGACGAAAAAGTTGATGAAGATACTGACATTAAGCAAGTAACTTTCGCTTACGATAAGACGAAAGGTTCTAGCTCAATGGGTGCGACTATCCTGCGTAAGTTATTTAAGCAAAATGATATCGAAACTCCAATCGAAACTACCTCAATTGCGAAGCTTAAGGCTGATGAAACTACTTTAGTAGTCACTACTGAAGCTGAAACAGCTAAAGCTAAAGAAAAGGCTGGTGAAGCTCAGCATATGTCACTAGAAAATGTAGTTACTGAGGGTGATTACAACGATCTAGTTGCTAAGCTAAAAGCTAAATAAATAATAGATAAGTATTAAGAAACGGTGGGAGTACCACGATTGTTACTCCCACCAAATACTTAACTCATTGACGATAGGAATTCAAAGTGTACTTCTCGGAACGAAAACAGCAGCTTTTATCGCTGCTTTTGGCGTATCCAAAAGGAGTATCAATTGGAGAACTTCAAGAAGTCCTAAATGTCAGTAATCGGACCGTATATCGAGAGCTTGCAAGTGTAGAAAAACGGATTGCAACTTTAGGTATCGAAATTATTAAAAAAAGAGGTAGTGGATACCATCTTGTTGGTAAAGAAGATAAACTTGCTGAATTAAAAGAATTATTAGCTACCAATTTCGAAGAAGGCACTTTCACTAATAATGCTGAACGTCAGAATGCTATTTTATGTACTTTACTAGCCAGTGATACTGAATGGACTGTGGAAAAACTTGCAGGTGAATTTTCAGTGAGTCCAGCTACTATTACTGCAGATATTCAAGAACTAGAACAAAAACTAAGTGGTTATGAACTTGAGTTCGACAAACTTAAAGGTAAAGGCAGTAAGTTAGTAGGTAATGAAAAAGAAAAGCGCCAGATTCTGGGCAACTTAATTGCCAATGGGGTAAGCGAATATGACTTTTTTCAATTCTTAAACAAACTTGAAACAGATAAATTTCCTACTTCAGCAAATTTCTTTTTAAAACAATTAAATCCAAAGAGCTTATACTTGGCTAAAACTATCTTGTACCAAGTGTCTAAACAATCCTTTGACAATGTAACAGATAATCAATTACAGCGCAGTTTAGTGTTGTTAACTTTATCAATTGAACGAGTTACTAAGGGTATGTTCATTGATATAGCTCATAATTTTGCGCCAAGTACTGAAAATATGCAGGTTGCTAATCAAGTGATGGCAAAAGTAGCTAGTATTACTGGTAGTGCTATTCCTGGGCAAGAAGTGCGGTTTTTAGCACAGCAACTTGAAGGTATAAATTATCGTAAACCGCATAGTATTTTTATTGATGATTTTGATGCAGAGCTATCATACAAAGTGAAGCAGTTAATCAGTTTAGTGGCACGAGATACAAATCATGATTTTCCAAAAGATGAGCAACTATATGCGAACCTTTTGGCACATATGCAAGCAGCTTTAAAACGAAATCTTACGTTAACAGGTAAAGTCACCAATATCCCAGTATTACAAAAGATTAAGGAAAAGTATCAAGACTTATTTAGCGCGGTAGCTAAAGAGCTTGAAGTAGTATTCTCACAGCATGAGTTCATCGCAGATGAATTAGGGTATATTGCAGTACATTTTGCAGTGTCCTTAGAAAAACATCCAGCTGTGGGTAATGCGAAAGTGCTAGTAATTTCATCGCGTGGAATCGATACTGGCCGTATTGTAGAAAGTCAGTTGCGTAAACATTTACCAGAAATTTCAAGTGTTAAATTAGCAAAACCTTCAGAGCTTGGCAGTTTAGATTTTGCTTCTTATGATTTGATTCTTTCAACTAACTTTTTACCTAACTTTACAAAGCCATATAAAGTGATTTCACCGCTTTTACCGACAGAAACAATTTCCGAATTACAGGAGCTATTGAAAGCTGAAGGTGGTGCAAGTGCTGCTCTAACTACTGTAGCTAGTCATAATAGCGGCAAAGAACCTAGCGAAACTTTTTATGACTTATTTGAAACCATCCACACTGCAGATAAGCTGTTGCAGATATTTAAAGTCTCTGCAGTTAGTAGTTCAGCTACTGTTGAAGATACACTAGCAAAAATTATTGCTGGGATTACCAACGAATTTGTAACTAATGCTAGTTATGTTACTAAGAAAGTAATTGAGCGGTACAAGGAAGCACCGATTGGTATCCCACACGAAGACTTTGCCCTATTTCATAGCTCAAACACCAAAGTTAAACAGCCTTTTTTCCAAGTTTTTGATATTGATCGCCCTTTTACAATTCAAGGAATGGATCGAAAAAATATCGAATTAAATCGAATTTTATTAATGCTAGCACCAAAACCAATGTCAGAAAGTCAAAAATTATTATTAGGTAAAATAAGCAGCTCAGTAATTGAAAGTGATATTAACTCTGACATTTATAAATATGGAGGCAGCGAAATTATTTACGAACTATTAAGTTCACTATTTTTAAAAGCAGTACAAGAAAGTTAGCGAGGAAGAAAATGGAATTATCTAAGGACATGATTTTATTAGATCAGTCTTACCGTGATAAGGATGAGGCAATTAAAGCATGTGGTAAGTTATTAGTAGATGCTGGTTGCGTTGATAAAGACTACGTAGATGCAATGATTGAACGTAATAAGCTTGTTTCTACATATATGGGGAACTTTATCGCCATTCCGCACGGCACTGATGAAGCAAAGAAGTATGTAAAGAAGAGTGGCATTACTATTGTGCAAGCTCCAGAAGGCGTGCAATTTGGTGCAGATAACACTGATGATGTAGCAATGGTGCTCTTTGGAATTGCTGGAGTAGGCAATGAACATATGGATATTTTGCAGAAAATTGCGATGTTCTGTTCTGATGTGAAGAATGTAGTAAAACTAGCTGATGCACAAACAAAAGAAGAAATTATTTCATACTTTCAGGAAGTAGGATAGTAAAAATATGAAGGCAACACATTTCGGAGCTGGAAATATTGGACGCGGTTTCATTGGTGAAATCTTATTTAATAATGATTTTTCAATTGACTTCGTAGATATTAACGAAACTATTATTAACGCACTTAGCGAGCGTAACGAATATGAAATTGAACTTGCTGATAAAGATAAGAAGAAGATCGAAGTTAAAAACGTTACTGGGCTAAACAACAAAGACAATCCAGAAGCAGTAATCGATTCTGTAGCTAGTGCTGATCTCGTAACTACTGCAATTGGCCCAAATGTTTTGCCTTTTATTGCTGAGCTTATTGCTAAAGGTATCCAAAAGCGTCGTGAAGCTGGCGTTAAAAATCCAATTGACGTCATTGCATGTGAAAACATGATTGGTGGTAGCGAATTTCTATTTAAGCAAGTTGAAGAGCATCTAGATAAAGCTGATATTGATTACGTAAAAGAATATGTAGGTTTCCCAAATGCAGCTGTTGACCGTATTGTGCCAATCCAACACCATGATGATCCACTGTTCGTTTCAGTAGAACCATTTAGTGAATGGGTTGTCGATGCTAGCAATACTAAGAATAAAGATATTGAACTTGATGGCGTGCTTTATGTAGATGACTTAGAGCCATACATTGAACGTAAACTATTTTCAGTTAATACTGGTCATGCGACTACCGCATACACGGGTGCAGCAAAAGGTTATAAGACTATTGATGAAGCTATTGAAGACAAAGATGTGCTTAAACAGCTTAAGGATGTGTTAGGTGAAACTGGTGCATTGCTTGTTAAGAAATGGGACTTTGATAAAGAAAAGCACCAAGCTTACATCGATAAAATCGTTGGTCGTTTCGAAAATCCATACATTTCTGATGACATCTCTCGTGTAGCTAGGACACCAATCCGTAAACTAGGTTATGACGAGCGTTTCATTCGTCCAGTGCGTGAAGCTAAAGAGCGTAACCTAGGTTACACTCACTTACTAGAAGTCGTGGCAATGATTCTTAAATATGATGATCCAAAAGATGAGCAGAGCGTAGAGCTACAAAAGATGCTGAAAGAAGATTCAGTTAAAGATGTAGTGGCTAAAGTTACTGAGCTTAAGGATGAGGACTTGATTGCTGAAATCGAGAAAGTATATGAAGCTAACTAATTTTAATAACTAGAAAAAGGGAGAGGTACACTCTCCCTTTTTCTATGTCTAGTTTTAATAAGTTTCCGGCGTTGGTATAAGTGTGAACTTATTTCCTACAATTTTTCTGGTTTCCAGGCATAATTTTAGGTGTAAACCAGAAAATAGCTAGGAAATAGAATTCAGCATCCTTTTTATGTTTAGAAGCAGTATGTATAAAAGTAGATTAGGCAATTGCCTTTATTTTTATAGGTTTTTCAAGGGTTGAGCTTTCGAGAAACTAAGTGGGTAATATGGTAGGCTCTAATTAGAACTTAAACAAAAATTTATTATTGATTACTTAATCGGAGCCAAGGATGTCACCTGAGAAATCGTTATCTAAAATTATTGCTAAAGAACTAGCTATTGACTCAACAGCTAAGTTTACTGAGGAAGAAATTGAGCAAATTGCGAAGGAACAATGCCGTTTAGGAAAAGAACGCAAAGCTGGTGATATTTTTTGTCAGTTGTCATTGATTAATAACCGTACCTACGTGCATGTAATTACTGATGACATGCCATTTTTGATTGATTCAATTTCTGGTGAATTGAATCGTCAGAAGTGTTCTATTTTGCAAAATATCCATCCAATCTTGATGATTGAACGAGATGGAGAAGAGTTAGTTGGCATTGAAGAGGCAAAGCCTACTCATGAAGCAGAAGAATCATCTACAATGTCGCTTCCAGTTATTAAAGATAATGCCAAGTTAGAGTCATGGAGCGTCTTTGAGATTGCACGTACTTTGAACGAAGAACGTGCACAGGATATTCGTCGCAGTGTAATTGAAGTTTTAAAAGATGTACATTACGCGGTGGCTGACTGGAAATCAATGCTTAAAGAGCTTGATAATGTTAAGACTTCATTAGATGAAATTCCAGAAAATGCTGGAGTTAGTATTCAAGTAGAGGCTGCTAAGAATTTCTTAAATTGGTTAGGTGAAAATAACTACACATTCCTTGGATACCGTGAATATGTGCTTGATAAAAAAGATGGTGAAGATGTTTTAGTACCACTGAAAGATACTGGTTTGGGTTTGTTAAGGAACCAGACAGATCATACAGTGCATTTAACTAAAGAAGGACAACGTAAAGCTCGGGAAAAGAAAATCTTAATTATCACTAAGACTAACCGGCGCTCTACAGTACACCGTAATGCATATTTAGATTATGTTGGGGTTAAGACTTTTGATAACCAGGGCAATGTGGTAGGTGAGCGTCGTTTCATCGGTCTTTTTGCTTCTAGTGCTTACACTTCTGCTGTACGCAATATTCCATTAGTTAAAGAAAAAGTTAAAGAAGTAGTTAAAGGTAGTGGTTATTCAGCAGCTTCACACGCGGGTAAAGACTTCTTAACTATTTTGGAGACTTATCCACGTGATGAGCTCTTCCAAATGGATGCTACTGAACTAGCACGTACTGCTAATGAAATCTTGCTGCTATCTGAGCGTCGTACGACTCGTGTGTTCTTAAGACCAGATGTTTATGGACGTTTTTTCTCCGCACTTGTATACTTACCGAAAGATCGATACAACACAAACGTCCGATTGCGTATTGAAGATGTATTAAAGCGTCATCTCGATGTGAAAACTATTGATTACGATACTCATATTACTGACTCAGCTTTAGCACGTTTGTATTTCATGATTCGTTTAGAAAAACCAGTCGATAAAGCTGAAGAATTAGTAGATGAACAGCAAGTAGAGGCTGAGATTGCTGAAGCTGTTCGTTCATGGAACGAAGGTATTCAATATAAATTAAATAAAGACTCAGCTAGCCTTGAGCGTGAAAATCTTGCAAAGAACTGGGCTGGAGCCTTTAGTGAGAACTATAAAGCTTTCTATGATATTGATACTGCAATTTCTGATATCGAGACCTTCCAGGAGCTTGAGAACCAGGAAGATGTCGAAGGGCTAAAACATGTGGTGCAATGGGAAAAGTCAAAAGATGATTACACTGACTACCGAATTCGCCTGTTTGTAGAAAAACCACAGAGCTTATCTGATATCGTGCCGTTCTTCCATCATTCAGGTTTTGTGGTAGCCGAAGAGCGTCCTTTTGCTGTTACTCCAGAAGGTAAAGAGCCAGGATACATTTATGACATTGGCGTTATTTTGGCTGAAAGTAACGATGGATTAGAGATCGACTCAGAAAAGATTAGGGATTCATTCTCAAAGCGTTTAAGTAAAAATGCAGAGACTGATTACTACTCCCGTCTAGTTACATATTGCAATATTACTGAGCGTGAAGTGGCGTTATTTAGGGCTTTAAGCCGTTATTTGCGTCAAGTGCGCCCGACGCATTCATATGGATTAATTGGTAATACACTGTTAGCACATCCAGGTTTTGTAAAACAGACATTAAAGTACTTCAAAGCACGTTTCTCGCCAGAAAAACATGATGAAAAGAAAGCTGATAGAGCAGTAAAGAAGATTAATAAAGCAATTGATAATGCCGCATCATTAGAAGCAGATGCAATCTTGCGCGCGTTATTTGAAATATTGCAAGGAATTATTCGCACAAACTATTACCAGCGCACAGATAATGGGAAGTCAAAGTCTTATATTAGCTTCAAATTGCAACCTCGTAAGATTTCAGTAGTGCCAGAACCACGTCCACAATATGAAATATTTGTATATTCACCTGAAGTTGAAGGTGTGCATTTACGTTTTGGTGATATTGCTCGTGGTGGTTTGCGTTGGTCTGACCGCCGAGAGGACTTCCGTACGGAAATTCTTGGTTTAGTTAAGGCCCAAGAAGTTAAGAATGCAGTAATTATTCCTTCAGGTGCAAAGGGTGGTTTCTATGTAAAGAATCCAGTAGACCCTAGCGACCGTGCTGCATGGATGGCGCAAGGTCAAGCTTGTTACCGGACTTTCCTTCGTGGCTTGCTAGATATCACAGATAATCGTGATCTTAGTAAAGCTGGAGATGCAATTATCCCACCTAAAGATGTAGTAAGACTTGATCATGATGATGACTACTTGGTAGTTGCAGCTGATAAAGGTACTGCGAGTTTCTCAGATATAGCTAACGGAATCTCTGAAGAGTATGGTTTCTGGTTAGGTGATGCTTTCGCTTCTGGTGGTTCAGTTGGATACGACCACAAAGCTATGGGAATCACAGCACGTGGTGCTTGGGAGTCTGCGAAACATCACTTCCGTAACCTTGGCGTTGATATCCAAAACGAAGATTTCACTGCCGTAGGTATTGGTGATATGTCTGGTGACGTATTTGGTAATGGCATGATGCTTTCTAAACATACCCGTTTGGTAGCAGCTTTTGACCATCGTCATATCTTTATTGATCCTAATCCTGATGCGGCAAGTACTTTTGAAGAGCGAGTACGTTTATTTAACTTACCAAGGTCTTCATGGGAAGATTTTAATCCTGAGCTAATTAGTGAAGGTGGTGGAGTATTCTCTCGTGAGTTAAAGAGTATCCCAATAAGTAAAGCAGCTAGGAAGGCTCTGGACATTGAATCTGACGCTGAGACGATGACCCCAATTGAGCTAATGCAGGCAGTGCTTAGTGCTAAAGTTGATTTGTTCTTTAACGGAGGTATTGGCACTTACGTTAAAGCAAGTACGGAAAGTAATAAAGATGCAGCAGATCGTGCAAATGATATCATCCGTATCAACGGTGAAGATTTACGTGTCAAAGTTGTAGCTGAAGGTGGTAACCTAGGCTTTACTCAAAAGGGCAGGATAGAAGCTGCAGATAAGGGTATCTTAATCAATACCGATGCAATTGATAACTCTGCTGGTGTAGATTGTTCTGATCACGAAGTTAATATTAAGATTTTGCTTGATCGAATTGTCTCAACAGGTAAGTTAGAACAAGAAGCGCGTAATGAGTTGCTTGCCGATATGACTGACGAAGTTGGCCAATTGGTATTGGAAGATAATATTCAACAAAATATTTTGCTTTCAAATGACATATTCCGATTAAAGTATTATTTACCTTTCTATCGTCGAATGATGGATGAACTTGAAGTAACTGCTGGTTTGGATCGTGCTATTGAATCATTGCCTACTGATGCAGAGATTAGAATTCGTCCAGAAGCTACAGCGTTAACTCGCCCAGAGATTGCAGTTCTAGCTGCTTATGCAAAGATTTCACTATCTAAAGAATTAATTGCTAGTGATTTCTCTGAAGATCCATGGTTAGAGACTGTGTTGGTTAAATATTTCCCGACTCCACTGCAAGAGCAGTATGCTAAAGAAATCAATGAACATCCACTGCGTTCTAATATTATTAGTACCCTTTGTGCAAACTTCTTTATCAATACTGTAGGCGTTACGGCAGATTTCCGTTTGCGTGAAGAAACTGGTTGTAGTGCTAGCCAAGCAGCTAAAGCCTTTATGATCGCAAGTGAGATTTTCAATATTCCAACTTTGCTACAGCACATTGAGAGCTTAGCTAACCAAATTGATACAGAAACTTATCTACAGATGCACCGCAATATTGAACGATTATTGGACCGAGCAATGCGTCGTCTCGTACGTAGTTCTAATGATAATTTGAATATTAGTGAAAGCCTTGAGAAATATCAGCCGATGATTGCTGAGATCGGTGATGATTTAAGTTTAATTCTTGGTCCAAGCGATCGCAAACGTGCGCAAACTCGTTCAGCTGAATGGGTTGCAGGTGGAGTTACTAAGAAACAAGCTGATATTATTGCTGTTTTGCTTGAGACATTCACATTTATGGATATCGCTGATATTGCGAATGAACATAGTCTATCACCAAAAATTGTAGCGAAATGTTACTTCTTCCTATCTGAAAACTACGGTATGGATAGCTTGCTAACTTTCATTAGTAAACTGCCAAGGGTAAGTCGTTGGGATTCATTAGCTCGTGCTGCAATGCGTGATGATTTATACGCTACTGTTGCTTTGATTTGTAACCAGATTGTTGATACTTTACCAAAAGATGCTACCATTGCAGATACTGAAGAACACCTAGCAAAGTGGGAAAAACGTAATAAGCAAATCCTTGATAGCTTGGGTGCAACATTCGCAGAAATTGCTAATATGAAAGAAAGCAGTTTAGCGCCGATTGCGGTTGCATTGCGACAAATCAGGAATGTTATGGAGCGGTAATATGAATAAGTCTTCCCATTTAGGGCAATCACTTGATACTGGTTCTAATCCTAAAGAAGAAGAGCAATACGTATTACGTTTAATAGTTGAAGATTGGCAAATTATCGCAGACTTGTCTTTTGCTGACTTAATACTGTGGCGTAAGAGTGACTCGCGTGGCTATGTCTCAGCAGCGCATTGCCGGCCAGTTACTACTGCAGCTTTATATAACCAAGATATTGTCGGGGATCAGATGCCAGATGAATATAAAGAGTATGCAGATAAGGCTTGGAATGAAGTTACAAGTGTTAAACTTCCCAAATTAGTTAAAGGACGAAAATTTAACGCATATGTTGAAGTTTTCCCAATGGTTTTTAATGGGAAAGTAGTAGCTTTGCTTTCAAGGCATACAGGAGACTATCTTTTTGAGGAACCGGTACGAATTGAACCAGTTCATGTAAATTTTTCAAATGCCTTACTTTATATGAACTCATTAGGTTACTACTTCCAGCTAGTGGATAATGTTTGGAATAAACGTGGGGTGCCGCGTGCAGGAGATGGTCTTTTAAGTATTGACGTTGACGGCTTTATAACTTTTACCAGTCCTAATGCTGTTTCTGCTTTTAGGCGATTAGGGTATGAAGAAACACTCGATGGTGCGCAATTGCAAGAGGTAGTTAAGGCAGTAATGCCAGAACGCCAAATTATTGAAGACAACTTCCATGAGGCAATTACAGGTAGGCGTAATACGATTACGGAATTGACAACTCCGAAGGCGAGTATTACGTTGCGTTCAATTCCACTTTATGATGAGTATTGCCGATATGGGGCATTATTATTCTGTAAAGATAACAGTGAGTTACGTCGTAGGGAACAGCAACTTGAATCTAAAGATGCGACTATTCGTGAGATACAGCATCGAGTTAAAAATAATCTACAGATGGTAGTGGCTTTGTTAAGGATGCAAGCCCGTAGAATGCCAGTTCCAGAAGCACAAAGTGCTTTAAAACAGGCGATGCATCGTATCAACTCCATTGCTTTGATTCACGAGAGTTTATCGCATAACTTAAACGATGTAGTAGATTTTGATAAGATCATTGATGCGAACTTCTTACTTGCAATTGAGTTAGCATCTCCTGGTCAGAAGATTCATACTAAAAGTGTAGGAGAGTTTGGTTTAATTCCAGCAGAAGCAGCTACCCCATTAAGTTTGATTATTAATGAATTAGTCTCTAATGCTGTAGAACATGGTTTCAAAGGGGAAAAAGAAGGCAAAGTAGTTTTAGAAACCAAACGAAAACCACTTAAAGATGGCCGTTCGGAAATGACAGTGCGGATTATTGACAATGGTCGCGGGATGAAAGATGGCGAACTCAAAGAGGGCTTAGGCACGGAGATTGTTAAGACTCTTGTGAAGTTTGAGCTTCAAGGCACAATAGTTTGGCATACTAACGATGAAGGTGGCACTTCTGTCGAAGTGAAGTTTGAGTTGCCCGAAGTTTGATTTAATTCTGAAAAAGATATTTAGCTATTAAAATTAGCAGATACCTTAATTAAAGTTATGTATGCAATTATGCGCGTGTGCGGCGAGAGCGTGCTTTTTTACGTCTTAGTGCTCGGCGTTCTTCTTCGCTAAGACCACCCCAAACACCTGAATCCTGACCTGTTTCTAATGCCCATTCAAGGCAAATTTCTACTACTGAACAACTACGGCATACTCTTTTAGCTTCCTCAATTTGAGTAAGGGCAGAACCAGTATTGCCTACTGGAAAGAAAAGTTCCGGGTCACGCTCCAAACACGCAGATTTACTTAGCCACTCCATTATTAATATTCGTCCTATGCTACTTTCTAATGAGCACGACTTTGCTCAGCACTTAAAAAATGATTACCAGTAAAATACCAGTTATTCCATGATTGCTGATAATTACCTGATAATCAAGAGGTATAAATAATATTTTGCAAAAAAACTGGTAAAAGTTTTGTCATTTTAGTAATTGGTATGGGAGACTGGAAGTTATGAACAGAAAGACGAAGCGACACTCGCTAATCTATGTGATTTCAGCCATTTTGGTGGTGCAAGGTATTGTATTGGGTACTTTTGCGTTCCCATACTTGCATCAAATTATGGGCGCTAAAGGTTGGTTAGGTATCCTAGTATTAGTCGCTTTCACGGTTATTTATCTAGTATCCATGCTTTGGACTCTTGCAGTGGGACACCTTTTCTTTCGAAAACAAAAATGGACGCGACTTGCTATTCGGATTATCGAAACTTTCGCAATATTGCTAGGTATCGCATTCTTTGTTAATGGCAAGGTTACTTCTGGTTTGCTTGCATTTATCCCTGGTTTGTTGGTTTTCTTAGCTAGTTTCTTACCCCCTATTGTGCAATACACAAATGTTGATAAATTTTTTAGACAAGAAGTTGTCATGAAAGACGCTAAGCAGGTTAAAAATAAAGGTAAAGCTAAGCTTGGCCGTGGTAAAGCAAAAATCGATGCTAATCCTAAATCTAGTAAGGGAAGCTTACCGCTTAAAAGTGATGCTTCAAAAGAAGCTATTACTTCTAATCAAGCTGTAGAAGAAATATCACAATCTTCTTACCAGCCAAAACGTTTATCTGATTCGAATAGTGCTAATAGTGCAGGTCAGCAAAAAATTAAAGCAATTAGAAATGCTGAAGAATTGTATTCTGACCCATCGACAGAGAGCATCCCTACAGTAGGTAGTAGATCTCAGTTACGTAGTTCAAAAAACAGGCCTAGTATGCAGAGCCGTCGCCGTAGGTCCGCAATTGCTGGAGCTAAGAAAATTACTAGTTCAAAACATTTGCCTCGTTAGTTAAGCTTGAACTATCACTTCACCATATTCTGGATGGAAATATACTCCTCGATTATTGATATTGCTTGGCATAGTATTAATTTTTTCGATAATAGCTATTCCATCAAGAGCTGACTTTGGGTTAAAGATTATTCCATGACAAGCAGCTTTTAATTTTTGATAACTTTTATTAAAACAGCTTGTTAGGTTATGTGATAGTCCAGTGGCACAAACGGCAATTTGTTGCTCTTTAAGTATTCGGAGAAGTTTGTTATCAGCATTAGTTGAAATGTTATCAATATATTCAATGACTAGTACTTCGCAATTTGAAGGGAAAGTTAGCTCAGTACATTCAGAGCAGTCAAAGAAATAAATATGGTCTTTTTCTACGGTTTCAATAATTGTTAATACTAGAGATTCTAATTTTTGTGCTTTTTCAGCGCTGATTAATAGAGTTTTTTGTTTATTTGTATTCCATATTAATTTTTGTTGAGCTAAACCATAGATTACTCCGTTATTAACTTTGTGCGGTAGCGGTTTGAGTGGTGGGGTTATTGCAATACCCGTACTTTGTTTAGTCTGTATAAGTTGTACAGTGTTTTGCAGTTGTTGAGGGTTTAATTCGTTATAGGCTCGGGCTCTACCTTTAGGGAAGTGCCTAAAACTATCACTATTGCATTCGGCTAATGTTTGGCTAGCCTTATCATAAAATGGCATAACTAATTTTGCCGTAAAATATTTTGCTAATGGATTACTAAAGAAATTAGCGTTAGTACAGACTAGTACGATATTTTGTGAAGCAAGTAAGAACATTTCAAAAGTATGAAATGCGGTTAAGTCAGTTGATTTAACTAACCGCCATAAGCTATCCCAGTCAGTGATAATTAAACATAAATCAGGTTCTTTTAGAAGTAGTAACAATGTTTCTACCTCAGTTACTGTATCCGAAAAAATTAATTTTTGATGATTAGGAGTGGTATCGGTGATTTTTATTTGATCATTCTTACCTATTAGTGCACAAGGTTTATCACTCATTAACAATTGCTTTATTGTTGCTGCAATAAAGCAACTTTGCTCTAAAGAGTTTTCACCTGCAATAACTAATTTTGGATGTTTTTGGTAGTTCCAATATAGGTTTTCTTGGGTCTTAATATTTGGAAAGTCTATTTTCCCTAGGTAAATACTATTTTTTGGTAATTTTTCCTTAGCTGTTAAGATTAGTTGCTTTGGTAATGGTGGTGGGAAAAGAGCTAATGATTTTATCCCGACAAAGTATGGCAATACCTCAAATTTTGGTGCTTGAGGTATTTGAAGTGTTTTCGTTAGAGTTAATGATTTCAGTGCTCCATAACTAATCAAAGTTTCTAGTTGTATTTTATCTGGATATTCTGGGTTAATTAGTAAAGTTTGGAATAGCCTTTGATTACCAGCATTATCTACTAAAATACCTTGCCCGGGATCTACAATTTCAGCAGCGTCAGGTGTTTGAATAATGTCTATTGAATCTTGAATGTTTTTAGCTTTTAACGAGATAAAGCTCCCAATATTAGAGCGTATAGCAGCACTAAGAATACCTTGCATATTTTGACTTGCAAAGATTACATGGATGCCCATAGACCTACCGACACTAACACTACGAACTAAAATAGGTAGTTCATCCGGAAGCTCTTCGACAAGTATTCGAAATTCGTCAATTACCACAATCAGTTTTGGAATTGTTGTGCGGGGATTTAAACAGCAGTATTCTTCTAGATTTTTTACTTTATTTTTGCCAAATATACTTTCTCGCCGATTAATTTCTGCAACAAGTAAATTTAAGGCCCGTTTTGCTTCAAGTAGGTTTTGATTATTCATCGCAAACACGGTATGTGGTAGCTCTTCAAGTAACTTTAAGCTGGTGCCACCTTTAAAATCACAAATAAACAAAGCCAATTCTCTTGGTTTATGATTTAAGCATAAAGAAAGTAGTGCTGCATTTAATAGTTCACTTTTACCAGATCCCGTAGTCCCTGCTATAGCAAAATGTGGTCCAGCTACATTAAGATCTAGCCAGATAGCCTTACCGGTTTTAAGATCACAACCTAAGAAAAACTGCCAAGGCTTTTTTAGTAAGATTTTGTCTTGATAATTTCCATAATTCAGTTGGTGTTGCTTATAGCTAGACACAAACTGCAGGAAGTAGCTTATATCACAGGCAATAATATCTCTAGCATTTAGATTTGTCGGGATACTAAAGTACTTAGCACTAGGGTTTTTATTGTGGTAGTTACCAATATCAATACTTGGTGCATTTGCTTTGCATTGCTTAGCAGAGCATAATTTTAGATATTTTTGTAAGTAAATATTTTCGCGATAACAAAGTTTTATCCACGCAAAGGTACTACCATGGATATGAACTTTCGAGTTTTGTTGTGGTGCCCATGTTAGTAATAGCCAACATAAAACTCCAACTAAGTTTGGGAGTTTAGCGCTCAAAAATAAAGTAGTGCAATCATTAGGTATCGTTAAAGTGTGAGTTTTAGTATAACCATAAGCAATTATAGTTCTAGGTAAAATATTCTGTTTTTGAAATAATTCCAAGGGGCGATAACAATTAAATCCCTTGGAAGCAGACTTAGCTAATTTTGCGTTTTGATGCTTTTCATAAAAATAAATGAAACATGTAGTTACCAAAGTTATTGAAGTAAGTATTAAGAACACTATGGAGTGGAATAAAAGGGTAGTAGTAATTGCAGCAGCTAATGCTGCAAAAGCATATAACAATCGATAGTTTTGAGTTTCTTTAGATTCTTTTGGCAACTTAGGTAGTTGGTTAAGTTTTATTTTCTCCCATGAATTTTGTATATAAAAAGTATTTGCACCAATTATGAAACTGATTCCATTAGTTAGCGTATATTTAGAGCCACACACAAAAGTTCGAGATTCAGTATTTTCTGGAAACCTTACAATTACAGTACTACTTATGACTTCAAAGTAATATCTTGCATTTTCTATACTAATTTTTAATGCAATCCTAGGAGTGTGAACATCAGCTATTTGTATATCACAGTGAGAGCTACGTCCAATAGAGACAGCTTTGCGAATAGGAATAACTAAACCAGCATTTGGGCCAGTGACACAAAATAATGACGATGTACTTTTATCAGGTAGTAGATTTAAGCGATTAATTAAATTGTTGGTTGCACCAGATAGTTTTTGCGTAGCATAACTATAGATAGTGATGTCACTTTCCGAATTGGTGGAATATTGCTCAGTCATATAGCTTAAGATAACAAAACCTGTGTTCAGAGAAAATTCCAAGAATTTTTTATTGTAGCAATGGACCAAACAATTCATAGATAACAGTATTAACAGTTATAGTTATTATTGTGGGTAAAGATTTTATTAATACTAAAGTTATCGCGGTTGTTGTTTCTTACAATAGGCGTGAGCTTTTAGAGCAAACTTTAAATGGTATTAATAAAGGTGAAGTTACTCCAGAGAGTATTGTTTTGGTTGATAATGCTTCTACCGATGATACCCAAAATTTCCTTTCTAATTACGATTCGAAAGTGCCTTTAAAGGTAATTGCTTTAACTAAGAATATGGGTGGTGCGGGCGGTTTTACAGTTGGTATGGCTGAAGCTATGAAACTAGCCCCACAATTACTTTGGCTAATGGATGATGACACTGTCCCAAAAACTGAAACTCTTAAAGAACTAGTCCGAGCTTGGTATAATTATTCACCAATTTCTGCTGGGCGCCCAGCCTTTGTAGCCAGCAAAGTAGTTTGGAATGACGGACGTGAGCACCCGATGAACACCCCAAGACAGCGACCTTCAGTTGCGCCAAGTGCCATTGAGGCAGCTAAAGCTGTTGATGCTATTCAAGTGCGTAGTGCTTCATTTGTATCTTTATTAGTTGATACAAAAGATGTGAAACGGGTCGGTTTACCAATTGCAGATTATTTCTTATGGAATGATGATTTTGAATACAGCACTAGGCTTGCAAAATATGCAGTAGGGCTTTTTGCTCCGACTAGTGAAGTTTTGCACCTTACCAAAGAATTTGGTTCTACTGATAAAGATCCCGGTGCCAGGTTTATTTGGGAAGTTCGAAATAAGTTGTGGATGTTTAAGTATTCCAATTCATTATCTCCTGCGGAAAAAGTTTTATATGGTGGATCTTCAGTTTTACGTTGGGGAAAGACCATCACAAAGTCCAAAGACCCAATTCAGCTTGTTAAGCATTTTGGTACTGGGTTCAAAGAAGGTATTACTAAAGTTCCAAGCAGCAACGAGGTTGTTTTAAAAGAAACTTATAAACTACAATCAATATTCGCGGATAAAGTAAAAGACGAAATTCCAGCAAAATTTTCAGTATTATTGCCAGTTTACAAAAATGATCATCCGGAGTTTTTTGCCAGAGCATATCAATCTATTACTGAAGATCAGATTTTAAAGCCAGATGAAGTAGTAGTGGTTCAAGATGGTCCAATTGGTAAAGAACTAACTGAGTTAATTAAATCTTACGCGACAGAAGCTAATGTACCTTTTATCCACCATATTCTTGAAGAAAATAGTGGATTAGCTACAGCACTAGATGTTGGATTAGCTCGGTGTAGTTATGAAATTGTGGCACGTATGGATGCTGACGATATTTCATTGCCTGAGCGCTTCAAAAAACAATTAAAGATTATCAAAGAAGGTGCAGATATTGTAGGTAGTTCATTATTGGAATTTAACGGTAGTGAAGACCACATAGTTGCTGAAAGAATTGTAAAAGATAATCCTGAAGAGATTATCAAGCAAGCAAGGTTCTCTTGTCCTTTTAACCACCCTACTGTGATGTATCGAAAATCAAAGGTTATAGCCGCAGGTGGGTATCGTAAATTAAACTTACTTGAAGATTATTGGTTATGGGCAAGGCTAATCGAAGCTGGAGCAAAAGTAGCAAATGTAGTGGAGCCTTTATTGCTTTATCGTGTTAGTGCTGGCGCTTATAAACGTAGAGGTGGCGCAGAAGTCTTCATCTCAGAAATTAAATTACAAAACCATTTCCTAGCAGAAGGATTTGTGTCTCCGATACAGTGGATACGCAATATTGCTATTCGAGGTGGGTATAGGTTTATCCCTGAAAACGTTAGAAAGCAACTTTACCGCAAGGTTTTGGCAAAAGAAAAATAGTTGAATTTTCTCAGCATAAATTTGGCTAGATATTTTCAGGAAGTTGCTGAGCGTAAGTTAAAATAGAATAAATATATTTTAGAGTGGAGAGTACATATGAGTGCTGATTTAGTGGTCGTGGGTTCTGGGTTGTTTGGTTTGACTATTGCAGAACGCGCCGCAAATGACTTGGGATTAAAAGTAGTTATTTTAGACCGCCGTCATCATATTGGTGGTAACGCATATAGCGAAAAAGAAAAGCAAACGGGTATAGAGGTACATCGTTATGGGGCGCACCTTTTTCATACTTCAAACGAACGAGTTTGGGAATATGTAAACCGTTTTACTGAGTTTACTAATTATGTGCATCGAGTTTACACTAATCATAAAGGCATCGTATATCCAATGCCTATCAATCTTGGTACCATAAACCAGTTCTTTAATGCGGCTTATGGGCCAGAAGAAGCAAAAGCTCTTATTAAGAAGCAAGCTGCAGAACTTGCTGGTACCGATCCAGAAAACTTAAATGATAAAGGTATTTCATTAATTGGTCGTCCACTTTATGAGGCATTTATTAAAGAATACACTGGGAAGCAGTGGCAAACTGATCCGAAAGACTTGCCAGCAGGTATTATTAGCCGCTTACCAGTACGTTATAACTACGATAACCGCTACTTCAATGACAAGTATGAGGGATTGCCAGTTGATGGCTATACAGCATGGCTAGAACGCATGGCGGATAATCCAAATATTGAAGTTCGACTTAATACAGATTTCTTTGACGATAGCCATGAATACTCTAAAGCTAAAGTTACTGGTCAAATTCCAGTAGTATACACTGGCGCAGTAGATCGCTACTTTGATTATGCTGAAGGCGACTTATCATGGCGTACTATCGATCTTGAAGAAGAAGTACTTGAAACTGAAGATTTTCAAGGTTGTTCAGTAATGAATTATGCTGACTCAGATGTGCCGTATACTCGTATCCATGAATTCCGCCATTTTCACCCAGAACGCAGCTACACGAAAGATGCTACAGTAATTATGCGCGAATACTCTCGCTTTGCTGGTAAAGATGATGAACCATACTATCCAGTGAATACTGATCAAGATCGTAAAGGTTTATTAGCATATCGTGACCTTGCTAAAGGGGAAAAAGATGTATTATTCGGTGGTCGACTTGGTACATATAAATATTTAGATATGCACATGGCAATTGGTGCAGCACTATCAATGTTCGATAATAAACTTAAACCATATTTTGAAGGTAAAGCTAAGCTGGAAAGCGGTGGGGTAGACGACTAATGACACAAAAGATTATGGGAACAATCTCTGAACCTAAAGGGAAAAAAGAAAATTGGCGTGTAATCCAGCGTGTTATCCTGCCAGATGCTAAAGATACAGATGTAATCCCACTTTACATTGATTCAGGTGTTGGTTATTCAAATCTAGCAGCTACTATGGATTCTGCAACAGAAAATGTAGCGCTAGGTTCTGCAACGAGTAGTGGTGATGCTTTCACTGAAGCAATTCTGGATAAACGAAGCATGATTGTGGCTCTTGGTGACCGAGTTTCATTTGCTACTTATTTTAACGCATTTCCTGCTAGTTACTGGAGACGTTGGACTTCAGTTGAAAAAATACAGCTTGTAGTAAAAACTGAAGGTGAAGGTACGGTAGCAATAAACCGTTCTAATGCTAAAGGTTCACAGCAACGTGTGGATTCATTTGCAGTTAAAGGACAAGCGACTACTGTAGTTGATCTTAACCTAAAGCCATTCGGTGACGGCGGTTGGTATTGGTTTGACCTTGTAGCAAAAGCTAAGGGCTTCAAGTTAGTCGAGGCGCACTACCAGACTATTGATAATGGTAATGAAGGTAGTTACTCACTTGGCATTACTACTTTCAATCGTCCTGACTATTGTGCAGCTACTGCAAAGGTCATTGCTGATAATGATGACATTCGTGGCAAGCTTAAAGAAATCATTATCGTAGATCAAGGTACTCAAAAGGTTCAAGATGAAGATGGTTTTGATGAAACAGCAGAAAAACTAGGTAATCAGCTAAAGATAATTAACCAAAAGAATGTCGGTGGCTCAGGAGGTTTCTCGCGTGCTATGTACGAAGCTAGTGAAAATTCTGATGCAGATTACCTAATTTTGCTTGATGATGACATTATGCTGGAGCCTGAGAGTTTCTTGCGTCAGACTGCATTTGCAGACTATTCTCGTCGCCCGACTATCGTCGGTGGTCACTTCTTTGACTTGTATAATCGTCCATCACTATATGTTTATGGTGAGACTATTGACCACTATCGTTTCTTG
This sequence comes from Micrococcaceae bacterium, assembly GCA_047606545.1. Taxonomy (GTDB): domain Bacteria; phylum Actinomycetota; class Actinomycetes; order Actinomycetales; family Micrococcaceae; genus JASGDC01. The sequence continues at coordinate 87,512 of JASGEI010000010.1, read as the reverse complement.
CCAGCTAAGCCAAATGAAGTCATGGCACATTACCATGACTTCAGCTCTTCTTCACTTCGTGAGACTCCGTGGTTGCACCGTCGATATGATGTAGATTATAACGGCTGGTGGATGTGTTTAATTCCTACAAAAATTATTCGTGACATTGGACTTTCACTGCCGGTATTTATTAAGTGGGATGACATGGAATATGGTTTACGTGCTAAAGAAGCAGGCTATCCTACCGTTTCATTACCAGGTGCTGCTATTTGGCATATTTCATGGGCTGATAAAGATGACGCCACTGACTGGCAAGCATATTTCCATATTCGTAACCGCATAATTACTTCACTACTGCATTCAGACTTTGAAATGGGTGGGCGTCTAGTACGTGAAACTCAATATGAGGATATTAAACACCTAGTATCGATGCAATATTATACTCAGACTGTTCGTAATATGGGATATCAAGATTTGATTCAAGGACCAGATCAACTTCATGATTTATTGACAGAACGTCTACCAGAAGTACGTGGTTTAGCTAAAAACTTCCCAGACTCTACCTATGAGACTGACCCAGAAGCTTTCCCAATGGCAAAGCCAAACAAACCACGTAAGAAGCCAAATGACTTTAAACACGTATGGGGTATTCGTGCAATTCCAGTCATGGGTAAAGCACTAGCTCGTCAATTAAGTAGTGCCTTTAAGTCTGGTTCTACCGAACATCCAGAGGCAAACATTGCACACCAAGATGCTAAGTGGTATCGTTTAGCGCAATACGATTCTGTAGTAGTGACTAACGCAGAAGGTACTGCATCATCGTGGTATCGTCGTGATTCTGAACTACTACAAGAGCTCGGTGTTGAATCTGCAAATGCCCATGCTAAATTATTGAAAGAATGGCCACGACTTCGGAAAGAATATCGTGAGGCACTATCAGAGATTACTTCAACAGCAGCTTGGAAGAAAACTTTCGATAAAATTACTGAGGAATAATAACTAATATGAGCACTAAGACGGTGGCAAAAAAGCCTACTATTCCAGAAGGTTTTAGCATCCCCGGCCGTGGTCAGGGTCTTAAAGACGTTTGGCGTCGTAGAGAATTATTACACCTATTGGTGAAAAAAGAGATTAGTGTCCGGTATCGTAACTCGGTGCTTGGCTTACTTTGGTCTTATTTTAAACCTATGGTAATTTTCGTTGTACAGTATATTGCCTTGGGTATTATTATGAACCGTGGTGGAGCAGTACAAAATTTCGCATTGTATATGTTTTGTGGAACTGCTTTGATTACCTACTTTTCAGAAGCTTTTGGTAACGCAGCTCGTTCCGTAGTTGGTAATGGTGCTTTAGTAAACAAAATTTACTTGCCACGAGAGTTATTCCCAATAGCCTCTACTTGGGTATCAGGAATTCACTTCATCCCGGCACTAGTAGTATTGCTTGCTGGGTCTTTGTATTCAGGTTGGCGACCAAGTTTTAAGGGATTTTTAGTTGCAATATTAGCATTTATTATTGTGACAATTTTAGCAGTTGGTTTAGGTTTAATTGCAGCAGCCCTTAACGTTTTCTATCGTGATGTGGAAAACTTTGTAGATTTGTTACTATCAATTTTGATGTGGCTTTCTCCAGTGGTTTATACTTGGGATTTAGTACAAGAACAGTTGAATAACTTCTGGTTTCAGTTTTATATGGCAAACCCAATTACCACTGCTGTAGAATTATTCCACTGGTCGTTCTGGTACCCCACTATTGATAAAAACCCTAGTAATCCAGAACTGCAGCATGCATTAGCTCCGCATTTGTTACATGATGCTGGAGTAGCGCTATTGATTAGTTTGGCATTCTTAGCACTTGGGGCATTTATGTTCCGTAAACTTGAAGGAAAATTCGCTCAGGAACTGTAATGGCAAAAGAAAAACTTAAAGGAACTCAAGAGCAACGGCGAGAGAAACGACGATTACGTCGAGAAAGTATTTTAAAGAACTCTCGTAAATCTATTATTGTAGAGGATATTTATAAACGTTTTACCTTACGCAATACTCGCTCGATTAAAGAAGCTATCGTATGGTTATTCAAAGGTCGTAAAGATGATTTGAAAGATACTTTCTTAGCAATCGATAGTGTTTCATACGATGTTTATGAAGGTGAATCGATGGCTATTATCGGCTATAACGGTTCTGGCAAATCTACGACTTTGAAGCTAATTTCGGGAGTAATGCAACCTGATGCAGGGCATATTTATACTAGAGGTAAAGTTGCAGGTTTGATTGAAGTAGGTGCTGGTTTTCATCCAGATTTATCTGGGCGTGAAAATGTTTACCTAAATGGTTCAATTTTGGGGATGACAGAAGCTGAAATTGATGCTTGTTTTGACGATATTGTAGCTTTCTCTGAAATTGAAGAGTTTATTGATACTGAAGTGAAGTTTTACTCTTCGGGTATGTTTTTGCGGCTAGCTTTCGCAGTAGCAATTCATACTGATCCAGATGTTTTCTTGGTAGATGAGATTTTAGCAGTTGGTGATGAACCTTTCCAGGCAAAGTGTAAAAAGAAGATTCTTGAGCTAAAAGAATCTGGTAAGACTTTAGTGGTGGTTTCTCATGATTTAGATATGATTAAAGAAATTTGTGAACGTGGAATTGTGATGGAAAAGGGTAAAAAAGCTTTTGATGGCGATATTGAGGATGCAGTAGATTTCCTGCGCCGTTGATGAGCATACTTAATAGCTTAGTTTCTGGATACAATAGACTTTATGGCAAATTTTGATTTAGCATTAGCGCTTAAAAACGTTAAAACTCTTTACGCATCAATCACCGAAGTTAGTGATACCACAAAGCTTGAAGTGAAGATTGCTGAATTAAGTGAGCAGGCATCGGCACCTGATATTTGGGATAACCCAGAAAATGCGCAATTAGTTACTACTCAGCTTTCAACTTATCAAAATGAGTTAAAGAAATTAGATTCTCTAGCTGCACGAATTGAAGATGTTGAAGTCCTAATTGAACTTGCTGAAGCAGAGGACGATGCCTACAGTCTTAAAGAAGCTGAGACTGACCTTGAGAAACTAGACAAAGACCTTAAAGAGTTAGAAATAGTTACTTTGTTATCGGGTAAGTATGATGAGCGGGAAGCAGTAGTTACAATTCGTACTGGCGTAGGAGGGGATGATGCAGCTGACTTTGCTAATATGTTGTTAAGAATGTATCTCCGTTGGGCAGAACGTCATGGCTATCCTACTAAAGTATTAGATACTTCTTATGCCAAAGTTGCTGGTATTAAATCCGCAACTTTTGAAGTTAAAGTACCTTATGCATATGGACGGTTAAGTATGGAAGCTGGAACTCATAGGCTAGTGCGTTTAAGTCCTTTTGGTGGTAAAGGTACTCGTGAAACTTCATTTGCTGCAGTAGAAGTTATTCCGCTAATTGAACAAACTGACCACATCGAAATTCCAGATAATGATATTAAAGTGGACGTATTCCGTTCTTCCGGACCTGGTGGTCAATCAGTAAATACTACAGATTCTGCAGTACGTCTGACGCATTTGCCTACGGGTATTGTAGTTTCAATGCAAAATGAGAAATCACAAATTCAAAATAAAGCTGCTGCCATGAAAGTATTACAGTCGAGGCTGTTACTCTTGAAACAAGAAGAAGAAAAAGCGACTCAAAAGGAACTAGCTGGTAATGTTAAAGCTAGTTGGGGGGATCAAATTAGGTCTTATGTATTAAACCCATATCAAATGGTTAAGGATTTACGTACCAGCTATGAAGTTGGTAATGCGCAGGCAGTATTTGATGGAGATTTGGACCAATTTATTGATGCAGGAATTCGCTGGCGAAAACAACAGGAGCAAGCACAGTGATTAACTTAAAAGATGTTTCTTATACTTATCCTGGTTCGAAGAAACCAGTATTTGAGTTTTTGAATTTTAAGGTAGATAAGGGCGAATTTGTTTATCTTATTGGTCCTTCTGGAAGTGGTAAATCTACTATTCTTAAATTACTATTGCGTGAGTTTGCGCCAAAAAAGGGTAAAGTTTCTGTCTTAGGTCGTGATTTATCTACTCTAACGTCACAGCGTATTCCAGAGTACCGCAAAGAAATTGGGGTAGTATTTCAGGATTATAAACTACTTGAAGATCGTAATGCATACGAAAATTTAGAATTCGTAATGCGAGTTCATGGCGAAGAAGCAAAATCTGTTAAACCAAAAATTAAGAAAATTTTAAAGAGCCTAGATATGGAGCGTTACGAAAAAACAATCGTGGCGAAACTTTCTGGTGGTGAAAAGCAACGCTTGGCAATTGCAAGAGCAATGATACTTAGTCCTAAAGTTATCGTTGCAGATGAGCCTACTGGTAACTTGGATCTTGAGAATTCCATTCGGGTAATGGATTTATTGGAGGATATTAGTGCAAGTGGTGTAAGCATTATCTTCGCTACGCACGCTGAGTATATTGTGAATGAGTGGCAACATCGAGTTATTTCTATTAAAGACGCACAACGTGAGCCTACTACACAAGAATTAGCTGAAATTGAAGCTGAAGCTAAGAAACAAGCTATCCTTGAAAAGGAAGGCGCAAAGAAGAAGCAGTTTGGTCGTAATTTACTACCAAAACCTGTGGGTAAGCGTCATAAAGTTAAAGATGAATCTGCTGCTAAGAAAAATAAAGATAAGAAAAACAAACAACAAACTACTGACACTGCTAAACAAAAAGATCTGGCTACTAAGGTGCTTGTTGATACCAAGAAGTCTGAAAAAGAGACTACCAGCGAAGTGACTCAAGTTATGTCTAATGTCAAAGATGTTAACAAGGGGGATAGTACTGAACAAGATGTTAAAGCGGTAGACAAGTCCAAGAAAATAGCTAAGACTGATTCAAAAGCTAAGAGTGAACTAAATTCTGAAGATAATAAGGACAAATCAGCTAAAAAGTTTGAATTACCAGATAAATATAAGTCTAAGACCACAGATTCAGATGCTACTTCTAATAAGAAATTCGAGTTACCGGATAAATACAAAGGTGACAAACAGGCAGAAGGCAAAGACGATGGTACTAAGAGTTTTAAGTTGCCTCAGGAGTTAAAAGGTAGAAAACCAGAAGCTAAAGATGCTAAAGATCGTAGTTTCACTCTTGGCGAAGCTAAAGAGCGTAAGTTAACAGCTAAAGATAATCCAGGTGAGAAGCGTTTTACTATTGGGGAAGATAATAAGCCTGAAACAGTAGAAAAAGAAGAAACTGAAAAGAAGTTTACTTTGCCTGAGAGCTATAAGAAAAAACCAGAGCAGAAAGCTAGTTTTAATCAAGAATTCCCAGAAAAGACCTTTAGTATAAACAAAACTAAGAAAAAGGAAATCATTGGAAAGCCAGAAGGTTTAACTGAAAAGTACGCACATTTACTTGAAGATGATGACTCTGGTAATAAAGAAGAGAATACTGAACTAGGTGCAGAAACTGCGATTATTGATACTGTTGAAGCAACTGATGACTCTGGTGATACGACAGAGGTTCTTGACCAAGTAACTAATGACGATATTAATACTCAGGTTATACCTGAAGTTAAAGAAACAGAGCCATTTACTGAAGCTAATACTGAAGTTTTACCTACAGTAAATGATGAGGAAATAGTTGAAGATTCAACTAAAACAGATAATAATGTTAAGTCAAAGTATTCAGATACATTTCGTAATCGATTAAGAATACGGAAAAATAAGAATAGTAAGAAACAAAAATGAGGAATAACCAAAAAGTATGAATTTTTTCTTTAAAGAAACTTTGCGTACTATGCGCAGAAATCTATCATTAGTGATTTCTGTCGTTATAGTTTCTTTTATCTCACTACTTTTTGTGGGATCTTCTTTCTTATTTCATAAGCAAGTAGAGCAGTTAAAAGGTTACTGGTATGACAAAGTCCAAGTAGCAGTTTATTTGTGTGATGACCAGAGTCAATCAGTGAACTGTCCTAATGGTGCAATTAGCCAAGCTCAAAAAGATAATATTGAAAATGTTTTAAAGTCAACGCAAGGTAAACAATTTATTAAAAACTATTACTTTGAGTCAAAAGATGAGGCCTACAAACATTTTAAAGAACAATTTAGTAATAGCTCACTTGGAGAATCCGTAACCTCAGATGCAATGCCAGAATCTTTCCGACTTAATCTTTATGACCCTAATCAGTATGATCAAGTCACTCAACTAGTTAAGCCATTACCAGGTGTAGATAGAGTAGTGGATCAACACAAAACCTACGACCGCATGGTAAGTACCTTAAACGTCATGATAATAATTTCGTTTATAATTGGTGCGTTGACATTAGTAGCAGGGATATTATTAATGTCTACGACTATCAGGCTTTCAGCGGTAAACAGGACGAAAGAAACCTTTATCATGCGAATGATTGGGGCAAAGTCTTGGCAGATTAATTTGCCATTACTAGGTGAAATTTTCTTATCAACATTGATAGGTACAATCTTGGCTGTGGCCGCTTTATCGGTAGTGGTAGTGGTGTTCGTCCAAGGAATGTTATCTGTCGATAACCCGAGTACTCCGTATATCGGGACACCACAACTTCTACAAGTAATATTCCCGTTAATTATTCTAGGTGCTATAATTAGCGTAACTGTGGGGTATCTAAACATTAGAAAAATGGTTAGAGTTTAAGTTATAGGGGATACTAGTGAAAAATAGGAAGTTTATTGCATTATCTACAACTTCTGTTTTATTAGCAGCAGTTAGTGTACCCGCTTTAGCTGATGTTACCCCTACAGCTACGGCTTCTGCTACCCCTACGGCTTCTTCTACTGACAGTAAAGGTAAGCAATTACAGAAACAGAGCCAGCAAAATAGTCAAGCTCTTGACGAAACTACTCAGGAAGTAAATACTTATACTCAGTCTTATCAAGATGCCCTTGCTAAAGCACAAACTTATCAATCACAGTTAGCTCAAGCTCAAGCTAAATTAAATGCAGCTAAACTTACTCAATCTCAAGCACAAAAGCAAGCAGATTCTTTGAAAGCTAGACTTGATACTGCAAGTGATAGCCGCACTGAAATTAATAAGGATGTTCAGTCTGAACAAGCTAAGGTAGCTCAAACTCAAAAGAACATTGCTGGTATTGCTCGCATTACCTATGAAAATTCTGATATTAACCAAGATTTAACTACCTTCTTTGATCCAGATCAGTTACAGCAAATTGCCCAATCTGAAGAGCTTTCTGATGCAACTGTTCAAAAGCTAAAAGAGGAACAAAACCAGTTACAAGGTCAGCAGTCTACTTTGCAAAACTCTCAAGCGCGTTTAGATTCTGTCGTTTCCGATATTGCTAGTTTAAAGAAGCAAGCTGACGCGGCTAACAAGACTGCTCAAGAACAACAACAACTTGCTGAAGAGGCTTCTGATGAAATAGATAAGTTAAACAGTGAAGCTAAAGAGAATGCTGAAAGCCTTGAAAAAAAACGTAAACAAGCTATGAAAGAGCAAAGTGCTTTGCAACAGAAGCAAGTCACGATTACACAGAGTTTAGAGACTTATCAAAAAGAACAAATTAAAGTTGCACAGCAACAAGCAAAGGAAGTAGCTGCTAAAGCTACTTCAGACTCTAGTGAGTCATCTAGTTCAAATGATTCAGATTCTAGTTCTGATTCAACTAAAAAGCAGACTGGAAATACAAATATTAGTGCTCCAGATGAGATTACCGATGATGTAGTTAACCAATTAGCTGAGACTACTGGTCTAGATTCTGTCCAAGTTAGAGCATTGCTAGCTAACTCTGGTACTACATCCGAGGCGTTAGATAACAAAAATCTAAGTACTAGCAGTGTTGATGACATTTCACAGCTATCACCAGAACTTCGTAATACAGTGCTTTATCTTGTGAAAGACAAGAAAATGAAAGAAGTTACTGGCACTATTGATAACAAAATGGAAAAGCCAGTTGATGGTAAAGTATTCTCTAATTTTGGTGATGCAGTAAATCCAGTAACAAAGATTAGCTATGGTACTGATGGTGCAACTGGAATTACTTACACTGCAGAATGTGATGCGCCAGTTAAATCTACTGGTAAAGGTGTAGTACTTTCTGCTGGAGATAGTGATGGCTATGGTAACCGTGTAGTTGTAGACTTTGGTGTAGTTGATGGTAAACCATTGTTGACTACATATAACCATCTACAGAACTTCACGGTTTCAGTTGGTCAGAAAGTAAGTGCTGGTCAAACTATCGGTAATGTTGGTAAAACGGGTAGTGCTACTAGCTGTAACTTATTATTTGAAGTTAACCAAAATGGTAAATTAGTAGATCCAAGTAGTTTCTTACGGTAGGATAACAATGCCAAGAGAAAAAGGTAAGAAAATAATTGCGTCTAATCGCAGAGCTCGGCATGATTATCATATTCTTGATACTTATGAAGCTGGTATTTCACTTTACGGCACAGAAGTAAAATCTTTACGTCATGGTAAAGCCTCTCTTACTGATGGTTATGCTCAAGTTGATAATGGTGAAGCTTGGTTAGAAAACATTTATATTCCAGAATATTTAAATGGTAGTTGGACTAACCATGAAGCACGTAGGAAACGCAAATTATTATTACATAAAGAAGAAATCCGAAAGCTTGCGCATAAAACACGTGAAACTGGGTTAACAATCGTGCCATTAGAGCTTTATTTCCGTAATGGCAGAGCTAAAGTAGCTATTGGTATCGCAAAAGGTAAAAAAGAGTATGATAAGCGTCATGCCCTTCGTGAAAAACAAGATAAGCGTGAAGCTCAGCGCGCGATGTCGGTAAAAAATCGACAATATTATTAAGATTATTACATAAAATGTAAGCAATGTTGCTTGTCAAATTATGTAGCTTTTACTATATAAGAAAGGGCCGTATGGATATTACTAAAACTCTTCCCATAACATATAATGCCCGTGGTCTTGGTGGTATGAAAACTGAAGATGGTAAAACTATTACTCCAGTACTTTTCCGTGCTGATGCACTTAATGAGCTTAATGACAAAGGACAACAAGGGTTTGAAAAGCTAAAAATCGGTACGGTAATTGATATGCGCACTGAAACTGAGCAAGAGCATGGCCCAGATATCCTTCCGAAAGGTAATGATATTGAGTTTATTTCTTTGCCAATGCAAGGTGGAGCAATGGACGAAAATGTTAAAGCTGTAATGCCAAAGGATCCTAGCCAGTTAAATCTGACTAAAGAACAGATGATGGGTATGTTAGATAGAGTGCCAACGATTGAAGAGTTATATATTGATATCTTGCGCCAAAGCCCTAAACAATTTGTAATTTTCGCAAAGGCCGTAATTACTGCAGCTGATTCTGATAAGCCTGGAGTTTTGTTTCATTGTACTGCCGGTAAAGATCGTACTGGCTTGGGTGCTGCATTATTGCTATCAGTAGCTGGAGTATCTCGTAAGGACATCGTTGCAGACTATACTCTTACTGAAAAGAATATCAAAGGTCCATTTGCTAAGAAGCTGATTTCTATTATTGAGGCAGTTGGCATACCAATGACGCAAAAAATTGAAACTCTTGTACTTAAAACTCCAGCATCGGCAATTGAGGCAGCATTAGATTACATTACTGAAAATCATGGTGATGCAGTAGGTTATTTCAAAGATGCTGGATTATCTGAAGAAGATATCCAAAAACTTCAGGTAGCAATTGTAAATGATAGCTAAGTTTACTTACTGCTCTATGCAAACAAGGTAAAAGCTGGTAAGCTAATAGCCGAAACAATTAGTGGTAAACTACTTGTTTCGGTATTGGTAATTACATATGGGGACGATCGGTTTCGACGGTGTATGCTGCGTGAGGAGAAGCGAGCCGAGAATGTAAAGTCATCTCGTTAACGTTCTTTACGAAACATAAGTGCTGAAAAAACAAACCGCACTGACTTCGCTCTAGCTGCCTAAATTCGCGCTATGAGCCTATAAAAGTCCGTCACCCTTTGGCCTGTTTCCAGCCTTAGGCATGGCGTCGTTTTGGGAAACTTGCTGGGTGGAGTCCGTCATAGCTTCACTTGGGACTATTTATGGCTAAACTCTTCGCTCTCTTGTTTGCGAGCTGAGCAAGGGTTGAAAAACTTTTCTTAGCAAACTGCGCTCGGAGAAGGCCTAACAATTCTGCACCGGACGGGAGTTCAATTCTCCCCGTCTCCACTTACTTTTAAGGGGATGCGTAAGCATCCCCTTTTTATTTTATAAGCAAACTAATTTCAGTTTACTTATTCTAAAACTCTTAAGTCTTCTATTCTGAATTTACTCTTGTTGTATTGAGGATATTGAAGTGTTAGAAATTGATTTTTATAAAGCACTGAGGTGGATAGACGAAAGTAAAATTGTAGATGCAAAAACAATTATGCTATTGCAATGGGCAGCATTGCGTGGTCCCTTTCGTGTAATTTAGAGGACTTTAACTGTTGAGCAAAGACGGTTATTCATATCTAGATAAATAGTATTAATTCTTGAGGTTTAGTAATATCCTAAACGCTATTTCCAGTTATTTTTCTGGTTTCCTATCAGAATTCTGCATGGAAATGAGAAAAGAGTAGGAAATAGCTAGAGTATTTTCAGGTAATTATCAAAGTCCATTGCTAGGGTGTAGTCCTAACACAAAGTGGCAGGTTGCAATGATTATCTGGTTAAATGGTCCTTACGGCAGTGGTAAGACTACTTGTGCATACGAGCTAAATCGGCGATTACCAAATTCTCATGTTTATGATCCAGAGATTAGTGGGTTTGCTATTAAACGCACGATGCCAAAACCACTTAAGCATGAGAGTTTTCAAGATTTCCAGCAATGGCGTAAGTTTAATTACTCTATGCTTAGCGACTTAGCTAAAGATTTTGAGGGTACAATTATCGTGCCGATGACTATTATAAACCGCGATTATTATGATGAGCTTGTTAAGCAGTTAAAGGACGACGGGCATAAATTAAGACATTTAATCTTATTTGCAGATAAAGATACAGTGCGGAAACGTTATGAAAAAGGCGTTAGACGTTTTGACAAAGAGCCTATGCGCCGTTTAGATAAGTGTTTAAAAGCTTTTGAAACAGTAATAACTCAAGAGAAAATAAACACAGTAAATAAGTCTATCGATGAGGTAGTAGAGGAGATTGCTTACGCTTGTAAATTGCAGCTTCGACCTGATAGTAGGAGCAAAGTTAGAAAAAAACTTTACCGAGCAAAGTTATTAATAAGTCAGCTGTTTAGATAGTGAAATGGATTACTACACATGACTTCAGGAAAAACGATTAAAATTAAAGATAGTTAGTAAAACTCTGAAGCATGTGAGTTGTTTCTTGAGAAAAATTTTGGCAGGAATAATGAAATGGAAAACTAGAGCTAATAAGGCACAAGAAGCTATTCTTGAACATTACTGTAAACCACTTCCAGGCAAAAGAGATACCGTAATTGGGCTGGCACATGATCGCATGACTCTCAATGAACGACGATTTTCTCAAGCATGGCATTACTGGATACAAGCACATTTTGTGGATGCCATAATTGACGCTGGAATTCGTAGCAATGGAACGGAAGCTAAGCGACTTTTTGAGTTAGCGAAAACCGTATTACATACTATCAAAAAGAAGAATGGTCATAAGTGGAAAAATAATTACTATGACGATATGGCATGGATGATATTAGCTATTACTCGTTTGTTAGAACATATTGATGACACTGACCATAGTCTGCGATATGCACAGCATACTCTGGAACAGCAGCTACGTAGTGGTTATTCTGATGAGCTTGGTGGTGGGATTTATTGGCGTAAACGTGATGAACTTACTAGGAAAAAAGACCATTTTAAAAATACACCTAGTAATGGACCATCAGCAATTTATTTTTTCCGTAAAGGTGATTCTGAATTAGGAACAGCAATAGTTAATTGGGCAATTGACAAACTATACGACCCAAAACAGAAACTCTTCCTAGATGGGATTCGTCCTAATAAAAATTCTGGAGCAGATGTAGTAGAGCTACTATTTACTTATAATCAAGGCACAATGCTCGGAGCATTGCTAGAGTTAGGTACTCCAGAAGCACTTGAATTAGCAGATGATTTAATCCATGGTACTTCGGATGAATTTATAGTTGAAACTAATAAGCTTCGACCATTACGAACTCATGGTACTGGTGATGGTGGGATATTTACTGGAATTTTATGTAGGTATTTAGCGATTGCGGCTTTAGATGAGCGACTAGATATCAAAACTCGTAAACTTGCAGTTGAGATGATTCAAAATACCGCAATTGGGCTTTGGAAAGGGAAAACTAGTGATAACTTAGCGCCAATCACTTTTTCTGCAGACCCACTTGTTAAGGCAACTGATTTTTTTGAACCCAAAGATAGAGTTGAGCTATCAACGCAAGTGCAAGCATGGATGATTTTCGAAGCTATGGCTAAGATTGAAGCCGCAGATAGTAATCTACTGCTTTGACTCCATGGCTGCATCAACTTTTGCTTTAACACCAGCTAGCCACTGGTTGCAACGTTTTGCTAATAGGTCGCCACGTTCCCACAACTTTACAGAATCTTCAAGGGAAACTTGTCCAGATTCTAGCTGGGCAACTACATTTACTAGCTGTTCGCGAGCTTCCTCGTAGCTTAAATTTTCAATATCAGTGTTAGTTTCAGTCATCGGTATCCTCTCCAATAATTGTTTTCACTTCAGTTTCTAAAGCACCGTCTGCCATAGTGATTAACAACTGCTCACCAATTTTTGTATCAGAAACTGAATGGATGACATTTGTATTTTCATCTCTAATTAATGCATAGCCACGGTCAAGAATGTGCTGCGGTGATAGTGCCCGAAGCTGATTACCTTGAGCGTCAATGTATGTTTTTTCATGCAAATAAGCGGATTTAATTGCCTGTAAGGCTCGATTTTGCAAAGTGTTAATATCTGTTTGTTTAAGTTCAATATCAGTTAACGGATTTTTTAATACGGGCCTATTCAAGTAACTTTGTAGCATCGCAGATTCACGCAAGTAATAACTTTGCATGTAATTAAGCAATCGCTCTTGGGATTCATTGATGATGGCTTGTTGTTCTTGGATATCTGGTACAGTACGTTTTGCCGCATCAGTAGGTGTAGATGCACGTAAGTCTGCAACTTCGTCGATAATTGGTCGGTTTGCTTCGTGTCCAATAGCACTAACTACTGGTGTTTTACAAGCGAATATGGTTCGTACCATTTCTTCGTCGTTAAATGGCATTAAGTCTTCTACGCTACCACCACCACGAGCCACAATGATTACATCTATTTCTGGCAATTGATCAAGGTCTTTAATCCCAGCAATTACTTCAGGAACAGCATTTTTACCTTGAACAGCGACTTCACGAATCTCAAACTCTACCGCAGGCCAACGTAATTTGGCATTTTTAAGTACATCTTTTAAGGCATCAGAATCACGTCCAGTAACGAGTCCAATTCGATTAGGTAGGAAAGGCAATGGCTTCTTGTGGTTTAGAGCAAATAGTCCTTCTGCAGCTAGCTTGTTTTTTAGCTGTTCAATGCGAAGGAGTAATTCACCTTCACCAACTGGTTTAATGGCAAGGGTGCTCATTGATAAACGCCCACCAGCTATCCAGTAATTAGGTTTTACCAATGCAACTACTCGGTTACCTTCTTGGAGTGGTACTGATACATTAGTCATGACATTAGCCCAAACGGTAAGTTGGGCAGTAGCATCAGCATTTAAATCTTTAAGCGTAACAAAGGAGGTGCCACGACGTTTATTGAATTGTAGTATTTCGCCTTCAATCCAGGTTTGTGGTGCTCGTTCAATATGCATTTTTAGTTTTTGTGAAAATACTGAAACTGGCCATGGGTTTTCTGCACTAGTTTCCGTAGCAGTAGGAGGTAGTTGTGATTTCATATCGCCTCATTAAAAGTTGCTCTGGTTAAATAATACTACTTAGCTACGATAAAACTGTCGCCTGATTATAGAACATTGAAAATTAGGCGATAAGTTATAATTAAGTGAGAGATTTTTGCTTATATGCTAAGAGATAATGATGCAGGGTGATGCACGCAATGGATGATAATACTCGAGAAGTCTATGAAGAGTTAACTGCTCTGTATTCAGCTCATGCCTTGCCGTTAGGTGCAGCAAAAGTAATAGCTTGGCTAACTGTGTGTGAACCTGAAGAACAAACTGCCGTAGATATTCGTAACGCAACTGGAGTGTCTGCCGGGGCTTTGAGTGAAGCAATGGCGATGTTCGTGAAAGTCGGCATGGTAACTAGGATAAAAAAAACTGGAAGTCGTAAGCATTACTATCGAAATACGAAAGACAATGTACTGCAAACAATTCGCAGATCAATCGAATCTACAAAACTATACACAGCTGTCGCTGAATCAGGATTAAAAAAGCTACCAAATAATGACAGATTACTTGCAATGTATGACTTGTATAGTTTCATCGATGTTAGGTTTCAGAAAGTATTAGTAGATTACGAAAAAAAAACTTTCAGAAAAAACTGAAAGATGCCATTGTAACTTTCAGAAAAATCTGAAACTATGTATTTAGATAGAAAAGGAATACATTATGACTTCAGATATTTCAGAAATAATTAACGTTAAAGATTTAACGAAACAGTTTGGAAAGTTTACTGCTCTAAATAAATTTAATTTACAGGTGCAAAAAGGTGAAGTACACGGTTTCTTGGGTCCCAATGGTGCTGGTAAATCTACGACAATCCGCATTATCTTAGGATTATTAAAAAAGTCTAGTGGTATAGCTGATGTATTTGGGCAAGATGCCTGGAGCAATGCAGTTAAATTGCATGAAAAACTAGCTTATGTGCCAGGAGATGTTAATTTTTGGCCTAATTTAACTGGGGGAGAAACTATTGATATCCTCGGTAACTTACGTGGTGGTCTTGATGAAGCACGGCGTAAACACTTGTTGAAACGTTTTGAGTTAGACGAAACTAAAAAGTTTCGTTCATATTCAAAAGGTAATCGCACGAAAGTTGCCTTAATTGCTGCTTTGGCAAGTGATGTACCTCTGTATATTTTTGACGAACCGACAAGTGGTTTAGATCCACTTATGGAAAATGTTTTTCAAGAGGAAGTGCATGCACTTAAAGATGCTGGTAAAACAATCTTACTATCAAGCCATATCATGAGTGAAGTAGAGACACTTTGTGACAGAGTTACTATTATTCGTAAAGGTGAGACAGTTTCCGTATACACCATGGAAGAACTCCGAGATGAGCATGAAAACTTGGAGAAAGTTTTCTTGAGTAAGTATGGGGAGCATTAATGTTTACTGGCATTAAAGAACTTATTATTCTAATTCTAAAACGGGAACGGATTAAGTTGCCTATTTGGATCCTAGCTATTTCGATTTCGTTAATCTTGATGGTTCCTTTATTGAAAGATGTCTATGGTGATCAAAAGAGTTTAACTGCTTTATATCAAACTTTTGCTACCAATCCAGCTGGTATATTTTTAACTGGACCAATGGATAAACCTACTTTTGGTGCTTTAATGTCAATTGAAACTTTACTGTGGTGGGGTTTGGCTGTTGCATTTATGAACACCATGTTTGTAATTAGACATAATAGGCAAAATGAAGAAAACGGTGCATTAGAGCTAATTCTTTCTGCTAGAGTTCACCGTTTTGCTGGTCTAATTGCAGCAATTATTGTTGCTTTCTTTGCAAATCTAATTCTTGCTTTGATTATTGGTGCTGGTATTAGTGCCGTAAATGTGAATTGGCAAGATGGTAGTGTGTGGCTGTTTGCAATTTCTTTTGGGCTATTTGGTTTTGTTTGGGCAGTTCTTGCAAGTATTGTAGCCCAGCTTGTCGAAAGTGCTCGTTCTGCAAATAGTATTTTGGCTAGTTTAATTGGGATTGGTTTTGTCCTAAGAGGAATTAGCGACTTTATGGGTAAGCAAAACTCTCAGGGTCTACTAGAGCCAGCATGGCCTACTTATTTAAGCCCATTTGGTTGGTTAGAATCTGCTAAATCACTTACTGCAGCTAATTGGTGGCCACTTTGGATCTTTGTGGTAGTTGCGATAGTGCTTACTCCGATAAGTTTCTATTTACTGGCTAATCGTGATTTGGGAAGTGGGATTATTGCCGCTCGTAAAGGTAAAACACGCGCTTCTGCTTTCTTGCGCACTCCTATTGGGTTTACTTGGAAAATGCAACAAAATATTTTCATTGGTTGGTTAATCGGAGTTGTAATCATGGTTGCAACTATTGGATTCTTGGTTCCCCAGATTAGTAATGTTTATGAAGGTTCTCCAGAAGCTGTGCAAATGATTGAAACTATGGGTGGCTCAGATTCCATGATTCCATCTTTCATATCAGCAATGCTTAGTATAGTAGTTTTAATGATTATTGCTTATGTCTTGCAATCTCTAGGTAAACTTCGTGGTGAAGAAGGGCATGGGCACTTAGAAGTATTACTTTCTACTAAGTTATCTCGTATCCAATGGTTTGCGCTACACGCTTTAGTCGCATTAATTGGTGGAGCAGTGATGTTAGCTATTTCTGGTTGGTTAATGGCAGTTTCGGTAAATGCCGGTTCAAAGGATATGCATGCTGATATCAGTAAATATATATTATCTGCTTTACAGTATTGGCCAGTTTTAGCACTATTTGCTGGGCTCTATATCCTATTATTTGGCATTTTGCCAAAAGCTTCAGGACTAGTTACTTGGCTATATTACGGGTTTACATTTTTTGCAGCTTGGTTGGCACCATTGATGAATCTAAAACAGTGGATTATGAACCTATCGCCTATGGTGCATATTGCTTCAGCGCCTGCAGAGGCAATTAAGGGCGAACCGTTATTGATAATTACTGGGATTTCGATAGTGTTGATAGCTATTGGCACTTATACTTGGCGTAATCGAGATGTGTTGAATCACTAAATGTTATGCAGGTCAGGTTTGCTTTTGTATCCTGACCTGCATAGAAAATTGTGCCGACCTTTTGTTAAAACTAAGGTTGTTTGTGGCAATTTAAAGTACCTTATTACTTCGTATATTCTTTCGTAAAAATGAAAATAATTTCTCGTAATTTTGCAAAAAATAGTTCGTAAAAATGAAAATAATTTCTCGTAATTTTGCAAAAATGGTACTATATTATTTATGAATGACGTTGAAATTTTACCTAGGAAAGTAACTTCTCTAGCCAAGGAATTGCTTGAGGAGGCAAGTATAATTAACTTGCAAGGAGCTAGGCAGGTAGGCAAAAGTACTATTGCAAAAATTTTATGTGAGAAATTAAATGGAATTTATCGTACTTTAGATGATGCAACTACTTTAGAGAATGCTTTAGGTAACCCTGATAGTTTTGTAGCTCAGGCTAAAGACAAGTTACTTGTTATTGACGAAATTCAGTTGGCCCCTGAATTAATGGGGAACTTGAAAATAATTGCAGACGATATTAGTAGTAAGTCTAAATTCCTTATAACAGGTAGTGTTTCCCTATTAGGGTTAGAAAAAGCAAAAGATTCTTTAGCTGGTAGGGTTGATGACTTGCAGATTTTTCCATTTTCAGAATGTGAAATAGAAAAAAGCGATTTTAAGATATTCAATCTGTTAGAGGGAGACTTTAAGATAAAAGACTCTACAACTACTCGTGAAGAATATATATCAAAAATTGTTCAAGGTGGTTATCCTGTATTGGTATCTCGTAAAACTAATTATTCTAGATTGTCTTGGGCTCAAAGCTATATTAGAAAGTTATCTCAACATGATGCGGTACTTTTAAAGAGTAACTTAGACTCTGAGTTATTTACTAAAATTTTTTCAGGTATCTGTGCCTTATCTACTACTGAATTGAATAAAAGTAGAGGTAATGATTTTGGACTATCTAGATATCAGTTCGAAGAATATTTAAAAATCTTTAAACGACTTTTTTTATTGGATGAGTTACCTTGCTGGAGCAATAATTTATTAGATCGTGCTACTAAGAGAGCTAAGATTTATGTAAACGATAGCGGGTTAATGTTGTTAATGAACAGAGTTACACCTGAAAATATTGAAGGTAAAAATCTGAATTTTCTAGGACCGGCTACCGAGACTTTTGTTATTTCAGAAATCAGAAGGCAACTAGCCAATAGTTTTTCAGGTTATAACCTATACCATTATCGTGATTATGATAAACGAGAAATAGATTTAATAGTAGAAACACCTGAAGGAAAGATAGTGGCAATTGAAATTAAGTCTAAGTCACTTATCAAACAATCAGACTTAAAGAATATAAAGTGGCTTCAGCAAAAACTTAATGACCAATTTTTACATGGAATTATTTTTCATACTGGGACTCAAATGGCTGAATCAACGCCAGGAATATATTCAATTCCAATCGATAAGTTGTGGACAGAGTAATAACTGTGTTTTATACCTAACAAGTTAGGTATTTTCCAAAGGGCTACAAGTAGATTAATGTTTAAGATAAACTGGATACATGAGTATTTCGTTAGCTATGCCTCAAGTTCCTAAAAAACGCGTTAAACCAGAAGATTTAGACCTTCCACAAGGCGAGCGCAAGGTATTACTTGCAGCGCCTCGTGGGTATTGTGCTGGAGTAGACCGAGCAGTTATTGCAGTTGAAAAGGCTCTTGAACTTCATGGTGCACCAGTTTATGTGCGTAAGCAGATTGTGCATAATGTGCATGTGGTAAAGACTTTGGAAGAAAAAGGTGCGATTTTCGTAGAAGAAATTGACGAAGTACCAGAAGGTGCAATCACTGTATTTTCCGCACATGGAGTATCTCCTGCAGTAGTTAATGAAGCTGCAGATCGGGAGCTCCGCACTATTGATGCAACTTGTCCATTAGTTACAAAAGTGCATCGCGAGGCAGTGCGTTTTGCGAAAACTGACCACGATATTATCTTGGTTGGTCATGAGGGCCATGAAGAAGTTGAAGGTACTATGGGCGAAGCTCCAGAGCATATTCAACTAGTAAACGGACCACATGAAGTAGATAAAGTAGAAGTTCGAGACCCAGATAAAGTTATTTGGATTTCACAAACTACCCTTAGTGTTGACGAAACTATGGAGACTGTTCGTTTGCTTAAAGAGCGTTTCCCAAAGCTTCAAGATCCACCAAGTGATGATATTTGCTATGCGACCACAAACCGTCAGGTGGCAATTAAGAAGATTGCCCCAAAGTCAGACCTTGTAATTGTGGTAGGTTCTTCTAACTCTTCTAACTCAGTACGTCTAGTAGAAGTAGCACTAGATTATGGTGCAAAGCGAGCAGAACGTGTAGATTTTGCAAACCAAGTAGATGAGAAATGGTTTGAAGGCGCATCAACAATTGGAGTAACGTCAGGTGCTTCAGTGCCAGAAGTGCTAGTGCAAGAAGTGATTAAACTCCTTGCAGACTACGGTTATGCAGATGTCGAAGAAGTAGTCACCGCAGAAGAAGACTTGTTATTTTCACTTCCGAAAGAGCTACGTTCTATGCTAAAGAACGATGAACGTGCTTTAGGTGGGCGTAAGAGCGCTAAGCGGGCAGCGAAGAATAACAAGTAGTCTTACTAACGAGTTCAAATTATAAGAAAGCAGTAACTGAAGCTGCAGCCACAATCATTACCAAACCAGTAATGATGACAAGCCATTCTTTTTGCGTTTTCTTAGTTTTCATGACTACGATTCCAGAAATTGTCGCACCAACAATTGAAACCTGAGATAGTACAAAACCTGTTGCAAGACCTAACATCGCTGGCTGTGCTGAGACTAGATAGCCTAGTGCTGCAACTGCGAAGAAGAAACCAGAAAAGATTTGCTTATAAGTTACTTTCTCTATGAAAATATTATGATGCTTTTTAAAGAAATCAAATATACCAAGTGCTAGGCCAAAAGTAGCCATACCCATTGCTTGAGGTAGGAACATGTGCAAGCCATCAGTATGTTTTGTGTACTGTGGCAATATTCCATATAGTGAGTACCCGATTTGTGCAATTAATAAAACTATGACTGCTTTCTTAAGCAAATCACTATTTCCTGGAGTAGCATGCTCTTGATAAGTAGTTAAGTATGCACCAATTAGAATGATAATAACTGCCAATGCACCAAATAAACGTGATTGTGCAGATGGCCAGTTACCCAGCATAATTACGCCCCAGAGTACATTCGCAGTAATCTGAAATGCAGTCGAAATCGGCATAGCTTTGGCAGAGCCTAAAACATTTCCAGAGGCATCGCGTAAGCCGAAAGCTTTAATTGTCAAAACGTTACCAAAAGCCCAAGCGGCACCAGAGGCAAAAGCTAGCCAGAAGCTATAGCCACCAGGAGGGGCGAAATGCATAGTGGTCGCTAAAATAGTTGCAACAATTAGCGTGCCCCAAGTAGCACCGAAGATACCTTGTGTCGGAGTGCCACCAAACTTAGAAACTAACGTAGGGTATGCACTCCAGCCGATAATTGCAAGTAATGCGAAAAATAATCCTATCATATTCATGAATACTTCTCCTACTTAACAGCTTCACCGATGAAATCAACATCGGATTCTAAGACAATATTTGAATAAGGTGTAACTTCACCAGTTCTGACCGTTGCAATATTATTTTCATCATTAGTCATAGCCTTCAATTTTTCGTGACTTACCCAAACAATTTCAACATTAGAGTCAAGTAATGCCTTGATGCCTTTTAACTGCTGTGGATTTTCACTTTTAATCTCTTTGGCTAGGTAAACTTTCTGGATTTTCATTTCAGAAAGAGTTGCTGCTAAGACATCAATAAAAAGTGGTAGTTTACGGGAAACTGCTAAGTCAATTTTACGTCCATCATTTTTTATTGGAAGTCCAGCATCGCCAATAGTTAACCATTGAGTATGACCAATTTCTGAAATTGCATTACTTAAATGAGTATTTAATAAATTTGTTTTGCGCATGAGATTTTCTCCAGGATTCTGATATTGCTTAGTCGACTAGTTTTAAGCTAGTTTCTTCATAACTTCTGCTTTAGTTGGGACACTTGGTTGTGCGCCAGGGCGGGATACTGCTATTGAAGCTGCTGCAGCTGCATAACGCATTGCTTCTCCCAAATTGTCTAAATTCGTATCCAATTGAGTTACCAAAGCACCGATGAAGGTGTCACCAGCAGCAGTAGTATCAACTGCTTGAGTTTTGAAAGCAGGTACAGTTCCAGAATTACCATTATCATGCATAAAGAAAGCACCTTTTTCGCCAATAGTAATTATTACGGTCTTAATACCATTGCCAAAGTAGTATCTAGCATTTTTTACCAAAGCTTTTTCGTCAGTAACTTCGATGTTTGTTAATAAAAATGTTTCATGCTCATTTGGCACAATAATATCGGTTACTGCCAGAAGTTCTTTAGGTAGATTACCTGTTTCTGGCATAGGGGCTGGGTTTAACAGTGTGGTTACCCCATTTTTTCGGGCAATTTTGAAAGCTTCAGTTACCGCTTCAATTGGAACTTCTAATTGGGCAATTAGGAATTCAGATTCCGTAATTGCATCCTTATGGTCTTGGACATCTTCTATAGTAATGTCAGCATTAGCACCACCATAAATGTAGATAATATTATCGCCAGTTTCTTCTGAAACAGTGATATAGGCTTGTCCGGTTTCAGCCTTGTCTGAACGCATAACATGAGAAGTGTTTAAATTCTCTTCGTTCATATTTTCATCAATATCGAACTCTTTGCCCACTTTTGTAATCATGTGAACTTGTGCACCAGATCGGGCTGCTGCTATGCCTTGATTTAATCCTTTACCACCCATCATATTGGCTAATGAATTACTGGTATGTAAGGTTTCACCACTACCTCCAAAACGAGGTACAGAAACTACTCGGTCAATATTTGTGGAACCTAATACAGTTATGGTTTTTGGCATTGTAAAATCCTTTTTATTTTATTAGCATACGGCTTTGTATTTTAAGTTTTAATATTCTTTTAAGATTTACAGTATATCGCAGACTTCCATTTAATATATTGGAAGATTGTCACACTCCAATTTAAATTTGTCATAGGTAGTTTGTATTGTAAGAATATGAATTACAAAAATAGCGAAAGAATTGGCAATAAGCAGAAGTTCACGGAAAAGGAAAAAGAATTCCGTAGGACTATTCCTAAAAATTCGATAATGGGAATGCGTCTCGATGGACGCAGTTTTCACACGTTTACTAAACAGTTCGAACGACCTTATGACCGTACGTTGATGAAAGCAATGGATGCTGCTGCTATTACTATAGTTAGCAAAGTTCTCGATAATTCTATGTTTGCATATGTGCAATCGGATGAAATTAATGTATTCTTTTCGGACTTGATTACAGTTAAAAGACAGTTTGAGTTTAGTGGTAGAGAAGAGAAGTTGCTTTCAATTTCTGCCTCTGGAGCTACAGGGGGTTTTATGAAAAACTGTCCAAAAACTAAAGGAATTCCAATGTTTGATGCTAGGTTATTTCATTTGAAAAATTGTGATGAACTACAAGAATATATGGATTACCGTAGGTTAGATGCACGTAAGAATGCAGCCACAATGGCAGCAAGTGTTCTTTATTCTCATAAGAAACTTATGCACTTAAAGAATGATGAGCGGTTAGATTTATTAAAAGGTACTGAATATGAGAAACTTCCTGAAGATTTTTTCAATGGTAGATTAATCGTCAAAGAAAACTATGAGGCTGATATCACTTATTTTCATAAGAAAGAGAGGAAAGAAAAGACTCAGCATGTGATACGCAGTCGCTGGAAGGTTGAACCAGCATTACGTGATAGGACTGAAGAAATAGTTAAAAGCTTTCGTGAACGTATTGCAAAAACTTCACGTGGCCTTATATTAGCTAAGGGATAGAATATGAATAGAGTAGTAGCTTTTGATATTTTGAGTGAAGCTTCATATCGTTATGAAGGGTTATTATATGTTGCACTACAATCTAAGAAAATATCAGAAGAAGAGTATTTAACTAAAGCTAAAGAGCTAGATGGAATATTAGCTGATATTGGTATGTCAGACTATCAAAATATGCTTAAATTAGCAGGGCAATTTGATGCAAAAATGGTGGTGTTGCAATGAAATTAACATCTGTAATTGAGAAGCGTATTTTTGGCAATGCTAAACCTAGTGAAAAACCTAAATTTTATTTTGTCGGTGGGCAGTCTGGCTCAGGGAAAACTGCAACAGTTAATACTTTAAAGCGTGAACATAACTTGGTTGAAATCAATCCCGATAAAATGCGGATTTATCATCCTGAATATAAGGATATTGTTATGGAAGGTAATGAGCTTGAGCTTGCTAATATAACTGCAGATTTTTCAAGGCAAATTACCCAAGAAGCTATTGATTATGCAATCAAACATGAGATTTCGTTTATTTTAGAGGGTACCTTTAAAAGGTTTTCTTATGTGCGAAATACTTTGCAAAAGTTTAAAGAAACTAATTTTAAAGTTAATGTAGTTGCCCTTTGTGTGCCCACAGAGATGGCAATTACAGCTTCAGTGTTGCGCTACTATAAATCACCTAGCAAGAACCGATGGGTAGATTTAGCTACTCATCAAGATTCAAACAAGAACGCTGAAATCACATACAAGAAAATCATCAATGCTAAATTGGCGAATTACTTTACGATTATGACTCGTGATGGGATAAAGACTGTTTACTATATTAAAGAATATAATTCTAATATTAAGAACGAAATACTTGAAGAAGTTAAATACTACCGCGATGTTAAACAGCTTGAAACCCCTGCATTAAAGAGTTTGCTTGAAGAATACGATGAAGTAAAACAATTGGCTAAGGATAATCCAAATCATAAAGATTTAAGCAACATGGTCAAATATTTAGCAGAATTAACAGATATAGAAAGAGATTTGAAAAATTATGAGTAAAAAACTTAAAGGAATCAGCACAGAGTATTTGTTTCACTTAGTGGCAAGTTTAGTGTTACTGTCACAGTTTGGCTATAACTTTCTTACAGTATTTAATGTATTTTTATTGGGAGTAAACACTGCTTTAACAGCAGTAAACTTCATTGAAGAAAATATGCAGAAGAAGGGATGATTATTGTGCAAGGTTCTAACGATGAAGAATATGCAAGACGTATGGAAAGGCTTGAAGCACTAGCGGATGAGCCAATTCCAGCAGACGTTAGCTAAATATTATAAAAAGCTCCGAAAGCCTACTCGCTAGTTAAATAGTCATAGATATCCTGTCTGACAGGTTCTTCTAGTTTGAACTCTACACTCATGACTTTCTCATTTTTATCGTGCACATGTGGACGTTTCACTATAACTGAGTCTGTAGAAGCTCCGACAAAGTAAAGCTGTGTATCATTTTCTTTGCTATCTCGCTGAATAAATAGTAAGAATGGCTTCTTAGCTTCACCATATTTTCTTAAGTTTTCTTCGACATTGGTATTTTTACGTGATTGCCATAAAAAGGTGCTTTCATTAAGGAACTTATCATTACCACGCATGCTAAGAATTCGGCTGTTCTTTTTGTAAGTTACAAACAATGGCCAATACCCACCAAATGGTTGCTTTGGATAACCATACATACCTGTGTTATCAGTCTTATTTCGTAGTAATAGGCTTACATCACGGCGTGAATACTTCTCGTATAGTTTAAAGTTTCCATACTCAGGGTTAGCGAATTTACTTTGATAATTCTCTTCAGCTAAAGCCAAAGTGTTTGCTAAGAATCGTTTAAATATTGGATTTTCCAATGCTTGGCTAAATAGCTCGGTTCTAACTACCTGATTATCTTTAACTTTAAGGAAGTTATTATTGTGGTACCTTCGCTGTTGTTCGGCACGACGATAGAAACTACAATCTAAGAGTTGAGTAGCAGAAATGTAGTTTTCTTTTTCTAGTTCTGTTTTGCAAGAATCTAGTAGTTGCTTAAGGTCAATAGTTTCTTGTTTTAACAATAATTTTAAGAGTTGAATTTCTTCATATCGTTTTCCAGGACTGATGAATTGCTCTGCCATTTCCAAGAAAATTTGTTCGCTATTAGATATTTCTCCAGCAAAGTTAGGTTCAGTGTCTTTAACAAAATCAAAGTAAGTGGCGGTTTTGCTAGTATGTTTCCAAAAATAAGAAAGATAATTTTCAATTGCATAACTGCCATATTTATCTAGCTCAAGTAGGGTAGGAGTCTTACCAATTTTCATTCGGACATCACGATAATCTTGTTGGAGTTCACGCCTACCAAATGTCATCTTGGCAATAGCATTGAAAATCCGTTTGTCGGAAATTTCATCTAGCCAAATTGTAGATTCACCTGTTAAGTATTTGTTAGCCTCACGTGTGATACGACGGGCAGTGTCCTTATCAGACTTTTTGCTTCCAGTTAGTGCAATAGGGATTAGATAGCTTTTCTTATCATTTTGATAATTGCCAATAATATCAATTACTACTACGAAGTCTTTATTAAGGCTTTTACGTAACCCACGGCCAAGTTGTTGCACAAAGATAATGGCACTTTCTGTAGGACGAACCATGATGACTTGGTTAACTTCTGGGATATTAACACCTTCATTAAAAAGATCCACGGTGAAAATATAATCTAATGATTCTGGATCGTCAGATTGTAAACTTGCAATGGCTTCGTTACGGGTCTTGCTGCTATCTTCGCCAGTTAATGCTTTGGTGTGAAAGCCAGCCTGTTTGGCGAATTCTGCAGCTAATCCTTTTGCATGCTTTTTAGTGCTGCAGAAGACCAAACCTTTGAGAGTTTTACCGCTATAACCAAAGAATTTGGCTTGGTTAATAATGTGCTTTGCTCTTTGTTTAAGCTGGATTTGATTTAAATCTCGATAAGATAACTCCTGATAATTATCGTTTTCTTGGTATTCAATATCAGCAATGCCGTAGTAATGAAATGGGCAGATCAAGTCTTCTGCTAACGCATCTTGTAAACGAATTTCACCAGCAATATTGTGCTGGAAGATTTCATAAACTAATTCAGGATTGTCAGTGCGTTCTGGAGTGGCAGTAAGACCAAGCATAAACTTTGGCTTGAAGTAGTTTAAGATTTTTTGATAACTATTAGCTGCAATGCGGTGAGCTTCATCTACAATAATCAAGTCGAAATAATCAGCTGGAAAAGCTTGATAGTTTTCTGGCTTTTGCATGGTTTGCACAGTGGTAAACACCATGTCTTTATCTTGAGTGTTATTTTGTCTGACGAACTTCCCAAGTTCATTTATGTCTTTATCAAAGACTGTAGCAAAACTTTTCCTTGCTTGATCCACAATCTGCTCGCGATGCGCCACAAATAGGACTTTTTTAAAACGTAATTCCTTAACTGCAAAAGCTGCTGCATAAGTTTTACCAGTGCCAGTAGCAGAGATTAGCAAAGCTCTATCATCTTTAGCGTCTTGAATCTGCTTTAAAGACTTGATGAAATCTTGCTGCATTGTATTAGGTTTTAAATTGTGCTCTTGTGCAGCAGTCTCAATCCTTTCAATAGACTTCCAGTGCTTCTTAGTGCTTTCATATTTCTTCGTGTAACTGGCAAGCCATTCATCAGTGACATGTGTGATATCTTCATGTTTCCAATAATCATCAAAGGCTTCTTCAAATTTATGGAGATATTCGCTTTGTGTAGACATGTAGAGCTTGTTATTCCATTCCACATTGTGACGAAGTCCAGAGCCAGTTAAGTTTGAGCTACCAAGCAGCATCGAGACATGGTCGTCATAGTAGAAAGCGTAAGTTTTTGCGTGGAAACCCCTGCGTTTAAACTTTTCAGTTTCAAAGATGCGCACTTCAACATTAGGAATTTCGTTAAGTTTACGAATAGCTTCAGGTTCAGTGAAATATAGGTAATTGCAGGTAAGAATCTGCCCAGTTATATTTTTATTTTTAAGTTCACTAAGCCTACCAAGGATAGTTTGCACACCACTAAGAGTTATGAAAGCAACAGAGATTTTGAAGTGGTTACAAGCAGTGATTTGTTTATCAATCTCGTTAAAAATTGTACTGGATTTACTGTCAATGAAATCAGGAGTTAATAGTTCATTCCCACGTTCCTTAGCTTGGTCAATCATCGTTGCTTGAAAGCCACTGAGAATAGAGTGGTGTGTGCTGTGCTCCATTAACCTTTTGCCTTGTTTTGTATGTTTAGTACAAGACAATTATAGGTTAGTTATAAGCTGGGAAGTGTAGGTAGGAGTTATAAGATGAGTAAAAACATACCTTAATTAGTTCTATAAATAAAATAAGGTTAAAGTTAGGTTATGAAAACAATCAAAGTAGTTGCTGCCATTATTCTCGATAATAATAAAGTCCTAGCCACTCAAAGAGCTACAGGTGATTTTGAAGGTGGTTGGGAATTTCCAGGTGGAAAAATTGAACCTGGTGAAGAACCTAAAGAGGCGCTGATTCGTGAAATTAGAGAAGAATTAAATGCAGACATTAAAGTGAGAGAGCATTTATGTACTATTGACTACACTTACCCTACTTTTCATTTAATTATGGATTGTTATGTTTGTTCCCTAAAAGGAAAATTTGAGTTACTAGAGCATAAAGATGCTAAATGGGTAGATGAAGCAAATATTGATAGCTTGGATTGGCTCCCAGCTGATATTCCAATCATTAAAGAAATAAAGAAGAAATTGTTTTAGTTAGCCTTCAGTTAGATAGTCGTAAATATCTTCTCTGACTGATTCTTCCAGTTTTAACTCAGCATGTAGAATAGGTTTCTTATCAGACTCACGTATTGTTTCAGTAAACTTAGAAACTTTGGACATACCTAAAAAATAAAAATCTTTCTCATTATCATCTTTTTTAACATAAACCATAAAAGGCTTTTTCTTTGCGCTAAATTGCTGAAGCCTTTTTGCTGTATCAGCTATTCCAGTTCTTGATTCCCAAAGGAAAACCTCACGATTCAAAAACCTATCATTATAGTCGATATTCAAATCTACATCTGCAGCTTTATTATATGTAACAAAGAGAGGCCAGTAATCACCTATTGGATTACTTGGATACCCGCTAGCCATAAACCCACTTTCATCTTTAGGGTTATTTAACAGCCATGCGACATCTCGTCGGTTATATCGTTCAAATAGTTTGAAATTTCCTACTTCAGGATTGCTGAACTTTGTTTTATATAATTCTTGAGCAAGCTCGAGGTTTTGTAAAAAGTACTTTTGAAAAACATCGCTCTCTAATGCTGTAGAAAAACCTTCAGATTTTGTAAGAAGGTCACCTTCTTGGACTATAAATTCATAACCTTTATACCGTTTTTTCTGAGCAGCATTATTAAAGAATTTTCCACTTAGTAAGTTGATGGCTGATTCGTTATTTTCTTGGCATAAAGTTGATTCACAGTTCTCGTTCAAAGAAATAACTGAAATACTTCCCTTTTTAAGAATTTCATTGAGTATTTCTAACTCTGCATAACGTTTTCCGCTTCCTAAAAACTGTTCAGCAATCTCAAGATAGATTCTCTCATCTCTTGTCATATTTCCCTGTAATGATGTATCAGTTTCTTTCACAAACTCAAAATAATTCGCTGGTCCTTTGCTCTTATGTTTAGCAAAATAACCGTAATAAACAGAGAGAGCGTATTCTCCAAAAGAGTATAAATCTAACAATGTAGGGATTTTACCTACGATAGTTTTTACGTTGAAATAATCTTTTTGTAGATCTCTTTTTGTAAAACTCATCTTTGCAATAGCAGCAAAAATCCTTTCTTTGGATATTGCGTCAAACCAGACTGTCGATTCTCCCTTAATGTATTTATTAGCTTCAAGAGCTGTTCTCCTCGCCTCATCTTTATTAGAAAGCTTTCTACCTGCTAAAGCAGTTGGAACTAAATAGCTTTTCTTATCATTTTCATAATTTCCAATAAAATCAATAACAACTACAAAGTCCTTGTCCTCAGCCTTCCTCAAGCCACGACCAAGCTGTTGGACAAATATAATTGCGCTCTCTGTAGGCCTTACCATTAAGATCTGATTCACTTTAGGAATATCAATGCCTTCGTTAAAAACATCTACTGTGAAAATATATTGTAAAGAATCTTCATCATCTGACATCAAACTCTTAATCGCATCTTCACGATTTTCAGCTCTGTCTTCACCTGTCAGAGCAACTGTACGGTAGCCAGCTTGATGATTGAACTCTTCTGCAAGTTCCTTAGCTTCCTTCTTAG
The DNA here is from genome assembly GCA_047606545.1 of Micrococcaceae bacterium. Classification (GTDB taxonomy): domain Bacteria; phylum Actinomycetota; class Actinomycetes; order Actinomycetales; family Micrococcaceae; genus JASGDC01. The sequence goes on along the minus strand of JASGEI010000010.1, from coordinate 58,400 downwards.
TACTACAGAAAACAATCCCTTTCAAAGATTTGCCACTATATTTAAATTTTTCTGCATTGTTAATTATATGTTCAGTTCGCTTCTCCAACAAAAGCTTCCTAAAATCCTTATGTTCAATTTCTTTTGGAGCATTTTCTTCTGTATACTCTAAATCTTCAATACCATAGTAATGAAATGGGCAAACAAGTTCTTCTTCTAAAGCATCTTTAAGTCTTACCTCACCAGCAATATTATGATGGAAGATTTCGTAAACTTTTTCAGGGTCATCAGTTCGTTCTGGAGTAGCGGTAAGGCCTAAAACAAACTTGGGGTTGAAGTAATCTAGAATTTTTTCATAGCTATTTGTGGCAACTCGGTGAGATTCATCGATGATTATCAAATCAAAGTAGTCAGGTTTAAACTGTTCATAATTTTTTGACTTTTGCATAGTCTGAACAGTAGTAAATACTAAGTCTTTATCTTTAGCCTGATTTATCCGAACAAACTTTCCTAGTTCATCTATATCTTTGTTAAAGACACGTGCAAAGCTTTGTCTTGCTTGATCCACTATTCGTTCTCTATGAACTACAAAAAGAACTCTTTCAAAACAAAGTTCTTTGGCTGCAAAGGCTGCCGCGTATGTTTTCCCAGAACCAGTAGCTGAAATAAGCAAAGCTCGTTCTTGCCCTAAGTCTTTGATGTCTCGTAAGTTATCGATAAAGTTTTGTTGCATAGAGTTAGGTGTTAACTCTGCATTTTTAGAATTTCCAGTGTTTTCTTCTAATGCTTTTAATCTTGATTTGGAGTCTAAATACTTAGCTTCGTAAGTCTCTAGCCATTTTTCGTTAACTTTAGTTATGTTTTCGCTATTCCAATACTTATTAAACTTGTTTTCAAAGTTATTCAAGTATTCACTTTGCTTGGACATATAAAGTTTATTATTCCACTCAATATTTTTGCGTAAACCGGAACCAGTTAGGTTAGAACTACCTAGCAATATTGAAGCGTAATCATCGTAGTAAAAAGCGTAAGTTTTTGCATGGAAACCTTGGTTTTTAAACTTTTCAGTTTCAAACACTCGAACTTCGATATTTTCTATTTCGTTAAGTCTCCGAATAGCTTCTGGCTCAGTGAAATATAAATAGTTACTTGTAAGAATTTGTCCAGTTATATTTTTATCTTTAAGTTCACTTAATTGTCCGAGTATGGTTTGAACACCGCTAAGTGTTATAAATGCAACTGATATTTTGAAATTATTACAGGTTACAATCTGTTTCTCAATTTCATCAAAGATTGTTGGTGCTTCATTATCGATGAAGTGTGGTGTTAGAGTTTCTTCTTTACGGTTATTAGCTTCATCAATCATCATTGATTGGAAACCATTAAGAATAGTCTTGTTAATATCAGCCATCATTATCCTGTTTATTTGTGTACTTTATATAAAGTAATTATAGGATAGTTATAAATTAGGAACTTGATATGTCGGTAGTTAATCCACGGGTTTCTTTTATAAGAGACTAGAAGTTTGTATATTCTATACAGTGGTTTTAGTCAATGTAGTAGCATTCTCGCCAATTACCATCTTCGTTATAAGCCTCGGCAATAACATCATCTAAAACATGAACTGGAATTTCTTCCATTTTTGCACGCCTTGCTTCAACATCGTCTCTATATTTTTTAAGTCTTCCTGGGGATAATAATAAACACCATTTACAATCTTGTGCCGGAAAATATGCTCCCAGTTCCTAAGAGCTTCTATATCAATCCTGTATTCTTCAACTGCTTGAGTTTCCTCAACCCACTCAACAGGTTCTTCACTTCCTTTTGCCATTGCCCCTTTGCCTTTCTTACAATCGTGTGGGTATATTTTATGAGGAGTGTCCTAAATTGTTAATGCCATTAGAGTATGAGAAATAAAACCAACGGAAAATAATAAATATGTAGTATGGAACTTAAAGCTATTGTTTTAAAAATTCTTTAACAAACTTATACTTCTCTGCTAGCCTTTCTTTGGTCTTCTCATCTTTTAATGCTGCAACTCGTGTAGGGTTGGTGTTATCTTTTACATCTGCTAATTTAACTTGGTGAGCAATAGGATTAGCTTTTACTCGAGTTAGGTATTCTTTTAAAGGTTCGCCTTTACGTTTAGTCATTGCATCGATACCAGCAACCACGGATTGAGAGAAGCCAAGTTTTCGTAAATCTTCTAAGGTAATTTCAGTATCCTCAACTACATCATGAAGCCAGCCAACAGCGACTGTTTCAGGAGTAGCACCTTCATCACTAAGCATCTTAGCAACTTGTGCTGGATGAGTAATATAATCAATGCCAGATTTATCTACTTGTCCTTTGTGGGCTTTCGTGGCTAGTTCTTTAGCTTTCAATATAGTTTCATCGTTCATAATTTAATTGTATTGGGTTCCTATGACAATTAATCCAGAAGTCTATAGTTACTCACTTGCTGCAAACGGCTGTCTGCATGCTAAAATTCAGTTTAGAATCATGATAATAATTAGGGAATATACTAAATCTGATGATATAGCCACTCAAGAAGTATTCTTTAAGGCTGTGCAGGAATCTAACTCAAAAGATTATTCTCCTGACCAAATTGATGCTTGGCTAAAATCGGGGAGTGATATTGAGATTTGGCGGCAGAAACGTGTTGCCGTTAAGACTTATATTGCTGAAATTTCAGGTAAAGTTGTTGGTTTTACTGACGTAAACCAACAGGGCTATATCAATATGATGTTTGTTGATTCTGATTATTCTGGTATGGGTGTAGCTACAGAACTTCTTGATAAAGTGACTGCAGTTGCTGCGGATATGAGCTGTAAAGAGTTAACTGCACATGTGAGTATTACTGCTAAACCATTTTTCCTGAAACAAGGATTTGAAGTAGTGAAAGAATGTCAGCGTAGTTTGTACGGTGTGGGATTCATAAATTATGCAATGCGTAAAAGGCTTGTTATTTAGCTGTATAACTTTATCTGCGTGATAAAATCAGTATCAAGCTCTGTCTCTTTTAATAAGCAGAATAATTCACAAACTTAGCTCCTTGTAAAGAAAGTTGGTCTCATGTTAAGCATCGGTATCGTTGGTCTGCCAAACGTCGGAAAGTCGACACTATTCAATGCACTTACTAAGAATGAAGTGTTAGCAGCTAACTATCCTTTCGCAACTATTGAGCCAAACGTAGGAGTGGTGCCACTTCCAGATGAGCGTCTTGAAAAGCTTGCTGAGATTTTCAAATCAGAAAAGATTCTGCCAGCTACAGTTTCATTTGTGGATATTGCAGGTATCGTAAAGGGCGCTAGTGAAGGCGAAGGTCTTGGTAACAAGTTCTTAGCAAACATTCGTGAGTCACAAGCAATTGCACAGGTAATTCGTGTATTCGATGATCCAGATGTAGTTCACGTAGACGGTAAAGTAGACCCAGCTTCAGACATGGAAACTATCAATACGGAGCTAATACTTGCCGATATGCAGACTCTGGAAAATGCAATTCCCAAGCTGGAAAAAGAAGTTAAGATTAAGAAAGCTGAACCAGCTCGTCTAGAAGCTTATAAAGAAGCACAAAAAGTGCTTGAAGAAGGCAAAACAATCTTCGCATCAGGTATTGATACAGAACACCTAAACCAGTTAAACCTATTAACTTCAAAACCATTTATCTATGTATTTAACGTAGATGAAGCAATCCTTAACGACGAGGATAAAAAACAAGAGCTTCGTGATTTAGTAGCACCTTCAGAATGTGTATTCCTAGATGCCAAGATTGAGTCAGAACTAATTGCGCTAGATCCAGAAGATGCGCAAGAACTATTAGAATCAACAGGGCAGACTGAGTCAGGTCTTGACCAACTAGCTCGTGTAGGCTTCTCAACTCTAGGACTACAAACTTACCTAACAGCAGGGCCAAAAGAGGCTCGTGCTTGGACTATTAACAAAGGAGACACAGCTCCGCAAGCCGCAGGTGTAATCCATAGTGACTTTGAGCGTGGATTCATTAAGGCCGAAATCGTTAGCTTCGATGACCTAATGGAAGCTGGCACCATGAACGAAGCCAAAGCCAAAGGTAAAGTCCGAATGGAAGGCAAGGACTACATTATGCAAGATGGCGATGTGGTTGAGTTTAGGTTTAATGTGTAGCTTGACACTGTAAATCTGATTTATATAATATTTAGTTTAAAATTTAGCCATAGTATTTTTATAGTTAGGATAATCTACTATGGCTAAAAATAATAATCAGAAAACACGTATGACATTGTATAGGCTTAAAAAGCTAACTTCTTTTGATGAATCAATACAAGACAAATACCTACTTTTAGAACGTACAACAAGGCAGACAGTTAATATTGCTGGCTATCAAGCCCTTTTTATCTATGGAAAAACTTCAGGGAAAGAGCTCAGTTGGAATGACACTATATTTAATATAAGTGGACAAAGAGTTCCATATAAAAATACAACTGTATCTGCAGCGATAATTATAGCTGATAAAAAGAAAATACGAAGTAAAGCAGGTAAAAATAAAAAGTTTCGTGCGTGGGCAATAACTTTTGGCGGAGGTTTTCGATTCCTTAACTATGAGAAGGTTGATATTGGATTTGGACAAAGAGTTGTAATTCGATGTGCAGAACCAGATAGTTTGAGCTCAATTAATAAGACAACTTTAGACGAACGTCCTCGTGCAGAACGTTCTACAATAGCTTCTGGAGCACCTCTAATGAACTTCCATTTTGAATTTATGGGGGACTTAGCTACGCGTGTAGTTGCAAAAGGTAGAATTGATAATCTTAGCAGTGACGATAAAACGGTGAGTATTCAAGGCGCTGATTCCTTGAAGCTTCCTTTATCAAAGACACCGCGAGGACTGATAAAAGATATCAAAACAATTAAAAAAGTTCTGTCAAAAGAACCTGTTACAGAGGATTTTAAACTTTTAGAGCAACTTACTCAAGTAAAAAATAAGCAAAAAATAGCTGAACTTGATATGGATCTTGTTAAAGCCATCGACGGTAGAAACTTACTTTCTCTGACTTATCCGCATGAACTCATTGATGAGTATGGAAGCGCACAAGCTTTTAAAATATTCGGCGATGGACGTCAAAAAGTGCATGATTTCTTGCCAACTTTAGATCATTTATTAGAACCTATAGAAAAAATTAAAGATATAGATAAAGAAGTTGAGTGCTTCAGTAGGTTACAAAAAATTAATAAGATGTATGTAATGCTATATGAAGATTCTGAAGGCAAAAATCCTTGTAGTACAAGAATTTCATTGAAAAAGTGGCTTAATTTTCAAGTTGATAATGATGGGAAACGTTATTTTTTGCATAATGGTCGATGGTACCTTATTGAAAAAGATTATTCGGCAGAACTTAAAAAGCGTACCGAGGAGATTTTTTCAAAGGGACCATATTTTGAAAATATACCAGAGTGGAAATTAGCGAGCCATCCAAATGATGAGAAAAAACAAAAGAAGGAGAATAGTGAGGAAGAGTATAACAAGATTCTTGCGAAATCTATAGATGGCTTATGTTTAGATAGGGAGCTAATATATACCAATACTTATAGATATGGAATAGAAGCATGCGATATTCTAGCTAAAGATGGCACTTTTGTCCACGTTAAACATATAGCTTCGTCTGCTCCAGCTAGTCATTTAATTGCTCAAGCATTAGTTTCTACAGAAATATTGGCTCATGATTTAGAAGCCCATACTAAGCTTAAGGAAATTGTAGAAAAACAAGGTGGAGACCTTGCTGAATATGAATGTAGACCGAGGCGAATAGTACTTGTCATCGCGAAAGATAAATTGATTACAGCAGATTCATTGTTTGCTTTTACTCAGGTAAATCTTGTCAGGCATGTTAATATGTTAGCTTCTCAAAATGTCGAGGTATATGTGGCTCCTATAGCCCGTAAGTAAAAAATAAGTGCAAGCCGACAAGTTGTTATTGTAGAGGGTTAGTCTAATGAAGCTCAAGGAATATTCTATAAAGATGTAAAACAATCAAACTCTAAAGACTATTTTCCAGAACAAGTACAAGCTTGGTTGAAGTCGGGCAGTGACACTGAAGTTTGGCATCAAAACGTATCACAGTTAAAACTCATACTGCTGAAGTTTAAGGCAAAGTTATTGGATTTATTAACTATGCAATGCGTAAGAGGATTGCTTAGTTTCTATTTGTGATAAATGATAGTCTTATCGCATGAAAAAAGATTATTTTGCTGGAGATACTCGTACTAACCGTGAGCGGATGCTTGCAGGGGATTTGTATATTGCTGATTATCCAGACAGTGAACGTATTATGAAGCAGGCTGGGAAACTTGCTGATGAATACCAGAAGGTTTTTGCAGAAGATTGGGATAAAGCTAAGCCAATATTAACGGAGTTGTTAGGTTCTGTTGGTTCTGATGTTTTTGTGCGGCCGCCATTGTTTGTAGATTATGGTGAGAATATTCATATTGGAGATAGTGTTTTTATTAACTATAATCTGGTTGCTCTTGATGTAGTTAATATTACTATTGGTGATGATTGCCAAATTGGACCTAATGTCCAGCTTTTAACTCCTATGCACCCGCTTGATCCACAAATGCGTAAAGATAAGGTGGAGGCTGCTCAACCGATTGTGCTTGAGGACAATGTTTGGCTCGGCGGTGGAGTAGTGGTTTGTCCTGGAGTGATTATTGGTGAGAATTCTGTGATTGGTGCTGGCTCAGTAGTTACTAAGGATGTTCCTGCTAACTCCGTTGCAGTTGGTAACCCAGCTAAGGTTATCAAGCAGATTTCTTAATTCGACTGCTTTTAATTTTTCCAAGTTTTAGTATCAGGAAGTGACAAATTTACTTACCTCAAATTTGTCCGTAGTTTTACTAGCAAAATCCTGAAAGTTTTCTTGTATTAATGTGACATTGCTTATATTTTCTAAGTGTTCTTCGGCTTTAAGGAAAATATTTTTATCTGGCTCAATTGCGATAACACTTTTTGCAAATGGTGCTAATTTTTGTGGTAACAAACCATCACCACAGCCGACATCTAACACTTTGCTAGGTTGCTTTTCCTTTGCTATTTTAATGATCCAAGGATGATAGGAATTGTTATGGTTCCGGTAATCTTCCATACTTTTATTATGGCAGTAGGGTTAAGGAATTTTTTAATTTTGCGGAAACTTCCAGTTTGTTTGTAATAAAAACTCATACTTTCGGACTATATATTTTAGTAGTCATTATTCTTTAGAATAGTGGCGTACCTTAAGGTTATTTTCACTTAACTCTAAACCTTGGAAAGTAGGGTGATTATATGAGCAAGAAAAAGCAAAAGGTAATCCAGAGCGTGGAGCCGTACGTGGCTTCTAGTGCTAAGGAAAACCCGACATCTTTGTACAACATCCTTCGTCGTTATGCAATGAAACTCTCAACTTACTATATGGACGTTGCACGTAAGCAACGTAAAGGTAAGGATGCTTGGGAGTATGAGGAAGATAAGCGACTTTGGGAAGATGTGCATAAAGTTGATCGTAATAATATCTATCAGATTTCCAAAGTAATGAATCAAGTGATTAACAAAATGCGTGAGGTTGAGCTTAGAATAGCTTAATCAAACTCATGGATTACGCTAACCTTTCTTAGGTTGTGTATTTCATTATTATTTCTCTTACATATAAAAATAGGGCCACTTCCGTAGCGGCCCTATTTTTATGCTTGTTTTAAGTATTAGTGTTTCTTAGAAACTGTTTCAGCATCTGTAATGTCATCAAGGTTAGTAACATCTTCAGTTTCTGCTGCATCGTATTCTGGAGTTAGCTCAGTCTCTTCACCAGCATCTGCTAGGTGGGAATCAAAATCTTCCTCAGACATATCTGGGGAGATGTTAGCTTCAATACTCTTGCGTTCCGCAGAGCCACCAGTTAGTGCTCCAGAGCTTCCAGCTTTAAGCTCAGCTAGACGAGCTTCAACTTCACTCTGTTCACCAAGATCTTCTAGTTCACCAAATTGTGATTCTAGACTTACGTTAGCAATTTCAGCCTGTCCACGAACTTCAGCTTCTTGCTGACGAACCTTCTCTTCGAAGCGGTTAATATCGCTAGTAGGGTCCATAATGTCAATTGCTTTAACAGAATTTTGTAGCTGTGCCTGAGTAGTAGCATTACGTTGACGAGCAACTAAATCATCACGCTTCTTCTTAAGATCTTCTAACTTGAACTTCATAGTGCTCAAACCATTCTTAAGCTTTTCTACGACTTCACGTTGCATTTGAATGTTTGGCTCTGCTGCACGGGCATCTTTTTCAGCAGTCATCTGACGTTGAATCGCAATCTTGGCTAGATTGTCAAATTTCTCAGCATCGTTTGGGTTGCCTTGCTGACGGAACTGGTCCGCGCGCTGTGAAGCTGCAAGTGCTTTCTGGCCCCATTCATTAGAAGCACGTACGTCTTCATTGTAATCTTGTTCTTGCATTCGCAGGCCACCAATTGTCTGTGCAATTGATTTCTCTGCTTCAGCTATATTGTTAGTGTAGTCGCGGATAAGCTGGTCGATCATTTTCTGTGGATCTTCAGCTGAGTCAAGTAGATTGTTAATATTAGCTTTAGCTAGCTGAGCCACACGCCCAAAGATTGATTGCTTAGCCATGATTATTTAGTTCCTTCCAATTTTAAAAAGCTCATTATTAATAGAATAATACAGTTTTGTGTTCTTTTACTATTTTATTTAGAATAGTCCGCCAGAGCCACCACGGTCATCAAAGCCGCCGAAGCCGCCTCCAAAACCGCCGCCGCCTCCAAATAAGTCGTCATTGCCGCCGCCTTGGCCACTATTAAGGATGCTATTTATTAGTATGCCACCAAGAACCGCGCCACCTAAACCATTGCCAAAGCCACCACGGTTGCCATAACCTTGCATGCCGAAACCTTGAACATCCTGCTGTGCTAGTTGATTGGCTTGGGCAGCCGCAGCTTCTGCTTGACGTGCATATTGTAGTGCAGCAGTTGGGTCTGATTGTGCGACTTGTAATGAGGCATCAAGATAACGCTGTGCTTCTGCTAGGGAAGTGCGGGCATTTGGGCCCACGCCTCCACGACGAGCATGGATATAATCAGTCACAGCTTGAATTTGAGTTTGTGCACTCATAGTAACTTGATCAAGCTGTTGTGTAGCACGTTGTGCTTGCTGCTGCTGATCACGAACTTCGTTTAACTTATCTTCTAAGTTGCTTTCTGCTTCTTGCAAAGAACGCAAAACGCCTATTGGATCAATCTTCCCGCTAGTCATATGGTCTTTAACTTGAGAAACTGTTGTTTCTGCACGAGCAATTGCCCCTGGAAGTTCTGGAGTGCTCTGTGGTGAACTAGCTACATTTGCTCTTGCTTCAGCTAAATCAAGATCTACTTCATTAAGTGCTTGTTGTAAACGAGCATTTGCATTATCTAAATCGTCTTCAAGTGAGGTAACTGATTTAGTAAGTGTCTGTGCCTGTAAAATTGCATCTTCAGCAGCTCGGACTGCTACAGCAGCTTGACCGTTATCGTGTTGCGACACTTTAGTTTTGGCAGCTTCAACTGCACTGCCAACGAAAGCTAAACGATCTTCAGCTTGAGTTACATTATCTTTGACGGATTCATAAGCACTAGGCTTATATTTCTTTTCTAGGCGTTCTAGTACACTAGCAGCACCTTTAAGCTTTGGACCTAATTTCATAGCTGCTTCATTGATACTGGTAATAGCATCTGGAATATTACTCTCTAGCTTACGAAGTTCATTGAAAGATTCTACTTGTTCGTTAAGAGTTTTATTAGCCGCTTCACAACGGTGAATTATATCTACATAAGCTCTACGTTTTTGTGCGTCAGGAGTTTGTTCACCGTCATAGCCTTCAAGGCTGGCTTGTAATTTGAAAGAAGCATCCAAATGATCTTGTGCTTCTTGCAAAGCTTTTTTAAATGGTGCTACGGATTTTTCATCATATGATGCTTCAGCAAAACCAAGTTCTTGTTGGCTAGTTTTAACTGCATCGTCAGTCTGCACTAATAATGCTCCAGCTTTTTTGCCGAGTTCCTCAGTGGAAAGTGCAGCTAGACCTGATTTATTGCCAGCAGTTTTACCAGATTCAAGCTGTTGCTGCGTGCTACGACGTTTACGGAGATAGTAGTAGCTACCTGCTCCTGCTGCTACTAATAAACCAAGTGGTGCTGCTCCAGAATCGCCGGCACTAGAGCCACCATGCTTAGTTAAATCATCAGCAATACCTAAAGCTGCTTGTGCATAATCACCTTGTTTAAGTTCTGGAATTGCTACCTCTTGAACGAGTTCGTCACGAGTATTTGAAGACATTAATTGATTTGAAGTGTTTAGATTTGCTTGGTGAGTTTTAGTTGCGACACTTAGTAATACGTCTTTGGTGCCGAAGCTATTCATATTTGCAACTTCTTCACCCCAAGCATCAGCAGTGCTTGGATTAGAAAAATCGTCTACGTAAACAACAACAAGATTAATGCCCTGTTTTTTATAAAGTTTACTTTGGGCAGCTTCAATTTCTTGCTGTTGAGCAGAAGTTAGTACCCCTGACTGGTCAATCAGCATATTTCCCTTAAGGGTAATAGGGGATTCCGCAGTCGCAGCAATCGGAGCAAAAGCAAATAACGAAACTGTTGCTATTGCACCAGTTGCAACTGCTTTTTTTATATTTTTTCTAAACATTAATTAATACCAACTGAAATAGAGCTTACACTTATCTTGTTTATAACTTTAGCTTTTAATAGGTAATTAAAGAATACTTTAGCTAAGTTTTTCAGTATATTCACAGTCAAAATTATTTTAAAGTTCAGTTTTATAGTTCAGGGTAGTAGTATCAATATGGAGGAGTATATATGGAGCCTATAAATAACAATCGTGCTAAAGTTTTACCGTTAGTATTGTGTGCTATTTTAGGCGGTGGTATTGCAACTGGAGGCAATATTGCATACCAAAACCATATGGCGGCTAGTAATTCTCTAACTAAATCTACTACGACTAGTGTAGGTCTAAGTGGAAGTGAAAAGAACAGCGACAAAGTTAGTGCAGTTGCTGCCAAAGCACTTTCAAGCGTAGTAACAGTAGGAGTAGTTGGTGATTCGCAGTCGGGTAGTGGTTCTGGTGTAGTTATTGATGACCAAGGGGATATTATTACTAATAACCATGTAGTAACAGTAGATGGACAGGTTTTAAACCCCAATATTCAAGTTAAAGATAGTAACGGTGACGTATATTCAGCGAAAGTTGTCGGTAAGGACCCAACTTCAGATTTGGCAGTAATCAAAATAGATAATGCTAAGTTACCAGCTATTGAATTTGCAGATTCTGATAAACTCGCTGTTGGGCAAACTGCAGTTGCGATTGGAGCTCCATTAGGGCTTAGCGAGTCAGTTACTGATGGTATTATAAGTTCGTTAAACCGCACAATCACAGTTCAGTCTTCAGATCCGGAAGAATCTTCAAGCAAGCAAGATCAGCAAAGTGATAAAGATCAAGAAAATGAACAGAGCCAACAAGAACCGTTTAAGTTCCAACTACCTGATGGTTCTACTAGTCAAGATTCTGGTAGTACAATAGCTTTAAATGTGATTCAGACAGATGCAGCAATTAATCCTGGTAATTCAGGAGGTGCTTTATTAGATGAAGATGGTAAGTTAATCGGTATTAATGTGGCAATTGCATCTGCGACCGGTAGTGAGACACAGACTAATGGAAATATCGGAGTAAGTTTTGCAATTCCATCTGAAAATGTGCAACGAGTTGCAAACGATATTATTAAAAATGGTAAGGCTACCCATGGTTATTTGGGTGTATCTATAACTTCACACCCTGCCGGTGGAAATGAAAAGACAGCTTCATTTAGTGATGGTGCTCAGTTACAAGAAGTGACTAAAGGTAGCCCAATGGAGCAGGCTGGTTTCAAAAAAGGTGACATTATTACCAAATTTGGGGATAAAGAAATTGCAGAATCTGGTGACCTTTCAGCAATTGTTCGTGCTACTGCACCAGGTAGTAAAGTAGAAGTAGAATTTAAACGTGATGGTAAAGAGCAAAAAACTACTGTCACAGTAGGAGAAAATAAGTAATGAAAATTGTCTCTTTAGTTAAGTTTGTGCCTGATGCACAATTCGAGCAAAATTTTACCGAAGATAAAGTAGTAGATCGTTCGGAAAGCGTACTTTCAGAACTTGACGAATATGCAATTGAACAGGCATTAATTTTAAAAGAAAAACATGATGATGTTGAGACTATCGCCTTGACTATGGGGCCAGAGAAAGCCGTAAATGCTGTCAAAAAGGCTTTACAAATGGGTATTGACTCAGGTGTGCATTTAACTGACTCAACCCTTGCTGGTTCAGATACTATTGCAACTGCAAAAGCATTAGCAGCAGCAATTAATAAAATTGGCGATGTAGATATAGTCATTACTGGGATGGCATCTACTGACGCAGAGACTTCACTAGTGCCAAGTATGCTTGCTGAGGTATTGGCTTGGAATCAAGTAACCCTTGTTTCAGAAGTTTCATTAGTAGATGCTAAGTTAACAGCACGCCGTGATTTAGAAAATCACAGCGAAACTGTGGAAGCTACTTTACCGGCAATAGTGTCAGTGACTGATCAAAGTAATACACCACGTTACCCAAACTTTAAGAGTATTTTAGCTGCTAAGAAAAAAGAAATTAATAAATTCAGTCTTGCTGATATCGAATTGCATAAAGCACCAGAGTCGTATTCAGAAGTTGTTGATATGCAACAACGAGTTGATCGAGAAGCAGGCGAAATTATCAAAGATAGTGATACAGCTGCTAGCCAGTTAGTAGACTTTTTAGAACAGCGTAATTTGATATAGGACAGGCATAGTGAAGAATATTTTAGTGGTAATTGATGCAGCAGATACTGGTTTAAAACACGGAGCAAAAGAACTATTAAGTTATGCAAAAGCTCAAGGAGTTGCAGCACTATACACCGCAACTGCAACTAACGCAATTATTGAAGAAAGTGCGAAATACGGCGCGGACGTAATTTACGATGCAACTGAAGTAACTGCACAAAAAGTGGTAGTAGATGCATACGCGACGAGTATTGCTGAGCTAGTTAAAGCTGAGGGCTTTAACGCGATTTTATTTACTCAAACTCTGGCTAATGCTGAAATCGCTGCACGAGTTGCAATGAAATTGGAAGCTGGAATTTTGAGTAAAGTAGTAACCTTAGCAGATAATTTGACTGCAATCCATGCTTCATTTGCTGGAAGGTATGCAGTTACTACTAAGGTAACTAGTGATGTAGTTATTATTCTGGCTAAAAAAAATGCTTGTGAAGCAAAGAAGCAGGAAAGTAAACCAGAAATTGTAAAACTTGGTGCAGTAGAACTTACAAAACCACAGACTAAAATTATCGAAGTTACCGAAAAGCCTGTTACTGAGCGACCAGAACTTACTGAAGCAGATATTGTCGTTGCTGGTGGCCACGGTACGGGAGGCGATTTCAGTGCAATTGAAGAGTTAGCAGATACTTTAGGTGCTGCAGTCGGTTCTACTAGGGCGGCTACTGATGAAGGTTGGATTGCACATGATACTCAAGTAGGACAAACAGGTGTCACTGTCTCACCTAAACTATATATTTCTGCAGGTATTTCAGGAGCTATTCAGCAGAAGTCTGGAATGCAAACTTCAGAAAATATCATAGCAATTAATTCAGACCCTGATGCATTAGTATTTGAAATCGCAGATTTTGGAATCATTGGGGATTTGCATGAAGTGCTACCAAAAATTACTGAAGAAATTAAAAAACGTAAAGGTACATAAGGTTTATTGGTTAGGGTAGTTAAAAGTTTGTGACGTTTCCAAAACTTCATCAATTGCACCCTTAAAGCCATTTTGACGCCAAGCCTCATAAGTTACTAATGCAGCTGAAGTAGCTAAATTTAAAGAACGAGCTTTGGCAATCATCGGGATACGCACTACTTTTGTAACTCGTGGATGTTCCATAATTTCTTTATCTAGTCCTACTGACTCCTTGCCAAAAAGTAAGATATCACCTGGCTGAAAATCAATATCAGCATAGTTTTCAGTGCCACTACCGCTGAAGGCATAAACTCTATTGTCCGAAAGTTCGTTAAACAAATCATCAATATTTTTATGGATAGTTAAAGAAGCCATGTCGTGATAGTCCAGACCGGCACGCTTAACTTTCTTTTCATCCATGTCGAAACCAAGAGGTTCTACTAGATGTAGTTTTGCGCCTGTTACTGCGGCTAATCGAATGGTACTGCCACTATTACCTGGAATTTCAGGTTCATGAAAAACAATATTGAACATGTAGTTATTCTACGTCATCGAAATGGCTGAATTTCACAAAGTAGAGTTAAAGACTTAACCTGGAAAATGAAATAATCTTGTTCAGATAATACAAATGTTGCTTGAGTAATACAAATGTTGCTTGAGAAGTTATATGGATAATTTATAAGTTTTTATTGGTTTCCAAATTTAGGCTATTCTAAATATAAAGTATTATTTGGAGGATTATTTTTAGTGGCAAGACACACTGAACCGAGTTCAAGGGCAACAGACAAGACTGTGCCGCCTAAGCAACGCCGTGAGGTGTCAGAACGGGGCTTAATACGGAACGCACTTAAAAAACGTTTAAAGCTAGATATCCCCAGACCACAATCACGAAGCTTAAAAGCTGAACCGAAACTAGAAGCAGAGTCTGTATCGCCACTAGAATCTTTAGTGCCACTTGAAGCAAAAAAGGTAACATCCTCTAATCTGAAGCCAAAAGAAAATTCTCCAATATCAACTTCTGATGCACCAACTTCCAAAATTGATATTACTACTATTCCAAAAGTCGAAAAGCCTGCTTCTAATCCGAAACCAGAGCATCAGAAAACTAGTGAAAAAGCGGTAGAAGTTAGTGCTATTGGTAAGTCGGAGCAACAGAAAACAAATTTAAGATCTTCTGAGTCAAAATCAGGTGTAAAAAGTAAAGAAACTAAGCAACAGGTGGTCTCTGATGAACTAGCGCCACAAGAAAGCATCCCGCAGGCAAAAACTAGTGAAAAAGCGGTAGAAGTTAGTGCTATTGGTAAGTCGGAGCAACAGAAAACAAGTTCAAGATCTTCTGAGTCAAAACCAGGTGTAAAAAGTAAAGAAACTAAGCAACAGGCAAGTAGTTCCATATCAACTAAATTAAATACTAGCTTTTATAACACTACAAAAGCTTTTTTGGCTACAGCCATACTTACTTGTGGCGTAGTTTTAATGGCATGGTTTTATAATGACAAGTTCTTCTTCCTTGATGATACGGAAAATGGTGCATATGGCATTTGGTACAAAATAGGACAATCAACCCTTAATCATGAGTGGTTGAAGTTTAGTTCCTCAGCATGGATGGCCGGTAACTACACTGCGGAAGGGCAGTGGGGTATCTGGAGTCCTATGTTTATGCTAATTGGTGTGTTGGCAGTAAAGATAGATGATGCATATATCTTTACTGCTTTATTAAAAGGCTTTTTCATGTGTTTGGGAGCTACCGGTATTTTTATGGTTGCCAAAAGTTACAAGGCAAATAACTTTTGGGCGATGTTGGTCGGTGTCGCTGGTCCAATAGCTGGATTCACACTATTTAGAGATGTTACATCTTGGGTAACAAATTTGATGATTTGGGCAATACTACCTTGGATTTGGTGGGCCACTCGACGATTCATGTATAAAACTCAGAATCCATTCCTGCCGTTTCTCTTTGGTTATATGCTAGTAACGATTGGTTATGTGCAGGGCACGATAATCCTAATTGTGATGTATATAGCGTTACTTATCGAGGCTTTGCTTGCTAAGCAGTATAAAGCCATATCACTTATGTTGCTTAATGGTTTAGTTTTGGGACTGGTTGCACTGGTAGTTTATTTGCCAGGGATATTAACGGCAGATGTTAGTAATCGAGATTCCCATATTGGTAATAACGGGTTGCTGGTCAGCAGTATAGGTTCACTGTTTGTAGCCGCTACACCGACACAAATGCCCCAAGTTAGAACTTGGGGCTATCAGTATAATCCTATGCCATACACTTACATAGCTTGGTTTGTGCCACTCTTTGCTTTTGTAGACTATGGAAAAGTAAAGACTTATCTTAAAGAAATAAGTGCCGTTATAACTTTTACTGTAATTTCCATATTGTTAACTATTGCACCTTCAGATCTTGGTCCATTGCGGTTTCCAATCCGTTTTGAGCCATTTGTAGTATTTGGTGTCTTAGTATTATTCGCAATATTTATATCCCGTTCGATGGCTTTTTTAACAACACCAAGACTGGCACTTGCTTTGGGACTGGTTATTTTAGGTTTCTACATATCATGGTCACAAACCCCATCAGAATTTGCTTTTCATATTGGACTTAATTTAGTGGTGTTGCTTGGTGTAGCACTTAGCTATCTTGTGCTTCATAAATCTGATACAGCTCCAGAGAATTTCCGAATAATACCAATAGCTACAGTTATGTTATTGACTACAGCAGCTGTACTTGGCTCTCAACTTTCATTCTTTAATAATAAATTTTTATCAGGTTACACTAATTTAAATGCTCCACGACATTTTGCAGACTATCAAAAAATACTTCCAGAAGCTAAGAATGACATTATGGTAGTCGGTAACCCAAAGTGGCTGTCGCCAAACCCTTATCCTGAAACTGCGGCTTCGAATAACTGGTACATTACTGGTAAAAAGACTCATAACCTATATTCCGTAGTCGAGTACAAAAATTACAATAAAGATTTATGTATGGGTGCTCATGGAGAGACTTGTTATACATTGAAAGATAAACTCTTTGAGCAAGATGAAGCAACTAATATGGATCTAGTCGATGAGCTTCAAGTAGATACTATCCAAATTTTACGTCCGCCTAATCAATTTGCTACAGATCAAGACTTCATTGATGATAATCAGCCACCAGCTGGTTGGAGTGTGGTACGAGCTAATGGAAAGTCAGTGGTATGGACTCGAGATAACCCAGTAGGGCCTTCTGGTGGTATAGCTTGGCAAAGTTCAGGAGTTAATGCCCAAGTGGTTAGCAGTACAGAAGACAGCGTGAGTTTCAAAGTTAACAGCATCCCATCCCAAGGTGGTGATATTGGTTTTAGTAGGCTGATGTGGCCAGGAATGCAAATTCAAGGTGGTGATGATGTCGGCACCTTTAATGAACCAACTCATGGCTATTTAATGACTGCACATATTAACCCAGATCAAGTAGGGAAAACAGTAACTATTAAATTCACTCCGCCAAGTTGGGATATTGAATTTAATGCGTGGAAGGTTGCTATACTGATTATTACTCTTTGGACTTTTGGTTTCTATTTTATTAAGGCAACAAGACTGTCATGGAACAAGCAGAGCAAATAATTCCGTTATTAGGTAACAATAATTCTGAGTTTGAATTATCAATAATCATCCCGATGTATAACGAAGAAGATGCGTTGCCACATTTTTTTGCTCGCTTGCGCCTAGTCCTTGATAAGATGTTGGTCAGTTATGAAGTAATTTGTGTAGATGATGGCTCTAGCGATAACACTGCACGTGCAATTCTAAATGCTAAAAAAGATTGGGACAGTATAAGGCTGTTGCGTCTAACAAAAAATAGTGGACATCAAGCAGCTATCACTGCAGGTTATGGCAATTGTTACGGCTCTTATGCCATTACGATAGACGCAGATTTACAAGATCCCCCAGAGCTAATTCCCGATATGTATCGAAAAGCGTTAAACGAAAAACTTGATGTAGTTTATGCTGCTCGCAATGATCGTTCAAGTGATACTTGGTTTAAGCGAACTTCGGCAAAATTTTATTATCGGACAATGCGACGAGTTGCTGGTCAGCAAATTCTTGATAATGTCGCTGACTACCGGTTAATCTCACGTAGGGTGTTAAATGTCCTAGCGCAACTTCCAGAACGTAATCGGGTATATCGATTGCTAATTCCATGGTTTGATTTCCCATACGGCACGGTGCATTTCACAAGAGAACAGCGTATCGCTGGTAAAAGTAAGTATCCGATATATAAAATGCTAATTCTAACGGCAGATAGTATTATGAATTTTACTAATATTCCGTTACGTATTGCTACTTTTTTAGGTTTAATTGGTAGTTTAATTTCAATTATCTATGTGATTTATTTAGTCTTTGTCGTTGTTGGTGGTAATACTGTTCCAGGTTGGTCTTCCACAGTATTACTAATTTTGTTTTTTGGAGTAGTAGCACTACTTTCTCTTGGAGTTATTGGTAAGTATTTAGGGAGGTTAATTAATAATACCCATAATCGACCAGCTTATGTCGTTAGTTATGACAGTAGTAAAGATTCAAGTCAGCTGGGTAATTTCGAGCCGAAGAAAGATTCTGATGATTCGGAGTAAAACTGTTGGTCTAACTGACATAGTAAAAACTATCGTCAGCGATAAGAAATTCACCTTTTTATTAGTCGGTGGTGTCAACACTCTTTTTAGTATGGTTTCCAATATTTTATTGCGGTATTTAATTCCAATGTCTGTACCTTCTGGAGTAGTCTCAGCCATTAATGGTTTTTTCTGTATGGTTATTGTCTTTTTTGCTTACCGTAAATTTGTATTTAAAGTTAAAGGCAAAATTCTTACTGATTTTGTTAGATTTACTACAACTAATATAGTAACTATTGGATTTAATGTAGTGATGCAGAGCATATTGGCAGATTATTTAAAATATCCAGTGGTGCCGGTTATTGTAGGTGTGACTGTAATTCAAGTACTATTGAGTTATATTGGACATAATAAGTTTTCGTTTAAGCGTAACAAAAAAGGTGAAGAAAGCGGTTATGAGACCTAAGGTTTCGGTAGTAATCCCTTGCTATAACAACGCAGATTTTATTGAACAAACTTTAGCCTCAATCCTAAATCAGAGCTATGAAGACTATGAAGTCATTGTCGCGGATCACTCTTCTACTGATAACAGTGCCGAAATTTTACATAAATATGCTAATCATGACAAAGTTACTGTTTTGTCTCCTACTGAACGTGGTGGCGGTGCTCTTAGAAACTGGAATCGAGTTTCGAAAGCAGCTACTGGTGAATATCTAAAGTTAGTTTGTGGTGACGATATGCTAGCTAGAGATATTTTGGAAAAACAAGTTAAAGCTTTTGAAGAAAATCCAGGAGTTTCAGTAGTTTCTTGCACGAGAAATATTATTACTGCATCTGGAAAAGTTTTAATCCAAAATCGAGGCCTTCCTGGTGCTTCAGGGCTAGTCCCTGGGAAAATTGCAATGCGAAAGACAGTACTAGCTGGTACAAATATTTTCGGTGAACCGGCAGCAGTACTATTAAAACGTGAGTTATTAGCTGAGGTCGGTTATTGGAATGACAATAACGAATATTATATTGATGCTGGCACCTACGTAAAAATGCTGGCTCACGGTGATTTATATGCAATTCAAGAACCACTTGCTAGTTTCCGGCTTAGTGATGCCCAATGGAGTGTAAAACTCGCTAAACAACAAGCTGCTCAAGCTGCTAATTTTCATAGGGAAGTCGAAAAATTAGCTCCTGACAGTATTACTAAAATAGATATTATTCGCGGGGATAGTTTAGCAAGAACACAAGCGATGGCACGTAGAGCTGTTTACTTATGGCTTACAAAGCAAGAAGGCAGGAGTGATAGTGCCAAACAGTAGGATTTATATGGATCATGCTGCTACTTCACCGCTTAATGAAGTGGCAAAGCAAGCTTTCGTCAATACACTCGATATTGTCGGAAATCCTTCTTCATTACACCAAGATGGTCGTAATAGCCGGATGCAAGTTGAGTTTGCCCGTGAAAAACTTGCTGTAGCTTGTGGGGCACATAGTTCAGAAATTATCTTTACATCTGGTGGTACTGAAGCCGATAACTTAGGTATTAAAGGTCTATATTGGTGGCAACATGAGTTATCGCCAAAGAAAAATAAAATTTTAGTTCCAGCTTTTGAACATCATGCCGTTTTAGATTGTGTGACTTGGCTAGAAACCGCAGAAGAGGCAGAACTAGTATTTATCCCAATTGATAAAACTGGGATAGTTGATGTTGATTTTATCGCTGATTATCTTAAAAAAGATGCTGAGTCTATTGCTTTAGTTACTTGTATGTGGGCCAATAATGAAGTTGGTACTATCGAACCAATTCTAGAAATAGCAAAAATATGTCAGCATTACAAAGTACCTTTTCATTCAGATGCTGTTCAAGCTTTTGGCAATGTTGAAATAGATTTTGCTTCTAGTGGTTTGACTTCAATGGCAATTTCCAGTCATAAGCTAGGTGGGCCACTTGGAGTAGGGGCGCTAGTTCTTGCTCGTAGTGCAAAGCCTGTGCCAGTTATACATGGTGGTGGACAAGAGCGAGAAGTTCGTTCTGGAACATTAGATGCCCCAGCCATCGTAGCTTTTGCTGAAACTGCTTCTCATGCGGTTGCAACTCGTGAAGAGCGCACTGCCAAACTAACTAAATTGCGTGATTACTTTATTGCAGAAGCTGAAAAAATTGATGGTATTAAGCTTTCTGGGCATCGGGAAAAACGCCTAGCTACTAACGCTAACTTTACTTTTACAGGTTGTGAAGGTGACTCATTACTTTTCTTATTGGACTTAAATGGAATTTCCACGTCTACTGGTTCTGCATGTACAGCTGGAGTTCCAAAACCTTCACATGTGCTACTTGCTATGGGGTATAGCGAAGAGGTAGCCCGGGGGGTACAAAGATTTACTTTTAATAGTACTACGACTAAGGAGGATATTGATAAGGTTCTAGCGGTGTTACCGAATTGCTATGAGCAGGCACGTGCAGCTGGCTTGGCTGCTGACGTTCCGAGCATTCAGTATAATGAGGCTAACTTCCGCTTAAAACCAAGGTAAAAGCTATGAATAAAACCGGCGATGGTATGTGGCTTTTAGTTTGCTAAGAGCGAACTAATAAGGTAAAATTTATTTACCTGGCAGTGTCGCTAGTACATGATATAGGAGGCTAGATTGAAAAATAGCTCTATAAGTAAGAAAGTAATGAAAATATCGGTAGTAGGAGCATCTCTTGCTGCCCTTACAGCTTGTGGAACCCCTCCGCCAAAGGATAAAGTAGCAGGGGCAAATAGTAATTACATCGCTTGTATGGTTTCAGATAATGGTGGTTTCAACGACAGATCGTTTAACCAGTCGAGTCATCAGGGTCTATTGGATGCACAGAAAGAATTAGGCATTACCATTAAGTCAGCAGAATCTCAGGCAATCACTGATTATCAGCCAAACTTGAACTTAATGATGGAAGGTAAATGTAACTTAACAATTACCATCGGTTTTAACTTGGCTGATGCGACTAAAGTAACCGCAACTAATAATCCAAATCGCCATTTTGCGACAGTAGACGATGCGTCGACTCAGTTGCCAAATGTTAAGCCGATTACCTTCGATACTGCGCAGGCAGCTTTCTTGGGTGGTTATGTAGCGGCTTCTCAGACCAAAACAGGTGCAGTAGGTACCTATGGAGGTTTACCAATTCCGCCAGTAACTATCTATATGGATGGTTTTGCTGATGGTGTGAAGTACTATAACAAAACTAAGCATAAGAATGTGAAGTTAATCGGTTGGAACAAAGATAAGCAAAACGGTGCTTTTACTGGTGATTTCCAAGATGTGGCAAAAGGTAAGCAAGTAACCCAAAACATTGTTGATCAGGGTGCTGATATTGTGATGCCAGTAGCAGGTCCAGTAGGTGCAGGTACTGCAACTTTAGCTAGCGAGTTAGGACAAAATCCTGATGGCACTAATAAGTTAAATTTGATTTGGGTAGATGCCGATGGTTATGAATCACAACCACAGTATCAGCAGTACATGATTACTTCAGTTATGAAACGTACTGACTTATCTGTAGAAGATGTTATTAAAGCCGATGAATCAGGGAAGTTTACTAACAAACCTTATGTGGGAACTCTTGCAAATGGTGGTGTAGGTATCGCTCCTTACCACAATTTCGATTCAAAAGTTTCATCGCAAACAAAACAAGAGGTCGAGCAACTAAAGAAGCAGATTACTTCTGGAAAATTAGTTATTACCTCACCAGCAACCCCATCTAACTAGAAGAGAAAAGTAGAGAAGTGAAGCTAGAACTAGATAAAATTACAAAAAAGTTTGGCGACTTTACTGCAAATGATTCGATTGATTTAGTGGTCGACTCAGGTGAAGTCCACTGTCTTCTTGGTGAAAATGGTGCAGGTAAGTCAACACTTATGAATGTGTTGTACGGACTTTACCAACCGACAAGCGGGCGAATTCTGCTTGATGATAAAGAGACACATTTCGATGGTCCAGGAGATGCGATGCGTGCGGGTATCGGTATGGTGCACCAGCACTTCATGTTGATTCCAGTATTTACTGTTGCAGAAAACGTCGCATTAGGTAGTGAGAAAACTGGTAAAGCTGATCTGCTTGACCTGGAATACACTAAGAAGAAAATTCGTGATATTTCTACGAAGTATAATCTTGAGGTAGATCCAGATGCTAAGGTAGAGGACTTATCAGTAGGTGCCCAGCAGCGCGTAGAGATTATTAAAGCATTGATGCATGATGCAAAAATCTTAATTCTTGATGAGCCTACTGCAGTATTGACACCTCAAGAAATCGATGAATTATTGGATATTATCCGTCAATTAAAATCTAATGGTACTTCCATCGTGATGATTACCCACAAACTACGTGAGGTAAAAGCAATTGCAGATAAGATTACGGTTATTCGTCGCGGTCAAGTAGTAGGAGATGCAGACCCTAATGCTTCTGAAACTGAGTTAGCATCATTGATGGTAGGTCATGCTGTAAACTTAGAGGTTGATAAAGAACCAGCTAACCCGAAGAACCATACTTTCCAAGTTAAGGACTTGGTTGTAACTGAAGATAATGGTGTTCATTCAGTTGATGGTATTACCTTCGATGTTGCAGAAGGCGAAATCTTGGTAATTGCCGGTGTGCAGGGTAACGGTCAGACAGAGTTAACTGAAGCTATTCTTGGCTTGAAAAAGAATATTGATGGTTCCATTAAGCTCAATGAGCATGAATTCGTGGGTAAAACTGTAAAGCAAATTCTAGATTATGGTTTAGGTTTCGTGCCAGAGGATCGAAGTGTCCAAGGTATGGTTGGAGATTTCTCAATTAAAGAAAACCTAATTTTGGATTTGTATGATAAACCCCCTTATTCAAATGGTGTTAGCTTAGATACTAAATTCTTAGAAAAAAATGCTGATAAGAAAGTAGAAGAGTTTGACATTCGTACCGAATCTATTGAGAAAGAGGCTGGTCAGCTATCTGGTGGTAATCAGCAGAAAGTAATTTTGGCTCGTGAGTTAGCTCGTGATTTGAAGTTATTTATTGCTTCTCAGCCGACCCGTGGTTTGGACGTTGGTTCTATTGAATTCGTCCACAAACGTATCGTCCATGAACGTGATAAGGGCATTCCAGTAATTATCGTATCTAGCGAGCTAGATGAGGTAGAGCAACTTGCTGATCGAATCGCAGTGCTATGTAAAGGAAAAATTGTAGGTATCGTTCCGCCAGATACATCTCGTGATGTGCTTGGTCTAATGATGGCAGGAATGACCGCTGAAGATGCTGAAAAGCGAGCGAAAGCTATGGGGAGTGAGTCATGAGTCAACAGCTTGCTAAGAAAACTCAAGAAAAATCCTTCATTGAGAAGGTCTGGAATCAAGACGCGAAAGTAACTATACTATCGGTAGTTTTGGCTCTAGTGATTGGTAGTGTGCTTATTGCTTTTACCAATCCGCAAGTAATTGAAGCAATGGGCTACTTCTTCGGTCGCCCTAGTGATACATTCGTAGCAATATGGAAAGCAGTAGTGGGTGCTTATGGTGCATTACTACAAGGTGCTATTTTTAATCCAACTGCAGGTAACTTTGCAGGGATGATTCGTCCACTTACTGAGACTTTGACAGTGGCAACGCCACTTATCTTTGCTGGTCTTGGTATTACCATTGCTTTCCGTGCTGGACTATTCAACATTGGTGCTCAAGGTCAAATTATGATTGGTGCACTTTTTGCAACAGTTATTGCAATTCACATGAGCCTACCTGGAGTAATTCATCTACCTTTAGTAATCCTTGCGGGTTTCATTGGTGGTGCATTATGGGGAGGTATTGCTGGTGTGTTAAAAGCATATACTGGAGCCCATGAGGTAATTCTTACCATCATGTTGAACTATGTAGCAACATACTTATTGCTGTGGTTGCTTACATTACCATTCCTACAGCGTCCAGGCGCGACTGATCCTATTAGTCCACTGATTCCAAAATCTGCAATGTATCCACTTTTGTTAGGACATAACTTCCGTTTACATTTAGGTTTCTTAATTGCAATTGCAGCAGTATTCTTTGCGCAATGGTTACTAGAGAAATCAACATTAGGTTTCTCACTTCGTGCAGTAGGATCTAACCCTAAAGCCAGTGAAGCAGCAGGTATTAATGTGCCACTAAGTTACGTAATTGTAATGGCACTTGCTGGTGGTTTTGCTGGTCTTGCCGGAGTGGCACAGGTATCAGGTACCGAGCATGTATTAACAGCTGGTATTGCAGCAAGTTTTGGTTTCGATGCAATTACCGTAGCATTGCTAGGTAGATCAAAGCCATGGGGCACCTTCTGGGCAGCATTATTATTTGGTGCTTTCCGTGCGGGTGGTTCTTCAATGCAGGTAAATACAGGTACTCCTATTGACATTGTCTTGGTAGTACAGTCGTTGATCGTACTATTCATTGTGGCTCCAGCTTTGGTACGTGAGATTTTCAAGATTAAAGAGCCAGAGGCAAAAGAACTTAAGGAAGAAACAGCATGAAAAATCAAGAAACTTCCGCGACAAAAGTAATTGAACCAGACGATAAGTCTATTGCAGCAGCAGCTGCAGAAGCAGGTGAAATTAAGAAACCAATTAGCTGGAAGTTCACTATCATGTATGGTGTCTTTACGCTTATTGCTCTTATTTTATTCATCTTTAATGGTAATAATGGCAATGCTACTTTTGGCATTTCATCAGCTGATGACAAGATTCAGTTATCACCAATTACAGTTAACGCAATGGTAATGGGAGTAATAGCCGTAATTCTTTGTGCAGTAGTGACTGTTTTCAGTTATTTATATACTAAAAAATCAGAACCATCAAAAATCTGGATGCCTATCGTATTTAGTGCGGCATTCCTATTCGGTTTCCTAAGCTGGATCGTTGCTGGTGCAACTACCACTGAAATATCGTTAGAAAACTTGCTTGCCGGTGCAGTTACCTTGGCAGTACCTTTGGTATTTGGTTCGCTATCTGGTGTGCTTTGTGAGCGCGTTGGTGTAGTAAACATTGCAATTGAAGGTCAGTTGCTAGGGGGTGCTTTTACAGCGGCACTAGTAGCTTCAGTTACTCATAACCCATATGTTGGTATGATTGCTGCAGCGCTATCTGGTGTAGTAACTTCATCGATTTTGGCGCTATTTGCAGTACGTTATTTTATTGATCAAATCGTGGTTGGTGTAGTACTTAACGTATTGGTATCTGGTTTGACTGGTTTCTTCTATAAGACGTTAATGACAAACTCTCCAGATACTTTCAACATGCCAGCAAGTATGCCGACAATGCCAATTCCAATATTGTCACAGATTCCACTTATTGGTCCGATTTTATTCCGCCAAACTCTTATCGGTTATGCAATGTACATTGCAGTAGCTGTGGTTTACATCGGGCTATTCAAGACTAAGTGGGGCTTGCGTCTTCGTGCAGTTGGTGAGCATCCAAAGGCTGCAGATACTGCAGGTATTGATGTAAACAAAACTCGTTTCCGTACTGTACTATTAGCTGGTGCAATTGCTGGTTTTGGTGGTGCATTCTTCACATTAGTAGCAGTAGATGGTTTCACGAAAGATATGACAGCCGGTAAAGGTTATATCGCATTAGCAGCAATGATTTTTGGTCGTTGGAATCCAATTGGCGCATTCTTCGCCGCGTTGTTATTTGGCTTCTGTGATAACTTACAGTCAATTATGACCATTATTGGTACTCCAGTGCCAAGTTCATTAATGGCAATGTTGCCTTACTTAGCTACAATCTTCGCAGTTGCTGGATTAGTAGGTAAGTCTCAAGGCCCTGCCGCCGCCGGTACCCCATATAAGAAAGGCTAGGTAAATGGCTGAGACAAAAGTTGATTGGGAAAAGCTCCGTCAAACTGCAATTGAAGCGGCACATAATGCCTATGCTCCTTATTCTGAATATCAGGTAGGGGTTGCCGCAATTACTGATTCTGGCAAGACACTAAGTGCTTGCAACGTAGAGAATGCCTCTTACGGACTAACACTGTGTGCAGAATGTGGGCTTGTATCACTTCTGCACGCCAGTGGTGGTGGTAAGTTAAGTGCATTTACTTGCGTTGATGGCACCGGTAAATTGGCAATGCCATGTGGTAGATGTCGACAGCTTCTTTTGGAACACGCAGCAGATGGTATGTTGATTGAAACTGATCAAGGTATCGAAACTATTGAGGACATTTTGCCAAATGCATGGGGTCCAAAGACACTAGCTGAAGCTAGGGAATAAATAATTCATTCAAAGGAGAAAGAATATGAGTCACGAAAACTTTGACGCAGTCGATATTATTCGCACAAAGCGTGATAAAAACACATTGTCAGACGAACAGATTGAATGGGTTATTGATGCCTACACTCGTGGAGTAGTAGCTGATGAACAAATGTCAGCGCTTAATATGGCAATTCTATTAAATGGCATGAGTCGTGAGGAAATCTCTACTTGGACTAAGAGCATGATTGCTTCTGGTGAACGAATGGATTTCTCTTCGCTGAAAAATCCTACTTCAGATAAGCACTCTACTGGTGGCGTTGGCGATAAGATTACTTTGCCACTAGCACCATTAGTGGCGGTATTTGATGTAGCAGTTCCACAGCTTTCAGGCCGTGGGCTTGGTCATACCGGTGGTACTTTGGATAAACTAGAATCAATTCCTGGGTGGGATCCAATGCTTTCTAACGAACAAATGCTGAAACAGCTTGATGAAGTTGGTGCAGTAATTTGTGCAGCAGGTGATGGTCTTGCTCCAGCAGATAAGAAACTTTACGCACTACGTGACGTTACTGGAACCGTAGAGGCAATTCCATTGATTTCTAGCTCAATTATGAGTAAGAAAATTGCTGAAGGTACAGGTTCTTTGGTGCTTGACGTTAAAGTTGGCTCTGGTGCTTTCATGAAAACTGAGGAAGATGCTCGTGAGCTTGCTACGACGATGGTAAATCTTGGTAAAGATGCAGATGTTAATACAGTTGCACTTTTAACAAATATGGATACTCCTCTTGGTTTAACTGCAGGTAACGCTATTGAAGTTCAAGAATCAGTTGATGTGCTTGCTGGCGGTGGACCAGAAGATGTAGTTGAGTTAACTGTGGCTTTGGCAGAAGAGATGCTTGCTTGTGCAGGTGTTCATGATGCTGATGTACGAGCTGCACTTAAAGATGGTCGTGCTATGGATAAGTGGAATGAAATGATTTCTGCTCAAGGTGGTGACCCACACGCGGAACTTCCTGTTGCCAAAGAAAATGACGTTATTAAAGCGGAAAAAGATGGTTACTTAACTCGTCTTGATGCAATGGATGTCGGGGTAGCAGCATGGCGTCTAGGTGCTGGACGTGCTCGCAAAGAGGATCCAGTCCAAGCTGGTGCCGGTGTAGTAATGCATAAGAAGCCAGGAGATAAAGTTAAAAAGGGTGAACCTTTGATGACTTTGTTAACTGATACGCCAGATCAGTTCGAACGTGCACATGAAGTGTTAGACGGCTCTTTCGATATTTCTGAAAAGCCAAATGTCAAAGAAACTCCAATCGTTATTGATAAGATTAAATAATGAATTTACCTGTAACAGCATCAGTTAACTCAGTAGATTACACTCGAATTCCTAAGATTTCGTTACATGATCACTTAGATGGTGGTGTCCGACCTGCAACCATTATTGAATTGGCTGCTGAAATAGGGCATGTATTGCCAACTACTGATGCTGTTGCATTACGCAAATGGTTTGAAGATAGTGCAAATTCTGGTTCGCTAGTGCGCTATCTTGAAACCTTTGCGCATACTACTGCAGTGTTACAGACTAAAGAAGCCCTCCTTCGAGTCGCTGCAGAGGCAATTGAAGATTATGCTAAAGACGGCGTATTACACGCAGAAATTCGCTATGCTCCTGAGCAACATACTATAGAAGGTCTAACTCTTGATGAAGTAGTGGAAGCAGTTCAAGAAGGCATAAACTACGGAATATCTGAAGCTGAAAAGGCTGGTTATGACATCACTGCCCGTCAGCTATTATGTGCAATGCGTCAAAATGATACAGCTACTGAAATAGCTGAGCTAGCTGTTAAGCACCGTGATAAAGGAGTGGCAGGTTTTGATATTGCTGGTCCAGAAAAAGGTTTCCCCCCTTCATTGCATAAAAAAGGTTTTGATTACCTAGCTAAAGAATTCCTACCAGTTACAGTACATGCTGGTGAAGCAGATGGCATTGAATCAATCAAAGAAGCTTTATTCGTGGGTAGGGCATTGCGACTTGGTCATGGTGTGAGCATCATGGAAGATATTACTGGCATGACTGGTAGTGAAGAGTCAGTCGTATCTTTAGGTACTGTAGCAAACTGGATTAGAGACCGTCGAATTGCTGTCGAAATGTGCCCTACGTCCAATCTACAAACAGGGGCAATTGTTACATACGGAACTAAAATCTTTGAGCACCCTTTTGATTTACTTTATAACTTAGGCTTTGCCGTAACGATTAACACTGATAATCGTTTGATGAGTGGTGTTACACTTAGCTCCGAATATGAGACTCTTGCCGAGACTTTTAATTATGGTATCTCAGATTTAGAGCAGATTACGTTAAATGCTGCTGAAGCAGCGTTCTTATCATACGATGATAAGTTAGATTTGATTGCTCGAGTTAAAAAGGGCTATTCATATTTCCGTAATTCATAGTCAAACATTAGGCATGGTATCTTAAAACCATGACACAGTATCAAGGACTAACTGGCTTAATTGATTTGATGCACACTTTACGCAATGAGTGCGAATGGGATAATGCTCAAACTCATGATTCTTTAACTACATTTCTTATTGAAGAGTGTTTTGAATTAGTTGATGCCATTGAAACTGGCTCAGAGCAAGATATCAAAGAAGAACTCGGTGATGTATTACTGCAAGTAGTCTTTCATAGTGAAATTGCTAACGAAGAAAAGCGTTTTGATATGGATGATGTTGCTCAAGCAGTTATCGATAAAATGATTGCTAGGCATCCAGAAATTTTTGCTGGAACTAAGAAGAAATACAATACGCTTGAAGAACGTGAGCAGCAATGGCAACAAGATAAACGTGCTGAAAAATCTGAGCGAGAAGGTCCGTTTGATGGTATTCCAAAGTCAGCTCCAGCGTTATTCCAAGCTAAAAAAATGATTGATCGAGCAAAAAAACTCGACGTAGAATTACCAGAAACTCCTGATACACCAGGCGGACAGCTGTTTTCACTTATTCAGGAACTTGATAGCAAAGGACTAGACCCTGAAGCTGAGCTTCGTTCTTACTTACGTATCATTCGTGGCTAACTCTTAACCAAATGGTACTTTTCTTAATAAAAGTTACTGTTACACGGGTATCACTTGTTAGTTTTAATCCCACTTGTGAGAAATAGTAGTCCTCAACATTTTCAAATTAGTAAGTTATCCACAAATAAGTATAAGCAGTTACTAGTAATCTGTGGCTAGAGTTTATATTTGCCTATATGCAAACTCATATAACTGAACTAAAGAGTAACCTAATTCTAGTTAAAACTAATAATCCTTATTCTCAGTGGAATAATAGGACGATTGCGAAAGCTTATAAAACAGGCAAATTATTTAAAGTTTGGCGAGGCAGTTATATAAAATCCTCATATTTTCAAAGCCTTGGGATAAATGATAAGAAATTACTTAGGATAATCGCAGCAAAGTCAGCCGTCGATAAAAATATGATTTTAAGTCATGCTTCTGCAGCTAGGTTTCATAATTTAGGAGTTTTACAGCAAGAAAACTTAGTTTACTTCAGGAGTCCTAATAATCAACAGACCCATTCAAAATTGCTTAAATATTATCGCTATCAGGATCAAGCGAATATTGTAATAACTGAAATTGGTCTAGTCACTACTATTGTTCAGACCGTTGTTGATTGTGCCAGAGAAATGAACTTTATAGAAGCTCTAGTCATAGCTGATTCAGCTCGTAATAAAGGATGTATGGTTAAGGATATTTACACAATATTAGAAAACTCTAAGTTTAAAAGAGGTCGGAGAAAAGTTGAAGCAGTTCTAGAACATAGTAGTTCAAAGTCAGATTCTGTCGCAGAAACTATTGCTAGATTTAATCTGTATATTATTGGTATGCCAAGTCCTGAGTTACAGAAAGAACTCTTTTATGAAGGACACCGTTATAGAGTAGATATAGCTTATCCGGAATACTCTTTAATAGTTGAAGTAGATGGCAAACAAAAATACTTTGAGCTTACCGATGACATTAAAGAGACCTTATATCACGAGAAGTTACGCCAGGATATTATTGAACGAAATGGTTGGAAAATTGTGAGACTTACATGGAGTGATATCCATAATTTTGATAAGTTACGTTATTTGTTTGGTAATTATATTTCTAATAATCGTTAAGTGGTACTCTTTTTAACAAATGTTACTACTATATCAATATCATTTGTTAAAAAGAGTACCACTTTCGTATAAGTAGCCTAGCTGTGGAAGTGACTGTGCTGGTGTAGAATGATAGGTGGTAGATAAGTTCTATTTTAAGGAGACAAATGGCAATCATCCAAGCAGTTGGTGCTCGCGAAATTCTAGACTCACGTGGTAATCCAACAGTTGAAGTTGAAGTAGCCCTAGATAACGGTATTCTTGGGCGTGCAGCTGTACCTTCAGGTGCATCAACAGGTGAATTCGAAGCGGTGGAGCTTCGCGATGACGATAAAAAGCGTTATCAAGGAAAAGGCGTTGAAAAGGCTGTTGAAAATGTGAAGGACACAATTGGTCCTGCACTTATTGGCATTGATGTTGCTGACCAGCGTCTAGTTGACCATAACATGATTGACCTTGACGGTAGTGATGATAAGGGTAAGTTAGGTGCTAACGCTATTCTTGGTGTTTCAATGGCGGTAGCTAAAGCAGCAGCATTGTCTGCTAAATTGCCATTATACCGTTACCTCGGTGGTCCTAACGCACACACACTTCCAGTGCCAATGATGAACATCCTTAATGGTGGTTCACATGCGGACTCTGATGTAGATATCCAGGAATTCATGATTTTGCCACTAAGTGCAGAAAGTTTTAAAGAAGCACTACGCATGGGTGCAGAAGTTTATCATGAATTAAAGTCAGTGCTTAATGAACGTAATCTTGAGACTGGTCTTGGTGACGAGGGTGGTTTTGCGCCTAATCTTAAGAGCAACCGTGAAGCTCTTGATTTAATCATAGAAGCAATCGAAAAAGCTGGATACACTCCAGGTGAAGATATTGCTCTTGGTATGGACGTTGCTGCTTCTGAGTTCTACGAAGATGGTAAGTATAACTTCGAAGGCGAATTGCGTGATCGTGATTACATGATGAAGTACTACGAT
Source organism: Micrococcaceae bacterium (assembly GCA_047606545.1). GTDB lineage: Bacteria > Actinomycetota > Actinomycetes > Actinomycetales > Micrococcaceae > JASGDC01. The sequence goes on along the minus strand of JASGEI010000010.1, from coordinate 26,700 downwards.
GAGCTACTAGAATCTTACCCATTAGTAACTATTGAAGATCCACTACACGAAGATGACTGGGAAGGTTGGGCAGAGCTTTCTGAACATATCGGTCACAAAGTTCAGCTAGTTGGTGACGATTTATTCGTAACTAACCCAGAGCGCCTAAAGAAAGGTATCAATAACGATATCGCTAACTCACTTCTTTGTAAGGTAAACCAGATTGGTTCTTTGACTGAGACATTTGATGCAGTAACAATGGCACAAAATGCTAACTATACTGTAGTTGTTTCACACCGTTCAGGTGAAACCGAAGACGTAACAATTGCTGATCTTGCAGTTGCTACTAACTCAGGTCAGATTAAGACTGGTGCACCTGCACGTACTGAGCGTGTTGCTAAGTACAACCAGCTACTTCGTATTGAAGAAGAGCTAGGTGACACTGCAGTTTATCCTGGTGCTGATGCGTTCCCACGTTTTCAGCATGCTGAAACAGCAGAATAATTAATCGTTTAAATTGATTACTATGGGGTTAGAATAAATCTAGCCCCATAGTTTTCATATGGACGTTGAGAGAGTAATGGCAGAAAATCATAGCGGACGTAGAGTTAAAAAAGCTCAGGAGCGGCCAGTTAATCGCGCTAATATTGATTTTTCCCCATCAAGTAGGAAAAAGAAGAAGCTGAAGATTAGCGAACAAGCTAAATCTAGGATTAGCACTAGCCGTACCAGTGAGCTTGCAGCTCGTCGTACTGTAAAAGAACAGAAGGTTCGCGAGACGATTCTGGGCCGTGAAGATTCAAATGTGCCAAAACCTGCCAAGACTTTTAATGGCAAAATGCTAATGGGAATAGCTACAGCTTTTATTTGTTTTATGCTGTTGTTTAACCCAGTTAAGAGCTTCGTCAAACAAAATAACGATATCCGCAACTTAGAGCAACAAGTTCAAGTCGCTCAAGCTAAGCATGATGAAGCTCAAGTCATTGATGAAAAATGGCAAGATCCAGAGTTTGTAAAGCAACAAGCTAGAGCTCGATTAGGTTTCGCAATGTCTGGTGAAACTAATTATGTGTCTGTAGGCAAAGCAGCTCAGGCAGAAGAATCAGTAGCTGAACAAGATGGTAATGCTCAACCACAATATGATAATAAAGATCTTACTGTGTCATTACAAGATAAAAATCAATCACCACCTTGGTATTCGACTTTTATGGACTCTTATAAAAAAGCAAGTAGTGGGAAATAATGACTTTAAAATTAACAGATGTCACTAAGGCTGATATTGCCACAATCAAAACCCAACTCGGTAGAGAACCAAGAGGTTTAGCAGGTATCGCAGCTCGTTGTGTTTGCGGTAAGCCATTAGTAGTGGCTACTAGCCCGAGGTTACCAAATGGCACTCCATTTCCGACTACTTTCTATTTAACTCATCCTTATATAACATTCTTAGTTTCTAAATTAGAAGCTTCTGGAATGATGAAAGAACTAACTCAGCAAGTAAATGATAATCCAGAATTAGCAGCACAATATCAAAAAGCTCATGAAAGCTATTTGGCAGTTCGCACTGAAATAGGCAAGCTTCAGCAGATTCCAGAAGTTACTGAAATTAAAGATTTTTCTGCAGGTGGAATGCCAAAACGTGTAAAGTGTTTACATGCATTGGTCGGACATTCATTGGCAGTGGGACCTGGTGTAAATCCAATTGGCGATAAAGTATTAGAACTTATCAGTACTGACTGGCAAGCAAATAAATGTTTTTGTGAACAAGGAGGACAAGATGGCTGAAAAACAAATAGTTGCAGCAATTGATTGCGGTACCAACTCAATTCGATTGCTAATTGCGCAAGCGAATTTTGAGAATCAGCAACTACTTCCAATCTATACAGACAATATTATTGTGCGTTTAGGTCAAGGTGTCGACAAGACTGGAAAATTTGCCGACAAAGCTATCGAAAGGACTTTTGTAGCTTTAGATAATTATGCACGTCAGATTAAGAAATTTAAGGCTAATAAAGTACGTTTTATCGCAACAAGTGCTACTAGAGATGCTTCGAACCGGGAAAAATTCATTGAAGGCGTTAAAGAGCGTGTGGGGGTAGAGCCAGAGATTATTTCTGGGGATGAGGAAGCTGCATTGTCATTTTCAGGGGCATTACTTGGACTATCTCCTGAAGAAAAAGCTCCATACCTATTATCAGATCTTGGTGGCGGTTCTACTGAGATAGTTTTAGGCGCTCAGGATGGTGTTATGCAGGAATACTCAATGGATGTAGGTTGTGTCCGTATTACTGAGCGTTGTTTAAAGTCTGATCCACCGACTAAAGAAGAGATTGAAGACGGCATTAAAGTCATTGATGCGGCAATTGATGAAGCGCTAGCCAAAGTTGATATTAAAGCTGCACGTTCATATATTGGGGTTGCCGGTAGTACCACTACAATCGCAGCTCATGCAATGGGTATGACATCTTATGACTCAGAAAAATTACATGGAGCAAAGTTAGATTTTAATGAGGTTTACGAAGCTGCTGAGACGATTTTAAACCTATCAACTCATCAACGTGCTACACTTTCAATCATCTCTTCGGGCAGGATTGATGTTATTGGAGCAGGTGCTTTAGTGTTGATGCGGCTTATTAAAAGAATTTCAAAAGAAACAGATGGTAAAGTTTCTCAACTAATTATTAGCGAAACAGATATTTTGCATGGAATAGCACTATCTTGTGTTCTAGACTAATTATTAGGAACTTTTATATTTTGTAAGAAAAAGAAAAGGTATCATGGCAACTAAAACTAAAACTGAAGATAACCACCAAAGCAAACACCGTACGCTAATTGTCGGTGGTGGCTATGTAGGTCTTTATACAGCCCTACGTTTGCAAAAGCGCTTAAGCGATGCAAACCATGTGGTTACTGTAGTGGACCCTAACCCATATATGACATATCAACCATTCCTTCCTGAGGTATCAGCTGGTTCAATTGATCCACGTAACATTGTGGTATCTCACCGTCGCCACTTACGCGGTTGTGAATTAATTAACGCTAAAGTTACTAAGATTAACCACAAAGAGCACAAGGCAGAGCTAGAGGCTAAAGATGGCGAACGTTATGAGCTTCCATACGATGAAATCGTAGTAGCTGCTGGTGCTAATACTCGTACTTTCCCAATTCCTGGTCTTGCTGAACACGGTATTGGTATGAAGACTGTGGAAGAAGCAGTTGCAGTACGTAACAAAGTACTAGAAAGCATCGAAGTTGCTTCAACGATGACTGATGAAGAAGAGAAGAAAGCTGCTCTTACTTTCGTGATTGTTGGTGGCGGTTTCGCTGGTATTGAGACAGTTGCTGAACTTGAAGATATGGCTCGTACGGCAGTTTCTCGTAACAAGTATTTAACTGTTAACGACCTGCGTTTCGTCTTGGTTGAAGCTGCACCTCGTATCATGCCTGAAGTTACTGAAGAACAGGCTGTTAAGGTAGTAGAGCACCTTAAATCTCGTGGTATTGAAGTACTTCTTAATACTTCACTAGCTTCTGTAGAAGATGGCAACACAATTAACTTAATCAATATGGCTGATAAGAGCCCAGCTGATTCTTTCAAAGCTGACACTTTGATTTGGTGTGCTGGTGTAGCAGCTGCTGACGTAGCGAAGAACTCTGACTTACCTACAGAACCTCGCGGTCGTATCATTGTTGGTGCTGATTTACGTGTTCGTGATGAAGATGGAAACGTAGTTGAAGGCGCTTGGGCAGCAGGTGACGTAGCAGCTGTTCCTGATTTAACTGGTAACGGTCTTCCAGATGATACTTGCGTACCTAATGCACAGCATGCAGTGCGTCAGGCTAAAGTTCTTGGTAAAAATATTGCTGCAGCTCACACTGATGGTGCGCTTAAAGAATATAAGCACGAAAACATGGGTGCAGTTGCTGGTTTCGGTATGTATAAGGGTGTTGCAAAGATGCCATTTGGTATAAAACTTTCTGGTTTCCCAGCATGGTTCGCACACCGCGCATACCATGGTATGGCAATGCCGATGTTTGAGCGCAAATTCCGTGTAGTAAGTGGTTGGTTCTGGAACTTTGTCGCTGGTCGCGATACAAGCCAGATTTTGAACCTTGATAACCCAACTAAGGCTTTCGAAGAAGCAGCTAACCCTGCTCCAGCTCCAAAGCCTAAGGAAGTTGAAAAGGACGCAAAAGAGCATAAAGTAGCTCAAGCGGATACAGATACTCAAAAAATTGATGTAGTTAAAGAAGAATCTAAGAAAGACTAGCACAAACTTACATTAAAGTTGGTGGATTATTGCTAGCTGGCAGTAGTCCACCAACTGTAAATGTGCATTATTGCGGATACTTCGTTATACTATTTTAGTATGCTTTAAGCTCCCATAGCCCAATCGGTAGAGGCAGTAGACTTAAAATCTATCCAGTGTGGGTTCAAGTCCCACTGGGAGTACAGCTAAAGCCCTTTATTCTCTGAGAGAGTAAGGGGCTTTATTTTTTCAATGTAATAAGAAATAAGCTTCTAGAGGTTCTGTTTTACAGGGCCTCTATTTTGACCTATAAGCCTATTTTTACAGAATCTTAATTCAAGGTCTATAGACCAAAAATAGTGAATGGGGCATGAGTGTTCTGTTTTTGTGTGTAGTTTGGTTATATTCTGACTCTATTGAAGCAGGTGTTTGTTTGATTTTGTTGCATAGGGATCATTGTGTGGCTAGTTTTGATTTTGTTATCCCCCCCCCGTTTGGTTTAGTATAGAGGTGGTAAATGTTTTTTTGTTTTAGGGAAATTGTTATGACTGTTAATAAGAAAGTATCTTCTAGTATGCCTGCCGGTGTTTCTCGTAGGGCAGTGAGTAAGGGTGTTGCTTGGGGAGCGCCTGTTATTGCTGCTAGTGTTGCTGCTCCTGCGTATGCTGTTAGTATTGATGCTGATAATTATTGGATTTTTACTCCTGTTGAATCTCCTGTGGAGTTTGGGTTTGATGAGACTAATAATATTTGTTGGACTGTGACTAAGCAGGGTGATCCTGATAGTATTGTGATTACTTTTAGTTCAGATGATACGGATCATTTAGCGCTTGGTGATTCTGATGGCGCTGTTACTGTTGATGCTAGTACTACTATTGTTTGTGCTAGTTTTGTTGCTTCTGGTGAGGTTGAGGAAGCTGTTACTGGTATTAATGCTTCGATTGTTGCTGATTCTCCTAATCAGGTCACTCCTACTGTGGTAAATGTGGACAAGGCTCCTTATTCTTTGGAGTGGAGTGATGATACTACTAGTTTCGCTACTAATAGCTTTAATGCTTTGTATCATGGCCAAACGTTTGATATTACTCTTACACTTGATGATCCTAGTTCTGTTGTTTCTAGTTCTGGTTGGTATATTGTTGTTGCTACTGGTAATAACTATAATGGGACTTCTGGTTATTGGAATACTCCAACACAGTTTACGATTACTGACTCTACTGGTACTGAGTGGCCTACAGATAACACACTTAGCAAAGCTTATGCTATCTCTGCTGATTCTTCACTTATAGACAATGGTACTTTAACTGGTACTGTAACTGTTACAGGTCCTGCTTCAGGTGCTAATAATCGTGCCTTTATAGGAAGTTGGATAAGCACCACTAATAGTAACGTAGTCTTCGGACACCATCAAGCCAAAGCTCTTGCCCAGAACGGGTATAGCCATGGAACTGGCTACCCTGGTGGAGGATGGGGTGAATCTTATGGAAAAATCCAGAATGCTCCTACTCCTATGTGGAGTGATAATACTAACTCTACTGCTACTGCTCGTCGTGAAGCTGGTGATGTTACTGTAGGTGAAGATCTTGCTATTAGTATTCAGTTATCTCCTAGTACTGTTAATTCTGGTTATGTGATTCTTGCTCCTGGTACTGGCACTGGTACGTATACTGATTTGTTTGATTTTTATGATTCAACAGGTACTAACCAGATTACTGGTACTGGTATTTCTAGTACTTATTCTGGTGGTGTAAGTATTGAGATTTCAGGTTCTGAATATATTGATGATGATAAAGTTTTAAATATTATAGCCAAACCTAAAACTGCTAGTACTACTGAGACTTGGATTGGCTGCTGGGGATCATCTGTTGCTGATGGTGCAGGAACTGCTAACCAAACAGATGCAACAAACGGTAACGTTGACGGTAAAGCTTGGCAAATGAGCTGGGGCATCATCAACTCTGCTTAATTTGTAACCTTGCCTAGCAAAAGGTAGTTAGCCTCACTGAAAACACTGCTCACCCTTGATTCAGGCATTAAAAGTATTCTTTGAAATCTGGGAACGTTCTAAACACATAATTAACACTATTGTTGATAGGAGCAGTATCAATTCTGGGGTCAAGAATAGTTATGCTTAACAGAAAAAAATAAGATAGAAAAATAAATTTTGTTATCGTAAAAAAGTCTTTCTATCTACCTACCACACAGCAAAATCATGAGTAATTTTGCTGTGTGGTAGGTTAGTAACCTGGGATATTGCCTAGAGTTTCTTCAATTTAATATCTTATCTGTTTATTTCAATTTTCTGAGTATTAATAAATAAATGGTTAATTAATGAGGTGTGCTAAGGGTTTCTTACTCTTTGGTTTCTTACAGAACTTAATTAGAATTTTATGTGAATCCTCAGCATATGACCATATTCCCAGCTTCTTCATTCGTTTCATTCAGTAATCATTTTTAAACTGGTCGAATAGTTCAAACTTCGAGGAGGGTCCTATGAATGTTATTAAACGTGGTATATCAAGTACTTTTAGGAATAAGGTGCGCAGTTCATCTGTTATTGCTATCTTATCCCTAGCAATTGCTTTAGCACTTTCAATGTTAGTGGCAAATCAAGCAGTTGCCCAAAAAGTAAAAGATCTTAAAGCCAGTGTAGGAACAGATATTAGTGTATCGGCTGCTGGCTCAGGTGGACCAGGCGGTTTTGGTGGTGGAACTACCAAACTGACTGACACGATGCTCAATGAAATAAAACAAGTATCTAATGTATCAACAGCTAATGGGATACTTAGCCTTGAGCTACAGAATAACAGTGATACTCAGAGTAGTGCCCGTCCTGGACAAGAAAATAGTTCTGGAAAGACTAACTTAGAGTCTGCAGTGCAGGGAATGTCGCAGCAGAAAAATTCTGATGACCAGCAAAGCTCTGGCAGTCAGGGAAATGATAGTCAAGGAAGTGGTAACCAGCAGGGATCATCTGGAGGTGCTATGGGCAATTTCACTCCTCCAATTTCTATGACCGGTATTTCAAGTAATAAAGATAGTTCTAATAAGACAATCAATTTAAGTTCTGGCAGTCAACTTTCAAACTTTGACTCTAGTTCAACGGAAGCGTTGGTTGGTAAGACTGTAGCAGAAAAGAACAGCCTCAAAGTAGGTTCAACTTTTGAAGCTTTCAATCGTACTTGGACTGTTAAAGGTATCTATAACGATACGTCTTCACAGTTTAATAACAACGGTATTTATGTGCCAGTGAAAGCTGCACAAGCAGTTTCTAATCAAGCAAGTACTTATAGTGAAATTTACGTAACTGCAGATAGCATGGATAATGTTGATACTGTGAAATCAGCAATTCAAAGTAAACTAGGTACTGATAAAGTTGATGTCTCTACTGGTTCTAGTCAGCTAGAAACAACTACTGATTCACTAAAGAGCGTTCAGAAGATTTCACTTATTGCATTCTTAGCAACACTTGGTGCAGTAGCATTGTTCATATTACTAATGATGGTGCTTATCGTGAAGGAACGCACAAAAGAAATTGGCGTATTGAAAGCTATTGGTGCTTCTACTTCAAAAATTTCTACACAGTTCATGACAGAAGCTGTTACCTTAGTATCTATAGCAGCAGTTATTGGTACGTTGTTGAGCCTCTTGATTAGTAAACCAATTACTAACTCTCTAGTTAGCCAACAATCCTCTAGCGGTGGCTCAGGAGGTGGACCTGGTGGTGCAGGTGGCCCAGGTGGTGGCGGTATGCCAGGAATGATGGAGATGAGTGCAGCTGTTAGCCAAATAAGTACTACATTCACATGGCAAACCTTGCTTTTCGGTGCTTTGGGAGTGCTTGCTACTGCCATTATTGGCGCGGGAGCAGCTAGTTACTTTAGTTCGAAAATTCGTCCTATCGAAGCTTTGAAAGGAGCCTAAATGTTAAACGTAAAAGATCTTAAAAAAGAGTTCTCATCTGGAGATGGAACAATTACCCCAATAAATGGTGTAAGTTTTCAGATTGATCAAGGTACTTTTGCAGCTATCGTAGGAAAGAGTGGCTCAGGAAAATCAACGCTACTTTCTTTGCTAGGAGCGCTTGATACCCCAACGTCTGGCACGATAACTGTAAATGATACTCGTGTTGAACAGCTACGCAACAACGCGGCCACTAAGTATCGTCGCGATGAGGTTGGCTTTGTTTTTCAATCATACAATCTGATTCCTGGTCTCACTGCATTGCAAAATGTGATGTTACCTCTGGAATTTGCAGGGAAAAGTGATGAAGAACAACTTACTCGAGCTAAAGAGTTGCTTGATGATGTTGGTTTAACAGGAGAATCTCAAAGTAGGATTGCTAACAAAATGTCTGGTGGTGAGCAGCAACGTGTGGCTATCGCACGCGCATTAGCTAACAACCCTAAATTGGTACTTGCTGACGAACCAACTGGAAATCTTGATGAAGCAACTGGCGAGCTTATTGTGGACTTGCTTCGCAAAATCGCTAAAGAACATGACACCACTATAATCATCGTGACTCATGATCTTGACCTTGCTCGTGAGACAGACCAACTACTGGTATTGCAAAACGGTGAACTTTATGGCTCTCAAAATGAGAGTGGAGATGATGCTTTACAAAACATCTCAGCACAAAGTTCTTCTTCTCTACAAAACGAGCTAGAAAAAGCCCAAGCCGTAATCAAAGAAATGGAGACCAAATTAAATAGTAAATAATTATAAAGCATTTTACTTTATGCGCCCATTACCAATATTTATCTGGTAATGGGCGTACTTTTTAATTTAAAAGATTAGTTAGAATTTTTTCGCTAGCTGAAGAACGACTACGTTTTGGTGTGTAGCTTTTATGATTTTCGGTATTAAGATTATGGTGCTTATGTTCACGATTGTTAGTAGTTTCTTTCGTAATTTCTCTAGCAAATACTTGACCACCACTTTCAAGCATAGCTTTTTTCCACGGTAATACGCCTTCAATCTCAATCTGTATTGACAGACTCAATACAGTTCGAATGATAACGATAATACCAAGCACTAGAGCATCATTAAGAGTAGGTGTCATCATGGTGCGGATAAGATCTGCTGCTACAAGAATTTCTAAACCAAGTAAAATCGATGAACCAATAAGTTTACGTAATGACTGAAATGCGACTGGACCGCCTCTGCCTTGAGATAGCACTAGTAGTGAAAAGATTATTGCAATAACAAAGCCAATAACCATAGTTATTGCGCCAAGGGATTCAAGCGTAGTTACGATAGCTTCTATTAGTGAGTCGATGATTATTTCCCATCTACTAAAATAAATATAAAGGTTAGTCTAACTCTACAATAGTCAATAATACTTACGATGTCTTCTGTAACGTTATCTAAAAGAAAGACGTAATTGGATTATGGCCGGATTTTATTTTGTAGTAACTATACAAATGTGGGCTGCTATTACTGTTGTAATTGCTGCAAAGTAATTGGTTTAAGCAAAGTTGTGGTATTTTAGTTATGAATAAATGAATAATCTTAAAATTAAAGTTACAAAGAGGTTAGTTAATGACGACTGAACATATTTATGCTCCAGCATCAGGTAAGCTAATGCCGATTACTGAAGTAGATGACCAAGTGTTCTCTCAAAAAATGATGGGTGATGGTTTTGGTGTAGAGCCAGATTCTGATGAGATATATGCGCCAATAACCGGCGAAATTATCATGCTGGCAAGTGATACCAAACATGCAATGGGTATTAGAGCCAAAAATGGTATGGAAATTCTTTTGCATATGGGTATTGATACGGTCGAGTTAAAGGGGGAACCTTTCGACCTTAAAGTTAAAGAAGGTCAGCAGCTTAAAGCTGGTGAACCAGTTGGTAAGATGGATCTTAATGCAGTTACTGCAGCTGGTAAGAAAACCACTATTATCACGATTATTACTAGCCCAGCAGGAGCTGAAGTTAAGTTAATTAGTGATGTGGCTGTCCCTGAAGAGCAAGTTGCATCAGTTGAATTGCCTGAAAATGGAAGTGCAGGAAAGGCTGAAACTGTTACAGCTGCGGCAGGTGGTGTAACTGCGGCAGGCGATACTTTAGTGAAACGTGAAGCAGCTCCTGCTCCAGCTACTGGTGATCAATATGAAGTCTTAGCACATGAGATTGTTAACCAAGTTGGTGGTCAAGAAAACGTCGATAATGTAGTGCATTGTATTACTCGTGTCCGTTTTTACTTGAAAGATGAAGCTAAAGCTCATGATGAAACTATCCGCAATCTTGATGGGGTAGTAGACGTAGCTAAAGCTGGTGGACAGTATCAAGTAGTTATCGGGCCAGCTGTTAAGAAAGTTTATAACGGAGTACTTAAAGTTTTGGGTCCTGGTTACGGAGATTCTGAAGATGGTGCACCAGCTGTAAAACAAGAAGCTCCAAAAGGTTTCGTCCCAGCACTTAAGTTTTATCTATCACAGTTAATTGGTGTAATTACAGGCTCCATGATTCCAGTAATTGGTCTATTAGCTGCTTCTGGTATCTTAAAAGGTATTTTAGCTCTGTTAATTACTTTTGATATTACGAATGATAAGAGTTCTACATACAATATTATTAATGCAATGGGGGATGCAGTATTCTACTTCCTACCAATTTTCGTAGGTTTCTCTGCTGCACGTCGTTTGGGTGCTAGCCCTATTATTGTGGCAATTATTGGTGGAGTGATGACCTATCCGACTATTGTGCAGGCAGCAGCGTCAACGAAAGGTCCTAATTTCCTAGGAATGACAATGAACGCTGATTTATTTGGTATTCCGATACACTTAGTGAATTACACTTATTCAATTTTCCCAGTAATTGCAGCGGCATACCTAGCAGCTAGACTAGAACCGCTATTAGAAAAATACATTCCGTTAACACTACAAATGATTTTCAACCCTTTGATTGAAGTATTTGCAGTAAGTGCTGTGGTATTTCTAATTGTTGGTCCAATAATTAGTGCAATTAGTTCTGGAATCGCTGGTTTCTTAATGTTCTTATACCATGCAAGTCCACCGATAGCAGGTTTAATTATTGGAGGCTTCTATCAGTGTCTAGTAATCTTCGGTTTGCACTGGGCGGTAATTCCAATTGTTACTAGTCAGATTTCAATAGATGGTAGTTCACCGCTTAATGCGATTATTTCTGCTTCCATGCTTGGTCAAGCTGGCGCAGTAATGGCTATCTTCTTTAAGACAAAGACGATGCGTGTTAAAGAACTTACTGGTGCTGCGACAATCTCTGCACTTTGTGGTGTTACTGAACCTGCAGTATACGGTGCTAACTTGAAGTATGGTCGGGCATTTATAACTGGTTGTACAGGTGCCGCTGTAGGTGGTTTCTTAACAGGTCTGCTACATGTAAACATGTGGGGATTCACGGGGTCACTAATCGGGTTCACTTCATTCGTAAATCCAAAGGGTCTAGACGGTAGTTTCTATGGTTTCTTAATTGCCACAGCTGCTACGTTAGTAGTCTCTTTCACTGCAACTTGGATGTTTGGGTTCAAGGAAAGCGATGTAGAGAATGAAAAAGCTGGACGTGAAAAGGTACGCTTAGGTAACAGAGAGCCAGTACAACGCTAAATTATCAACTAAAAAGGACCTGCACTCATTATTGAATGCAGGTCCTTTTTAAACGCATTTTCTTAGTAAAACGGTATTTCCACTGCATATAAGCAACGAAAATACCGTTTTACTAAGGAAAAAGGGAATGGCAGTTTGGGCAAAGCAATGCCACAAGCGATATTTGATCTTGTTATCGGTATCATTAAAAATAAGCAATTACTTAATATGGAGTTGTGTTAGTTTAATGATAAATAATTTAATAATAAAAATATTGATATTCAAGGACGTATCGTGACAAATTTGAATGATGTGGCACGTCATGCGCATGTTTCGAAGATGACTGTTTCGCGTGTGATTAATCATCCTGAGCTAGTTTCTGATGAAGTACGTGTATTAGTTGAGAGATCAATTAAAGAACTTAATTATATTCCAAATAAAGCAGGCATTGCTTTAGCTACTAGACAAAAATTTGTAATTCAGTTCATGATTTTGGAAGATGTCGAAGTAGCTGAGCCTAATTATGCAATTTTGCTTTTGTATTTAGCAGATGTGCTACAAGCTAATGGTTTTTCTCTAGAGATTGTCTATCAAATTTCAGACACCAGTAAAGTGGATGCAATTATTGTAAGTGGTTGGCGTGAAAGTGATTTAGAAATGCTTTCCAAGATGGATATTCCAGTCATTTTGTATGGAGAAGGACATGACGATGTAGCTTTACCTTATGTGGATAGTGATAATCGAAATGGTACTTATCAGGCTACTGAACACCTTATAAAAACTGGATATGAAAAGATTATTTATATTGGGATAGAAATTAAATTGCCATTTACTAAATCTAGAGAGCTAGGTTATTGTGACGCTGTAGTTGCTAATAAGCTACCTGCAATAATCTATACGGCAGATAATCATTCTCATGCGGCCGAAGCAGTGGTTGATAACCTATTGCCAAAGTTAGAAAAAGATACAGCTTTTGTTTGTAGTAGTGATCGGATAGCTCTTGGAGTAATGCGTGCGGTGGCAAAAGAGTTTAAGATTCCAGAGGAGATTGGGCTTATTGGTTTTGATGGGGTATTCATCGATAGAATTACTTCGCCACAATTATCTACAATTCGACAGCCATTTCCAGAGATTGCTGAAGAATTAGCTAACAATACTCTTAATGCAATAAAGCGTAAAAATACGGAAAATAAACTTATCGTACCTGAGTTAATTATTCGAAATAGTTGCCGATAACCTGTTACCGGTATCATTTAAAATAAGCTATTTAAAGCCCTTATGAGGGTGTTATTTTGATGTTGGATAAATAAATTAATTTTAAAAATTATATGGATATAAATGCGAGGGAGTGTTTATCCAACATGGAACAAAAAACTTTAAAACAGGGGCAAGGACTGCCTAATTTATCATTAAAAACTATTTGGATGTTGAGTTTTGGCTTCTTGGGAGTCCAGATGGCATTCTCACTGCAGAGTTCACAAATGGGACGTATTTTTCAGACTTTGGGTGCTGATCCCACAAAACTTGGTTTCTTTTTCATCATGCCACCGCTAGCTGGGTTAGTAGTGCAACCATTGGTAGGGTATTTTTCAGATAGGACTTGGACTAGTCGTTTTGGTCGTCGTATGCCGTATTTATTTGTAGGTGCTTTAGTGTCGGTAGTTGTAATGGTTTTATTGCCTAACTCAGGTAGTTTTGGTTTTGGTACTACAATGGCACTTTGGTTTGGTGCAATCACAATTTTATTTATGGACTTAAGTTCAAATGTAGCAATGCAACCATTTAAGATGGTTGTGGGAGATATGGTTAATGAAAATCAGAAGTCTTATGCTTACTCAATCCAGAGTTTCTTATCTAATACAGGTAGCGTACTAGCAACGACTTTTCCTTTTTTGCTTACTGCAATTGGAGTGGCAAATACTGCGCCAAATGGTGAAGTTCCACCGTCAGTAGTAATTTCATTTTACGTAGGTGCGTTAGTCTTAGTCGTTTTCTCGATTATCTCTGTATTTTCAGTTAAAGAATATGATAACGAAACTTATGAAAAGTACCATGGCGTACCTTTGGTTGACCCAAATGCTAAGAGTGAAAATATTGTTGAACTCTTAAAGAAAGCGCCAAAGACTTTTTGGATGGTAACTATTACTCAGTTCTTCTGCTGGATGGCTTTCCAATATCTATGGACTTACGGTACAGGTACTGTTGCTGATGAAGTATTCCATGCAACTGATCCTGCTAGTGCGGGTTTCCAAGCTGGTGGTAACTGGTTTGGTATTTTATCAGCTGTTTATGCAATTGCTGCGGTAGTTTGGTCATTAGTGCTTTCAAGAATTCCTAGTAAGAATAATAAATTAGGTTATACAATTTCATTAGCTTTGGGTGCTGTAGGCTTTGTCTCAGTATTCTTTATAAATCACCAATATGGTTTAATTTTCTCATTCATACTGATAGGTATTTCATGGGCAGGAATGATGGCATATCCATTCATACTGGTTACTAACTCACTTCGTGGTTCAAATATGGGTACTTACTTAGGATTATTTAATGGATCTATTTGTCTACCTCAGATTGTAGCTTCATTACTATCATTTGCATTGTTCCCAATGCTAGGGAAACATTTCCCAGCCATGATTTTGGTTTCAGGTATTTTGATGGCATTCGGTGCACTTTCAGTTAGGTTTATTCCAGAAACTGAACCAACGAAGTAGTTATTATCCAGTCTTAGGAGAGACAATGAAAAGAATTTTTGAGGTTGATCCATGGGTAATCAAAACTCATGAATTAGATAAAGATAATAAACGCTTGCAAGAGTCAATGACTTCATTGGGTAATGAATACATGGGTATGCGAGGGATGTTTGAAGAAGCATACTCGGCAGATACACATCAAGGTATCTATATTGGTGGAGTTTGGTTTCCAGATAAAACTCGAGTTGGTTGGTGGAAAAACGGTTATCCAGAGTATTTTGGTAAGGCAATCAATGCATTAAATTACATTAAAGCTGACATTGAAGTCGATGGAAACCAGGTGGATTTGGCTAAGAATGATATCTCAGATTTTAGTCTAGAGTTAGACATGAAAACTGGTACTTTGGTACGTGAATTCACGGTATTTGGTGTCCATTTTATGATTACTCGCTTTATTTCAATTGCCACTAGAGAACTTGCAGACTTTCACTACACTTTTAACTCAGTTGACGGTAAAGAACATGAAGTGACTTTTGCCGCTAGTATTGATGCAAATGTGTTTAATGAAGACTCAAATTATGAGGAACAATTTTGGACAGTTCTAGAATCTGGCCAAAATGAGCAGTATTCATACTTGGCAACTCAAACCGTGGAAAACTCTTTTAAAGTACCTCAGTTTACGGTAGTTGCTAGGCAGAGTTTCGTTGGTGGCAAGCTAGTAAAACAAAATAAGACTGCTACTGAAGTAATTGACAGCTTTGAGATCAAAGTTCCAAAGGGTGTGGAAGTTACTTTTGAAAAGCGAGTTATCGTTACCACTTCTAGAGACTATATAAATACTCAAGCTGCAGTAAAGGCTGGTGCGAAGTTAACTAAGAAATTAGCTAAGTTACCTTATAGCGATTTATTAAATGCCCATAGTGATGTTTGGGCCAAGCGTTGGGAAAAAGCCGATGTAAAGATTACTGGTGATGATGCTGCACAACAAGGTATTCGCTTTAACTTATTTCAACTTTTCTCTACTTACTATGGCTCTGATGCACGCTTGAATATTGGACCTAAAGGGTTTTCTGGTGAAAAGTATGGCGGGGCAACTTATTGGGATACTGAAGCTTTTGCAATCCCAGTTTATCTGGGAGTTGCAGACCCTAAAGTTACTAAATCTTTACTGGAATATCGTTTCAAACAACTAGATGGTGCTTTTCATAATGCTAAACAGCAAGGGGTAGCTGGAGCTTTATTTCCAATGGTTACCTTTGATGGCATCGAGTCTCACAATGAGTGGGAGATTACCTTCGAAGAAATTCATCGTAACTCTACGATTGCATATGCTATTTACAATTACACCAATATCACAGGTGATGAATCTTGGTTAACAGGTAATGGTGCTTTGGTACTTTACAATATTGCACGTTTTTGGGCTGACAGAGTGCATTATTCTGAACTGAAACAGCAATATATGATTCATGGGGTGACTGGGCCAAATGAATATGAAAATAATGTGAATAATAACCATTACACCAATTGGATGGCTAAGTGGGTGTTAAATTATGCAGTAGCTAATTACAGCAAGGTTCGCAGAGAAATAAAGGGGCAGCTTGAGATTTCTCAAAAAGAGTTAGCTAAGTGGCAAGAAATTGCTGAAAAGATGTATTTACCTGAGGCAGAAGTTGAGTTTAAAGGTAAGAAGCGCAAAATATTTGTGCAACATGATACTTTCTTAGATAAAAAGCTAATGACTGTGGATGAGCTAGCCGAAAGTGAACGTCCAATTAATCAAAACTGGTCTTGGGATCGGATTCTACGCTCACCGTTTATCAAGCAGTCGGATACTTTACATTCCTTCTTCTATTTCCCAGCTGAATTTACTGAAAAACAGAAACGTGAGAACTTTGAGTTTTATGAACCATTTACGGTCCATGAATCCTCACTATCGCCATCAGTGCACTCAATTCTGGCTGCTGATCTAGGTATGGAAGAAAAAGCAGTTGAAATGTATGAACGTGCAGCCCGTCTGGATTTAGATAATTACAACAATGACACAGCAGATGGTTTGCATATTACGGCAATGACTGGTTCATGGTTAGCTATTGTCCAAGGTTTCGCTGGAATGCGAGTGCATAAGAACAAGTTATCTTTGAAACCATTTGTGCCAAAGCAGTGGCAGGGATATGCTTTCCGTTTTATTTTCCGAGATCGAATTCTAGAAATTAAAGTTTCAGATACAGGTACGGATATTGAACTAGTTCGAGGTAAAAAGCTAACGATCAACCTTAACGATAAAGATATTGTGCTGAAAGAAAGAGATAGCAATGACTAAGTTTAGTGATATTAAAGGTTTTGCTTTTGATTTAGATGGTGTTATTGCTGACACTGCACGTTTTCATGCAGTTGCATGGAAACAAGTAGCAGATAAAGTTAATGTGCCTTGGTCTGATGATTTATCAGAGGATTTAAAGGGCATTAGTCGTATGGAAAGCTTAGAATTAATCTTGAGTCGTGGTGGTAAAGCTAATGAGTTTACCGAAGAACAAAAGCTAAAAATGGCTGATTCCAAAAATGAAAACTATAAGAAACTCATTTCCACTTTAACTTCAGCAGACATTCTACCTGGAATGCAAGACTTCATTAAATCAGTGCGTAAAGCTGGATATAAAACTGCGATTGCTTCTGCTTCTCATAATGCGCCTTATATTTTGGAGCGATTACGGTTAGATTCAGAATTTGATGGAATAGTAGATCCAGCAATTTTGAAAGCTGGAAAACCTGATCCAGAGATTTTCCAAAAAGCTGCTGAACTAATGAACTTACAGCCTAGTGCTGTAATCGGCCTTGAGGATGCAAGTGCCGGTATTGAGTCTATTAACGCTGCTGGTGAAACTTCATTAGGTATTGGCGATAAGCGAGTGTTAAATGCCGCCGACTTGCTTTTTGCTAACACTGAAGAAGTTACGCTAAATGCTATAAAAACCCAACTCCATATTGATAACCGTTAATAGACTGAAAAAGGCACCTACTTAGAGAATAAGTAGGTGCCTTTTCGTCCTGTAAATTTGAAGGTAGCGTTATAAAAGTCCTACCCGTAATATTGAAACTATTACGATAGAACTTTTACTAGTAATTTTTAGAGCATCATACTTAACAATGCTATGACTGCGATGCTACAAACTATATTTGCAAATAAGAAAATCATGCGGTTCTTGATTGAAATTTCAGGAATTAAGAATGAAGTTGAAATCACAGTGCTAAATGTGGTGAAACCACCACAAAAACCTGTAGTAATTGCCGAAATCCAAGGGTGTCCTAGCGAAGAATAAGTTGCAGCTAGGAATAGTGCAGAACCAAATGTATTAATGCCTAATATAGCCCATGGCAAATGAGTTCGTTTGATGTCCATGACAAGCTCACTGATGATATACCGTGCTAATGCTCCAAGACTACCGAAAGTGCCAATTAGTAGCGTAGTTATTGCAGAACTCATATAATATCTTTCCTCCCAGCTAGCTTACGACCAAGAAGGGCAAGTACAGCACCACCAATAACACTAATTGCAATGTATAGTAAGCTAATCAATACATGAGTGGTGGCCATAGCATAGTAGTTTTCGAATGCAAAAGCACTCATTGTAGTAAGAGCACCGCAGAAACCTATTGAAAGAATTAATTTAATTTCATTATCTGCACTTAGCCAATAACCAATTAGGTAGCAACCAAGTAAGTTAGAAACTAAAGTCCCCCAGGGTAAAAATCCTTGTGGGAATAGAGTTTCAAACATGAAACGTAAAGCAGTACCTGCGAAACCACCGATTAAGACAAAGAGAATATTGCGTGGCATCAAATAAGTTTTATCCATAATAATTTTCATTATAACCATTAAGGTAGAATGAATGCATGAGCGCAGGACATGATCATTCACACGCAGTAGCTGACAATCGCAAGGTTCTTATTGCGGTACTTAGTATTACTTTTTCTATTTTCTTAGTTGAAGTCATTGGTTCCGTAATGACAAATTCACTAGCGTTGATAGCTGATGCTGGTCATATGTTAGTTGATAGTTTAGGTCTAATGATGGCTTTGGCTACTGCATTTTTAGTGCACAAAGAAGCTACTAATAAACACACTTGGGGTTTGCGTCGAGCAGAAGTTATTTCAGCGATGGTGCAAGCACTCGTCCTATTAGGTGTTGGTTTATATATTTTGGTAGAGGGTATTCGTAGACTTTATGAACCAGTAGAACTTCCTTCAAACTTGATGCTTTACTTCGGAGCTTTTGGTTTATTAGCAAACTTACTTTCTTTTGTAATTTTGGTGCGTTCATCTGGCGATAATTTCAATATTAGAGCTGCTTCGCTAGAAGTTCTTAACGATGCTCTGGGTTCAGTAGCTGTAATTGTGGCAGCAATTGTAATTAAAATAACTGGTTGGTATCAAGCAGATGCCCTAGTTTCGATTTTGATTGGAATATTGATATTACCACGTACAATAAAACTGCTGCGTGATACGATTTCAGTATTGTTAGAGGCAACTCCAGCTGGTCTAGATTTGACACAAGTGAAAAAACATATTTTACGTCAAGACCATGTGGTAGATATTCATGATTTACATGCCAGCCAGATTGATAGCGCATTGCCAGTATTGACAGCTCATGTAGTTCTTGATGACGAATGTTTAAGCGATAAAGAGCATTATGATTTCCATTTAAAGAAACTTCGTGATTGTTTAACCGGGCATTTTGATATTTCAGTGGAGCACACTACTTTCCAACTCGAATCCCAAGAGTTTGCTAACAATAAATGTAGGCATTTAGTGGTCTAATTTCCAGCTAATACTCAGCAAATCAGGGGGAAAGTTTTGGCTTAGGTGTCAGGCTAACCACTATCTTTATAGTTTTTTCCTAGATACAATGTATTAAAACGTACCTTTTAAGGAGTAAGACGATAAGACATGGCTAATCCAATCTTTTCAAATAACAAGACTTTCTCTGCTAATCAGTCAATGAATCAAACATTACCTGATGTTCAGCAGTTTGAGGATATGTATCAAGCACCTAGTGCTACACCGCAGCAAATGCGTCGAATGACTTATGATGATGTAATCATGAAGTCATTGATTAGCTTTGCTACTGTAGTTGCAGGTGCGGTAGCAGGCTGGATGATTCCAGCACTTAGCACAATTGGTATGATTGTAGGTGTTGGTCTAGGTCTATACCTTGGTTTTTCTGGTAAAAACAGCAAGCAGCTAATTCTGACTTATGCAGCTGCACAAGGTCTATTCGTAGGTGGCTTTACTCACATTCTAGAAACTATGTATCCAGGCATTGCAGTACAAGCGATTTTGGGTACTTTTGCAGTATTTGTAGCTTCATTTATGCTATACAAGTCAGGTAGATTCCATACTAGTCCTAAATTCCAGCGCATGCTTAGTATTGCGATGTTTGCACTGTTCATTTTCAGTATGCTTAACATCCTATTGATGTTAACTGGGGTAACTCAAGGCTCATTTGGTATGTACAGTGCAGCAATCCCTGGTACTAGCATCCCATTTGGTTTGGTGCTTGGCCCATTGGCAATCTTGCTAGGTGCATACTCACTAGTTAACGACTTTCAGGCTGTAGATGATGGTGTTCGTAATGGTGCTCCTGCGGAAATGGCTTGGACTGCAGCGTTCGGTATCACAATGACAATGATTTGGTTGTATGTCGAGATTTTGCGTTTAATTGCAATTATCAGACAAGGCGACAACAATTAATAACCCCAATCATGAAAAAAGCGGCTTATAGCCGCTTTTTTCATGTCTAAAATTGGTCTAATTACTTTTTACTTTATCGACACAAATGGCGTCTATTCTTACAAATAACTTCGAAGTTTAAACGCCATTTGTATGAATAGACGCCACATGCTTAAAGGGTAGTTTTACTTACGCTATTTAACTTATGCGCGCCTTCTCCAGCAGTCACGGTAAAGATGTTAGGAGCTTTGTAGCTTGCTTTTTCAAAAGCCTTTTTAATAGCTTCAGAAACTTTATCAATATCTGAGTTTTTAACTACTGCAAGTGCAGCGCCACCAAAGCCACCACCAGTCATGCGTGCGCCGATAGCACCATTGTCTTGTGCAGTTTTGACAGCTAAATCAAGTTCAGGGCAAGATATTTCAAAGTCATCACGCATTGAAACATGAGATTCATTTAGCAACTTGCCGATATCTTCAATAGTGCCGTCTTCTAAAGTTTTAATAGTCTTTAGTACTCGTTCATTTTCGGTGACTATATGATGTAACCGCTTGTATGTTTCTTCATCTAGTTTTTCTTTAGCCTCTGGCAATTCAGTTACATCAATATCTCGTAAACTAGGAACACCTAGAATTTTTGCTGCTTTATCACAAGAATTTTTACGTTGTGTGTAACCTTGTCCATCAGCAAGAGCATGCTTAACTTGAGTATCAACTACTAGAATACTTACTTGAGTTTTATCCAAGTTCAAGGGCACTAAGTCAGTGTCTAAAGAGCGGCAGTCAAGGTAAAGTGCATAGTCTTTTTTGCCTAATAGTGAAGCAGACTGATCCATAATGCCAGTAGGAGCTCCAGCTACTTCGTTTTCAGCTTTCTGACAATAAGTAGCAAGTAATTTACGTGAAATATCTAAATTTAATAAATCTCTAACTGCTAAAGCTACAGAACATTCAATTGCTGCTGAAGAAGAAAGCCCGCTGCCGATAGGCACATCAGTAGTAAGGAAAATTCGCATGCCTGGAATCTCATACCCAGCTTCTTTCAATGCCCAAAGTACTCCAAGTGGGTAAGATGACCAATCTTCAATTTCTGATTTATTAAGATTGGTATTGATTTTTGCTGTTTTTATTGAGCCATTGTTAAATAGCGAAGCAACTTCGATAGTGTCATCATCACTTAAAGCTATTGCACAATGCGTTGTTCGATTAATCGCAAATGGAAATACGAAACCTTCATTATAGTCGGTGTGTTCACCAATTAAATTAGCTCTACCAGGAGCTGCCCAGACACCGGCAGGTTTTATATTAAATTGTTTTTCAAAGTAGTTAGCAGTAGTTACTACATTATGTTCTTTGCTATTCATTTATTTTGCCTTTCTAAGTTGTTCAGCTGTTTCTTCTGGCAAAACATCAGCAATAAAAGCACCCATAGCAGCTTCTGATCCAGCTAAGAATTTCAATTTATCTTCTCCACGACGTGGAGAAGTGATTTGAAGGTGTAGCCAGCTTAGTTCAGGGTCTTCATGAACTGGAGCTTGATGCCATGCTGAGATATATGCGGTGTTATCTGAATACAATGCATCAACACGTTCTAATACATCTTTATACATTTCAGCTAATTCTTTAATTTCTTCTTGTGGTAGTTGCGCAAGAGTCGCATATTGTTTATGTGGCACAATATGAATCTCAATTGGCATGCGAGCTGCAAAGGGTACGAAACTTGTGAAGTATTTACCTTTTTGGATAATGCGAATTTCATCTTTATGCTCACGTGCAAGTGAACTTGCGACGGGATGCTTACCATCATTTTTAAGTGCTTTTTTGGCAGTTTCTAACATTAGTTTTGTAGTGGGAGTTATATAAGGATAACCATAGATTTGTCCATGCGGATGATCCAGAGTTACCCCGATAGCTTGTCCACGGTTCTCAAAAACAAATACTTGTTTAATCCCTTCGATTTTTGTGAGATTTTTTGTGCGATCTGCCCAGGCATTGATAATATTTTCAATTCTGATTAATGGTAATTCAGCTAAACTACCTTCGTGCTCTGAATTATAAGCAACTACTTCACAGCGTCCGAAAGCTGGACGGATAATATCGTCAGTTCCATAGTCATTTGCTTCAGTACTTTGGAAACTTGGGAATCGATTTTCAAATACTACTACGTCGTAGTTTGTAGTTGGAATTTCAGTTTCAAATTCTGGAGTTGTAGGGCATAGTGGGCATTCACTACTTTTGGGCAGAAGTGTCCTGGTCTGGCGATGCGATGCGAAACTTATCCATTCATCACGCAAGATATCGTAACGCATTTTGCCAGTTGGCGGTCGTCCAATATCTTCTCTATTGTCAATTATTTTGCGGTCTTTTCCAGATTCATCATCGTAAAAGAAAATTTCGCGACCGTCAGAAAGCTTTGCTTTAGTTATATTCATATATTAATTGTAATAACTTCTTAGGGCTATTTGTAGGAAATATGTAGGAAAAACTAGTAGTCTGTAATTATGAGTGAACATTATGCAACTGGGGAACAGTATAAGATTAGCTACGAAAACTCTTACGCAGAGATTGTAGAACTAGCGGCAGGTATTCGTGTCGTTGTGCTTGATGGTGTGCAAGTTACCGAAACTTTCGATGATGATAGTACCGCACCTATGGGGCATGGGCTTGTGTTAGTGCCATGGCCAAATAGGGTTGCCGGTGGTAAATGGCAGCTTGGTAAAAAAGAGCAACAGTTAGATATTACTGAGGTTTCAAAAAATAATGCTAGCCATGGTTTACTCCGTAATACGGGGTACACTTTGAAAGACCGCACTACTAATTCAGTTACTCTACAAGCACCAATATTTCCACAACATGGTTATCCATTCCATTTAGCGACTGAAGTAACTTACAGCTTGGATGCTGATGGTTTGCAGGTCGAACACCGTATTACCAATCTTTCTGAAGAAGATGCACCAATTGCTATTGGTACCCATCCATATTTCCGAGTTGGAGATACGCCTGTTGAAGATTTGACTGTTAAAATTGATGCCAAAACTCGAATTATTGCCGATGAAAAGACGATGATTCCTATCGGGGAAGAACCAGTTTCTGGTACATATGATTTGCGTGCAGGTAAAAAAGTCGGTGATCTAGATATTGATACTGCATTTAAGAATTTAACTGCCGATGAAGATGGAATTTTCCATCATCGTCTGATTGATCCAGAAGGCAATGAAACTATTCTTTGGAGTGATGAGACTATGCCTTATGTACATATTTTCACTCCAGCAGGCTTTGATAAAGACAAAAAAGCAATTGCAATGGAACCAATGACTGCACCTGCAAATACTTTTAATACTGGAGAAAATCTTAGGTGGATTGCCAAAGGGCAGACTACATTGGCACATTGGGGCGTTAGTCTTAAGAAAAGTAAATAAGAGGGAATATGACGGAAAAGGTAAAAGATTCTATCACCGAGCCAAGATCTCTTACTGAGCCAGATAGTGAACCGCCAAAGAAAAGAAATACTAGTTCTACTAATTTAGTTCCTCTTGGGGTTCGCATTGCTAGTGAGTGGTCCTGGCGACTAATTATCATTTCAGTAGCTGCCGCTTTGGCTTTTTGGACTCTTAGTAAGCTCTCAATTGTTATTATTCCAATATTAGTGGCGTTATTGTTATCAGCGCTGTTAATGCCATTGGTGCGCTGGTTGAATAATAAGAGAGTTCCTAAAGGTATTTCAGTTATGGTTTCTCTTGTAGCTTTGTTTGGAATTATTACTGGTTTATTCTCTCTTGTAGGCAATCAATTTGCTAATGGTTATCCACAACTAGCTGAAAGTGCTTTCCAAGGCTATAAAGAAATTCGGGACTGGACAGCTAGTATGCTGTTGCATCTGCATATTAGTACGAGCGATGTTAATCAATATGTGGATCAAGGTGTGCAACAGATCAAGAGTTATTCTGGTACTATCGCTAGCTCAACTCTTACCTTTGGTACAGCTTTGGGGCATGTAGCAGCCGGATTTATCTTGGCAATTTTCATACTAATATTCTTTTTGCTTGATGGTCGAAAGATTTGGCTTTGGGTTGTAGGGTTATTGCCATACAATGCTCGAAAAACTACTGATCAAGCTGCCACTGCGAGCTGGGAAACATTAAGTTCTTATGTGCGAGTACAGCTCCTAATTGCGTTTTTTGATGGTGTTGGTGTCGCGATTGTAGCTGCAATCCTAAAGGTGCCACTAGCAATTCCATTAGGTGTACTAGTATTCTTAGGTGCTTTTATTCCAATCGTTGGTTCATTGCTTAGTGGTATGGTTGCAGTGCTTGTTGCGCTAGTGGCACACGGTCCAATTACAGCACTTTTGATGCTTGGCGGTGTAATCCTAGTCCAGCAAGTTGAATCGCATGTTTTGCAACCATTCGTAGTTGGGAACACCCTTTCACTGCACCCAGTCGCAATTGTGATAGTAGTTGCTGCTGGTAGTTATTTAGCAGGTATTACTGGTGCTTTGTTTGCAGTGCCGTTAGCTGCAGTAGTTAACACCTTTGTTAAAACTGTTGCTGCAAAGTATCGAGATCCAAATAACCCAGAGGCATTCCTAAAGGTTGAAGAAGAAGATACCAGTGAGATTACTAAGAATATTGAAAAGCTAATTTCGAATATTGGGCAACGAGTTAGCGCTATGATGCCAAATTCAAAAGCTGATGAAGAGGAAGAAAAAGGTAAGTAGTCCTAACTACTTGATAATGAGGCGAAAGACAAAGACTAGTGTCAATGTACTTTACACTTTCTTGGCAAGCAACAATTACAATTTTTATAAAGTAAATTCAGGAGTTTTTAAATCATATTGGATGGTTTATTTTCCATTTTCCTTAAAAAAGAAAATAGCCGACCTAAATAGGTCAGCTATTCTCTTTGTGTTGTGTTAGCCAGTAAAAGCCTTGAGAGCAATAATTTTGACCTCAATTTCTTTACCGTTAGGAGCTTTATAGCTAGTTTTATTACCTTTTTTAAGCCCCAAAATTGCTTGTCCGATAGGTGAGTTTTCACTATAAACATCGATATCTACATCGTCAGAAATTTCACGACTACCTAACAAAAATTCTTCTTCATCGCCGGCAATTTCAGCTACTACCACTATGCCTGGTTCAATTGTGTCAGTAACTTTTCCGCCTTCATCAATTTTGGCATTTTCTAATATGGTTTTTAGTTGCTTAATGCGACCTTCCATCTTGCCTTGCTCTTCGCGAGCTGCATGGTAGCCACCATTTTCTTTAAGGTCACCTTCTTGTCGTGCCGCATCGATGCGTTTTACAATTTCAGCGCGTTTTGTCCCGGTAAGCTCTTCCAGTTCTTTCGATAATCTGTCGTATGCTTCCTGAGTTAACCATGTTTCGGACATGAGCTACCTTTCAAAAATAATTTAAGTTTTTGTTTAAAGAAATTGGGCATTCACAATTTATTCTTATTTCACTTTAACAGCAGGGTGTGAGGAATGCCATAGAAATTTTGATTTCTAGGTAATCATAAAGTAAGTTATCAGCATTTAATCAGAATTAGTTTTCAATGTAGTTTTGTAGTTATTCAAGTAACTAATAAAGAAGTAGAATAGTAGCATGAGTGATAATATTCCTGAACACATTGGAATCATCTTTGATGGCAATAGAAGATGGGCTAAGTCTTTAGCTAAACGTCCTGAAGAAGGTCATAAGGTTGGAGCTAAGCGAATTTTTGATTTCTTAGATTGGTGTCAGGAAGCTGGAGTTAAAACTGCTACCCTTTATTTATTGTCGTTAGATAATTTAAGAAGAAAACCAGATGAACTTAGTGCTTTATTAGAGGTTATTGATAAAGTAGTCAAACGAGTTAGTGAAAATCCTCAGTATAAGGTTAAACACTTAGGTTCTAAGCAAGTTTTACCACAAGAATTAGTAGAATCACTACAAAATGCTTGTAAAACAAATCCAAAAGACCCTAGTTTGCAAGTTAATCTAGCCATTGGTTACGGTGGGCATCAAGAAATTGTCGATGCGATTAAAGCTTATGTCATTGAAACAACTGAAAAAGGTATTAGTGCTGAAGATGCAATTGCAAAGTTAATTAGTGCCGACATTACCGCACATAATTATACAAATGGTGAACATGCGCCAGATTTAATCATTCGTACTTCTGGTGAACAGCGCTTATCTGGTTTCATGCTATGGGACAGTATTTACAGTGAGTTTTATTTTTGTAAGGAGCTTTGGCCAGCGTTTTCAAAAGCAGACTTTAAAGTGGCATTAGCTGATTTTGCAACACGCAAACGCCGTTATGGTGCTTAAGGCAAGGCATTAATGTCTTAAACTGCTTGTCTTTTTTTGGGTGGGTTGTTTTTTGTGTTTGTTGCTCGGGGGGGGGGTATGATTGTTGTGTTGGATATGACATGTTTTTTGCTGGGGAGTTGATTCTTTTATGGTTGTTAATGGTTCTTATGATGAAGTAAGTAATGTTGGTAGTAGTAGTGTTGTGG
>JASGEI010000009.1:0-26220 GCA_047606545.1 Micrococcaceae bacterium | reverse complement strand
AGCTAACTCAAGATCATTATTAAACAACGCATCAACTGATTGCTTAGTAGCAGTATTAACCAACTGAGCAATCTCAGTAATACCCTCAGCAATCTGATCCAACTCAGCACGATACATATTACGCATACTCTAAATCCTCTCTATTTATTTCACTTATCTAGTGTTTATTTAGCTTTGAGTGTTGCATTAACCGAAACGACCAGAAATATAGTCTTCAGTAGCCTTTTCTTGTGGATTGTTAAAGATAACAGTAGTCTCAGCATACTCAACCAACTTACCTGGCTTACCAGTTCCGGCAATATTAAAGAATGCTGTCTTATCAGAAACACGAGCAGCTTGCTGCATATTGTGAGTCACGATAACCACAGTGTACTTCTCTTTAAGCTCCACTATTAAATCCTCGACTGCAAGAGTTGAGATTGGGTCAAGAGCACTACAAGGCTCATCCATCAAGATTACTTCCGGTCTTACTGCCACTGCCCTAGCAATACATAGACGTTGCTGCTGACCGCCAGAAAGTCCCATGCCCGGTTTATCTAAACGATCTTTTACTTCGTTCCAAAGGTTGGCACCACGAAGTGACTTCTCTACTAATTCTTCCTCTTCCCCAGATTCTAGCTTAATGTTATTTAGCTTTATACCTGCAAGCACATTCTCTTTAATGCTCATAGTAGGGAAAGGATTCGGACGCTGGAACACCATACCTACTTGACGACGCACATCTACAGCATCTACACCTTTTCCATATAAATCATAACCATCAAGTAATACCTGTCCTTCAACTCGAGCGCCCGGTATTACTTCATGCATTCGGTTTAAGGTACGTAAAAAAGTAGATTTACCACACCCTGAAGGTCCAATAAATGCAGTAACGGAACGGGGATCTATCTTAATGTTAATGTCTTCATTCGCAAGAAAATCGCCATAATAAACATTGAGATTCTTAGATTCGATAGCTTTTGACATTTTATTTTCCTGTCTTTGGAGCGAAATATCGGGCAATTAAACGAGCAGTTAAGTTTAGTAACATTACCAATAGGATAAGAACTAAAGCAGCTGCCCAAGCACGCTCAAGGCTTGGCCCAGGTGCTTGCGGTGCAGTTGGATTCAACGCCTGTTGATAAATGAATGCTGGTAATGAAGCCATCCAACCGTGGAACAGATTCCAATTAATTGAAGTAGCAAAACCTGCAGTGACAATAAGTGGTGCAGTCTCGCCGATAACTCTGGCAATTGCGATTGTAATACCAGAAACAATACCAGAGATAGCAGTAGGCAAAACAATCTTTACAATAGTCTTCCACTTCGGCACACCAAGTCCCCAAGTTGCTTCGCGCAATTCATGTGGCACTAACCGTAACATCTCTTCACTAGAGCGCACTACCACTGGAATCATTAACACCGACAGCGCTACAGCACCTACTGCACCCGTTTTGGTGCCTGGACCAAATATTAATGCGAATAGTGAGTATGCAAACAAACCAGCAACGATTGATGGGATACCAGTCATAACATCTACGAAGAAAGTAATAGCCTTCGCCAATTTACTGTTATTACCATATTCCACTAGGTAAATTGAAGTCATCAAACCAATTGGCACCGAAATCATGGTGGCCATTAGAGTGATTAACAAAGTACCAAGTATTGCGTGGTATGCACCACCGATTATTGGCATACCATTTTCAGCTGACATCTTATCGTAATAACCAGTAACACCATTCATCGAATACCAGAAGAAATTACCAGTTAAGCCTGGAATACCTTTAACTAGCGTTGAATATATTACCGAAATCAAAGGTACTAGAGCAATTAAGAAAGCACCATAAACTAACGAAGCTGCAAGGTTATTAATTGCGCTACGTTTACCTTCTACTACCCAAGTAGCCACCACGTAGAAAACTACTGAGAGGATAATAGCTAGGATAACGAATCCTAGGAAACTACCCTTGGTAATTGCGATAAATGCACCTGCTACGACAATTGCAGCAACGATGACCACAATTGGAGTGGTTTTACTCAGTTTTTTAGTTGAGAAAGATGCTGTTTCCATTAGTGCTTCTCCCCACTTCTAGCTACAATCCAACGTGCCAACATATTTACTGCAAGCGTGATAATGAATAAAATCAAACCAGCAGCAATCAAAGTATTCATTCGCACTCCTGAAGCTTCAGGGAAGTTCAACGCAATCTCAGCTGCAATAGTTTGGTTACCAGTTTGTACTAAGCTTGGATTTAAACTTCCAGGGGACAATACCATCGCAATTGCCATGGTTTCACCAAGTGCACGGCCCAGACCAAGCATAATCGCACTGATAATGCCTGCTTTACCGTAAGGGAATACTGCAGTACGAATCATTTCCCACTTAGTAGCACCCAAAGCTAGAGCTGCTTCTTCATGAAGTTTTGGAGTTTGCAAGAAAATCTCACGAGTCATTGAAGTGATAATGGGTAATACCATTACCGAAAGCACCAAACCAGCAGTTAACATAGTGCGACCAGTAGTTGACACTGGTCCTGCAAATATTGGGATGAAACCAAGATGGTCAGATAACCAAGTAAAAATTGGTTGAATTGCTGGTGCCAGTATCATCCAACCCCATAAGCCATAAACCACCGACGGGATAGCTGCAAGTAAATCAATAACATAACCTAATGCTTGAGACATTTTCCTTGGCGCATAGTGCGAGATGAATAACGCAATGCCCATAGCTACTGGCGTAGCAAAAAGTAATGCGATAATTACTGAAATTAAAGTTCCGATAACTAATGGCAAAATATAAGCGCCAAAGCCATGACCGCCTTCAATTTTGCTAGGGTTAGCAATTAACGCAGGTAATGCTTGAGCAATTAAGAAGGCCGATACCCCTGCCAAAATTACTAGAATTAAAATTCCAGAACCTAGAGCTACACGAGAGAAAATCAAGTCAGCCTGTTTACCTGTAGAACTCTTTCTAAAAGTTTTAGCTGTAGATGACATATTAGTTACCTACCTTTATTGAATTAATAGACTTATTAGCAAGAGTTCTAAGCTTTGCTGGTAATGGCGCTGAACCAGTAGCCTCGTAGCTTAGTTGTTGCCCTTTCTCACTAACTACAAAAGTTTCCCAAGCTTTAACTAAGTCAACAGTTTCCTGATCTTTGTAAGTAGTACAAACCGCGTGATAAGAAATAAGTACTAGTGGATAACTATTAGCTGCGGTAGTCTTACGGTCGATTTGGATAGCAATATCTGTAGGAATACGTCCAGATACTTTTGGTGAAGCATTTACTACATTAGCTGCAGCTTCTGGGGTTACTGTCTGGAAATTATCGCCGACTTTAAGTTTCGTGTGCCCTAGGTCTTCACTTACTCCTGATTCATCAGCATAGGTAATCGCACCAGGTGTACTTTCCACAGTAGCTACTACTCCAGCCGTTTTTTGAGCTGCTTCGCCTTTGTAATTATTAGGCCACTTTTGATCAGCTTTATCAGGCCAATCTTGTGGTGCTACTTTATTTAGGTAATCAGTAAAGTTTTGAGTAGTTCCTGACTCATCACCACGATGCACTGGAGTAATGTCTAAATTTGGTAAGTTAACTCCTGGATTAAGTGCCTTAATGGCTGGGTCATTCCAATTAGTTATCTTTTCCGAGAAAATCTTAGCAATAGTACTAGCATCTAAGTTCAAGGTCTTGATTCCATCAAGATTGAAAGTAATTTCAATTGGGCTAATGTAAACAGGAATGTCTATGGCACCATCAGGACCACATTTCGCTTTAGACTGATCAATTTCCGTATCTTTGAGATACGCATCAGTACCAGCAAATTGTGCTGCTCCCTGAATTAATGCAGTACGACCTGCACCAGATCCATCAGAAGAATACTGCACCTTAACATTAGGTTCCATTTGCTGGAATGCCGATACCCAAGTGTCAACAGCTGACTTTTGAGAACTAGCACCAATACCAGTCATAGTGCCTGAAATTTGATGGGCAGCAAGAGATGGCTTAGCTAGTGTGTTACTATCTTTCGCTGCGGCAACAGGATCATCAGAACCACATGCAGTTAAAGTAAGTGAGCTTACAATTGTTAATGCTGAGATAGCAAACAAAGAATTACGTGAGTACTTTTTTCTTTTCACATTCTTAAATTAACATAAAATCAAGGGTACGCTACCTTAGGCAAAAATAAATATATCGTTATCTAAAAATTTCGTTTCGTGAGCGAAATCTCATAGTAGTGGCTTACGTGCACCACTACTCAAAAACCCTTTTCTATCAACGATTACTGTGGCTCCTGCATCGACTGGAACGATAATTTCTTGAGAACACGCCGAACCATCTTTTAGTGTTAATTGCACATTAGCTGGAACCGTACGTTTAATAACTGCTAATGCAACTGGCCCCCATTCATGATGGAAACCACCAGTGGTAACTTTACCCACTACTTTCTCACCTTGAAGCACTTCTTGCCCATGCTTCGGGAAAGCATGGTTAGAGCCATCGATATGCAATAAAACTAGTCTCCTTGGCGGATGTCCAACATTATGAACTTTGGCTACGGTTTCTTGACCACGATAACAACCTTTATTTAGATGCACTGCCGAACGAAGCCAGTTAAGCTCATGTGGAATGGTTTTTTCATCAGTTTCAAAACCGAAGCGTGGTCTAGCAGCCATAACTCGCAATGCTTCAAAAGCATCAATACCTACCCAATTTACTTGGTCTTTCAACTCTGTTACATCAGAATTTGGCAAAATTAGCTCAGCGTAAGACCAAGTACTTTGGTCCTCTAAAATATCTCCATAAGCATAGCCTCCAGGCTGTATTTCTGACCAATTATCAATCCAAATAGCAGTCGGTGTTAGTTCAGTTTCACTTGTTAAAGCACCCAAAACTGTGTACTTATCGCTAACATCCTTAATCTGGACATCTTTCATAAACACCATGGACTCTAACCATGATTTTGCAACATCCTTATCGTGACCTTCGACTAGTAACCATAAAAAGTCGTTATCTTTAATCACTTTAAGTTGGTGTTCCACTCGACCTTGTGGAGTCAAAATTAAAGTTTCTGCACTGTCGCCAGTTTTTAACTGCATAAGTTCCTGACTAGTTAGTGAATTTAACCAATCTTGTGCATCACTACCATTCAATTGCAAAATTCCATGATTAGCTAAATGCACAAAAGTATTTTTGCGATTAGCAAGTAACTTCTTTTGATCTTTCGTCAACGACCCAAAGTGAGCAGTGACCCCCTGATCATGCCCTTCTGCTGAGACTGCTCCTGGAATATTAAGCATCTTTTTCTGGGGTATAAGCTTTCTTTAATTGTGCTGAAGCGTGAGATTCAAGAGATTTTCCATTAGCTGCTATATCCCATGCCCATAATAATTCACCATTTACCCAACCATACATACGAGTAGCCGCAGCATAGGTTTTTGCACTTTGCGCACGAGTAACTGCGTCAGTACGCAACCGAATTCTGGCATTCTTTACATCTCCAAGATAAAGCTCATTAATGCCACCTGGATGCACAATACTCACTAATAGGTCGAAACCACCATCTTTATTACGGAGTTTCTCTACTTGCTCTGCATCAGCATAAGTGTATCCTTCAGCACCTGGGAACATTCCAGGACCTGCATCTTCATCATTAAATTCACGATCCAGCTGCCAAATACCACTTTCGACGTTTAGTGGCGTACTTTTTTCGCCTTCATCATTAACTAACCAAGTATGAGAAATGTATTCAAGATATGGCAATTCACCATGTTTAAACTCTACTTCTTGAATGAAAGGCTCTTCAGTAAACTCACCCTCAGTTTTACCATGATGAGTGATTACGCCAGCACCTTCCCACTTACCAAGTAACCAAGAAATTGGGACTATTTCTGGTGGTAAGCCAGTAGGAATCTCCACAACCATTAAGAGTTATCCTTAAATAGGGAATACAGTACATAGCCTGCGAAGCCAGCGATACCTAAAGTACCTGCGGAAAGCAGACCAATAAAAAACATTTCAAGAGCTACTAAAGACATAATATTATTCTACCGCCTATTTTATTTGTTTACTATTAATTTTATACTCTAACCACGATTTTACCGCGAGTATGACCTTGACGCTGCTTTGCTACTATATCAGCGATTTTTCTAATGGATAAATTTTTTGCATTTGGCAACATCATCTCTTTTTTACAATTAGTTTTACAATAACCTAAGGCATTATCACTAACTCTTCAATATACGCCTTACTTATCAGTCAATTATTGGTAAAATGGTTAAATGGCTGTAAAAAAGAAAAATAAACAAAAACTTGATACTAAAAAAGACCACGTTTCAATTCCTATGAAACTGGATAAACCAGAGCTTGAAGGAGATTTTGGCTTAGACCGCTTCCTAGAGCGTGAAATGTCATGGCTTGCATTTAACAAAAGAGTACTAGAGCTTGCCGAAGATGAAACTCTACCACTATTAGAACGAGCAAATTTCCTAGCAATTTTCGCTTCAAACTTAGACGAATTCTTTATGGTACGTGTAGCTGGCTTAAAGCGTCGTATCGCTACTGGAATTGCAGTACCTGCTGCTAACGGCGAAGCTCCTGAAGTAATTTACGAAAATATCCTTACTACTGCCCATGAATTACAAAAACGCCACGCAGCAGTTTTCCGTGAAGATATTCATCCAAAGATGACAGCTGAAGGTATTCAATTAGTCACTTGGGATGAGTTAAATAAAACTGACCAAAAAAAGCTCAAGGACTACTTCAATACCAAACTATTCCCCGTGTTAACTCCATTGGCAGTAGACCCAGCACACCCATTCCCATACATTTCAGGACTTTCCTTAAATATGGCCATTTTACTGCGCAATCCTGCAACTGGGACTCGTCGCTTCGCACGTTTGAAAGTCCCTACTGAAATTTCTAGGATTATCCCAGTAGATGATCCCGGGCAGCCCACAAAGGATAAGCCACGTCGTTATATGACGATGGAAGATGTTATTGCACATCATCTAGATGTCTTATTCCCAGGCATGGAAGTGGTAGAGAAGCATATTTTCCGTGTAACTAGGAATGAAGATGTTTCTGTAGAGGAAGACGATGCAGAAAACTTACTTAAAGCTCTGGAAAAGGAATTATTACGTCGTAAGTTTGGACCGCCAGTACGTCTAGAAGTTCCAGATAGTATTAGCGAGGATGTCCTTGAATATCTAGTTCTTGAACTAGAAATGGATGACCGCGAGGTATTCAAACTTCCAGCACCAGTAGATCTACGTGGTTTGACTGAATTAACATCAATCAACCGCCCAGATTTACACTATCCACCTCGGGTACCCCACACCAACAGATTACTTAATGAGACTGAGACTAGCCAAGCAGCTAACATCTTTAGCGCAATGCGTAATCGTGATGTCCTACTACACCACCCTTATGATGCATTTTCTACTAGCGTGCAAGCATTCTTGGAACAAGCAGCTGCAGATCCTAATGTCCAGGCAATTAAGCAGACTTTGTACCGTACTAGTGGTGATTCACCAATTGTAAATTCACTTATTAAAGCTGCACAATCAGGTAAACAAGTACTAGCTATCGTAGAGATTAAAGCTCGCTTTGATGAGGAAGCTAATATCTCTTGGGCTCGTAAACTAGAACGTGCTGGAGTACACGTAGTCTACGGTATTGTTGGACTAAAGACACACTGTAAGCTATCACTAGTAGTGCGTCAAGAAAAAGAAGGACTGCGTTCTTACGCTCATGTTGGTACTGGTAACTACCACCCTAAAACTGCTCGTTTCTACGAAGATTTAGGTATATTAACTTGTGATCCAGTAGTAACAGATGATATGGCCAAGTTATTTAATCAGCTTTCAGGCTACGCTCCAGAGAGCCATTACAATCGCTTCTTAGTAGCTCCTGGTACATTGCGTTCTGGGTTAGTAAAACTAATGGAACAAGAGACTAAGAACGCTAAAGCTGGTAAAAAAGCTAGCATCAAAATTAAAGTTAACTCTATCGTTGATGAAACTATAATTGATAGCCTATACCGTGCAAGCCAAGCCGGTGTTAAAGTTGAGGTGGTAGTACGCGGTATTTGTGCAATCCGTCCAGGAGTTTCTGGTCTGAGCGAAAATATCAAAGTCCGCTCAATTTTGGGACGATACTTAGAACATTCTCGTATTTTCCGTTTCCACAATAATGGTAAGGCAATTACTTATATCGGTTCTTCAGATATGATGCACCGTAACTTGGATCGCCGCGTAGAAACTATCGTGAAAATCAAAGAAGAATACCAGCAAAACTATATTGAAGATTTACTTAATCTTTACCTATCTGATGAAACATCTTCATGGGCACTTGGCGAAGATGGAAACTGGAGTCGCCAGTACCAAGATAATGACGGAAATCCACTAGTTGATGCTCAAACATACATAGCTGATATGATTGAGACTGCAAGAAAAGAGAGTCTACGTTAACTATGGGTAACAAAGTAAATGAGTGCTTAAACCCAAAGTGCGTAGCTAAAGAAACTAAAGTTTTTGCTGCTGGCGCTGTATGCTGGCGTGTAAAAGATGGCAACCTACAGGTATTACTGATTCATCGTCCAAATTATGATGACTGGTCAATACCAAAAGGCAAGCTTGACCCTGGCGAAACATTACCACAAACTGCCGTACGTGAAGTGTGGGAAGAAGTTGGACTAAAAATTCGACTTGGAATACCTTTACCTCCAGTGCATTACCAGGTGAAACAAGGATACAAACACATATCTTACTGGGCTGCCGAAGCCACTAACAAAGTTAAAGTCGATGATAAAGAAGTTGATAAAGCTAACTGGTATAACATTGACCGAGCATTACGTAAATTAACACAACGAGTTGATCAAAAACCTGTAGCCTACTTAGCCAAAGCTTTTGAGGATAACGAGTTAGAAACTTGGCCATATATTATGGTGCGCCATGCAAAAGCAAAACCACGTTCTGCTTGGGCACGTGCTGAAGGCGACCGTCCACTAGCTGCAACTGGTCGCAAACAGGCTAAAGCTGTGGGACCATTACTTGAATCATGGCATCCTACTACTCTGGTAACCAGTCCCTGGTTACGTTGTTATCGTACGCTAGAAGATTATTCCCAAAAGCATGAAATTAAGCTGAAAACCAAGTCTGCTCTGACGGAAAAGAACCATGAACGTAAGCCAGAAAAGGTAGTAAAAGTACTTAACAAGCTATTAGAAAAACATGAGCCTATTGCTATTTGCAGTCATCGTCCTGTTTTCCCTACTATTGTGGACACCTTACGCTTTCATGCAGATGAACATGCTGCTGAATACCTTCCTACCGAAGACCCTTGGTTAAAACCTGGTGAAATAATCGTTAGCCAAGTAGCTATTAACAAACCGCAAAAAATTGTTAGTATTGAAATGCACAGACCTGCATACGACAATGGATAGAGGTTGGTTATCTTGGCTAGCAATAATAATGTAGGATTCGTTGGCTGGCGCGGTATGGTTGGTTCCGTTTTGATGAACCGCTTACGTGAAGAAAACGACTTCAAGAATTTTAATTCAGTATTTTTCACTACTTCTGCAGTAGGCAAGCCAGCACCTTTCGATGCTGGCACCTTAAAAGACGCCTATGATATTAAAGAGTTAGCCAAACAAGATATCATTGTCACTGCTCAAGGTGGAGATTACACCACTGAAGTATACGAAAA
The DNA here is from genome assembly GCA_047606545.1 of Micrococcaceae bacterium. GTDB lineage: Bacteria > Actinomycetota > Actinomycetes > Actinomycetales > Micrococcaceae > JASGDC01. The sequence continues at coordinate 16,531 of JASGEI010000009.1, read as the reverse complement.
GCTACGCAATAATGGTTGGAATGGTATCTGGGTTGATGCTGCAAGCACATTGCGCATGGAAGAAGATGCTGTAATAGTACTTGACCCAGTTAATCGTAAGGTAATTGACGAAGCCCTTGCTAATGGCACTAAAACCTTTATCGGCGGTAACTGTACTGTAAGCACTATGCTTATCGGTCTTGGTGGCCTATTTGAAGCTGGAAAAATTGAATGGCTGACTTCTATGACTTACCAAGCAGCTTCTGGTGGCGGTGCTCGTCACATGCGTGAGCTATTGACACAGTTTGGTGACATTGAGAGTGCTGTGGATAGCGAACTTAAGGACCCAAGTAGTGCAATTCTTGATATTGATAAGAAAGTTCTTGAAACTCAAAAACAAGTGGATACTAGCCAATTCGGTGTACCTCTTGCTGGCAACCTAATTCCTTGGATTGATAACGACCTTGGCAACGGTCAATCTCGTGAAGAGTGGAAAGCTGAAGTAGAAACTAATAAAATCCTTAACACTGAAAAGACTGTTCCAGTTGACGGCATTTGTGTTCGTATTGGCGCACTTCGTTCGCACTCACAAGCAATTACTTTGAAAACTACCGAAAATATGACAGTCGAAGAAATCGAAGAGTTAATTGCTAACCATAATGAATGGGTTAAAGTAATTCCAAACTCTAAAAAAGAGTCTATGGAAGAACTAACTCCTGTAGCTACTTCAGGAACACTGAGTGTACCAGTAGGACGTATTCGACAATCACGTGTTGATCCACAGATTTTCAACTTATTCACGGTTGGAGACCAATTGCTTTGGGGAGCAGCAGAGCCAATTCGTCGCATGCTACTTATTGCAATCGGGAAACTCTAAACTCAGTAATAACTTCAGGGTATACATTTTTCTAGTTTCTATACGAAATTTAGTGTGAATTTAAGAAAAATGTATACCATATTTTTATTATTGACTTTCCCTTTCCAAAAGATAATAGGCAGTTACACATTTCCTCCACAACTTTCGTTAAACAAGTTATCCACATTTCACTAATGATTTCAGGCAATAAAATCTATTAAGTTGCATGCTATAACCATATGAAAAGGTGGTTTCATGCAACAACATCCAGTATTAGTAATAGGTCCAGAAGATGATGTATCTTCAAAACTTCTAGCACTTTGCCAAGCTACAGGTAATGATGCTTGGCATTACATCAGTATCCCTGATGACTCAAAAGAATGGAAAGAAGCGCCAAAAGTTCTTATTTCAGCAAAACTTGAAGAAACTGTGCGAAATAAAAGAACAGGTGTCGCTCTAATTAAAGAGGGTCTTGATGAAGACTTAAGACTATATAAAAAAGCCATTGAAAATGGGGCTGAAGAAGTATTTTCAATTGAAGGATCTATAGATAAAATTGTGGATTTTATAAATCAAGAAACCATCATGCACAAACCTTCTATAGTAATCGTAATTCATGGCACTTGTGGTCAAGTTGGCACCACTAGTTTAGCTATAAGCTTGGCACAGAAGTCAGTTAAAAAATCCTCTTGTTTGTTAATCGACACCCATCGACTACACAATGGTTTAGCTAGGTATATTGAAGGAGACGGCTACGACTGGGGAGACTTCATCGAAATTGAAGGAAGAATTAGCTCTCACTATTTAGAAGATTCCTTACCGAATATAACTAATATCCCCTGCTTAACTTGGTTTAAAAATGATAGTAGAAAACATAATGTTTCACATGAAACATTTTATAGTGTATTAAAAGCAGCTGAACAAAAATATGACTTTATTATCATTGATTGGGCAGCACACGAAATTCCAGATTTTTTACTACCAGTACACCATGTAGTACTGCTAAGAGCTCGCTGTGGAGATGCTGAAATTGCTAACACCTTTGGCACTATTACTAATAATCCGTTATTAGTGTTAACTGGGAAAATTCCACCTGGAGTTACGAAGGATTTAATTGAAGAAGTTACCAAAATTCCTTTGTCCTATCACCTTAAAGAACAGAAAAGTTATATTAATTATGAGCAGCAAGAGCCAGAAAAAACTTTAAAAGCATTAGAGAAAACCCAATATCCAGAATTAGCAACACATCTTATAAAAGAGCTAGGAGTCTAATCATGCAGTCTTGGATTGATAATAAAGTAGTAGAACGTGTGCGTCAGCACTTATTAAACCATAACCTAGATATCAATGCGCGTAATGTAGTGCACGCTCTTGAAAAACAAGGTTATATCTATACTGCTAAGACTGTATTAAAACTGGTAGAACAAATTGAAGCTGAATTTAGCGGACTTGGACCTCTGAAGCCACTACTAGCAATAACTGGAGTTACTGATATTTTTGTGAATGGTCATGCAGAAGTTTGGATTGACAAAGGGCAAAAACTAGAAAGGTATCCACTACATTTCGGTAGTGAAGAAAGGTTACGTGAAATCGCTATTCGATTAGTAAATAGTACCGGCAGAAGATTAGATGACTCACAACCAGCAGTCGATGCCAGGTTACCAAACGGCATCCGAATTCATGCAGTTTTACCACCACTTAGCCCTAATAAAACCTTACTATCTTTACGAATACCGCAACAACAAAGTTTAAATTTTGAAAATTTAATTACTTCTGAATCTATTAATGAACTACTTGCTGATGTTCTATATCGAATAGTTAAACAAAAGAAAAATTTCTTAATCTCCGGAGCTACTGGTTCTGGGAAAACTGCTTTACTATGTGCATTACTAGAGCTAACTAATACTAATGAACGACTATTAATTGTTGAAGACTCTTCAGAGCTATTCCCTTCTCACCCACATGTAGTTCACCTTGAAGCTCAACAAAAGAATATCGAAGGTTCTGGTGAAATTGTATTACAAGATTTAGTTAAACATGCCTTACGTATGCGACCAGATAGATTAATTGTAGGCGAATGTCGCGGTGCTGAAGTTAAAGATTTACTCCATGCTTTTAATACTGGACATTCTGGAGGATGTGGGACAATTCATGCTAATTCCACAAAAGATTTACCAGCCAGACTAGAAGCTTTGTGTGCATTAGCAGGACTTGAAAGAGAAGCAGCGTGGGCTCAAATTAACAGTGCTTTAGATTTAGCAATTCATGTTGCTAATGAAAATGGGAATCGGTTCGTTAGTGAAATTACTTTGGTTAACAGTAAACCTTCTGGAGAAATAATAATGCTTCCAGCTCTTAACTACGATGGTCATGAAACTAGGAAGCTATCTGGATATCAGCAGCTTACTGAACTACTAGCGAAATGAATAGCTTAATAATATTTTTATTGTTAGCTGTAAGTACATTTACTTACTACACAAAACCAATCTCTTGGCAAAGATATCTTGGGACTAAAAATAAACAAGAAACGAATAAGGAAAATCAACAAGAAGTTCAATTAACTTCCCTATTACGAGAGTTAATAAGCTGGCTTGAAGCAGGCGTAAATCCAAATGAAGTATTCAAAAAAGTAAGTTCAGATTCAAATACCAAAGTATACTTTGCCAAAATAGTCCAAGGTGTTGAAATAGCTCAAACGGTACCTACTGCATTGCTTATTAATTTAGATTATGCACCAAAAGAAATGAAAGAAGGTTTTGTCCAATTAGCTAGGATTTGGCAAGTATCTAATGATTCTGGATGCTCATTACAAGAAGTTTTATTAAATTTAGCCGCACATTTTGACGCTCAAGAAGATAAAGTTCGTTCTAAGGCAAAAGCTTTAGCATCACCAGCCGCAAGTGCAAAAGTATTACTGATACTTCCATTGCTAAGCCTAGGAATTAGCACTATTTTTGGCTTGATTGATTTCCGTATTCTACTTAGTTCACCTCCAGCACTTATTAGTATCTTTATTGGATTACTGCTTAACGGTGGAGCATATCTATGGGCACAAAAACTACTTAAGGAGGTTAGTATATAACTTTCTTAGCATTCTATGGTTTTCTCAGTTTGCTTTTTTATAAACCAATTCCGAGATCCTGGAATAAAGAAAAAAGCAAACCAAACACAGAAAATAACACTATATACAAACTCGATGTTTCACTTTGTTTAGAACTTACAGCATCAGTAATGAAAACTGGCTGTTCTTTAATTCGCAGTTTAGAATTATTAGCAAAAGTACATCAAATAGCTGAGAAAAAAGAATTACAGCAAGCAATAACTTTACTACGTTTGGGGTCTTCATGGAATGCTAGTTGGCAACACAGCACTGGAGAAATTAAAGAATTAAGTCAGCATTTATATCAGGCAAACCAAGGAATTTCAATAACAAATATTTTAAAAGCACGCGCCTATCACTATCGAAAAAATCAAGAAAATCTGCAATTAGAACGGATTGAAGCATTGAGTGTAAAGCTCTTAATGCCTCTTGGACTACTCGCTTTGCCGGCATTCATAGCGATTGGTATCATTCCAACAATTTTATGCCTATTTAACTCAATTTCAATTTTTTGAAAGGAACCTAATGGATACCAATAAAGAACTAGATTTCAATGACGACGAATACGGAATGGCTACTGCTGAATACGCTATTGCAACTTTAGCTGCTGTTGCCTTTGCTGGACTACTTCTTACCATTATGAGAAGTGGTGAAGTTCGAGCCTTCTTACTAGCAATAATTCAAAAAGCATTGAATATCCAATGACTAATAAGAAATTTCAGCGCTGGTATTACTCTTATGATAAACGTGGTAGTGTCAGTGCTGAATTTGCTACAGCACTTCCTGCAGTTATGTTAATTCTTTGCTTATGTTTTGAAGTAAGCAACTTATTACATAAGTATTTATTGCTACATAGTGCTGTAGCTCAAAGTGTTCGTTTAGTTGCTAGAGCAGAAACCAAAGATAAAGCTGATGCAACTATGGCAAGTATGGCGCCAAATTCAAACTGGGAAGTAAAAGAAACGGCAGATAAAGTTATATTTCATGCTTCAATGCCCTATACTTTAAAGATTCTCAGTTACACGGTCACGCTACGCTCTGAGGCTATCGCTCTGAAGGAGAGTAGCTTTGTCCAGTAATGATGAAAATGGCTCTGGCACTATCCAAACTATCGGTATTTTACTTATCATTGTAATCATATTGTTAACGTTAACAACTTTAACTAAAGTTCTACTAAATAAGCATGAAGCCAATCATAAAACTGATGCTGCCGCTTTGGCTGCTAGTGATACATTACTAGGGTTTATTGAAGGTGATATCTGTGCTAATGCCCAAAAATTACTAACTAATAATATGACTTTAACTAAATGCCATATTGGCGAAACGGAAGTTTGGGTAACTACCATTAGACCCACTATTTTTAACTTAACAATTACTAGCAATGCCCATGCAGGCCTTCCAGAAACTAACTAATTACTCTTGACTAAACATAAAGCTTATAAGAAAAGCTCTAATAGTTTAATCGCACCCCATTTACTCAATGGTTCATTACGATTTCCACATTTAGGAGATTGTACACAAGATGGGCACCCAGCTTCACATTCACAAGACTTGATTGCTTGACAGGTAGCACGTAACCAAGTACTAGCTGCTTGATAGCCTCGTTCAGCAAAACCTGCTCCACCTTGATGTCCATCGTAGACAAATATCGTTGGCAACCCCGTATCTGGATGTTGCGCAATTGAAACTCCACCAATGTCCCATCTATCACTAGTTGCAACCACCGGCAGTAAAGCAATCATGGCATGTTCAGCTGCATGAAGCGCACCTGGAATTGAACCTTTAAATATTCCAGCTTGGTCGATAGTTTCAGGAGTGATTGTAAACCAAACAGCTTGGGTATGTAATTCTGTTTCTGGAAGCTCTAGTGGGTATTCTCCCATAAATTCACGTGTATTAGTATCTTTCTTTTGATAAGAAACTACCTGATTTCGTACTACTACTTCACCGAAGTTACGGACACCAAACCCTTGTCTAGACTGTTCTTGTTCATCAGTAATTTCAATATCCGTAATATCACGAGCGTGTGTAAAGAAAGTAGTATCTTCTTTATGTACCAAGGCAATTGATTTATCTTCATCAAACAACGAAACTACATAATTGCGACCTTGGTGCAAATAAACAGCTTCCGGATGCACTAAAAAATGTGAACTAGCTGCATCAATAGTACCTAAGAGCGTACCTTCTTCTTCATCAACTATTTTAATTGGTTCACCACCAGCACTACGTAGATTTATATGTTCAGTTGGATTATGCCTAGCAACCCAATACCAACCTCGTGCACGCCTCCGAATTATTCCAAATTCTACTAACTCAGCTAATACAGTGGAAGCTGTAGCACCAAAAATCTCTACCTCATCAAATTTAAGTGGTTCTTCAGCAGCAGCTGCGCATAAATGAGAACGGAGAATATAAGGATTTTCTGAATCAAAAACTATCTCTTCGACATCTTCGTCTAATAATAATTTAGGATGATTAACAAAATATGTATCTAAAGGATCATCTTGTGCGACAAACACTGTTAATCCTTCGCTACCAGCACGCCCAGCACGCCCTGATTGCTGCCAAAATGAGGCTCTGGTACCTGGCCAACCTGAAATAATTACAGCATCTAAACCACTAATATCAATGCCCAATTCCAAGGCATTAGTGCTCACTACTCCAAGTATTTCACCAGCGGAAATCTTCCTTTCTAACTCTCTACGCTCTTCCGGTAAATAGCCAGAACGATAAGCTGCAACTTGTTTTATTAAATCTGAATCCACTTCAGAAACGAGTCGTTGCGTGGCAAGAGCAATAGTTTCTGCCGCTCTACGTGAGCGCACAAAAGCCATAGTACGAGTCCCGCTAGTTACAAGGTTAGCTAGTAATTCAGCTGTTTCATAAGTTGCACTACGCCGCACTGGAGCCTTGTTCTCTCCTTGAAGACCTTCTAATAACGGTGGTTCCCATAGCTTTATAATTCTTTTAGATTTAGCTGCAGTATCTTCAGTTATTGCGGTAGCTGGCAAACCAATTAACTTACTAAATGAGTAACCTGGCGAACTAGCAGTAGCACTAGCACCAATGAATTTTGGATCACTGCCATAACTATTCAATACTCGACGTAATCTTCGCAATACATTAGCGACATGAGAACCAAACACACCACGATAATTGTGTGCTTCATCAATAATTACGTAATCTAATCTCTTAAAAAACCTGCTCCACCGCACATGGTTGGTTAGAATACCATGATGTAACATGTCTGGATTAGTTAAAACATAGTTAGCATGTTCACGAATCCACTTACGTAAATTTGTAGAAGTATCACCATCGTATAATTCTGCAGCTAATTCTGGAATATCAAGCTCTCGTAATACTCGATTTTGATCTTGAGCTAATGCTTTTGTAGGCGCTAAATATAGCACATTCTTACCTTCCACTACCCCTTGCAAAGTAGGTAGCAAATAAGCTAAGGATTTACCAGAAGCTGTTCCTGTAGCAATAATTACATTTTTACCTGAATAGATAGTATCTGCTGACATAACTTGATGTTGATAAGGTTCAGTAATTCCATGCTTTTGAAAAGCGCTAATGATTTTGGAAGATAACCACTCTGGCCATTTTGCGTACACAGCTTCTTGTGCAGGCAATTCACGTTCGTAACGCAAACTGTCATTACCGTTTCTAAAAGCAAATTCAAAATCACTAGTCATAACCACTTCATTATCTCAATAAAATAAAGTATTGGCTGTTTATCCATAAAACTAATAGAATGTAATTATGATTGAGAAAGTTATACTGTATTACCGTTTTACGCCAATTAGTGATCCAGAGGCGATTAAACTATGGCAAAAAGAATTATGTAAACGCCTAGGACTTAAAGGGCGTATCCTAATTTCAAAGCACGGCATAAACGGCACTGTTGGTGGCCCAATGGATAAAGTAAAAGAATACGTACGCGAAACCAAAACCTATCCAGCATTCCGTGGAACCGATATTAAGTGGAGCGAAGGTAGTGCCAATGATTTCCCGAGATTAAGTGTTAAAGCACGTGAAGAAATCGTATCTTTCAAAGCTGGTAATGAACTAAAGGTTGATGAGCGTGGCGTAGTTGGTACTGGTAAACATTTAAGTCCAGGTAAATTACATCAGCTTGTTGAAGAAAACAAAGATGACGTAGTGTTTTTTGATGGTCGTAATGCTTACGAAGCTGAAATTGGGCGTTTCAAAGATGCAGTAGTACCAAACACCGAAACTACAAGAGATTTTATTGACGAACTAGATAGTGGCAAGTATGATCACTTGAAAGATAAAAAAGTTGTAACTTACTGTACCGGTGGAGTACGTTGCGAAATTCTTTCAGCACTAATGAAAAACCGAGGCTTTAAAGACGTGTACCAGATTGATGGTGGTATCGTACGCTATGGTGAAACTTATGGCAACAAAGGTCTTTGGGAAGGTTCACTATATATTTTTGATAGGCGAATGAATCATGAATTCGGTAAAAATACTGAAGTTTTAGGTACTTGCACACGCTGTCAAAGTAAAACTAGCAACTTTGAAAACTGTGCCCGCCCGGAATGTCACAAGTTAGTACTACTTTGTGAAGATTGTTTTGCTAATGAAGTAATTTGTTGTTCAGCAGAATGTGATAAATTACTAGCAGAGCGTAATAAAACTGACAAAATTAGCTCATAAAGTTAGCTATTTGCTAAAGGTTTTTTAGGTACTCTAACGCAGATTTTTTAAATATGCGTTAGAGTATCCTTATATAAATTAAATTTCGACGACTTAAGGAACAACTAAGTGCCAGGCAAAGGAAACTCCAAAAAAAAGCTAGTGATTGTAGAGTCACCGAGCAAAATTAAGAGCATTAAAAAAATCCTAGGCGATGATTTTGAAATTGACTCTTCTTATGGACATATCCGTGATTTGCCCCAACCCAGTAAACTTCCAACACGCATGAAAAAAGGTCCTTATAAGAAATTTGCAGTTAATGTCGAAAAAAATTTTGAACCATACTACGTAGTTTCACCTGATAAAACGAAAAAAGTTAAAGAATTAAAAGAAAAATTAAAAGAAGCTGATGAACTCTACCTAGCAACGGACCGTGACCGTGAAGGTGAAGCTATTGCTTGGCATTTAAAGGAAGTTTTAAAACCAAATGTCCCAGTAAAGCGTATGGTATTTGGCGATATTACTCCTGAGACTATTCGTGAAGCACTAAATAATACTCGTGATATTGATATCGACTTAGTAGATGCTCAAGAAACTCGTAGAGTGCTAGATCGTCTTTATGGTTATGAAATTTCACCAGTATTATGGCGAAAAGTTCGCACTGGTATTTCCGCTGGACGTGTACAGTCTGTTGCCACGCGCATAATCGTACAACGTGAACGAGAACGTATGGCATACATTACCTCTAACTACTGGAGCTTAAAAGCTGAGCTATTTGGAGATAACCAAGAATTCCGAGCAAGGCTTAATAAAGTTGATGGCGTAAAAGTTGCTACTGGTAAAGACTTTAATGAAAAAGGTGAGCTTACCGCAGAAAATACTTTCACTCTTGATAAAGATAAGGCTACTTATCTTAAAGAGCAGCTTGCAAATTCAGATTTTAAAGTTTCAAGTTTAAAAACTAAACCATATAGCCGTAAACCTGCTGCACCATTTACTACTTCTACTTTGCAACAGGAAGCAGCTCGCAAACTACGTTACACTTCACGTACCACCATGATGATTGCCCAGTCACTTTATGAACAGGGTTATATCACTTATATGCGTACAGATTCACCTTCGTTATCTAAACAGGCTACGGAAGCTGCACGAAAACAAGCCACAGAGTTATATGGCAAAGAAGCACTTTCACCAAAACCACGTAATTACTCCAGTAAATCTGCTAGCGCTCAAGAAGCACACGAGGCAATTCGCCCAGCTGGTGAAACTTTCCGTACGCCACAACAACTTAGCTCCAAACTAAGCAACGACCAAATGCGACTTTATAAGTTAATTTGGAAACGTACTGTAGCTTCACAAATGGCTGATGCCAAAGGCTCTACTGCCACTATGAAAATTACTGCTGAAGCTAATGATGGCAAAATCTCAGAATTCTCTACAAGCGGTACAGTAATTACTTTCCGAGGTTTCTTAGATGTCTATAAAGAAGGTACTGACGATAAGAAGTCTAACAAGACTGAAGAAAATCAATTACCAAATCTTAAAGAAGGCGACAAAGCAGAACTTAAAAACCTACTTGCAGAAAGTCATGACACTACTCCACCTGCACGTTATACTGAGGCAAGTCTCGTAAAGAAACTAGACGAAAAGGGTATTGGGCGTCCTTCTACGTACTCCACTATTATTACCACCATTATCGACCGTGGCTACATATATAAGCGTGGTACAGCTTTGGTGCCATCATGGCTAGCATTTGCAGTTGTTAGGCTCTTGGAAGAGCATTTTGGCAAACTTATCGATTATGATTTCTCAGCAGCAATGGAAACTGATCTAGACCGTATCGCTAATGGTGAAGATAGCCGTGTTAAATGGCTTTCACATTTCTATCTAGGCACTAAAGATAAGTCCTCAGAAACTCAAACTAAAGGTCTACACAATATTGTAGAAAATCTTGGTGAGATTGATGCACGTGAAATCAACACAATAGCAATAACCGATGACATTAATTTGCGTGTTGGTAGATATGGTCCATACTTAGAACGTCTTGATAAAGAAACTGGTGAACTAAAGCGTGCCAGCGTTCCAGATGATGTTGCACCTGATGAACTAACTACAGAAAAAGCAGAAGAGCTATTTAAAACACAACCAGAAGGTGAACGAGAACTAGGTACTGATCCTGCTACAGAAAATACTATAGTTGCCAAGTCTGGTCGTTTTGGACCTTATATCACTGAAATTCTACCAGAAGGCAACAAAGAGAAACCACGTACTGCCAGCTTGTTAAAGACAATGACACTAGACACAGTAGATTTAGAACAAGCACTTAAACTACTATCTCTACCTCGAGAGATTGGAAAAGATCCAAAAGATGGTAAAGTAATTACCGCACAAAATGGTCGCTATGGTCCATATTTGAAAAAGGGTGGTGATTCTCGAACTTTGCAATCTGAAGATCAGATTTTCAACATAACCCTTGAAGAAGCAGTTAAAATTTACGAACAACCGAAACATCGTGGTCGAGGAACCGCTAAACCACCATTGCGTGAGTTTGGCACTGACCCTGTTAGCGGTAAACCAATTCTTGTTAAAGATGGTCGCTTTGGTCCATATATCACAGATGGCACCACTAATGTTACTGTCCCTAAGAGTGAAACTATTGAATCTTTAACTGAAGACTTAGCAGTAACACTACTTGCTGATAAGCGAGCTAAAGGACCAGTAAAGAAAAAGACTACTCGTCGTAAGACTACAACAAAGCGAAAAACTACTACTCGGAAAACAACTACTAAAAAGAAATAAAGCTTTTTAGTAGTTAGTTAAGATTCATTGGCGAAAAATTCAATTTCCTCTACGGTACCAAAGACAATCATAATACTATTGCCTTCAATTAAGGTATCGTAAGTTGCAATCTTTAAGTCTTCACCCGGTTTTTTAGTAGCGATAACTGTGAGATTGTACTTAGAACGAATCTTGGAATCTAGTAACGTCTGACCGATAACCTCCCTAGGTGGACGCATCTTTGCAATTGAGTAGCCATCTTTAAATTCGATAAAATCAAGAAGCTTACCTGATAACAGATGGGCGATTTGTACACCTGCATCCGCTTCAGGATAAACCACATGATGTGCACCGATACGTTCTAGTATTTTACCGTGTGCTGACGTAATTGCTTTTACCCAGATATTTGGAATACCTAAATCTACTAAGTTTGCAGTAATTAACACACTAGCTTCAATAGAAGTACCAACCCCAACTACAGCACATTTAAAGTCTTCTGCATCTAATTGCCCCAAAGCGGCCATATTAGTTGCATCTGCTTGAACGATATAGGTAAAGTCTTTGGACATTGATTCAACTTTGTCCATACTTTGTTCAATAGCTAACACCTCACGACCTTGTTTCATAAGCTGTTTTGCTGTTGCCGTACCGAAACGCCCCAAACCTATCACTAAGACTGCATCAAGATTTTTTGTTTTATCAACCAATTATTGGCCTCTCTTCCGGGTTACGGTAAAGTTGCTTCCTACTCCTAATAGCTAAAGCTGATGCTAAGGTAATTGTACCTACTCTACCTGCAAACATTAAAACTGAAAGAACATAAAGTCCTCGAGGTGGCAACTCCTGAGTAACTCCTAAACTTAACCCACAAGTACCAAAAGCTGAAGTAGCTTCAAATAATGCCCTACTGATATCAATATCACCAATATGGGAAATCAGTGCTGATGATACGCCAACTAGGATAGCTCCCAAGAAAGTAATAGATACCGCCTGGCGCAAAACAGTCACTGGAATGCGCCGCCCAAAAACTTGCATATCATCGTCACCGCGAGCCTCTGCAGCAACTGCCAAACATAAAATTGCAAAGGTCGTAACTTTAATACCACCAGAAGTCGAAGCTGAACCGCCGCCAATAAACATCAAAACATCTGATACCATCACTGAAGACTTGTTCATGGATTGCGTATCTACTAAATTAAAACCACCAGAACGTGTATTTACTGAGTAAAACAAAGAATGCAAAAAACGCTGCCAAGTACTCATATCACCATACATTTTATCGTTGCCAGAATCCGCTAGGAAGAATAGTATCGCACCAAATAACAGCAAGAAAATAGTAGATGAAATGGTTAATTTAGTGTGTAAATTCCATTTTTTCCATGAAAAACCACGAAGTTGAATAATTAGAAAAACCGGGAAACCCAAACTTCCAATAAACACCCCTGCACAAATTATTGTCAAAATCCATGGGTCATTTTGGTATATTCCAAGACCACCAACATCAATTGTAAAGCCAGCATTATTGAATGAAGATACTGAATAAAATATTGATTTCCAAAGAGAATCTATTAGTCCAAGCCCTCTAGATAAGAAATGTGGAAATAATAATGCGGCCAACACTGCTTCAATTGAAAAAGTGGTAACCGCAATAGTTCTAAGTAACCTACCTACGTCGCTAATCTGACCTGCACCAGCAGCACCCATTGCCAATACTTTACTGCGGACATTAAGTCTATGACTTACTGCATAGGTAAATAACACAGCTACAGTAATAATACCTAGACCACCTACTTGAATAGCAGTCAAGATAACTACTTGTCCTGCATAAGTCCAAGTAGTAGCTGTGTCAACACTGGTTAATCCAGTAACTGTAGTAGCAGAGGCAGCAGTAAACAATGCCTGATAGTAAGGCTGCCGCCCATAATCATGAGTAGCCCATGGCATGCTAAGCAAAAAAGAAAAGAAGAAAATTACACCTGCGAATGAAAATAGCGCTAATCGGGCAGGCGAACTAAAGAGTACCTCGCTAACTAATGCGATTACCCTATATACAAATTTATAAACTATTTCCCTAATTTTTGTCATGGAATTTCTTGTACAAAATAGCAACTAAATTTACATTCTATACCACCGTATTGGACTTAATCAGCAACTTAAAGTACGGTGTCGAGTATGGATATTTTTAGGCGCAAAAAGAAGAATCCCTCGACCCATGTAATTTGGGATAAAAAATTATTGCGCTACAATTTTGGGCCTTCACACCCAATGAACCCAATCCGTTTAGATTTAACCTCTAAATTAATGCAAAACTTTGGACTATTTGACTTAAAAAATGTCAAGTTAATTAAACCTCGTAAAGCTAGCGATACTGAATTAGCAGAAACTCATAATCCCACCTACATAGCATCAGTACATCGTGCTGAACATGGAGTTAAAGATAAAACCAAAGGTTTAGGTAGTGAAGATGTGCCACTTTTTGATGAAATTCACGATACTTCAGCGTTAATATATGGCGCATCCATTAAAGCAGCAGAATCTATTATTTCTGGTAAAGCTATTCGTGCTTTTAATTTTGCTGGGGGCATGCATCATGCTTCGAGTGATAAAGCTGGAGGTTTTTGTGTTTATAACGATATTGCTGGAGCAATAAAAAAATTCCTTAACGCAGGCTACCATAAAATTTTATATATCGATTTAGATGCCCATCACGGGGATGGAACTCAAAATATTTTTTGGAAAGATCCAAGAGTAGTAACTATTTCTATTCATGAATCGGGAAAAACATTATACCCTGGAACTGGAAAAATCAATGAAGTTGGTCATAAAAAAGCCAAAGGCACTAGCATTAATATCCCACTACCAGCAGGTACCTCTAATGCTGATTGGTTGCGCGCTTTTCATGCAATAGTTCCACAAATTGTAGAAGCTTGGCAGCCTGAAATAATAGTTTCTCAACATGGTTGTGATGGACATCGTTCTGACTATTTAACACATCTAAATCTAACTATTGATGCTTTTGCCGTAGCCGCAACAAAAATACGAGACTTAAGTGAAAAATATTGTAATGGTAAATGGCTTGCTACTGGCGGAGGTGGCTATAACATCTTAGATGTAGTTCCAAGAGCTTGGACTCAATTACTTTCTGTACTTACTAATAAAGATTTACCTTTGGAATCATTGTTGCCACAGACTTGGATTGATTATGTAAAAGAAACTCAAGAACGTGAAGCATGTGAAACACTTGGTGACAAAACTGAAATTTGGTGGCGTTCTTGGGAAATCGGACATGACACCACTCAAGCTATTGATAAAATAATTACTGAAGTTCGCACACAGATTTTCCCATACTATGATTTAGACCCTTGGTTTTCGTAATAATTACCCTAAATCCTTAAACTAATGTAGACTATATATAGTACTTAGTAACATTCCCTATATATTTGTGAGGTTTCTAAATGGGATCTGTAATTAAGAAGCGTCGTAAGAGGATGGCGAAGAAGAAGCATCGTAAGCTACTTCGTAAGACTCGTCACCAACGTCGTAATAAGAAGTAAAACTTCGACTCTGGCTAAACACCAGAGTCGATTTTTTTTGGAATTATATACTTAACTTCCTAAATGATATGTATAGTATTTAGTTTTATTTTCTTGTTGGGTTCTTGGCGATGTGTTGTTTTACTCCGCTTGTGCCTTTTCGTGGGTGTGCTTTTACTTGGTGCCATCCGGTTGGGACTTCTCCAGTTATATGATATTTTCCGATAGCTTTAGCGTCATTGAAAGAGTGTTTTGGTTTATCTATTTGTTTAGTATGTGTTCGGTATTGTTTTCGGACTGATTTAACGCTATCTTTTATTGCTGGTGTTCCATTTAATAATGGCAACTTATATTCCTTGGCTAGTAGGTTGACAGCGTAAGAAGGATCAGTGTGATTTTTGCCATTGGGAGCAATGTTCTTACTCAACATGTAATGGACATCTTTTATTGCCGGTTCACGCTTATCTTCTAATCTACTGATTTCAGCATACTTTCCACGCCTTTTGTTATATTTAATGTATACATCAAAGGCTTTTGCGAAGCTAGAAGTTTTAGTTCCAGTTTTCTTTCTACGTTGTTCACTATTAAAAGCAATATGATTCACCAGGTCAACACCACTGATTTTTTGAATTGCTTGATATTCATTAACAGTATCAATACCATTCACAGTCGGTAATTCCTGAAAATGTTTGTCCGTTGTGAGTTGCAATATAAGAAGCTTTAGAAGCTACTGCAGCAGCTACAACATGCACGTCACCAGGATCGCTTGACATGGCTGGATCTTCAAGATGTTTATACTCACTTTCAGGGAGAATATTTTTACCAAAACTACGCACAGGATCTTTAATATTCCGATAGAAAGCGTTAGCTTCTTTTGTTTTTTGTTCTACTAATTTTTTGAAATCAGTGTCTGATAAATTCTGATATTTTATGTTTTCACTTCGATTGTTATATATAATTTTTTTTAGATATTTAACATGAGCTAGTCTAGATTCTTCAAGTATTTTATCTGTTAAAACTATTTCAAATTCTTTTTCTTTGGCTAAAGTTAAAACAAAAGTTGCATATCTTCTTGACATAAGAAGATTGGCGTCAATAACAACTCGGTTAGGCTTACTAACTGGTTTGCTTATCATTACTTTCCTTTATCGTTTAGATCTTTATAATATGCCATCGTAATTTCTTCATCTAGCTCTTCATCTATCTCAATTCCGTCAAGGAATTGAGCCATAAAATCATTATTTTCACGTTCTATAGTTTTACTTAGTTTTTCAACTTCATGCTTGGAATACCTATCTTTGTCATGAAGTTTATAAACAGTTATCCGCCCATCTTTTACTTCATCATCAAAAGCAATTTCAGAGTATCCTAATAAACCAAGGGCCTCTAAATAATCACAATACTTAGAATCATCCTCCAGCTCTTCAACAGTTGGATTTTCATATTTTTTCATTGTTCTTTGTCTTTTCTTCGTGTTTGTCTGTATATGCTTTGACTGCTTGGATTATTACAGTGTTTTTAGACATGTAATATTCTTTGGAGATTGCTACTAATTTCTTATCTAGCTCATCTGGGAGTCTTAATGCAATTTGTTTCATAAACTAATAATAGCATGATGATATT
>JASGEI010000008.1:0-53045 GCA_047606545.1 Micrococcaceae bacterium | reverse complement strand
AGAACAAATAGGGCCAAAAGAAATCGACAAATCATACCAAACAATCAGATACAAAGGAGGTGCAATCTGGGTCAACACAACCGAGTAACACACTCGAACCAACAACACATTATGGCCTATAAGTCCAAATTCTTACAAGTGGATCCCATTTTTAGCGTCCTTTTGTAAGGATATACGGCATATACCAAAAAGTTTAGAGTAAATAAAAATCCCTCAAGTTTTACCTTGAGGGATTTTTGGCGGAAGCGGTGGGATTTGAACCCACGGTACGGGGTCACCGTACAACGGTTTTCAAGACCGTCTCCTTAGGCCGCTCGGACACACTTCCAAAGCTGTAAGTAAAAAACCTACCTGTATTATCTTGCCATATTATTGTTAAAAAGCAAAATTACTTGCTAACTTTAACGGCTGCTTTCGACTTTCTTTTGCTACTTGCTAGGTATTTAAGGGCGAAGAATACCATTGCACCTAGGGCTGCCCATAATGCAAAAGTAATAATCTTAGTCCAAAATAGTGCTACTAGCCCGATAACCATCATTAAGAATGAGCCAACTACACTAGGCGATGTCTTTCCATGTTTAAAGTCTTGAGCTGGGATTCGACCCTTTTTATCACTTAGCAGTGCCCAAGTACTACCGTAAATCAATACTGTGGCACCAAAAGTAACTATAGTTAATATTCCGACAATAATTCGAACCATAGTAGCACTTAACGGAGTACGTTCTGCTACCATGCCACAGACTCCACCAAGCATTCTATTATTGCTACGTTCTAGACCAGTATTACGAATTTTATTAAAAGTCTTGTCAGCAAAGTTATTAGAAGGATAAACCTTCTCCCCACTATCTAAACGAGGCTTTCCCAAAAAATCTTTTTTGGGTTTATCGACATAAACTGCATCTGGTTCAACATATTTATCGTTTTTCACATTTGCTCCTATATAGAAAAGCTTCCTTCAATAAAAGTTTATTGAAGGAAGCTTAATGGTTGCTGTAATTATACCTAAAGCTTGGTTAAAGCTCTAGATGTTCTTCTTCAACCTTCTTTTGATGTTCAGCATAATGACTACCGTGAGGATCTACATTATCTCGTACTTTGAACCAGCCAATTACCAATACAATCACAATAATTGGCACTGCCACAGCAATAGTGTATAGACCGACAGGATAGTCGAAACAAGACATAATAAAGATGATAATCAATGATACTAATGCAAACCAGTTAGAGTATGGTGCAAATGGCATCTTAAATGATGTCTCAGCTACCTTACCTGCAGTGACTTGTTTATGGAACTTAATGTGTGCGTAAAGAATACTACACCACATTACGATAATTGCTACCGATGAAAGGTTAATTACAACTTCAAATGCTGAAGATGGAACAATATAGTTCAAAATAATACCAATTACTGAGAAACAAAGAGTAAAGCCAACTGCACCTATTGGTACACCACGGTCACTCATCTTAGTAGTAGCCTTTGGAGCAGTACCATTCACACCCATATTACGAAGCGTACGACTATTTGAGTAAATACCTGAGTTTAACGATGACATTGCTGCAGTAATAACTACGAAGTTCATAATACCAGCGGTACCTGGAATACCTAGTTTATCGAAGAATGTCACAAATGGAGATTCACCTGCAGAATATGCTGTCCATGGAAGCACCATAGTCAAAATGATTACAGAACCTACATAGAAAATAACAATACGCCAGATAACTGAGTTAACAGCTTTCGGAATTACTTTATGAGGATTCTCAGTTTCACCAGCAGTAATACCAATTACCTCAATTGCAGCATAAGCGAAGATTACACCCTGGCTAAGCATAATTGCTGGAAGCACACCGTGTGGGAAAAAACCACCATTGCTAGAAATCAATTGGAAACCAGGAGTGTGTCCATCGATTTGATGCCTTGCACCTAGCACCCAAAGACCAACTAGCAAGAATGCTAATAGGGCTACTACTTTAATTCCAGCAAACCAAAACTCTAATTCACCAAAATATTTAACACCTAGTAAGTTGATAGCAGTTACAAATAGTAGCGCAATTAATGCTACTAACCACTGTGTTTTCGCAGAACCAATATTCCAGTATTGGAAATACAGCGCAACTGCAGTTGCATCAGCAATACCAGTAGTAGTCCAGTTAACGAAGTTAGCCCAACCAGCTACATACGCTCCTTTTTCACCTAGGAACTCGCGAGCATATGATACGAAAGATCCTGAAGTAGGACGGTGCATTACCATTTCACCTAATGCACGAAGCACTAAGAATGCAATAAGACCACAGAATATGTATACAAGCGCTAGAGAAGGCCCGACCTTCTCTAAACGACCACCGGCACCGAGGAACAATCCTGTACCAATAGCACCACCGATTGCGATCATTTGCACATGACGGTGTTGGAGATCTTTTTTATAATTATGATCCCCTTTTTCTATATGTGTTGATTTATTTGTCATTGTTGATTTTCTTTCCATCTTTCATCAACTTCTTCAATCTTAGGCTTTGCTATTTTCCAACCAATGAAGAAGACCACAGCTATAAGTGGAATTGAAAGAATTGTCCATTGTCCAACGGGTTTATCAAAGTACATAAGTACTAATACTAGTAATAAGAAACCGATTGTTACATAGTCAGTAATTGGTGAAAACATCAACTTGAATGTCTTATTTTTCTCAACTACCTTACCTTCAGCAATTGCTTTACGATATGCAAGATGCGTAAGCATAATCATAATCCATACACAAATAATCCCTAAAGAACTATAATTCAATACGATTTCAAAAGCTTGTGCAGGCATGATGTAGTTAAGGATTACACCTAACAAACTAACTGAAACTGTTAGTAAAATACCACCAACCGGCACATGATTTTTATTCATCTTTTTAGTAAAACTTGGTGCAGCACCTGCCATACCCATGGAACGTAGAGTACGTGCAGTTGCAAAGACACCAGAGTTCAAACTTGAAAGTGCAGCAGTAATAACCACAAAGTTCATTACACCACCAGCACCAGGAATACCAATATTGTTAAAGAATGTTACGAATGGTGATTCATCTTCAGAATACTTAGAGAAAGGCATTAGCATAACTAACAAAACTACTGCACCAACATAGAAGATAGCAATACGCCAAATAACTGCGTTAACAGCCTTTGGCACTACCTTTTCTGGGCTCTCAGTCTCGCCAGCAGCAACACCAACCATCTCAATTCCTGCATATGCAAAAACTACACCTTGAGTAATTACCACAGCAGGTAAAAATCCATGCGGGAATAACCCCCCATTTTCTGAAATCATATGAAATCCTGGAGAAACACCATTAACTGGAATACGCCCACCAACGAATACAATACCAACAAGCAAGAATATTAATAACGCAGTTACTTTAACAACTGCAAACCAGAATTCCATTTCACCGAAGTACTTAACTCCAATCAAATTTACCGCTGTAACTAAGGCTATACAAAGTAAAGCTATAAACCACTGGTTAGATTCATTGGATAAACCCCAGTACTTCATATAGGTAGCTACCGCTGTCGCATCGACAATACCAGTAAGTGCCCAAAACATGAAGTAAAGCCAGCCAGAAACAAATGCTGCGTGTTCTCCAATAAATTCACGAGTATAAGATACTATTGCACCTGATGCAGGACGGTGTAACACCATCTCGCCTAGGGCACGAAGAATAAAAAACCCAAAAATACCACAAACTAGGTATACAACTGCAAGCGAAGGTCCAGCTTTCTCTAAACGACCACCAGCACCCAGAAACAATCCAGTACCAATAGCACCACCAATTGCAATCATCTGCATCTGGCGACGGCCTAAGCCTTTTTCATAGCCTGCTTCTTCAGCTTCTAACTGTGTTTGTCTCACAGTTGAAATGCTTGTTTTTGTGTTTAATGTTTCAGACATAATTCACACCCTTCAAGTTAAAATTTTACAGGCATGCATAAAAAAACATTAATATTTCATTACAAAAATTTATAACTTGCCCTATAAATACGCCGATTGAGCTAATCTATGACTTCGTAGCCACCTGCAAAAAACCTTTATTTTTGTACGATTTTTGTCTATCTAACAAGTTTTATTATTCTCAGGTAAATTTCCTGATAAAAAATAATTATCTACCGTGTCGCGCACACAATCATTAGAGCGACCATAAGCGGTATGTCCTTGTCCTTTCCACTTCAACAACCTAGCATTTCCTAATTCTTTTGTTAGATTTTGCGCAGATGCAAAAGGCGTAGCTGGGTCA
Organism: Micrococcaceae bacterium; assembly: GCA_047606545.1. Taxonomy (GTDB): domain Bacteria; phylum Actinomycetota; class Actinomycetes; order Actinomycetales; family Micrococcaceae; genus JASGDC01. Next base: position 48,780 of record JASGEI010000008.1, on the reverse strand, counting down.
CCAGAAGTACCGATAACCAACAATGGTGATTTCGAAGTCGTAGAGATAGGCCCTATTTTACGAATAGTTTTATAAGGCCAATTCTCACAAATTACACCACCACCAGCCATGTAACGACCAAATGTCGGAGAAACTTTTTCTAAAGCAGCTTCATCAGCACGAATACTCTTAGTATCCGAAGGGATACTATAGTCTAAGCAATTTACTGCCATAAATGAAAAATCACTATTTCCAGTATATTTACCATCATTACCACGCTCAGCAGAAGCATCTGAGAATTGAACCAACCTATCAGGTTTGCCAGCCATTGCTTCAGAAATAGCTTGAGAAAGTGTTGGCCAAAGCAAATTGTTATAAAGTGGCACCATGATACCTTGTGCCAAAATTGACGAAGTCGCAGTACGTCCATCAGAAGTCTTCATAGGTTTAGAAAGATTATCATTAAGCATCTTTTGGATACTGCTTACAATAGCTTTTGCGTCCCCATCACCATCAGGGTCTAGTGGACAAGGTTTTTGCTTTATACAACTTTGTGCATACTCTTTAAGAGCTTGTTCAAAACCAGAGGCTTGTATTTTAGTTACTTCAGAATATGACAAAGCTGGATCCACTGCCCCATCAAGTACCACATGCCCTACGTGTTCAGGATATAGGTTGGCATAAGTTGCACCCAGAAGTGTACCGTATGAGAAACCTAAATAATTTAATTTTTGTTCACCAATTAATGCTCGAATTAAATCCATATCCCGAGCTACACTAGCGGTATCCATGTGACCAAGCACTGGGCCACTATTCTTTTTACAAGAGTCTGCAATACTTTTATATTCAGTACGCAATTTAGCTAATCCAGAATCACTATCCATATTTGCGGTGTTAGTTCGGAAAGTATCATGTTGTTTATCATCTAGACATTTAATGCCATCAGACTTATTAATACCACGCGGGTCGAAACCAACTATGTCATAAGACTGAGTTACTTTACTTGAAATGGTAGACATAGCACTATCTTTTACCCAGTCATAACCAGAACTACCCGGACCACCAGGGTTCATCACTATAGATCCTTGCTTTTGTCCCGTAGCTTGAGTCTTAATAAGTGCAATACTTACTTTATCGCCTTTAGGATTATTCCAGTCAACCGGTGCTTGCATAGTCGCACAATACATCCCGTTTTCACATGATTGCCAATTAAGTTTTTGATTGTAAAAAGACTTAGTTTTAGCTGGAGCACCACTAGCTAAAGGATTTTGAGTAAGTTTGCTAATACCAAAAACCATACCTGCAACTACTGCAAGTACCAATAAAATTATTCCTGCAATTTTAAAGATGCTATTTTTACGGTTCTTTTTTAGATGCTTGCGGGCAATCTCTTTTCTCGAAGCTCTGGTCTCACTCATACTTTCGATACCTTAATGTTTATCACTGCTATGTACTAACGCTAACACCATTGCTTCTATAGTCAAAAGTACTGCGGCATTAGTGGCTAACCTTTTCCTTGCAACCGCAATTGCTTCAATACATTTCAAAGTATTCTTAGTCTTATACTTTCTCGCAAAATCTTTAATACTATCTTCCATATCAATATTGATATATTGCGGATTAACTCCTAGTTGATACCACAGCACATCTCGATAGAAAGAAAGAATATCTAGCATAATACGATCTAAAGTATCCTTTTGTCCTCTAGTTGCTCGGCGCTTTTGATCTGCATCTATCTTACGTAGCTGCGCTCTAATATGAGGTGGCAATTTATCATCTTCAGTTAAACCATTAGCGTGCAGCACCTGCTCTTTTTCCTTCTCTGCAAACTCGCCTAGAGAAAATTCAGCATCTTCTTTAGCAATTTTCACAATAAAATCTGCTGCTCGCACTGCTTGCCCTACTGTACTAACTTGGGCAGGGATACTTAAAATTTGAGCTCTTCGATTTCGGGCTTGTTCACTAGTGGCAAGCCATTTAGCTACACCTATATGCCCTTGGGAAATCTGTGCCATCTTATACGCAGTCTCTTCTGGGATGCCATCACGAGTATTTAATAATTTTGAAATCTGTTTAGCACTTGGCACTGCCAATGTAATAATTTGACATCTAGAACGAATTGTCGGTTGTAAATCTATTGGACTTGGTGCACAAAGCATCCAAATTGTACGTGGAGCTGGCTCTTCTAAAGCTTTTAATAGTACGTTAGAAGTTCGTTCTGTCATCCTATCTGCGTCTTCGACAATAATAATACGCCACCGAGCTGTACTTGGTCGATCATAAGACTTAAGAATTAGTTTGCGTACTTCCTCGATACTAATAGTAACCTTATCGGTAGCCATAATAGTAACATCAGGATGAGAACCGGCAAATACAAGATTACAAGCTTTACATGTCCCACAACCAGTACCTGTTTCACAGTTCAAAGCTGCAGCAAATGATCTTGCCACATTAGACCGACCAGAACCAGGAGCCCCACTAAATAGCCAAGCATGATTAGGTTGCTCACTAGCAACTACTCGCTTTAGTAGTTCGACTGTCTTATCTTGCCCGACTAATTCATCCCAGACACTCATTTTTGTTTCAACCTTTTAGCTACTAACTTTTGAATATCTGTAAATACGGTATCTACATCACGTGCTGCATTTATTACCTTATGTGTTTCTGGATATTGCTTAGCTAAATCTAAATATATCTTTCGTACTTGCTTCTGGAAATCTAATCCTTCAGCTTCAATCTTGTCATCTGTACTACGTTTATCACGACGTGTCGCAGAAGTTTCAGCATCAATATCAAGCACAATGCAAAGATCTGGTATTAAGCAGTCCGTAGCCCATAGTGATAAATCACTAATTTTCTTCGCGCCTAGTTTTCTACCATATCCTTGATAAGCTACTGACGAATCAATATACCGGTCACACAGTACAACTTTGCCAGCTTCTAGGGCTGGCCTAATTAAATCAGAAGCATGCTGAGAACGACTTGCAGCAAATAATAATGCTTCAGATTTTGGATTTGCTGGAGTGTCTCTATTAATTAACACCAAATCTCGTAGAGCTTCACCTAATGGTGTGCCACCAGGTTCACGAGTCTTAACTACTTCTAAACCATACTTTTCTTGCAACCACTTATGAAGCAATACTATTTGGGTAGTTTTGCCAGAGCCATCAGCGCCTTCAAAAGTGATAAAAATACTCATGCAACTATTCTACAGAGTAGAATGAAAAGAAAAAGCAGTGAAAGAGGTAAAGTAATGGCTGTGCTTTCATCAGAAGGTAGCGAAGGTTGGTTACCAGAGCCAGAATTCCAAGAAGTTCGCGCTAAAGTGCCACTGATATACATTCAAGCTATTCCAGTAAAAATTGACGAATTTGGACAAGTTACTCATATCGGTTTGTTGATGCAAGCCAATGATAATGGCGATATTTCTCGTAGTATTGTTTCTGGTCGTATTGAATATGGTGAAGTAATCCAGGCAGCAATCCTACGCCATATAGAGAAAGACTTAGGTTCGCTAGCAATGCCTAACATGCCACAAAGCGCACACCCATTCACCGTTACTCAGTACTTCCCAACTCCTGGAGTTACGGCGTTCGTAGATTCAAGGCAACACGCTATTTCATTAGGGTATATTGTGCCCATTAAAGGCCAAGTAGAACCACGCAAATCTGCACTAGAGTTTAACTGGTTCACTCCAAGTGAAGTAATATCTGATGCTATGCAAGCTGAGATGGACGATAGCCAAGGTTTAATTATTTACCAAGCACTTTCACACATGGGGATTTTCTGCGAATAATGTTCAAGATTCATAAAGAACTAGATAATAAACTCGGTAGAACTGGCATAATCACTACTCCACATGGAGAAATTCAAACTCCTGCCTTTATTGTGGTTGGCACTAAAGCAACTGTTAAAACTCTAGCACCAGAACAAGTGAAAGCAGCTAATGCTCAAGCTGTATTAGCCAATGCTTATCATTTATACCTACAACCTGGCCCTGAAATTTTAGACATGGCTGGTGGTTTAGGAAAATTTATGAACTGGGATGGCCCAACTTTTACCGATAGCGGCGGCTTCCAAGTGATGAGTCTTGGTGCAGGATTTAAAAAAGTTATCTCTATGAATGAAACTGATAAACGAGCTGATAACCAAACTGCCAAAGGTAAAGAAAAACTAGCTTTTGTCGATAATGACGGTGTCACTTTTAAATCTCATCTAGATGGTTCAAAACACCGCTTTACTCCTGAAGTTTCTATGCAAGTACAGCATCAACTTGGCGCTGATATTATGTTTGCTTTTGATGAATTAACTACTTTAATGAACACCAAACACTATCAAATTCGTTCTTTAGAACGCACTAGGCTCTGGGCAATTCGATGCCTGATTGAGCACCAGCGCTTAACTAAAGAACGCAGTAACAAGCCCTACCAAGCATTATTCGGTGTAATTCAAGGTGCACAATATGAGGACCTTCGCAGGAAAGCAGCTAAAGATCTAGGCATGATGAATATTAACGGTCAGGAATTTGACGGTTTTGGTATTGGTGGTGCTCTAGAAAAAGAGAATATGTCCACTATCGTTCGTTGGGTTAGCGAAGAACTACCTAAAGCGAAACCTCGACACTTATTAGGCATTAGTGAGCCAGATGATTTCTTTGCCGGAATTGAAAATGGTGCAGATACCTTTGATTGTGTAAACCCATCACGAGTAGCACGAAATGGCGCTGTTTACACTAAAGATGGTAGATTCAACATTACTCGTGCAGCCTACAAAAAGGACTTCTCCCCTATTGAAAAAGATTGCCAGTGCTATACGTGCCAAAATTACACCAAAGCCTACTTACATCATTTGTTTAAAGCTAAGGAAATGTTTGGTTTTACGTTAGCAACTATCCATAATGAATACTTTACTATTAACTTCGTAGAAGAAATTCGTAAATCTATGGAACTTGGTAAATTCTATGATTATAAAGAGCAGATGCTAGGTCGCTTCTATTCATAATAGGTAGGTTCTTTGCTCTTAACCCAAGCGATTACTCGATAAGTTACTGGCAACATAATTAGCTCTACTGCGCACTTATATACATACCCAGTAATTACATAGTTTACAAAATCCCATCCAGTAACTACTCCGAAAAATGCAATTGTACAGAATACTAAGGTATCGGCAAATTCTCCAACCATAGTAGAACTAATCAATCGAACCCAAAGCTTATGCTCTTTAGCGTACTCTTTCAGCTTAACCATTACGTATGAGTTAAGGAGCTGCCCTACAGTATATCCGCAAAGAGATGCTAGTACGATACGAGGTACAAATCCTAACACTGCTTCAAAAGCTGCTTGGTTATGATAATCAGGTGCTGGTGGCGAAATTTGGACAATATAAAAAGTTAACGATGCTAAGACTGATAGGAAAAAACCAAGTTTGATAGCACGCTTTGTAGCCTTAAAACCATAAACTTCAGCAAGTAAGTCGCCAATAATGTAAGTAAGTGGAAATAAGAAAGCTCCTCCATCAGTTATAAAAGGTCCAAATTGAATTAGTTTAGTCGCACAAATATTGGAGATGAGTAATAAAACACAGAAGGTAACAACCGTAATATCGTAATTACCTGAACCTCTGTGTGCATAATATAACTTGTCTTTGACAATAATTTTGTCTTTAATAATCTCTGTCATAGCTCTTAACATATTATCTCAAAGCTATAACTTTCTGTATTATTCGACTAAAATTAAATACAAATAAATAAAAAGAAAGAAGAGTATTATGCTAATTTCAACTACAAATGACCTACCTGGTTGGGAAATTAAATATGTTTGCGGCGAAGTTTTCGGTCTAACGGCTCGTTCTCGTAACATCGTTTCGCAGTTTGGTGCACAGCTAAAAGCTCTTGTTGGCGGTGAAATGCAAGGTTTAACTACTAACCTGATGCACTCTCGTAACGAAGCAATTGAACGCATGAACCGTGAAGCAGCAGACCGTGGAGGTAACGCTGTAGTAGCTATGCGTTTCGACTCAAGTGAGATTGGTGATTTAGGAACTGAAGTTGCTGCTTACGGAACAGCAGTATTTGCGGTACCAGTTACTGACGATGCTAAGGAAGTAGCTCGTAAATTGGGATACCAGTAAAAACATAGTTAGCTATCTATCCAATTAGTTGCTAAACTTTTGAATATTTGGAGGTATCGACTAGCGGCCTATGTCACATGCTTGGAAAGCATGCGGGTTCACGCCCACGGGGGTTCGAATCCCCCTACCTCCGCCAATAAGATTAATTAACTGGGATAATCTGGATAAGTTATTCCAGTTTTATTTTATTACTGCACATTACAGGGGAGAACTTTAAATAACTTAGCCTCCCCCTCTTGTGCAACAAGTTCTAGTCCAGGAGTATTGTCAAGGCCCCTTAAGCCGTTAAATTCAAGTCTTGGATGATTATCAAAATCATCTGCTCCAAAATCAATCGCATATTTTACCCCTAAATCTTCAGAAGTCTGGCAAACTTCTGGGTTTGAACTAATTGTTTTAAAAGAACTTGCAAGTAACTTTTTCTGTTGATTTAGAGCAGATCCCATTACTGGATATACAAGTGGTCGTCCTGTGTGTGGATAAATAGCAGTTGAACCATTAAACGGTACACCAATTATTACTGCATTCTCTGGAACAATACGCTCAATGTCATTCATGAGCTTTAATTTATTATCGTCAAGGACTACTTCACTAGAGTTTGGAGCATAAGCATTCCTCTGAATCTGAGCAATAGCAAAGCGTGGTCCTCCATAATAAAGTATAGTTGCAGCTAACAAAATCCCAAGCACAGAAAGTATAGTTACGGTAAGATTAGATGCTCTTCTCTCTTTAATAAAACCGTATTTCTCTCGTATTACCTGAGAAATACTTATTGCACCTAATACAGCTAAAGGAATAGCTAACACAATTTGAGCGCCAATTACACGATATTGATCAGTGTAATAAAAACCTGTGATAAATCTTCTGAAAGTTGTATCTTGAGTTCCCAGTCCTATAACAAAGATAAACCCTAGAATACTGTATCCGTACGATAACCAACGATACTGCTTAATCCTTATTGCATAATAAAAACCTATTACACTCAACACAGCCAGTATATATGGTGCATGGTATTCAATTTCCGTATTTCTTTCATTCGTCCAACGAGTGGCATTTATTATCCAGTCGATAGTTGCGCCATATACTTTTTTTGTTGGTGGCCACATTGACATACTAGATGTACGTTGCATAGCATAAATTTGTATGCTTGTGGCGATAAGTGAAAGAATTAAAAAGATAAACCCTGTTTTCTTGTCTTTCCCTTTGAAAGCCTCATACATTGCACTTAATACAATTCCAATTCCCATAAAATAACCGAAGAAAATCGTATTCGGCTGGGCTAAAAGCATTACAGTAGCACTAATTATAAGCAACACCAGAGAGAATACTTTGTGAATTTTTATAGGTGACTTGCCGACAAAAAGTAAAATAGTAGACAAAAATATAGGAAGTATTACTACGCTTAATAAATTTGGGAATAGCCCACCAAAGTTAAAATAACGGTATGGAAACCCTGTAAAACTAACGCAGAATAATGCCGTTAAACTTAAAGGTAAGGGTTTATTACCCCAAATAACGTAAGAAAATAACAAACATGAGCTCACCCATAAACCTGTAGAAACTACAACTGAAAAAACATTAAAAGCAACAATAATTGTACTATGACTAATTTGTGCCAAAGATACAACATTCGTATGAAATAAAGATGGATAGAAGGAAGCACTTCCAATTTGAAGAAAATCATTAATATGAAAAGGGGATAAATTCCCACTTTTAAAAGCAGCCTCTGATGCACTAAGGTGATACGCAGCATCCCACTTCTGATTAGACCACTGTGGATTACCTATACCCCCCATTGTGACTTTAGCTGCAAAAGCAGTTGAAACCAATCCAGAAAAAATAACTAAGGAAGATTGTCGCACAGACATTCTACTATCATTAGGTACTTGCAAAAAAGGACTGTACCTTTTTAGAAGCAAGCTAAACGCAGCACATCCAAGAGCTGCAATAAAAGGTGCTACCCAACTCCATTTGATATGCAGGTCAGGAAGAATTACAACCAATATAGATTGAAAAAATAAAGTTACTAACGGAGCAAGTGCTAAGCGCACTATCCAATTTGTTTTTAATCTAAACAAGGCCAATAAGCCTGGTCCTACTAGTATAAAAATAGAATAAATAAAGACGTATAGCACTGGAAGCCAGTAGTGCATTCCAGATCCAATAGCATCTTGAGTCATATTATGATACTACTGGGTAGTCGCAGGGTTGTCCAAGCTCACCATAAAAATATCTGCTATGAACTATGGAACTACTAACAAGCAGTAATCTTATATAGCTTCGCATTTCCTTTTTGGTCTTCTAACTTAAAACCTGGTGAGCTATCGAGATTTTGATAACCAATGAAATCTCTACCAGCAGGTTGGTCTGGAGGATTCTGGTCAATTGGCATTGTAGAATCCATATAATTAGTTCCAAACTCTAAAACATATTTAACATTTTTTGACTTAACAGCTGGGCAAACTGTTGGATCACTACTAGCTTTGTTAAGTTTAGTGGCAATTATGCGCTCATTATTATCTTGATAATACGTACCTAGCATAGGAAAAAGTACTTTTCGATCTGTTAGAGCATAGACTAAAGATCCTCCATTAAAAGGATTATCAGCTATAATCGCATCTTCTGGCACTTTTTTTGAAATATCTGAAACTAGTTGCAATTTATCTTGATCCATAAGTGATGAATTTGGGTTTGGGTAATAAGTTGTTTCAAAAATATTTTTAATAGTTTGTTTGATACTAATACTCTGTGTTGCAATTAAAGCTACTATACTAGTCGCAGCTAAGAATGGCTTTAGGTAATTTTGTGGAATTAATCTAATACTCTCATCAATCAGCACACAAATTAGTGGAACTGTATAAATAACAGCCATTGCAGCAATACGATTGCCATCATTGTACCAAATCCCAGTTAAGATGCTCCTAAATTGTCCTTGCGGAAAAGCAACACAGACAACGTAAATGAAAGCTCCGATTAAGAAACCAATTCCTAAGAAACGCCATTTTGTACGTAGCAATGACATAATAAAACCGACAGCTACAGCAATCGTTATGACATGAAATTTCTCTGACATATAACTCGTGTTAAACCAGTTATAAATTCCTTCTACGATAGTTTGATTCGGTTTCCATAAATACGGAACTGTAAGCTTTCGCCAGATAAAGCTAATAATGAGAATTATAACTACTGAACTTATGACAAAACCTAGTTTTCTAGTTTTAGTTTTTGCATTAGAAATCAGTTGAATACTGTATTCAACTAGCAAAGGAATAACTAAAATAAAAGTAGAAAAGATTGCATTTGGATGAGCAAAGGCAGTGCCTGCCAAAGTCATAATCGCAATCGAAAAAGCCATTATTGAATCTAATTCAATATGTTCTGGCTTTCGTACCACAATATAAATACTGGCAATTAATAATGGAATAAATGAATACCCTAAAATATTAGGAAGCAAGCCCCCAGTTGCTAAAAGGGCATATGGGAAAATTGGAAATGCACCTGCTAATAATGTACCAATTATCCAAATAGCTGGATATTTTGGAAATAATACATAGATTAGGAATAACATAGAACACACCCATAGCTGTGCTGCTATAAAAACAGTGAAAATATTGTATGCAATTGGAATCGTTGTATGAGTTAAAGAGATAACTTGCGTAACGAACTCATGGAAGACTGCTGGATAAAAAACATTAGTTCTTCCTGGCAAAAAATTACTAATAGTAAACGGTGAAGCAGAGCCTGAATCCAAAATATATCTAATAGCATTTTGGTGAAAGACTCCATCCCAACTTAATGCTGGATTTTTTGGGTCAAAAATCGCTCTTAAAATATGATACCCAACAACTGTGCTACCAGCTATCCAAGCACCAAACAAATACTTATCTTTGGCACTTAACTTAAATTCTAGTCTTGGTAACTTTCCTTTAAGAAGTGAGATACCAAGAATAAAAAAAGCAAACGGGAATGCAGACCACCAACTCCATTTAAGATGAATAAAATTAAATATAATTGCTGAAACGGTTATAAGAATCGCACTGAAAGAAGGAGCAAAAAATAAAATATATTTAATTTTTAGCCTAAGACTAAGCCCAATTAAAATACCTGGTAAATAGACTACAAGAAAACTTGCTAAATAGATCCCTGTAAATGGGAACCAGTTTACAAATAACTCATACATTAATATTTCCCTTAAATACTGCAGTTAAAACACTATACCATTAAGATTTATAAAATAATTAGTTAAATCTTCACTTTGTTTTAAAGATTATCTGTAGAAAAAATGATATTTATAGCACCAAAATATAGTTTTATATTATTTTTATTTCGAAGCTATAAAAATACCAGCTATATGAGAAAATATATTTATGAAAAAAATTATTATTGCTACTAGAATTTATGCTCCAGAACCAGCAGCAGCCGCTTTTAGGTTGCGTAATTTAGCTAAAGGTTTTACCTCATTAGGAGCGAAAACAAAAGTAATAACTACTACTGTTCCTAATCTTAAAGAAGAACTTAACGACAAAGATGTCACTATCGAACGCAAATGGGCACTTCGAAACAAGCAAGGGAATATTAAAGGTTATTTAAACTATTTAAGTTTCGATATTCCACTCTTTATTAGAATGCTTAAAGCAGAAACTCCAGATGTTTATGTAAGTGAACCACCAGTGACTACTGCCACTGTAGTAAATACTGTAGCAAGATTGCGTAAACGCCCATGGGCATACTATGCGGCAGATGTTTGGAGTGCTGCAGCAAAGTCTTTTGGTGCCCCAGCTCAGATTGTAAAAGCACTTGAAATATTAGAGTGCAAAATGCTTAATTTCTCAAATCTTGTTTTAACTGTTTCCCCAAATATGTCACAACAACTTCAAGATATCGGTGTAAAACCTGAAAAGATTGAAATTGTTGGCAATGGGGTTGATATGAGTATATTCAATCCTGAAGCAGATAAACCAAACCATAAATTAGCGGAGAAACCGTACTTTATATATGCTGGAACTCTGTCTGCTTGGCAAGGCACTGATATTTTTATTAATGCCTTACCAAAAGTGCTAGAAAAATATCCAAATATGAATATAATCATTCTGGGGCAAGGCGACCACGAGCAAGCACTACGCGATGCAGCAACAAAAGCTGCACCAAATAACGTACATTTTCTCGGTGTAAAACCTGGCGAAGAAGCTGCTAAATGGATTGCTCATGCTGAGGCTTCCCTTGCTAGTGTTGACCCAACACAAGGTTATACTGTCGCCCAGCCTACTAAGACTTTCGCAGCTTCTGCATGCGGGACTCCCGTGATTTATGCAGGCAACGATGCTGGTAGTGAACTTGTTAAGCGTGAAAATCTTGGAATTGCCGTAGATTACCAAATACCAGAAGTAGCTGATGCTATGTTAGAGATGTTAGATAACCCATGGCAAAATCGTAAAAGACTTAGCAATTGGGCTAGCGAGAATGCTTCACTACAGAATATCGGGAAAAAAGCTGCGGAGCTTATTCTTAATTTAACTTCTTAGACCCATACAACATTTCATAGCCGTGTTTAGCTGCTTGCACCTTATACCTTAGTATTTTCTTGCTTTGCCAAGTGCCAAAAGTATAGTTTGTAATGTGATGCACTACCACAGAAGGTATTAATATAATGCGCAAACCCAATTTTTTACATTGTTCAGCAACATAAAGCTCTTCACCATATAAAAATACTTCGTAATTGAAGTTACCACCACGAGCAAAAAACTCACTTGTAAAAATCATAAAAGAACCGTGTGCGGCATATATATCTTGTTCTTTAAGTTTTATGTCTCTTTTATTACCAAGTTTTTCACGTAGAGCAGAAGAATATAAATCCACTAAAGTGGAAAATTGGGAGGCATAAGTATTTGCGTGCATGTAGGTACGCAATTTCATTGCTTTTTCACTTGGACGATTTTTTAACATCGGATTTTGATGGCTATTACGTTTAATTGAATAAATATCTGGAGCAAAAACCCCAACATCGTCATAATTTTCAGTAATATTAACTAATTCCTGTAGAGTATTTTCATTGTCAAAATACAAATCAAGATTAGACACTATCACTAAGTCATTACTAGCTACTTCACAAATATTCTTACTAAAACCATACTGGGCAGCCCCAAAGAAACCTTGGTTCTTTTTTGCATCAATGATTTTAACTCGTGCATCGTCAGAAATAGCTCTAAGTTTATTAAGTTCAGACACGTTTTCGCTATTATCAACAATGTAAAGATTCCAATCTTTGTATGTTTGCGATTGAAAAGATTCGATATATTGTTTTGCGACATCTGAAGAAAAGTAATTAACAGCTAGGACATTTAACACTTAAATCCTCCATTTGAATTGTTAAAGTTTAAGAAAATGCTTCCGCTCTTAAACTCTTACTTATAATTTATAATACGCTAGAATTAAGGTAGTTTTAGATATAGCTTAGAGATAGGTATAAGTATATGAGTAATAATAATTTTGGGGTCATAGTTATGGCTTGCTATAAACCTCGTGAAGATCTCTTAGCTCAGCAACTAAAATCCATTCAAAATCAGGCACATCAAAACTTTAAATGTATTCTAAGTAGTGATGGCGATCCTGAACTACTTGAAGAATTAGTTACAAAAATCTGTAAAGGTGACCCCCGTTTTGAAGTAATAGGTTTCAAAACACGTTTAGGGTTTCCTGGAAACTTTGAAAGAGGTTTGAAGCACTTACCAGAAAAAACTAAATGGATTGCATTAAGCGATCAGGATGATTATTGGTATCCAGAAAAACTAAAAACTCTCATACCTTATTTATCTAAATATTCTTTAGTTTCAGGGCAAGCAAACGTAGTTACTAGCGACAAATCTACCATAGTAGGTAAGAAAAATGATAAAACTACTGATCGAGTAGCTGTTTCTGCTAGAGGTCTTATTATGCAAAATCAAATAACAGGCAGTTTCTCTATGCTCTCTCCAGAAGTACTTGATATTGCACTGCCTATACCTACAATGAAGGACCAAACTATTTACCATGATCAATGGCTTGGGCTTTGTGCTATAGCCTTAAAAGGTATCCATATAGTTGATATTCCACTACAGAACTACGTGCAACATTCAAATAATTTTGTAGGAGAGGCTAAAAACGGTCCGGTTATAGGTTTCTTAAATACTATGAAAAAATGGAAAAATAAGTTCCCAGAGGCAAGTAACTTCAACCTAGTAAGACTTGGACTACATGACTTACATAACTCTGGCGTTGGTAAGAATATGTTTATAACTAAGACATTACAAAAAAGGTTAGAAGTTAAAAATATAGAACCAAATCAGCAAATTAGAGATTTGTTTGATGTTTATACAGCAACAAAAAATAGTAAATTTATTATTGCTAAAGCCATAATAAATAACGTGCAAAACAAAGAAACTTCTAAACAAAGAGCTGTAGAGTTACTAGCCGGTTTGCCTTTTTAATTTCTAATTAGAAATACCTGGCGCATAGTATTCAAAGCCGTTCATAACCCAAGATTCACTTTCTAGGCAATTCTTACCATCAAAAACTCGTGGTACATTTACTAGCTTAGCCAAACTAGAAGTATCTAATTCTTTAAACTCACGCCATTCAGTACCTACAAATATCAAATCAGCATTTTTAACTGCTTCTTTTGTGCTGCTAACAACCTCAAAATCATAACCATCAAGTAATGGGTTATTAATTGCTTCAGGATCATAAGCTACTACTTCAGCGCCAAATTCGTGACTTTTCTGGGCTATAGATAAAGCTGGCGAATCTCGCAAATCATCACTATCCGCTTTAAAAGCTAGCCCTAAAACGGCAATCTTCTTGTCCTTAAGCCCACCAAGAATTTCATTAAATTTTTCCACAATACGCTCACGAGCATGCTTATTGATACTATCAACTTCGCGTAAAAAATTAGCTGGACCAGCTATATCTAATTCTTCAACTCTTGCTTTTAACGCACGGATATCTTTTGGTAAACAACCGCCACCAAATCCAATACCTGCATTTAAAAACCTAGAACCGATGCGCTCATCTAGCCCAATTGCATATGCTAGTTCACGAACATTGCCTCCCGTAACTTCACAAACTTCAGCTATAGCATTTATGAAAGAAATTTTAGTAGCAAGAAAAGAATTAGCAGAAACTTTTACCAACTCTGCTGTTGAATAGTTAGTAGTAATTTTTTGTATACCTTGTTTAAAGTAATGTTCATAAACTTGGTCTAAAACCTCTTCACCTTGTTTTGCCTTGGTTTTCTCATCAGAGAGACCGTACACTATCCGATCTGGAGATAATGTATCTTTTACAGCAAAACCCTCTCGAAGAAACTCTGGATTCCAAACCAACACAGTTTCCGGAGCATTATCAGCTAATATCTTAGCAATTTTTGCCGCTGTACCAACAGGCACAGTCGACTTACCAACAACTACATCTCCTGGCTTTAAATAAGGTAATAAAGAGTTAATCGCTGCTAATACAAATGTTGTGTCAGCAGCTTCACTATTCTTAGATTGTGGGGTGCCAACACCAATAAAATGAACAGTTGCATCTGCAACATCCGAAAAATTAGTACTGAAATTTAACTTATTAGCTGCTGTGGCTTTTGCTATCATATCAGCTAGTCCTGGCTCATAAAAAGGAGTTTGCTGTTTTTTTAATTGGCTTATCTTATCATTATCAACATCAATACCAATTACGTTATGACCAATTTCAGCCATACAAGCGGCATGAACTGCCCCAAGGTATCCACAGCCAATTACTGAAATCAACATATAAATCTCCTGAAAAACTAAAAGTACATTATTGTTTATAATCCTACTCTATATAATAACAGTGCTATTCTTATTTCCCTTATTTCTATAAACTTTATAGCTTAGATTACCGACACTATTAAACTTCATTCCTAAAGACATATGAGCTAGTATTAATTAACGGCAAAATAACTAATGCACAAATATAATAATTGTTACAATATTTGTAGAAGTTATATAGCGCGAGGTATTAAATTTAATTTTTCTTTGATGGGATTATTTTGACTGATAACTATGATACAAAAAGTAATCTTTCTAAGATATTTTCTAATATATTAAGATTCGTAGGTCCACAGTTAATACCAGCTATCTCAGGCTTTTTTTGCATGGCTATCTTTAGTCACCGTTTTGGTGGAGAACCACTTTTAGCATACGGGGTAGGAATAGCGTACGGGTCTATAATATCTACAATAGCTATGTGGGGATGGGGGTCTATAGGCGCAGCCTTAGTTGCCCCTGTTGAAGAAAAAAAACGATTAGAAATTTTGTGGTGCTCTAATAAAATGGTTTTTTTAATTACAGCAGTACTACTCCCTTTTTTCCTTATCCTTCTTATCCACAGTGCTCCCGTACAAGGCAAGTTGGTAGCAATACTTGCTTTCTTTACTCCGATAGTTTTGTCATTCATACCTAAGTGGTGGTTTATTGCAACAAACAGACCAGCACATTTAATGAAATTTATAGTCGCACCACAAGTAGCTGGAAACGTAGCTGCAATCGTATTAATGATAGTGGATAACTCACCAATTTATTTCCCACTATGTTTATTAATTGCAAATACTATCTCTGTAATATACTTTTTCACTTCTAGAAAAGTTTGGGCATATAAGAGCGAACTTAAAGTATTACCCCGACTTAAAGAACAATTCCATGCCTTTCTAATTGGAGCAGGGGCTATGCTATACACAAGAACAATGCTACCGATTGTAACACTAGTTAGTACTTCAGTTGCAGTATCATTTAATCAAGGAATACAGCTATACAGTTATTGGCTACTTTCTGTGCAAGTTATGGGATCTTCTTTTCAAAGTTTTGTCAATCGCGATGGAAAAAAATCTGTAGAAGGAACTCATAAGTTAACGGTACTATGCTTACTAATTTTTGGGCTAGTATTCGGAAGTGCCCTATGGCTACTAGGGCCATTCTTCAGTAAATTAGTATTTGGTAGTTCATTTGCTAATACAAGTATTGATTTCTTTTTATTAGGTTTAACCTTCCTAGCTATTTGCATGGTTACTGCTTTTATATCCTTATATTTAAATCCGTTAGGTTATGCTTATGCTTCGTCAAGAGCAACTATAGTTTCTGGAATTATCGGTGTTATTTCCATCTATTTATTAACTAAATACTTTGGTTTACACGGTGCTTACGTAGCATTCTTTGGCGGAGAAGGAATCGTTGCCTTCTTGGCAATTATATATAGCATTAGATATAAAAAAGGTAAGCTGAAAATGCCAGTAATGAACATGAAACTATAATTCTTCTTTAAGATAATATGAACTCATATTTTATTGGCATAAGAAGCAACCCGTCTGCTACAATAATTAATGACTCTTTGCATGGTGTCATCTTGTAAACTCCCCCAGGACCGGAAGGTAGCAAGGGTACGCAAGCTCTGTCAGGTGTGCAAAGGGTCATTTTAATATCTATGGAATTTGCTACTTCTCATTTATTTTGTCAGTTATAAACGGTAAAGTTATATATGTGAGTACAGCATTATATAGACGTTATCGTCCAGAAAACTTTTCCGAAGTCATTGGCCAGGAACAAGTTACAAAGCCACTTCAAGTTGCTTTAGCTAATAATAAAACTAACCATGCCTACCTTTTCTCTGGTCCTCGTGGTTGTGGTAAGACTACTTCAGCTCGCATCTTAGCTAGATGTCTTAACTGCGCCGAAGGTCCTACTGATATTCCTTGTGGTAAATGTCCAAGCTGCATTGATTTGTCTCGTGATGGTAATGGCAGTCTAGATGTCATCGAAATTGATGCGGCCAGTCATGGTGGTGTCGATGACGCTAGAGAATTAAGGGAACGTGCAACTTATGCCCCAGCACGTGATAAATACAAAATTTTTATTATTGACGAGGCGCATATGGTCACTTCTGCCGGATTTAATGCCTTGCTCAAGATTGTGGAAGAACCACCTGCTCACATTAAATTTATCTTTGCTACTACTGAGCCAGATAAAGTAATTGAAACAATTCGCTCTCGCACTCATCATTACCCTTTTAGATTAGTTCCACCAAAAACTATGCAAAAATATATGGAACAAATTTGTACAGATGAAAAAGTACAGCTAGAAAGCGGTGTGATTCCACTAGTGATTCGTGCTGGTGGTGGCTCTGTACGTGATTCGTTATCAATTCTGGACCAACTAATTAATGGTTCTGAAAACCAGAACGTCTCATATGAATTAGCAGTTGATTTATTAGGTTATACTCATGCTTCATTACTTAATGATGTTATTGATGGAATTAGCGCACAAGATGCTGAAAGTTCTTTTAGAACGATTGATCGTATTATTCAAACTGGTAATGATCCACGCAGTTTCGTTGAAGACCTATTAGAAAGACTCCGTGACTTAATCGTAATTAAGTATGCGCCAGAAAGTAGTTCAAGTATTCTTCCTACTGTTCCAAGCGATCAGTTAGTGAAAATGGAAACTCAAGCTGCACGTTTTGGTAAAGCACAGCTTTCATACTGCGCTGACGAAACTTCGGAAGCACTAAATGAAATGGGTGGAGCTACTTCGCCGAGACTACATCTTGAGTTACTTTGTGCAAAGTTGCTACTACCTGCAGCTTCTTCTGGAGTTTCAGCTTTTGAAAATCGCATTGAGCGTATTGAAGACAGGGTTATAAAAGGACAAATCACAGCTCCTAGCACTCAAGCTGAGCCACAGGTCTTACATCCTGATACTTCAACTCTTGAACCTGAGATACCTGAACATCTGAAAACTACTTCAGCAAAATTAGCCGCTGAAGAACCAACTCTAGAAGCTGAACCAGAAGTTTCTGAGCAGCCACAGTTTGAAGAAAATAATGAACCAAAGCCAAATGATATTGCTAATCCAGCATCATTCCAAGACTATGGTTGGGGCAATCCATTGCCTGATAAAGCTGAAGCTGAAATACAGTCTGAACCAATCATTACATCTGAGACAGCGTTGCCTAAAGTGCAGCCAGATCCACGCCGAGTTCCAGTAAGTCAAACTGCTCCAGTTACTGATACTACTAATGACATTCGTTCAAATACTACCGTTGATGAAACTACTGTAGAAGAAATTCGCAGACGTTGGAATGAAGTAATGCAAGCTTTGATGCGAATTAAACGCTCCAGCTGGGTATTAATTAATCAAAACTCAAGAGTAGAAAATGCTACAGCAGATACCATAGAGCTATCTTTCTTAACTCCTGGTTTAGCTAAATCTTTCAATTCAAGGAATCATAAAGATCACCTAAATCAAGCACTGGAAAAAGTACTGGGAACGACTTTCATCATTAATACTGTCGATAAAGGTGGTAATTCAAATACTACAAAGCGTTTACCTGCTCCAGTAGCTCCTGAACTAAAAAAGACTCCAGCAGCACCAATATTTACCTCACAAGACACCAATGATGAATCGCTGGCAGAAAATACCACTGTGCTTCATACTTCAAATACTGCACCTACAGCTACAATGCCTATTCCACCTGTATCTGATACTTTTGCAGAAGCTACGCCAAAAGCAACAGTATATCCAGTAGCATCTGATGATCTAGAAACTGAACGACCAGATCCATTGAAAACTCCCTGGAAACCGACTACAGATTGGGAAAAACCCATAGTTAACACTCCAGAAAAACCAAAAGCTAAGCCTGAATCAGCACCAAGAATAAAACAATCACTAACTGGTGCTGACTTACTGGTGGATAAATTTCACGCTACTGTCGTTGAAGAAATACCACATGAAGGACAATAATGGCAGCAATTTATGATGGCATCATTCAAGACTTAATCGATGAATTAAACCAGCTTCCAGGAGTTGGCTCAAAGTCTGCACAACGTATTGCCTTCCACCTGCTACAAACTTCTAAAGAAGATGTATCACGATTAGCAAATGCCATGATAGCACTTAAAGCAAAGGCGCAATTCTGTATAGTGTGTGGCAATGTTGGTGAAGAAGAACTCTGTGCTATCTGTAGAGATCCAAGACGCGATGATACTATAATCTGTGTCGTAGAAGAACCTAAAGATGTAGTTGCTATCGAAAAAACCCGGGAATTCCGTGGTAAATACCACGTACTTGGTGGTGCTATCAGCCCGATTCAAGGCATTGGCCCAGATCAACTACGCATTAAAGAACTAATGACAAGACTAGCTGACGATCGAATTCGTGAAGTAATTATTGCAACTAATCCGAATCTTGAAGGTGAAGCTACTGCCACTTACGTAAGCAGAATGCTAACTACTATGGGAATCAATGTTACACGTTTGGCTTCTGGCTTACCCGTAGGTGGTGATTTGGAGTATGCAGATGAGATTACTTTGGGACGTGCTTTTGAAGGCAGGCAAAAACTCTAAAGTTTATAACTGAATATCCATACTTAATAAAGGAACTATTATGCAAAAGATAACCCCTAACCTCTGGTTTGATGGTAATGCAAAGGAAGCTGCAGATTACTACACTAGTATTTTCCCTAATAGTGAAATTACTAAGACAGTAAACTACCCTACTAGTAAAGAAGAAGGTTTAACAGACTTCCAGCTAAATCTAGCTGGAAAACCACTTACTATTGATTTCCGTTTAGAAGACATGGATTTTGTAGCAATTAATGCTGGTCCTGAATTTAAATTTAATAGTGCAAACTCTTTTGAAGTACACTTTAATTCCACTGCCGATAAAGACGCTAAAGAAAAAGTAACTAAACTATGGGAAAGCTTAACTGATGGTGGAAAAATAATAGCACCCCTTGGTGATAACTATGGTTTCGTTGAACTTTATGGACAAGTAATTGACCGCTATGGACTACTTTGGCATCTTGCCGCAACTGCAGTTCCTGAAGACCAAGATTATCACTTCATTGTGCCATCACTTGGTTTTTCTGGCCCTGTGGTTAATAAGGCAAGTGAAGCCTGTGATTACTACACTTCGGTATTCAAAGATTCAGAAGCTGGCCCCAAAATGCCATATCCAGAACATCAAGCTCCTTTGACAGCAGAGTCGCTGATGTATTCTACTTTCACTATTGACGGACAAGCATTTACTGCTCATGATTCTGACGAAGATGATACTTTCAACGAAGCAGTTTCATACATGGTACTTTGCAAGAATCAAGAAGAAATTGATTACTTATGGGATAAACTATCTGCAGTACCGGAAAGTGAACAATGCGGCTGGTGTAAAGATAAGTATGGTGTCAGCTGGCAGATCGTTCCGGAAAATATGGATGAGCTAATGGCAAAACCTGACGCATATAAAACCATGATGAAGCAACATAAGATTGTAATTGCGGAGTATTAAAATAAACACAAATTAGTTAAAATTAAAAAGATGCGTAAACTGATTTAGCATTGTATCCACTTAGTTTTAAGTGAGTACAATGCTAAATCCTTATTAAAATGGTGAAAACATGGCGTTAATTGTACAAAAGTTTGGTGGCTCTTCAGTAGCAGATGCTGAAGGGATCAAACGTGTTGCTAGTCGCATTATTGAAACTAAAAAAGCTGGCAACGAAGTCATCGTCGTCGTATCCGCAATGGGCGATACCACTGACGAACTCCTCGATTTAGTTAATGAAGTTACCACTTCACACCCATCACGTGAGTTAGATATGCTATTGACAGCTGGCGAGCGAATCTCAATGGCATTACTTGCTATGGCTATCAATGACAAAGGTCAAAAAGCTCAATCGTTTACAGGTAGCCAAGCTGGAATGATTACCGATGGCTCCCATGGCGAGGCGAAAATCATTGATGTAGATCCATATCGCTTACGGAAATCTTTAAAACAAGACAATATCCCAATTGTGGCAGGTTTCCAAGGAGTTAGCCGTCGCACTAAAGATATTACGACACTAGGTCGTGGCGGCTCCGATACTACAGCTGTGGCAATTTCAGCAGCTATGGGAGCTGATGTTTGTGAAATTTACACGGACGTAGATGGTGTATTTACTGCCGACCCGAGAATTGTGCAATCAGCACATAAAATTAACGAAATTACAAGTGAGGAAATGCTGGAACTAGCAGCCTCTGGTGCAAAAGTACTACATCTACGTTCAGTAGAGTATGCTCGTCGTTTTGGAGTTAAGTTACATGTTCGTTCATCATTTAGTAAACATGAGGGCACTTGGGTTATTCCAAATGGTCCTAAGTTAGATATTCATGAAGAAGGAGTTCCTTTGGAACAGCCAATTATTTCAGGTGTTGCTCACGACACTTCAGAATCAAAAATTACAGTAGTCGGACTACCTAATGGACCTGGTAAAGCAGCACAAATTTTCCATGTTATCAGTGAAGCTAAGGGTAATATCGATATGATTGTCCATGACTCAATTGCTACTGACGCTCGGACCACTGATTTATCTTTCACACTACCAACTGACGACCGAGAAGCAATGGTGAAAGCTCTTAAAGCAAAACAAGATGAAATTGGCTTTGAAGACCTTAACTACAATGATGAAATCGGTAAATTGTCCCTTGTAGGAGCAGGTATGCGCTCTCATCCAGGTGTATCTGCTGACTTCTTCCAGACACTAAGTGATAACGATATCAATATCGATATGATTTCAACTTCTGAAATCCGTATCTCTATTACAATTGCTGAAAAAGATTTAAAGAAGGCTGTTTCAGTTATTCACACTGCTTTTGGCCTTGATGATGATAAAGAAGCTGTAGTTTATGGTGGCACTGGACGTTAAAGATACTCTAGAAAGAGCTAACTGGCAAGAACTAGAAGCGATTCATAAAGAACGAGCAGATAAGCTCACTACAGATTACAGAACGCGCCGCGTGAAAGGTGAAAAGCATCCTGTAGAAGATTTCTTATACACATACTATTCGTTTAAGCCTTCGCAATTACGTCGTTGGCATGCAGGTGGACCGATAGAACTTATTGGTGCACAAAATACCGAACGCAAGAATTGGCGTTGGTATCGAGACACTAATAATGCTCTGATCTTTGATGTAGAAAGATTCATGGAAGATCGTGGTAATTCTGTACTTTTTATTCATGAGTTCCTTAAGCGTTCTAAAGATAGAAAAGCACGCTTTGATTGCTTTGGACTCCACGAATGGGCGATGGTATATAAGCTAAAAGAAGATGATATTCGCCACCAAGTTCCCTTACGTTTAGGCAGTAAAGGCACAGATGAAGTAGTAGCTACTCACCAGCTTAGATGCTCCCATTTTGATGCATTTCGTTTTTATACCAAAGAAGCTAAACCACTAAATACCATCCAGCCAACTCGTGCTACTCAAATAGACTTAGATCAACCAGGATGTTTACATACTGGTATGGATTTGTATAAGTGGGCATACAAACTTGGTCCTGTTATTCCTGGATATTTATTACTTGACTGTTTTGAACTTACCCATGATATTCGTGTGTTAGATATGCAAGCAGCACCATATGACTTAAGTGACTGGGGTTATGAACCAGTAAAAATTGAAACACCTGCTGGTAAAGCTGAATATGTTAAACGTCAAAAAGAATTTACTGAACGTGGAAATGCACTTCGCAAAGAGATCTTAAAATACCTTGAAAATTTGATGAATGTCATAAATAAATAATATTTGATAAAATTTACTAATGATTACACTAATTAATAACTGGCTACCTAGTATCTGGATTTGGGCTGCTGGATTAGTGTTACTTTATCTTCCTGGAGTCATAGTAGGTGCTACTTTACGTCTTGAAAAAATTTATATTGTATTCTTGGCTCCAGTTTTTTCCATCTCTTTCACATCAATTTCCACAGTTTTCGCACATGCACTAAATATCCGCTGGCATTGGTGGACTAATTTACCATTAGCAGTGATTACTGCCCTACTTATAATAGTAATCCGTGCAGTTAAAAAATCTAGAAAAGAAAACCTAATTTTACTTAACCAAGTAGGACATCAAACTCCTTTAAAACAATTAAAATATTTAACTGCATCAATGATTATAGGAGTTTCCCTCAACACTGTAAATCTGATTAGAGTAATAAGAGATCCCAAGACTCCTGTACTATCATGGGATGGTCTTTTTCATCAAAATGCGGTACGTTTTATCATGGAAACAGGATCTGCTTCACCATTAACAATAAGTTCTTTTCAAACCTCTGGAAAAGATAGTGGATTCTATCCTTCAGTATTCCACTCATATGTAGCACAGATTATTGACTTAACACATACTCAATTAGATGTAGCTTTTAATACTTTTACAGTAATTATGGGTGGCATACTATGGCCAATTGGTATGATATTCCTTATTTATACGCTTTTCCCTAACAAGCGTCAGCTCTGGAT
The DNA here is from genome assembly GCA_047606545.1 of Micrococcaceae bacterium. Lineage (GTDB taxonomy): Bacteria > Actinomycetota > Actinomycetes > Actinomycetales > Micrococcaceae > JASGDC01. The sequence continues at coordinate 25,358 of JASGEI010000008.1, read as the reverse complement.
AGTAGCTGCAATATTAACTTCCGCTTTCCCTGTTTACCCATACTTTCTTCTAGCATGGGGTGGGTTAATGCCAAATATTTTAGGGATAACTTTTATACCGATTATTCTTGCTTTTACATACGCTCTAGTAAGAAACCCAAGTAATATTTATTTCAGTAAAGTTCAAGTATTTGTACTACTCTTATTATCTTTACTAGCTGGTTCATTTTCACACCCTAATACTCCTTTTTCTGCCTTTATATTAGCGTTGCCATTAATTGTGGAACATTGTATTAACTTAATTAGACAACCTAATAAAGTAAAAAATAAAATTTCAAATATAGTACTAGTCATTAGTTTTTGGATTGTCTTAATACTTGCATGGCATACACTTTCTGTAACTTCCGTCTGGGATGCGCGCAATACTTTAGGTAAAACTTTCTCAATATGGTTCTTACAGACATTTGCACCATTAGGCGTACAGGCTACGGCTATAGCTGTCCTGATTGGCATGGTTCTAGCATTATTTAAACCTAAATGGCGGTTTTTATCATTAGGGCATCTAATCACTGGATACTTTTTTATATTAGCTATGGGTGTGCATAAAGGACCTTATCGAAATGCCTTAACTGCAATTTGGTATAGCGATGCAAACCGTTTAGCTGCACTATCAGTCATACTTTCAATTCCACTATGCTGTTTACTTATCAACGAAATAGTTACTAATTTACCTACGAATACTGGAAAATTAGTACTTGCATTTTTCACCATATCTTCCTTAATTTTTGGAGCCGAATCATCAGCTACCAATAAAGCACTCAAACAAATCCATCAGTCTACTTATCAAGTATCAAATAGCCAACCACTCATGGATGCAAATAAATTAGCGATAATTCAAAACTTGGCCGAAAACGTCCCAGAAGGCACACTTATTGCAAACAATCCCTATAATGGTGGTGGAATAGCGTATGCACTTTCAGGTAGAAAAGTATTATTTCCCATGTTCAATAGACCATTTATGGATGATAACGAAAGAATAATTGCAACATCGTTGAACCAAGCTGCTATAACTCCTGGAGTTTGCGATGCATTAGAACAAAAGAACGTCAAGTATGCATTAGATTTTGGCACTAAATATGACGCACAAGACCCAGCCCCTAATAATCCATCGGGACCAGACTTCACTGGTTTACAAAATCTAGATAGCTACCCTGGTATGGAACTAATTGACCAAAAAGGTGAAGCTAAACTATATAGAATTACAGCTTGTGATATTACATCATATTCTACGCAGTACCTGTATCAAACTCCCTATGCCTATCAATAAAAAAGCTACACCACTAAAATTTCTATACCTCTCACTACTTATTCCTGTTTTTGCGAGCTCAGGCAATGTTTGTAAAGCTTTTGATTCATCAACTTCTTGTTTGTTATTTATCTTTCCAACTCTATTTTCTTGTTTTTTCTGAGTTAGATTATCCTCTACTTTACCAACTTCATTTTGAAATATTTCTTTTTGTAATTCACTCGAACTACCCTCTTCATAAGTTTCATGATGTTTAGATTCATGATTTAGCTTTTCTTCTGTATCTACTTTATGCACACAGAAGCTTTCTTCTGGAATCCCAAATTCTGAAGTAAATGCGTTAGTAATTTCATTTCCTGGATAATGTGCCACAACCGTATAGCATCCAGCTTCATTGATTTTTTCTTGAAAATCAGCTTTTATAATGCCATTATCAATAGGAATTTTCTTTTCTAAATATTCTTGTGCTATTTTTGGCACTTTTATACGTTGTCCGGGTAACTCCGGAAACGGTCCATAAATTTTTAAAGTAATCTTTTCTTCAGTTTTGCCCGCTTTTAACCCTGATACTTCCAAAGTATCACTGTTTGTTTCACCGACTGAAATATTTTTCTCGCTTATTAAAGTTTTGACGTTTATCGACCATTTAACTAATGTAGTTTCACTAGATTCACCAAACTTACTTTTTGTCACTTTAAAAAGTTCCTTAGCATAATCAGGGATGGCTGTTTTGGGTAAGATTTCTGCAGTCCAGACATAATAACCAGCACCTTTTACTTCGATGTCTTCCGTAATAAAATCTTTAAAACCATCTACTTCAGTTAAAGTTTCACCTATTTTCTTTTTTGCGTCTGGATATAAATCACTTAATTCTGGTTTTCGGTCAAAGGGACCCCAAAGCACTGACTTTACTTTAATCTTAACTGGCTGATTAGTAGCTAAATTACTAGGCCAAATCATATTCTTATTAGCAGGTCTTAGCTGAATCCTATCTCGCAATTTACTATTAGCTGAAATTTCTTTACTTCCAGTTTGAGTAGTTAATTTAAGGTCTATAGGAGTTACAGCTTTCGTGTCAAGTACTGCTTTAGCTTTTGTAGTTGATGAAGTTAGAAATAATCGTTGCACATTAGGCTTATCTGGTTCAAACCATTTAAGTACGCCAGGCAAGTTATCTACTACCGTTTCAATACTTCCAGCACCATAGTCAATTTTATTTATTGAAATTTCATTTTGCTTTAAACTACTTAGAAACTCTTGAGAAGATTTATCTGCAAACTTTATGCTACCAGTAGCTTGCGCCTTAATCTTAAACCCTTCAACTAATTTACCTGCATTACCTATTAGCGAAATATTGATTTTATTGTTCACTTTGTTTTTTGTAATATTAAGTTTATAGGGACCATGCTTTTTACTTGCTTCTTCAAAATAGCCTTTAGCTAATTCTCTTATCTTAGTACTGGCTCCTACTTTATTAAACATTTCTTCTAACTTTGCACTGCCCCAATGCATATTGCTAGTACTAATTGACCAAATCGCTAGTTGGACAGCAGCTGCTTGGTCTGCATTGTTTGTATCTCCCCACTTCCAAAGAAGATAAGAAAGCCTTTCCTTTTCTATAGAGGTTAATTCCTTGCCATTTTTCTGAATAAAAACTCCAAATCTTTCTTTTTTATAACTTCCGCCATCCCAAGGTGGAGCCAAGTCTGCATCAGCACAATAAGCCGGTAAATTATCATTATTACGAAATACCCCAGCCCACATTTCTCTACCATGCCCAGCACTTTTATGCCAACCATCAGTTAACGGCTGGTCTGCATTACTAAATTTGGGCTTTATAAAAGCAAAAATAAAGCAAACTAAAATCATAATGCAGGTATATAACAAAAAGTTTCTGATCTTTTCCAAAGCAACCCTTTCGATAAATTAGGGTTCTAGCTTCACATACTTCTGTAGAGACTCTGCTAATCAATATCCAAAAAGTGAATAAAATAGATTTAAACTCTTGTGGAGGAGCACTAGTTAAGAGCTACAATAAAACCATGGAAAAATATCAAAATCCGACTGAAATCGAAGCATTATTAACTAACAAAGGCGCTACTTGGGCTGTTGTTGGTCTTTCAAAAAATAGAGAACGTCCTGCATACCATGTAACTAGGACCATAAAAGATGAATTGGGAATGAATATTATCCCCATAAATCCTAGAGGTGAATCAGCATACGGTATAGAAGGCTACAAAACAATTAAAGATATTAAAGAGCCTATCGATGTCGTTGACTGTTTCGTAAACTCAGAAAATGTCGGTGAAATTGTAGATCAAGCAATTGAAATTAAAGCTAAAGCAGTTTGGTTACAGTTAGGTGTTATAAACGAAGTCGCTGCTAAACGTGCACAAAAAGCTGGACTAATAGTAGTTATGGATACCTGCCCAGTAATTCAGGGACGTAAATTGGGACTATTTTCGTAAAAACTATTGTTATTAATGAATTTTAGATTAAATCATTAATAACAATAGTTTGTTCACGATCTGGCCCAACACCAATAGCCGAGAAACGGCAACCACTCATTGATTCAAGTGCCTTAACATATTTCTTAGCATTCTTTGGTAAGTCGTCCATAGTTTTTGCTTTTGAAATATCTTCAGTCCAGCCATCAAAATACTCAAAAATTGGTTTTGCATGGTGGAAGTCAGATTGAGATACTGGAATTTCAGCAAATCGTTTTCCATCAACATCATAAGCTACACATACTGGGATTTTTTCAATACCAGTAAGTACATCAAGCTTTGTCAAGAAATAGTCTGTAAAACCATTAACACGACTTGCATAACGAGCAAGCACAGCATCATACCAACCACAACGACGTGGACGTCCAGTGTTTACACCAAATTCTCCACCCGTCTTTTGTAAAAATTCTCCCATTTCATCAAATAATTCTGTAGGGAAAGGTCCTGCACCAACACGAGTCGTATAAGCTTTAATAATACCTATTACACGATCAATGCGAGTAGGTCCTATGCCACTGCCTGTACAAGCTCCACCAGAAGTTGGATTGGAAGAAGTTACAAACGGGTAGGTACCATGATCTACATCCAAGAAAGTAGCCTGCCCACCCTCCAGAAGTACTAACTTTTCATCATCAAGTGCATCATTTAACTCTAATTCAGCATCTACTACCATAGGTTTAATGCGATCAGCATAAGACAAGAAATAATCTACAATCTCATCAACCGAAATAGCCCTACGATTATAAACTTTAACTAGTAGTTCATTTTTCTGAGCCAATGAACCTTCGACCTTTTGCCGTAAAATTGATTCATCAAATAAATCTTGCACACGGATACCTAAACGAGCTACTTTGTCCATGTATGATGGTCCAATACCACGACCAGTAGTACCAATAGCGCGTTTACCCAAGAAACGCTCAGTAACTTTATCAATAATCTGGTGATATGGTGCAATCAAGTGTGCATTTGCTGAAATCTTAAGCTTAGAAGTATCTGCACCACGAGCATTCAAACCATCTAACTCTTCAAATAATGCTTCCGGATTAACCACTACACCATTTCCGATTATTGGAGTAGAGTTTTCATTAAGAATTCCTGCTGGTAATAATTTAAGTTCGTACTTTTCTCCACCAACTTTTACCGTATGCCCGGCATTATTACCGCCATTAAACTTAACTACATAGTCAACCTTGCCACCTAGCAAATCAGTTGCTTTACCTTTACCTTCGTCACCCCATTGTGCTCCGACAATAATAATAGCTGGCATATTTTCCCTATCTTTTTATCGCAAAATAAAATAAACTCCACAAGTTGTAAGCGGAGTTCTTACAGCTTATTTTACTAATTTTTTAAATCGATTTCAAAGTTACTGCGGTAAGTATCCTAAATCCTGCTGTGCAGCATTATTCTGTTCAATAGCAGTAGGATCGCAATCATTAATAGAATATAACTTTGCAGGACCTTGTTGTGCTACAAGTGTAACTGCATCGGAATTATCTAGATTTTCTAAACCTGGCATAGGGGCATATCTATACTTATTGAAAGCAGTGCCCGCTAACGGTCTTCCATTAAGATTAATTGCATACTTAACACCTGTATCTTTTACCGCCTGGCAAGTTTGAGCATCCGTCATCATATTATTCAAATTGTTAAGAATAAGCGCTTCTTCCTGAGTTGGCTTTTCTTTTTCTTGCCCGTATTGTATTAAATCTACATTTGCGACTGCATAGCTCAAAGCAGCTGCGTTATTATCATTTGCGACTAATGTTCCTGCTGGGACTATACTTGCCATTTGTTTCATGAGATTTAAGCCATCCCAAGTAATATATGCAGGATTATCTTTAGGGTTCATACTATAAGCACTCAGCGAAGTTTTTGCCACATACTTATCCAAAACACCACCTTGGCGACCATAGGTCCACCCTAATAACACTATTAACAGCACTTTAACTACAAGTGCAAGTGCAGCTAGAATTTTCTTTCTTAGCAAACCTATCCAAATAATAATTTTCCATATCAAATTTAGTATGGAAGTAACGCCAATAGTAGCTATTACTGAAGCAAAAATTGGATAATATATGATTATTCGTTGTGCTCTACCATACCAAAGTCCTGTGAAGATAAAACGTATTGTTTCATTTTGGGATCCATTAGATATAACATACAAAAACCCTGTTATTACGTATGATGTCAAAACCCAGTAGTACTGCTTATTCTTTTCATATCCTAACAACAATAAAATACCAATAAACACAAAAATACTAATAGAAGTCGGATAAATCCCTTTAGTTACGTTTCCTTGTAAGTACTCTATAATTGATTGGCCAACAGTACCTTCCCCAATTGACCTATACTGCATAGATAATTTGTCCCACATTACTATATAGACCAAGATAAATATTAAAAACATAATAAAATAATTAATGCGTTTACGATTCAAGTAAACACCCTTCATCGGGCCTCTTCTTGCTCTATCTATATAGTTAATAACTGATCTAATAAAGTGCTGTAAACCGATTGTAATTACAAAAAGCAAACTAGCCATGAAACTAGTTGGGTGTAAGAAACCTATTCCAGCAAGTGTTAGCAATAATCCAAGTAAGGCCTGTGGCCCAGATATTACCCTATGGGCATTTTCTTTAAATACACCTAGTGCAAAACCTAAAGCAATTGGGATAAATGCAGCAGAGGAACTATTTGGATAGAAGCCACCGTATACTAGCCCTAAATAAGGAAAAGCTGGCAGAGCACATGAAAAAATTACAGTTAATGAAACTTTTAAACTAGAGTTACCAAAAACTTGCCTAGCAAAAAATAACATGCTGATTGGCCAAGCTAAAATATATATAACACTAATAAGGGAATTTAAGCCTAAAATCAAAAACTTAAAATCGCTGCCAAATACTGAAGATGCTAAGTATACGGTCCCATGCCATGCAGAAGGATAATAAGTATTTTGTAAAGAGGGGATAAAATCACTTAGGTGAAACGGTGAAGCATTGTGACTATCATAAATCCATCTTATTGCACTTAAATGATAGCGAACATCAACTGTTTGTATAATATTTTCAGGATGACCTATAATCCTTAGCGAAGTTATGAATGATAAAGTAATCGCAATTAAAAGACTTAAGTTAACTATATTAAATATAGCTTTATAGTTAAACTTTCTTTTTTTGATAGCCGGTCTTATATGTTTAGGTTTAGGCTTAGGCTTATCAAAATCAAGCTTTTCTCTAATTTTCGGTATCTTAAATAAAAATCTCTTTAATATATATATTAAAAATGTATAAAACACTGAAGCTATTATGAATGTAATTAAATAATAAGGGATTTTTAATATTCCAAATAAAACCGTAGTAAATCCGACTTCTGCAAATGTTACAACTGGAGCTATGGTTACAAGAGTCAGCTTCCTAAATCCTAAAACTGCAGAAAAAACTAATCCTGGAATATAGAGAATCATTATAGTCACTAAAACAATGGGTATAGCTTCTTGCCACATCGCTATCGGACTTAACATAAAGACTCTTCCTTAAAAATACCCTGCGTAATTCATTAAATACTCTGTTTTATTATATTACACTTTTTGAAGTACTACCTTAAGATTTTTCTAGAATAATAGTTAATTTAAACACTTCCATAAACCCTTCTTAACTTACTTAATATTAGTAAACTAACCCAATAACTACTAAAATAACATATATGGAATTTGAAACACTTACCGATATCACAGTTGCAATATTTACCGCAGGAGCAGTCTTCGTAAGTCTTTATTTAGCAAGAAAATCACAAAGAAACGAAGTTAAAGCTCAACATAAGCAACGAATTTCCGATGTTGCAACTAAAACAATTGAGCAATTAGCAGAACTACGTGCCGTCATAATACCTTACTGGAGTGATGAGAAGACAGAAAAAAGAGAAGATTTAGTCAATGTGCATCGCGCAGTCGAACTTATAATTGCACACAATTATCAGATAAAGGCATTATTAAACAATAAAACTTTTGATAATGGAACATCTATTGAAGCAAAAAATTTACAAGCTATTTCAGATATTGCAGATGCATCAGCAATATGTTTATACCTTAGCTTAGTTAACAAAGATAACTCTTGGAAAGTAGGATATGACGTTCAAGATGAACTCTTCTCGAGAGTTCATGAAGATTTTATTGATAATGCAAAAGATTTTGTGATAGGCATAACTGCTTCTAATAGTCCTAACTATTTCGCAGATAAAATTACCGAAAAATCAATTTATGAACTTGAAAGTAAACTAAGTGCTTACCTGACTTCTTTTTAAAAGAAAATACAAATTAAGACTCCAGTTTTTATCCTGAAGCCTTAATTTGAATTGAAATCTACTACTTAGTTGATTTACCTGCAGAACCTAGAGATTCACAAGCTTCCACGATACGAGCAGCCATGCCAGCTTCAGCAGCAGCACCCCAGACACGTGGATCGTAAGTTTTCTTATTTCCTACTTCTCCATCAACTTTAAGTACGCCATCATAGTTCTTCATCATGTGATCTACTACTGGACGAGTGTAAGCATACTGAGTGTCAGTATCGATGTTCATCTTTATAACGCCATACTTAACTGCATCAGCAATTTCTTGTTCAGTAGAGCCAGAACCACCATGGAACACTAGATCAAATGGACGTTCTTTGCCGACCTTCTTGCCAACTGCATCCTGAATTTCTTTAAGAACTTCTGGACGAAGCTTTACGTTGCCTGGTTTATAAACACCATGCACGTTACCGAAAGTTAATGCAGTAATATAACGACCATTTTCACCTGAACCTAGTGCTTTAACAGTCGCTAGACCATCATCAACAGTTGAGTATAAATCATCATTAATTTCATGAGCTACACCATCTTCCTCGCCACCTACTACACCGACTTCAATTTCAAGAATCTGGTGTGCTTTAGCAGTTCGTTCAAGTAACTCTTCAGCAATATTCAAGTTCTCTTTTAGCGGTACAGCAGAGCCATCCCACATGTGTGAGTTAAAGATTGGATCATTACCTTTAGCTACTTCCTTTTCAGAAAGTTCAAGTAACGGTAACACGAAGTTATCTAATTGATCTTTTGGACAATGATCCGTATGCAAAGCAACATTAACATCGTACTGCTTAGCAACTTCGCGTGCATAAGCAGCGAAGCCAAGAGCACCCACAGGCATATCCTTTTTCTTTGGACCAGCCCAATATGCAGCACCGCCAGTTGTTACCTGCACGATACCGTCTGAACCAGCTTCTGCGAAGCCTTCTAGAGCTGCGTTTAAAGTTTGAGAAGAAGTTACGTTAACTGCAGGGTATGCGAAACCTTTATTTTTCGCATTATCAATCATTTCAGCGTAGACTTCTGGAGTTGCTATTGGCATATAAAGCCACCTTTCTTGAAGGTTATAATCAGATACATTTCTATTATAAAACTTATTGAGCTAGATAACTGTTAGACAAGCGTAGTTACGATATTCTCTGCCCAAAAACATGTCTACGAATCCAAGAATGCATCGCAATAGAAGCAGCCGCAGCAGCGTTCATAGAACGTGTCGAGCCATATTGAGCAATTGAGAGTGTATCTTTGCAAGACTTATGTACTTCTTCAGTTAAACCAGTACTTTCCTGCCCAAAGACTAAGACACAGTTTTTAGGTAAATCATAAGTTTCTAATGGAACTGAATCTGGGAAATTATCGATACCAATAACTTCCAATCCTTCACTTTGCGCCCACTCTATAAAACCTTCAACTGTTGGGTGATGACGTACATGCTGGTATTTATCGGTAACCATCGCACCTCGCCGATTCCAGCGTTTCTTACCAATAATATGCACTTCTTTAACCAAGAAAGCATTTGCCGTGCGCACTACTGTCCCAATATTTAAGTCATGCTGCCAATTCTCAATTGCAATATGGAAATTATTACGGCGTTTATCTAAATCTGCAATAATGGCATCCATTTTCCAATATCGATACTTATCTACGACATTGCGTCGATCTCCCTCTTGCAGTAATTCTGGATCGTAATGATCCTTAGTAGGCCATTGTCCTTCCCAAGGACCAACACCATTTTCATGATTTGTCCCGTTATTATTAGCAGCTGTACTCATTTAATCTATACCTAGTTCCTTAAATTTGTTACCTTTATCAGCTTACTACCGTTAGAGTTAATAGTATGAGAATTTCTAGTTGGAATGTTAATTCCGTACGTGCCCGTGCTGACCGCATTGCAAACTTTTTGGAACGTAGTAATGTAGATGTCCTATGTATTCAAGAAACTAAGGCTAAAGATGAACAGTTCCCTTGGGAACTTTTTGAACGCCTTGGCTACGAAGTAGTGCATTTTGGTTTAAACCAGTGGAATGGCGTAGCCATTGCCTCACGTGTAGGTCTTGAAGAAGTAGAACGCAGTTTTCCTAACCAGCCAGAATTTAAAGAGATAGTGGAAGCTCGTGCCATTGGTGCTACTTGTGGCGGAGTCCGAATTTGGAGTCTTTATGTACCTAACGGGCGTGCTTTAGATAATCCACATTATTCCTATAAGTTAAAGTGGTTAGCCACTCTTGAAGATAATATGAAAGCAGAGCTTAAAGCCAACCCAGAAGCTAAAATTGTCCTTGCCGGCGACTGGAATATTGCCCCAACTGACATTGATGTCTGGGATATGGAAGTATTTGAAGGTCATACTCATGTTTCCGATAAAGAACGTCAAGCTTTTCGAAACTTCTTAGATCTAGGTTTTATTGACTCAGGGCGTACTTTCTACGGAGAGCCGGGTAAGTATACTTATTGGGATTACAAAGCATTGAGTTTCCCTAAGAAAAAAGGAATGCGTATCGATTTCATGCTGACTTCTGAAGCACTCAAAGTTAAAGGAGCTTGGATTGATCGTGAAGAACGAAAAGGAAAAGGGGCGTCCGACCATGCTCCTATCTTGCTAGATCTCGAAGATTAAACTTTAGCGAAATAACGTAAGCGTAAACTATTTAACACCACTGCTACTGACGAGAATGCCATAGCAGCGCCTGCAATCATTGGGTTTAACAAACCAAAAGCTGCTAATGGTAATGCCAAAATATTGTAAGCAAATGCCCAGAATAAATTAGCCTTGATGGTTTTAAAGGTCTTCTTAGCTAACTTAATAGCATCAGCAACTTCTAGTAAGTCACCGCTTACTAGAGTAATATCAGATGCTGCAATTGCGGCATCTGCACCAGTGCCAATTGCAATACCTAAATCTGCCTGAGCAAGAGCAACTGCATCATTAATACCATCCCCGACCATGGCAACTTTTTTACCTTCACTTTGTAGTCTTCTCACTACATCACGTTTATCTTCAGGTAATACCTCAGCTATTACAGTTTTAATACCAACTTTTTCAGCCATATAATTTGCGGCATTTTTATTATCTCCAGTAAGTAATACCGCATCTAGCCCTAATTCTTGTAACTTAGCTACTGCTTCTTTACTGCTTTCTTTCAAAGTATCAGATACTGCAATTAAGCCGCGTACTTTGCCATTCCAAGCTACATTAACTACAGTTTTACCATTGAGCTCTAATTTAGTTTTCTGTTTGTTAAGATCCGTGCCTAACGTTTGTCCAGCTTGCTTTAATAGCTTTTCAGTACCTACATATACTTCAACATCATCAATTTCACCTTTAACACCAAAACCAACAATATTCTTAAAGTTAGTAACTTCTGCTAATTCCCCTCTAGCTTTAGCTGCAGTAGCAATTGCTTGGGCAATTGGGTGTTCTGAAAAATCTTCCAACGCACCGGCTACAGCCAATAACTTATCTGAACTTTCATTAGTTGTTGGTATCACATCACTAAGTTGCATTTGCCCAGAAGTAATCGTACCTGTCTTATCTAGAGCGATAGTGTCTATATCACTACTGCTTTCTAACACTTCTGGACCTTTCATTAATATCCCAAGTTCAGCACCACGACCTGTTCCCATCATCAACGCAATCGGAGTGGCTAATCCGAGTGCACAAGGGCAAGCAATAATTAATACTGCGACAGCTGCCGTAAATGCTAGTGACATTGAACTACCAAAAATTACCCATAGTATAAAAGTTAAGAAAGCTAGACTAATTACTGCTGGAACAAAGTACTCTGAAACTTTGTCAGCTAGCTTTTGGATTCGAGCTTTTCCTGCTTGAGCATCTTGTACCATTTGTGCAATATGAGCCAGTTTGGTATCACCTCCGACTGCGGTAGCTTTGACTTCAATAACACCATTTACGTTAAGCATCGCGCCAACAACTTCTGCACCTGGCTCCACTTCTTTAGGGACATTTTCACCAGTTAACATTGAGGTATCTATCGTAGAATGCCCTTTAACAATAACGCCGTCAGTAGCAATCTTTTCACCAGGTTTAACGATGAAATGTTCGCCTTTATCCAGCTCTTCTACTGGAATTTCCTGCTCTATTGTATACCCTTTAACTTCACGCAATACTCTAACTTGCTTTGCTGCTAAATTAAGCAAGGATTTTAATGCACTACCAGCTTCACGTTTGGTCTTCATTTCAAAGTAACGACCTGCAAGCAAGAACATCGTCACACCTGCAGCGGCTTCGAGATAAATATTTCCGTTACCATCACTTACCTGCAATGAGAAATGGAAAGTATGTTTCATCCCTTCCATGCCCGCATGTCCTATGAATAGTGCATAGATACTCCAGAAATAAGCAGCTAAAGTACCCATGGAAATTAAAGTATCCATAGATACTGATTTATGTTTTATTTGTTTCCAAGCTGCTTCATGGAATTCCCAACCACAATAAAAGACGACAGGAGTAGTTAAGGTTAATGCTGCCCATTGCCAGTAATTGAACTGTAAGTGTGGCACCATTGAGATTAAAATTACTGGAATTGCCAGCCACATTGATAGCACAAAACGCCAACGTAGCTCTTTGAGCGAATGTGTTCCATGATTCATGTGATCATGAGGCTCTGCAATCTCAGTATCATGTTCATGTTTACCTTCATGATCTTGATGTGCAAGAACTGGTTTGTGGGCTTTATAACCAGTATTCTCTACAGTTTTGATTAAATCATGCTCAGAAATTACATTTGGGAACTCAATTTTTGCCTTTTCTGTAGCAAAGTTGACACTAGCTACTACCCCATCAAGTTTGTTAAGTTTTTTCTCAATTCGGTTAGCACAGCTAGTACAAGTCATTCCCTCAATATCTAACTCAACTGATTTGATAGTATCTGGCATTTACCAAGCACTTCCCTAATAAATATAATTATTTAACTTCGTAGCCAGCTTCATCTACAGCTGCTTTAACTTTAGTAGTTACATCTTCAGGACTGTCAAGAGATAGCGTCTTATCATCAAGTGAAATCTTGATATTAGCTACCCCAGGAATTTCTGAAACTTCTTCCGTAATTGCATGAATACAATGCTGACAACTCATGCCTTCAATATCGTATTTGTAAGTTTCCATTTTTGCTCCTTAATATTTGTAAGTATTCTCATACCCTAACAACATCATAAGTAGCGTTTGTATTCCAAATCTTTAAGTTGGTCATTACCCCAAGCTAATATTCTTTGCCAGTACTGCTTATCTCTATCTGGGAAAATTAAATGTTGAGCTAAGAATAGTAAAGCTAAGAAAGAAATGACTTTAGATAATATTGCTAGCTTAGTGTAACTATAAGTGATTTTTACTACTGAGCCACCTGGTGGCACTGTTATTTCAGTAGTACCAAATTTTGAAACGCTTATGGACGTTTCTGTTCCATTCACAAGCACTTTCTGCCCTAGATAACGGTACACCGGAGTAATAAGCTGGACATTAGTCTCAAGATTATTTCCTACATCAATAGTGAATAATTTAGGAGTCACAGTATAGGAAACCATTCCGATATCTGAATCGGTCTTAGCATTTGAATCATCTGATGCGACTAAAGTCCCATTCATATAATATGAGTTAGTTCCGACCTCTTTATGATTATCTTTAACTAGAAGAGCGACTTTATTTCCATTTTGCGCTACATAATAGAAATCAGATATCCGATCAACTACATCATCTTTAGCAACTTTACTATCCAAATATTTACCACTTTGAATACCACCATTTGCAGCTAAATCTTTTTGTTTCCAATGGTAAAAACTACTCAAAGTATTTCCATAAATTACCAGTAAAATTATTGAAAGGGCGCCTATCTTCTTAATTTGCACACTAATATTCGAAAGCCTATCCATAGCATTAGTAAATGTTACGGAGAAAGAGTATGCAAAACATAGGGTTATGACCGTATTAAGCCCAATCACAAATTGAGATATGGTAGGTGAAGTATCTTGTCCCTTGAGCCAAATTGACATCATCATGGCAAAAACAAAAATAACTAGACCGTACCCAAAGATAAATCTATCTGTTTTATCTAATCTATTAATTTTATATATTGTAAAAATTAATACTAGTAAGATAGACAAACCAAGGCCACCATCGAAACGGTTTAGTAGCATTGAAAGTAAGCTAACTCCTGAAGAGGAAGTAACTGCATTATTGCTACCGCTAGTACTATAAACTGACATTGCAAAATTTTGCTGCAATAGTGGTCCCAGCACACCCAATGAAAGTAACAATGACCAAATAGCTGCCTTCATACATGCGAAGATTCTTTGCCGTTTATCTTGCCAAAAATACAAGGAAAATATCAAAGCGACACCAACTATAGTGGTAAATATAGTAGCACTTAGTATATGCGTATGAGTAGTCAAAACCATAGCAATGGTCAAAATGTACCATTTACTATAATCACCAACAAAAATTTTATAACAACCGAGTAACACTAATGGCAAGAATATATAGCTTACTCCTTCACCAACGTTAACCCGCACATTCATATCCCAAAAAAATACTGAGGAGTAAATATAAACTAACGAGAAAACAGTTGCGGTAAAGTAATCTTTTTTGATTTGAAAAATAGAGTAATAAGCAATAAAAATACCTACCACGACCACAAGTAATACATACAACTTATAGCTCAACAGTAAGTTTCCAGTCATTTTAAAGAATAAATATACTGGGTAAAAAGTATGCCAAGGGTAAAATTCGTTTGTTATAGAACCATGATGCCCGAAATTACTGAAACTTACTGGGCTAGTCCATACAGTGTCTAAACCTAAAATACGAGACAAAGTAAAACGTGAGTCCCAGGTAGGTCCATAATATGAAAAAACGTCACTAAAAAGCGGTATGGCAAAAATAATAGCCATTACCGTCAATAAAATTAGATTAAAACGTTTTATTTTCACAACACTTAATACCCTTAAAAGTATAAAGATAACATGCGCAGTACTTTCTTATAAACTTTAAGTATTTGAAGTCGTATTTTGTTTAAAAATTATTAAAATCTTACAAAACTACCGTTGAAAATTTAGTCAAATCATTTAAGTTTCTACGTCTATACTAAAATCGACATTTAACAAAAAACTCTAGAACCCTTGTCTTCATTAGGAAGAACCAGATTCTAGAGTCTGTATAAGTGTGGTGGTCTGGACGGGCGTCGATCCCGTGACCTCTCGATTTTCAGTCGAACGCTCTACCAACTGAGCTACCAGACCACTTGAATAAAAGTACTTTATTCAAGAACAGGCGATCTGAGAAATTCAAATCGCCCTCTACTCAGAATAACTGAGAGCGACCCTGACGGGACTCGAACCCGCGACCTCCGCCGTGACAGGGCGGCGCGCTAACCAACTGCGCTACAGGGCCACATCGTAATTACGACTTGATTAGTTTAACACACTTTTTTTGTAAAAGCATAATTAAGAAAACTAGATTATTTATTGCCGTGTGCTTGAGCGTATTTCATATGTTTAAACACACGTTTTCTGCTGAAACGTACGGCAATACATAAAACTTGACCTGTAAGTCAAAACTTCCAAAAAATATGGCAAACAAAAAAGCTCTTGCTATTAGCAAGAGCTTCATTTGTGACCCCAACGGGATTTGAACCCGTGTTACCGCCGTGAAAGGGCGACGTCCTAGGCCGCTAGACGATGGGGCCGTTGTTGCATTTAACAACTTGTATAGTCTAACACATAGAATTTTATATTTTCAAATCGTAGCTAAGTATATTCCAAGTTATTATTTTAGTTATAAAAAATCCATTATTCATAGTACAAATAAATCTGCTAAACTCTACTACAATAGAGAAGTGCTTTTATCAGGAGTGAAAAAATAAATGGGACCCAATGTATCGTCCAATTTTGAGGATACAATCCGAAACTTAGTAGTAGGTTCTGGCTTTTCTGGTCTTGCTATGGCTGCTGAACTCCACCGTAACCGCATGGAAGTCACACTAATTTCTGGACCAATGCATCCAACTACAGCAAACCCATCGACTTCTACTTCCTCCCTACCTTCATTAAGTACTAACCAAATTGATGGTTGGAAATCTAGAGTTGAAATTATTAAACATCTAGAAACATATATTCGGGCGCACAAATTAGATTTCCGAAAGAATGTTCATGTTGAGAATATTACACCTGTTTCCGAGCCTGAAACTTATAAAGGTGAATTAATTCGTTGGATTGTCACTACAGATCAAGGCACTCTTTTTACTCGAAATATTATTATGGCCGGGAAAAATGGTAGCTTTCCGCGATTTAACCGCTATGACACTATCCAACATGAAAATTCCCCTGAAGGTTTTTATGTAGTGGGACGTGCTTTAGGTTATGGCAAGGCTGCAATAAAAGAAATTTTGGCACAAGTTCGCCGAGTAATCCGACTAATTAAAGATCAAGATCTTCAAGATACTGCACGCCTTCAATAAATTCTTTAGCTTTCCCAGTGCCCCACAATTGAGCTGGAATAGGATCTGTGCGTAGTATTCTTCCTAAACTAGGACTTCCAATTTTGACATCTGATGCTACCAGCACAATATTCCCATAGCGTTTCCCTTTTAACATCGCGGAATCAGAAATTACTGACACGTTTTTAAAATTTGCCAATAATGCTGAAATCTCAGCTTTGACTAAGCTATGCTTTGGTCCATCTCCACAGTTAATTATGTATAAACCTTCTGGCCTTAACACTCGTTTAATATGCGCCACAAATTCTACAGTAAGTAATTCTCGTGGAGTTACTGGACCAGCAAAAACATCACGAATAATTACGTCACGACTATTTTCACTAAGACTTTCAACAACTTCACGTGCTTCTCCAGCTCGAATCCGCATCTGAGGCGCACTTGGTAAATCAAACCAATTACGCACAAGTTCGATAAGTTTCGCATCAAGTTCAACGACTACATGCCTAGCAACAGGATATCGATAAGCCATATAACGAGGCAATGAACAGCCCCCACCACCTAGATGCAAAAAATTAATCTTTTGTTCAACTCTCGGATTAAATTGTGATTCAATAACCTTTGCCATGTAGCGCATGTATTCAAAATCTAAATTAAATTTACTAGATAAATCAATATGAGAACTTTGCACATCATTGATATAAAGCAACCAGCCATTAGGTGTATAACGATCTCTGACCAGTTCGGCCGTCCCGGTATCAATCAAGAATTTTCCAGCTTGTGGCACTGCTATTTGTTGCTTTCTCTTTCTTGCCATTTAACTATCTTGTCAGACACTTTAAAGAAAAATGGTTAAGCAAACGAAAAAATGGGATAATAGGTTACCAAAGATGTCTTTCACAAGGGAGAGAAAACAAATGAGTCTCGGTATTTATGTTGCTGCAGTTACTCCAACTGCAGGTCAATCACTAATTAGTTTAGGTGTCATGGACACTTTAAACACACATTACAATAAAGTGGGGTTCTTCCGTCCAATTACTAGGTCAGATGACGTAGAAAATGACCCAATGGTTCAATTAACTCGTAATCAATACGATTTAGATAAAACCACTTCACGTGCAGGTATGACTCGTGCTGAAGCTCGTGCATTATTAGCTGATGGCAAAAAAGAAGACATCGATTCAAAAGCTGTAGAAATTATGTCTGAGCTTAGCAAAGAATGCGACATCGTAGTCGTCGAAGGACTATCAAATAGCGAAGCCGGAGACTTCGAATTAAACCTTGAAATTGCTAAGAACCTAGGCACTCCCGTATTAATGGTCGTTGGGGCTGAGAGTGATAAGTCAGCTAAGGAAGTAGCTGAAGAAATTGAAGTAGCACGTAAAGAAATTACGGAAGCTAAAGTTCAGATGTTTGCGATGATTGTAAACCGCGCTAATCCTGATTTGCTTGAAGATATTGCTGAAAAAGCACCACTTGGTGAAAGAAAACTACCTGTTTATGTACTGCCAGAGCTTCCAGCAATTTCAAACCCAACTGTAGAAGCAGTTGCAAAAGAACTAGGCGCCAAAAGCGTCAGTGGTGACTTAAACCTTGATCGCGATATTAGCGAAGTTAAAGTTGCTGCGATGACAGTGGATAACTACTTGGATTTCTTAACTGAGGAATGCCTTGTTATTGTGCCAGGTGACCGTGGTGATATCATGGCAGCCACCCTTGCTGCCGCACAATCTACCGAGTTCCCTACTCCATCAGGTATCTTACTTTCATATAACATGAAACCAAAAGGTAAAGTAAAGACCTTGATGGATAAAGCTCCATTCCCAATTATTTCAGCACCACAAGACACTTATCAGGCTGCTCACCAAGTTGGTCAAGTATCTGGAAACTTTTTCAAAGGTCAAAATCGTAAGATTGCTGCTGCACTTGGCGCTTGGGGATCTCATGTAGACACTAAAGAACTTGCTTCTCGTGTTGATATTCCACGCCCAGAGACAAAGACTCCATTACGTTTCTTGCATGAGCTAATTGAACGTGCTCGTTCACAACGCCGTCATATCGTCCTACCAGAAGGTAATGACGTGAGAATCTTGGAAGCTGCAGAAATTATCAAACGTCGTGATATTTGTGATTTAACTATCCTTGGTGATGGAGAAGCTGTGCAGCAACTAGCTTCTTCAAAAGGTATCAATCTTTCTGGTATCGATATTATTGATCCAACTAAATCAGACCTTCTTGAAGACTTCACTAAAGAATATGCAGAACTACGTGCACATAAAGGTATCACTGAAGACCAAGCACATGAACGAATGATGGATAGTGCTTACTTCGGTACTATGATGGTATATAAAGGCATGGTAGACGGCATGGTATCTGGCGCAGCTAATACCACTGCTCATACTATCCGCCCAGCTCTTGAATTCGTTAAAACAGCACCAGGTGTAAAAGTAGTTTCTTCCGTGTTCTTTATGTTGCTAGAAGATCGCGTTTTAGTATACGGTGACTGTGCAGTAAACCCTAATCCTAATTCTGAACAACTTGCCGATATTGCTCAAGCTTCTGCAGAAACAGCAGCAATGTTTGATGTCGATCCTCGCGTTGCGATGCTGTCATACTCTACTGGTACTTCAGGTGCTGGTGAAGACGTAGAACGTGTTCGTGAAGCCACTGAAATTGTTAAAGAAAAACGTCCAGACTTACTAATTGAAGGCCCGATCCAGTACGATGCCGCATCTGATGCTTCAATTGCAAAATCTAAGCTTCCAGATTCACAAGTTGCAGGTAAGGCAACAGTTTTCATCTTCCCTGATTTAAACACTGGTAACAATACATACAAAGCCGTACAACAATCAGCTGGTGCAGTAGCTGTAGGGCCAGTACTTCAGGGACTTAAGAAGCCTGTGAATGATTTATCTCGTGGCTGTACTGTAGAAGATATCGTAAACACAGTGGCTATCACTGCTATCCAAGGTCAAGACACAAAATCTACTGCTAAAGAAAGTGCTAAATAATGATAATTCTAGTTATTAACTCAGGTTCTTCATCTCTTAAGTACCAAGTGCGTGACACTGGTAAAGATGCAAAGACGCCTGTCCTTACCGAAGGTATTGTAGAACGCATTGGTATCGAAGGTTCAGGTTATACTCATGAGGACCATATCGTTGGTACTGAGAATGAAGTAACTACTGAAATCCCAGATCATGCAGTAGCGTTTGATTTGATTTACAAAGAGATTCAAAAAACTATTGGTGATATCGAAATTGAAGCAGTAGGACATCGTGTAGTTCACGGTGGTGAAACTTTCAGTGCTCCAGTAGCTATTGATAAAAAAGTTGCTGATGAGATTGATGCACTTAGTCCACTAGCACCATTACACAATCCAGCAAACGTACTTGGTATTCGAGTAATCCTTGAAAAGTTCCCAAAAATGCCGCAGGTTGCAGTATTCGATACCGCATTCCATGCTACGCTCCCAGAACACGCTTATCGCTATGCATTACCAAATGAAATGTACAAAAAATACGGTATCCGTCGTTACGGATTCCACGGCACTAGTCACGATTATGTGTCGAAGCAAGCTGCTAAGTTCCTAGAGGTAGATGACAAAGACTTTGATGGTGTTATTGCACACGTTGGTAACGGCGCCTCACTTTCTGCTGTAAAAGGTGGTGAAAGCATTGACACTTCAATGGGATTCACTCCACTTGCAGGATTAGTTATGGGTACTCGTACTGGTGATATTGACCCAAGTATTCTAATCTTCCTGGCTCGTGAAGGTTACGATGCAGACCAGTTAGATGATTTAGTAAACAAAAAGTCTGGTTACCTTGGTCTTAACGGTGAATCTGATATGCGTTCATTGGTAGAAAAGGTGGATGCTGGTGACAAAGAAGCTACTCTAGCTCTTGAAATCGGTACTTATAATCTTGCTAAGTTCATTGGTAGCTACCATGTAGCTGTTGGTGGAATGAAAGCTCTAGTATTCACTGCTGGTGTCGGTGAAAACTCTGCACCATTCCGTGCTAAGACTGTCGAAAAGTTAAGTGCACTTGGCATAAAACTCGACGAGCAAAAGAACGATGAGCGTAGCAAAGAAATCCGTAATATCGCAGCTGAAGATAGTAAAATTCCAGTATTGGTAATTCCAACTGATGAAGAGCTAGCAATTGCTCAAGCTGTTGAAGCAACTGTGTAGTTAAACTTAAACAAAAATAGTGGTTACTTTTAGGTAACCACTATTTTTTACAGCTAAAAAAGATATTGCTACCGCTCTAATAATCTCCGTATTTCATCTGGGCGATCAGTAATAATGTATTCAAAGTATTCAAGACCAACCTTAGCCAAATCCTTAAGTTGTTCTTCAGTATTTACAGTAAAACAACGGAATTTAACGTTTTCTTTAGCTAGTTTTTCCACATCTGCCTTATAGTCAACTGAAAAACGTGTACCAATACCGCCATGGCCTAACTGCTGCATGAGCTGAAGTGCACTGTCAATAAGTTTTCGCTTAGTCTCTTCGTTACGCTCAATATTCGGTGGAAATTCCTCAAAATCATAACTATCAATTAACTGTACTACTTTAGTTTTTGGAAACTGTTTGTGTAAAAATCGTACGGAATCTGGCATGAAGCTCATCAGTTCAACTCGCTCATCAAGTTCTCCAGCTGCATTTACCATACCTTTTTCATTAAAAAGTTCGACCAATGCTTTTTCTACCACATAGTTATTAGGCTCTGCTGCATCCTTAGTTTCAATTATGATACCGACTTCACGATCAGCATCATCTGCAATCTCTATAAGCTCTGCCAAAGTAATAATACGGCTAATATCCGAATCTGTAATACCAGTTTTTTTCGTGAATTCTGGGTTAGCTTTGCCTTGTAGTGGTTTTTCATGCTTTGAAAAATCAAATTCTTTTAATTCAGCTACTGTGTAATCAACGATACTTCCTGTTAGGCCAGTAACACGCTTTAATTCGTTATCATGAACACAAACAAGTTGCTTATCTCGAGTTAGACGGACATCACATTCTAATGCATCAGCGCCTTTTGCAATCCCAGCAAGATAAGCTGCTTTGGTTTGTTCTGGATATTCATAGCTTGCACCACGATGAGCAATAATTTTTGGTGCTGATTTCTCTAGCATTTAACCACCTATATAGTTTAAATTATCTACTAAAATTTTAACAAAATCATAAATAATTAAGGCTTTCCTAGTCATAATTCAGGAAAAAATCATTTTTTCAGTGCAAACTAGAAAATATGAGTGAAAAGTCAGCAGATAATTCAACAATTATTAATGAAAAAACTGAAAAGCTAAAATCTCCTCCAGTAAATGAAGCTAGGCAATTGGAGCAAAAAGCAGCATTAAATAAAATGCGTAAAATTGCTGGCGCCTTATTGATCTTCATGGCCATAGTTTTTGTTATCTCATTTTCCCTACAAGAAAAATACACCTGGCTAGTCTATGTACGCGCGGCAGCTGAAGGTGGCATGGTAGGTGGGCTTGCTGACTGGTTTGCTGTCACTGCTCTATTCAGATACCCAATGGGATTAAAAATTCCACACACAGCTATTATCCCAAATAAAAAGGATGATATCGGTAAGAATTTAACTAACTTTGTTGAAGATAACTTCCTTTCAGAGGAAGTGGTACTGGGATACCTCAAAAAGTTTTCAATTTCCGAAAAAGTCGGAGACTACGTAGCTAATCCGGAAAATGCGGAAAAACTTACCGACCAAATTGCTGATGGCGCACGCGGTATGATGAATGTACTTAAAGATGATGAAGTTCAAGATATTCTGGCTGACTTATTAAAACGCCATGTGCTTAATCCTGATTGGGGTCCATATATTGGAAAACTCGGCACCAAAATCGTGGCGGACAGACACCATGACAAACTAGTAGATATCCTATTTGAACGGGCTTATGATTGGGCGTTAAATAATAAATCAATTATTGAAAATGTCGTCGAAGATCGCAGTCCAACCTGGGTACCAGGGTTTGTAGATAACATTGTAGGAGAAAAAGTTCATAAAGAGCTTGTAGCATTTATTAAAGCTGTTCGCGATGACCAGTTCCATGATGTTCGTATGGCAATTGATCGCTACTTGATTGACTTAACTCAAGACCTACAATATGACCCAAAAACAATTGAAAAGGTCGAAAATCTTAAGAAAAACATCATGAACGATGATCAATTACGTAATTTTGCTGGTGGTGGCTGGGATACTGTTAAAAATGCCTTACTTGCTGAGTTTGATGATCGGAAAGGTCTACTACGTCAAAAGATTACTAAGACGATCCTTGATTTAGGTCATAACCTACAAACTAATGCTGAATGGCAAGGCAAGATTGATAATTGGGTACGTTATGCAGCAGTTAATATTATCAAAAACTATCGTCATGATATTGCTGGGGTAATTGAAACTACGGTCAAAGATTGGGATGCAAACGATACTAGTGAAAAGATTGAGATTGCTGTTGGTAAAGACCTACAATTCATTAGAATTAACGGTACTGTCGTAGGATCATTAGCTGGTCTAGTAATTACTTTTATTGCGTACCAAATACTTTAAAAAATTAATTAGTAGCCCGCTCTCGTTCGCTAAGTGTTTTGAAAGCTTTCTTAATAGTATCTATATAATGAACAGCACCTTCTGGTGTTGGATGGAATCCAGAATAATCTAGCCACTGATTATTTTCTTTTGCTATAGATGCCCAATCGGCAACTATAACATTATTGTGTTTTTTTGCAACATCATCATAGATTTTAACGTAACTAGCACAAGCCTGTTCTTTTGGCTTATTTCTATTTGGAATAACGTAACAATTCACTAACACAATTTCACGATTTGGACCAATACGATTTATTAAATCATTAAGATACTGCTCATTAGGTAGTCCCATATTAATTCCAGCCTCAATAAGCACTGCTGGGCGAAGCGTATCATTTTCTATCTGGGCGTCAATAATTTCTGAAGTTTCTGGCCACGTCCTACCCCAGTGGGCGTCTAAAGAAACACCAGAAAAAGCTTTATCAAAGTCTGATTCACTAATTACAAGCATTGAATCACCAATAGCACTAAGCTGATTACCGTTAGGATAAAACCAAGTATCACCTGGTGGCAATTCCATATCAGCTTTACCTTTAGAAGTTTTTGCCTGTTGCTGCATAGCAGCTTCAATCCTAATCTGCCCTTTTGTCTTAGTAGGAGCAATAAATAACGCAGTAATTGATAGCCCTAGACAAAGCACCCAAATAATACCAGCTACAATCATAGAACGAGTGAATTTTGAAACTTCATTAAAATATAAAGCTAATGTGCGTCTTAAACCATTTCTAATAATTGGAGTCTCAATAAAATTGTAGGAGACTTCAGCACACAAGAAAGCAATAATTAAAATAACGAACGGCAAGAAATTTGAAAAAGACTTTCCAGCATTTAATTGCAGACTCAATTGTCCAAAAATCACGAAGATTGGCCAATGCCATAAATAAAGTGAATAAGAGCGAGTTCCAATTAAAACAAAAGGATAAGTGCTAAGTAATTTTTGTAAAGGTCCGGTTTCTGTCAAAAAAGTAGCAATCAATATTGCAGTTAAAACACTTACTAACAAAAACCCATAATGGTAAGTATTCGCCTGACTGTAATCAAATTTAAAAAAGGAAATTAGAATACCTATTAAAGATAAAACCCCTACTGGCAATTTAACTTTACGCCAAACATCATTGTAAAACATGAAAGGTTTATTTACATAGATATAAGCTAATATCGCACCAATAAAGATACCGTATGTATGAGTATCCGTTCCATAGTAAACACGACTAACATTTGCTGGGTTATATAAGGTATACATCAATAAATAACTACCAGTGGCGATAAAAATTGAGATAATTAAGCTTGCTCGAAAGTTAATAACTAATAAGAATGCAATTGTAATTGGCCAAAGGATATAAAACTGTTCTTCTACTCCAAGTGACCACAGGTTCTGTAATAATGCAGGTTGGTCGTTATTAAAATAATTATTGCTACTGGCAATTTCAAACCAGTTTGCAGAAAAAGTTACTGCTCCTAACACCTGAGTACGTAGCTGCACAATCAAGTCGGTATCTACTAACATTGCAATACCACTGACAAAAATTAACATGGTAAACAATGCTGGTAGAATCCTACGTGCACGCTTAAGCCAAAATTGTTTTAAATTAATAGAACCTTTTTTTACTATTTGATCCAAGAGAATTTTTGTAATTAAAAACCCACTAATTACAAAGAAAACATCTACACCGAAGAAACCACTCGGCACCCAAGATTCATTGAGGTGATAAAAAACTACGGCTAAAACGGCAATTGCACGCAAGCCGTCAATACCTTCAATTCTTTTCATACCACCTCTTTCATAAACATTCTACAATACGGATTATTGACGCCGTTGAATTGGGTGTTAAAATATTCAGAAACCAAAATGCAGTTGATTAGTTTGCGATTAATTTTAAGGAGAAAAATGGCATCTGCTCCTCATACAAGTCAAGACGGACTAAAACGTACTTTGACTTTCTTTCCAGCATTATCGACTGTAATGGGAACAGTTATTGGTGCTGGAGTCTTCTTTAAAGCTGCCAGTGTAGCTGAAACAACCGGAACTATCGACTTACACATGTTTGTTTGGTTTTTGGCTGGCTTAATCACTATTGCAGCTGGCTTAACTGCTGCAGAACTTGCCGCAGCAATTCCAGAAACTGGTGGCATGCTGCGTTATATTGAACGCGCTTATGGT
>JASGEI010000007.1:0-22217 GCA_047606545.1 Micrococcaceae bacterium | reverse complement strand
AGCACACACCAAGCAGAATATTGATTAAAACCCATAAGCTAACTTTAGAAGCTAACAAACAGGCCTACATCACAGAAAAAATAACCCCTACAAAGAAAAATAACAACACATTATGGCCTATAACTCAAAGTTTAGTTATATAGGTACTGCAGATAGTAATGAAGAACTTATTGATTGATTTATCTCCGCTTAAAACTAGCCCAGCATTTGCACGAGTTTTTATTGGTGGTGCGATTTCGCTAATTGGTGCCCAGATGACTTTAACTGTCGTAGGTGTGCAAGTTTACGATATTACTGATTCCACTATGGCTGTTGCTTTAGTCGGCACTATTGCATTGATACCGATGATTCTTTCTGGGCTTTATGGTGGCACCTTAGTAGATCGTTTTGATAAGCGTAAAGTTAGTTTGTACAGCGGAATCATTACTTGGGCGATGAGTGCGGGGTTAGCAACTGCTGCTTTTACTGAGCAAAAAGCTTTATGGATTTACTACACCCTTACTACCATCCAGCAAGTTGCATCAGTGGTAATGCAAGCTGCAAATAGTGCTATTACGCCAAGATTATTACCTTATGACAAATTAGCAGCGGCAGCTGCTTTGCGTGGTTTATCAATGGGTACTGGTATTACTCTTGGGCCAGCTCTAGGTGGTGTTATTGCTAGTTTTGGAGGCTTTGGTTGGGCTTATCTAACCGATGTAATACTATTTACTGCTTCATTTATTGGAGTGTTTATGCTGCCAGCTATTCCACCACAGGCAGAAAATAAAGGTATTAATCCGATTCGTTCCGTAATTGACGGTTTAAAATTTCTAAAGAAGTCTCCAAATATTAAGATGGCTTTCTTAGCAGACATTGTTGCTATGGTTTTTGGCAATCCAAAATCAATTTTCCCAGCTGTCGGGGCACTAGTAATTGGTGGTGGTGCAGTAACAGTAGGTATCTTAAGTTCTGCTAGTGCAATTGGAGTTTTTGCTTCCAGTCTAGTATCTGGACAGATTACTAGAGTGAACAAGCAAGGGCAAGCAATTGTCCAGGCAGTAGCGGCCTATGGTATTTCAATATTTGCCTTTGGAATAGTAATCCTATTGGGTATGGGTAATCACACGCACTCGACTAGTTTTAGTGATGTGCATGGGGGATTATTAACAGTGGCTGTAATTGTAACTATAATTTCTGGTGTTGCTGACAACATCAGTGGTATTTATAGGTCAACTATCATGCAGGCTGCAGTGCCCGATGGGATGCGAGGCCGTATCCAAGGTTTATACATGGTAGTGGTTACTGGTGGGCCTAG
The DNA here is from genome assembly GCA_047606545.1 of Micrococcaceae bacterium. Taxonomy (GTDB): domain Bacteria; phylum Actinomycetota; class Actinomycetes; order Actinomycetales; family Micrococcaceae; genus JASGDC01. Next base: position 20,920 of record JASGEI010000007.1, on the reverse strand, counting down.
AGCTGGTGACTTTTATGTAGGTTTGGTAGCGAGTTTAGGTTTGTTATGGATGCCACAACTATTTGGTGGCATTATTATCGTCGCTCTTATTTATAGCTTAATGTGGCGTTTTAAGAGCTTTAGAGATTATGATGCCAGAGCTCCACAGCCTTAATATTCTAAATCTTCAAATTGCTCTGGATATATTGCTGGCCAAGTAGGATCGATTTTTTCGGTAAATCTACCAATCTTTTTAAGGTAGTCTTCGAAGGATTTACTCTGCAATGCTTTCCATTGTTTTTGTTCGTCATGTAGTTTTTGCACGGGAATGGATAAATAGTCACGGTATTTTTGTGCCATCTTATTGGCAAGTTTTAGTGCAGCTAATGCATCGTCTGCAGAAGTGTGTGCATGTTCTAGATCAATATTATATAGTTCACACAGTGCAGTGAGAGTCCTACGTCCTTTGCGATAAGGGTCTGCTTGTTTATCGATTACAAATGGATCAATTACCGGTGCAATCTTTTCTGGAGGCATGACTTCATGACGAGCACACTCATACAGCAAGACAGTGAAATCATAGACTGCGTTATAGGCAATGACCGGAATATTACGTTCGAATAATTCATCTAAAGCATTAACTATCTGCTCGACAACGAACTGAATATGTTGCCCATCTTGGCGAGCTTGTTCAGTAGTAATTCCATGTACTGCAGTCGCACGTGCAGGGATTTCAACGCCTGGATCAGCTAGTAGTTCTAAAGTTTTGTCTGGTTTTCCTGCTGCATCACACAAAATTAGTGATGCAGTTACAATACGTGCAGTTTTTGGGTCTGCACCAGTAGTTTCTAAATCGAAGCATGCGCTAGGGGATTCGTACCAATTCTTCATGATTTTTATTTTACGGGATGGCTCTGACAAAACACCTATAAATTTCTGAATAATATTTTTGTCGTAGCTCAGTTTTATACTTATTAATATTACGTTTCATATAGTGTAGTCGTGGTTACTATATGCCAAAGTTCTAGAGAAAGGTGAGGTAGACGTGAGTATTAAAGCACCTCATTTTATTAAAACGACGAGACAAAAGCAAAAGATAAAGCTAACTAGGCAACAACAAGAGCTAGTTGCAGTTCCTAAAGGGCCAACAATTCAGCTAGTAAAAGGGATGGCTGGAACTGGCAAAACTACGGTAATTAAAGAACGTGCCATAGAGCTTGGTAAATCTGAACTAGTAGAAGAATCAATAGTTTTAGTGCCTACTCGTGTCAGAGGCGTTTCGCTTAGAAATAAATTAGCCGAGAGTACTCATGTTGATATTTCATTACCAATGGTAAAGACTTGGCAAGCTGTCGCCTTTGAAGTGTTAAAAACAGCACATGTTCAAAAAATAACTGAAAGTACAGTAGTAAAGACTAAATTAATTACTGGTCCAGAGCAAGATGATATCCTTGCCCAAATTCTACAAACTTTTTCACAGGATGATAATTTTGCAGCTATTAACTGGCCTGAAGGCTATGAAGAAGCAATAGTTACGAAAACTTTCCGAGATAAGGTACGTAGGTTCTTTGATCGTTGTATTGAGCATGGTGTGAATCCAGAAAAATTAGTGGAATATGCGAAATTAAACGAGAATAAAAAACAGTTATGGCAAGCATTAGCACAAGTTTATAAGGAATATCTAGAAAGGCTAGCTACTGATGATAAGTATGCTGGAGCCTATACTCCCTCACAATTATTACGTGCAGCTGTTGAGATATTAAAACTAGACCAAGAGTTTAGATATGAAATGCAAAATCGTTACCGACATATTTTAATTGATGATGCTCACGATATTAATTCAGCCAGTCTAGAATTATTAGGGTTATTAGTTACTAAAGATACCACTTTGCTTGCTTGTTTTAACCCAGATGTAACTGTAGAGGGCTTCCGGGGTGCAGATCCAAATAATTTCAGACTTTATCAAGACTTATTTGCAGATAAGTTAGGACTGCCTTTTGAAGAAGAAATTCTAAATGCGGCTTTCCGTTTTTCTGGTGAGATTGAGTCAGTTAACTCAAAGTTAAGTGATAAGTTACCAGCTAAGGATAGTGGCGAGCGCCGTTCAGGTGTTGAATTTTTAGCTAAAGATTCAGGTAAGGTAAAAACTAAAGTGTTTTCCTCAGAAATTGCTGAAGAATATTATCTTACGGAACAACTGACAAAATTACATGTTAAACAAGATGTACCATGGAGTAATTGTGCAGTGATTGTTAGGGGTTACCGAGAATTAAACAGGTTTAAGCGTACCTTAAGTAGGGCAGACATTCCTCTGGAGCTTCCATCAGCAGAAGTTCCGTTAAAAGATGAAGCAGCAGTATGGCCGCTTTTAGATATCTTTTTATTAGCACAAAAAGCAACGGAACTTTCTAAGGAGAAAACAGAACTATCTAAAAAAGATATTGAAGAATTAAGTGAACTATTTCAAAAGTTTTTAAAGAATGTCTATCTAAATGCATCTGAAGTTGATATTCGTAGGATAAAAACCCAGCTTCGTAAAAAAGCACGTGAAAATATGGATTATTCGTCATCAGATGTTTTATTAGTTAAAGCATTGACTGACCCAAGTTTATTCGACTTAGATATACATAAAACTAAGAAAGATGCGGAAAAACTTAGTGGGTGTAAGAAAAAGCTAGCAAAATTTTATGTAATGCTTGATGCAGCACAAAAAGCTAGAAATGCGATAGAGCTTAGTGTTAATGGCGCTTTATGGGAAGTATGGGAAGCTAGTGACAAGGCAGATACATGGAAATACGAAGCACTCAGTGGTGGTGAAGACAGTGGGGTAGCTGACCATTACCTAGACAGTGTAGTAGCATTATTTTCTATCGCTCAACGCTATTCAGCTAATAGAGGATCTAGAATTGATGATTTCATTTCGTATATGAACAGTCAGGAAATCCCAGAGGATAGCATTGCTAAACGTAGTATGTCTAAAGACTTAGGGGTAGTTTTATTAACTCCAGCTGGTGCTATGGGACGTGAGTTTGATTATGTTTTCCTGCCTGCCTTACAAGAAGGTAGTTGGCCAGCAACTATGTTGGCACAAGATTTATTAGGACAAGATGAGTTAGTTAGTACGGTCACAGGTAATGCACTATTGTCTTATAAAGAAAAACGAGATGACACATACCGTGATGAATTGAGGTTGTTTTTAGCTGCACTATCTCGTGGTAAGAAACTGGTAAGTTTGACTGCAGTTTCTACTGAAGAACATCAAGTTTCTAGTTTGTTATTCCAAGTTTCTGGAATCTTAAAACAAGAGACAGAGGTGGAAAAGATTAAAGTACCCAAACCTTTTAATGCCAAAACTATGGTTATTGAATTACGTCAAGTACTAGAAGATCCTGATACTTCTGAGAAGGCTCAGACTCGGAAAACAGAAGCGGTACGATTGTTGACAGAATTGGCTAAGAGGAATATTCCTGGAGCGAACCCGGCACAATGGTGGGGTTATTTAGGCATTTCTTCTAATAAACCTTTTTACGCAGAAACTGATGAGATTCGAGTATCGCCAAGTAAGATTGAACAAATTCATGATTGTCCGTTATGTTGGTTAGTAGACCGAGTCGGTGGTAGTGCTTCTAGTGATGATAAGCGTAATTTAGGTAATTTAGCTCATGCTATCGCCCAAGATATTAATGAGCCTGAAGAAGCTGTTACTTCTAAACTTGAAGAGCTACGCACGGAGCTGAAACTGCAGCTTAATAATCGTTGGCATGAGTTAGGGCGGACTGAAAGTTGGGCGGAGAAAAAAGAGTTGGAACGTGCTGAAAAGATGATGGATTTTCATGTTGATTACGTTAAACAAATGATGAAAGAGCAACGGAAATTACTACGTCGTGAAGAACCTTTTGAAGCAAAGATTGCAGATAAAGTAATTTTGCACGGTAAAGTTGACCGTTTAGAACGCGACCCAGATGGCAAACTAGTCGTAGTAGATTTAAAAACTGGTCAAAATGCGCCATCTAAAGCAGATATTGAAGAGCATCAACAACTGCTGGGTTATCAATTAGCTGTTGAAAAAAGTGGTTTTAAAGAGAAACTTGGTAGTAAAACGGGTGGTGCTGCGATTGCCCAAATTGGTTCTAAAAATGTAAAATTGCCACGGGTATTCCAAGAACCATTAAGCGATGACAAAAAGGCCGAATTTACCTCAAGGGTTATCGAAGCTGCTAAATTAATGCGAGGTCCTAACTTTATAGCTCGCCATGATCTTAATGCAAATAATTACAGTCGCAGTTATCCATGCAATGTTCCAGAAGTATGCCCACTTTGCTTAGGGAAGCAGGTTACTGAACTATGAAAGCAAAAACTAATAATATGAAAAACACAGAACTATCTCCTGAGCAGATTTCAGAAATTTTAGGAAAAGAGTTTCCACCGACTAAGGAACAAAAAAAGATAATTGTTGGTTCATTAGAACCACAACTAGTAGTTGCTGGCGCTGGTTCTGGTAAGACAGAGACCATGTCAGCTAGAGTTATGTACCTAGTTGTAAATGGTTTGGCCAGACCAGAAGAAATCCTGGGAGTTACCTTCACGAAGAAAGCTGCTACAGAACTATCAAAACGTATTCAAGATAACTTGCAAAACTTAGCTAATGCTGGAGTAATTGAAGAGGAACTCATGCAAGCTACTCCTACAATCTCTACCTATCATTCTTATGCACAAGGTATTGTTAGAGAGTACGGAGCGCAGCTAGGTTATGAAAGTGATACCAAACTAATTAGTCCCACTGACACTTGGTTACTTTCCAAAAAAATTGTAGATGAGTATACTGGCGAAACTGCACATATTAATGCAGCACAAAGTACGTTATATGATGAAGTGGTTAATTTTAGTAGTCAATGTGCAGAACATCTAAAGACACCTACTGAGGTTAAGCAATATATTGAAGGCATCCTTGGTAGGTATGAGAAATTACCACCTGGTGTGAATAGAGAAAATGCTTTAGATCGAGATTTTAGTTTAAAGCTCAAGACTAAAATTACTATTGCTGAACTTGCAGAAGAGTTACAAGCAGAAAAGACAACTCGTGGTGAGATGGATTTTGGTGATCTGATATCATTGGCTGCTGCGATTGCCAAAAAAATTCCACAAGCTGGTGAAGCAGAACGCTCAAAATATAAAGTTGTTTTGTTAGATGAATTCCAAGATACCTCAGTCGCTCAAATGCAATTATTCCGAAAACTTTTTGGCGCTGATCATGCTATGACAGCAGTTGGTGATCCAAATCAGTCAATTTACGGCTGGCGTGGAGCTTCTGCTGGTGGTATGCAGCGTTTCATTAATGCTTTTGGTAGTGCTAGTAAACCAATCTCCCCTGATAATTTATCGACTTCTTGGCGAAATACTACTAAGATTTTAGAAGCTGCTAACAAAATTGTGCACTATAAAGATCCTGAAGAAACTCAAGGTATTGATGTTTTGGATTCTTCAGGGACTAGTATTTTGAAAGTAGATACTTTAAAACCTAGGAAAGATTCTCCTAACGGTGAAGTTTGGCATGGTCGTTTTGAGACTGATAAAGCTGAAGCGGAAGCTATCGCCGATTTTATTGCAGAACGTTGGCGTAAACGATTTACTAAAGGTAAAGAAGGTAATCCATTAACTTTTTCCGTATTGTGTCGTCGTAGAGCCAGGTTTAGTGCTATTGAAGAAGCTCTAACAAGTAGGGGTATCCCTACCGAGATTATCGGGCTTGCTGGTTTACTTGATACTCCAGAAGTTATTGATCTAGTAGCTATGCTCAAAGTGCTCAGTGATTTAGAAAGCTCAAGTTCTTTAATGCGAGTATTAATGGGGGCACGTTGGCAAATCAGTCCTGCGGATTTAAAAGCACTAAATATATGGGTTAGAGATTTAAGTGCTAAAGGCCCGCAATTATTTACTAGTAAGACTCCTGAAGGTTATATCCCAGAGCCAGTGGATAATTATTCGTTAGTTGAAGCAATTGATAGATTACCACAGGATTACACAGAACTTGATACTGAGAAATATGAACTATCTGAAATTGCATATGAACGTTTAACAGCATTAGCTACGGAATTGCGCGAGTTAAGAGCTCTCCAGAACATGGAGCTACCGGAATTCGTTTATAAAGTAATGACCAAAATAAGGCTAGATATTGAGGTATCTGTCAAGCCAGGTGGAAGCTCAATAACTGGGCTTAGGCATTTAAATGAATTTTTGGATGTTACTCAAGGTTTTTATGAAAGAAATGGCGGTTCTTTAGCAGACTTTTTGCTTTGGTTAGAAGCTGCGAAAGCTAAAGAAAACGGTTTGACTATGCCAGAACAGGAAGCCAGCAAAGAAGCAGTGCAAATTAGCACAATTCATGGTGCTAAAGGACTTGAATGGGATGTAGTTGTCGTTCCAGAACTTAATGAAAATACTTTTCCAAAAGTCGAATCTAATGACTGGATTACTAACTTAGCGCAAATTCCATGGGAACAACGTGGTGATGCAGAAGAACTGCCAAGCTGGAGTTTAGGGCAGGTAACACAAACCAAACGTGCTTGGGCAGAAGCGTGGGGTTATAACGGTAAGCCTAAGAAAGATGAAGCTGAAACTCGAGAACATGAGACTAAGACTAAGAATAGTCTTAAAAACAAATCTAAAGCGTACGAGGAAAAAGAAGAACGTCGGTTAGCTTATGTTGCCTATACTCGTGCAAAAAGCGTTTTAGTTTTAACTAGTTTTGCTTTTGTATCTACCGCAAAAAGTAAGCGTCAAGTTAGCCGTTATCTAACGGAGCTTGAATTAGGCAATGAAAACATTTTGCCGGGTTCGATTGCTGAAGACGAAATTCCAGATACGAACCCATTAATTGAAGATGAAAATATTATCACAGCAATTTGGCCTTATGACCCATTATGGCAACGAAGAGATACTATTATCAGTGCAGCAGAAGCCATTAACGAAAATCTGGAAAATGGTACCACGAATGAAGCCATTGAAACTAATGATGAAAAGATCTTAGCTTGGCGTGAAAATATTGCTGAGATTTTTGCTAGAGCAGCAGCAGACAAACCTGATAACTCAGTACCATTCCCTGCACGCGTTTCAGCTAGTTCAGTTTATAAGTTAGTATATGCTCCAGAAAAATTCGCCGAGGAAGTCCGGCGTCCAATGCCCCAAAAACCTTATCACGCAGCGGAGTTAGGTAATGAGTTTCATGAATGGGTAGAGGACTTCTATGCCCAAAAAGGTCAAACCAAGTTAAATATTAATATGATTGATGACCCTGAAATAGATGATACAGCAGGTATCGTGTCAGAAGAAGCTATAGCCAATTTCAAGAACTCACATTGGGCTAATGAAAGTGCGAAGATAGTTGAAATAGAAGCACCTATTGAGTTCTCTTTAAATGGTGTGACTATTATCGGTCGTATTGATGCAATATTTAAAGACGCTGATGGCTATCGGATTGTGGATTGGAAGACGGGGAAACCAACTAGAGCTAAGAATAACGAGTATGCTATGCAGTTAGCGACTTATCGAGTTGCCTATGCAAAGCTTAAAGGAATTGACCCAAGTAAAATAAGGGCAACTCTATATTATGTTGATGTTGATCAAGATAAAGACATCGACGAAGAGAAACTATTTAGTCAAGAAAAACTTGAAGGAATGATGAATGACATTATGGTTAATGACGAGTAAAACTATTCGTCATTAACCTCTGGTTTGCTGATAGGAGTTACTACACTTGTTTCTCCTTGTACAACTCGCTTTAGTTTTTTCTTTTGTGACCCTGGTTTAGCTGAATCATCATTTTTAGTTGTTGATTTTGCTGTACCAGAACTACCTAAGGCGTTACCAATAGTTGGTGCTGTAGGAGGCTTTGGTGGTAGTGGTGGTAACTTATTAGGCTTCGGCGGGATATTGGCAGCTAATTTCGGAGCTTGAGTCGGCTTAGTTGCTTCTAAGGTATTAGACGTAGCATTGATATGGATATCAGTTGCTGGGGCTTTTTTAGTTGCTGTAATCTTATTTTTCTTCTTAGACTTGTCTTGCGCTGCTCGTGGATGCTCAATTACAGGCTCAAGTTCATCAAGGTTTAAATCAGCATTAAGATTCGGGTCAATCTTTTCTGAAACTTTATTCATGAAACGGCTAAAGCGGGACTTAAAGCCGCCATTATTTTCATTGTTATCTTCAAATTCTAGTGCACCTGAGTTATCAATTTTATAATCGGCGTTTAATTCTTCAGCAGGAACATCAGATGGGTATTTCTTAGCTTTCTTAGGTTTTTTAGCTTTAGTCTTTTTAGTATTTTCGAAACTATTGTTTTCAAAGCTGTCGTATTCAAAACTATTATTTGCATCCATATCTGCGTTCACATCGATATGTTTATCGTCATGGATATCATTCTGTGTATTCAAAGCATTGGTAGCAGCAGAAATATTTGCAACATCTGGTTTTGGAGGAATATTTTTAACTGGTTGTGGTTCAGCTGGGCGTGAAGTTTTAGTTGCGAGCTTATCATTTGGTTTCGGGCGAATAACACTTTGCGTATCTTGAATTATTCGCAATAGTCCAGTATCTACTGCAGGTTCTTGTGAATTTTGTTCTGATAGCTGTTTTTGATGCTGAGGTTGAAGACCTTGTTGATAATTATCAGCTGGATAATCTTCGTATTCATCTTCATAGTCGTCGTCATAATCAGCCTGAGTATTAACACTTCCCTGATTAATCGGAGCTACTTCTGCAATTGAAGACTCTACGACACTTGGATCTTCAAATGTGTCTTGAATTTCTTCTTCTGGTTCGACAAAAATAAGATTTTCTTTGGCACGACGTTGACGTTCTGCTTCGACATATTGTTGACGTTGACGTTCAGCAGCTTGTCGTTGTTGTTCTGCTACCTGTCGTTGTTGCTCTGCAGCTGCCTGTAACTGATGTTGGCGTTCTGCTTCGACATATTGTTGACGTTGTAGAGCTACTTGTTGTGCTTGCTGCTGAGCGTTAGCTTGAGCTTGTAGCTCAGCCTTTTCTTGTGCCACAGACTCAAGATGAGTGTCTAGTTCTTGTAGTAAGCTGGTTGCTTCATTGATAGTCGCGGTATCTTCAATTGCATAACCATGAAGTAACCATTGTGCTAGTGCAAATTCAGCATTCATTTCCGCTCGAATTAGCAACTTACGATCTGGGCGGTTATTAAGTTTAGTAGTGTAAGAACCAAAAACAGTTTTACAAAGTGATTTGTCATTTGTAGCAAGAATCCAGGCTAAATCTTCCGCAGGATCTCCTACATGAAGTTCTGCCCAATTTTGGATAGCGATAACTCGATTATTTTCAACTAAAATATTTTCTTCATTAAGTTGACCGTGCACTACAGTAGGTGTAAAGTTCCAAAGTTGATCATCGCCAAGAGATTTACGCCAGCGAGCCACTAATCCACGTGGAACTCGTCCAGTATTAACCGCACGGTTTAATTCAATTTTTTTACGGTTGCGGCAGTCTCCTGCAGAGTAAAAAGTAAGACCAGTAGATTCTACTAGTTCAGAATTAAGGTTATGAATTGCTGCGATAGCACTACCCAAAGACAGCGCATATTCATCAGGCACATTACCTTCAGAGATACGTTGTGGTTCTCCGGGAAGATATTTATAAACAGTTGCTTGTCCTTTGCCCGTACCATTGATGCGACCTACAATACTTGGTACTGTAAAAGGCAAACTTGCGCGTAATGAATTATTAAAAATCTGAAGAGAGCTATATTCAGTATCTAGCTGAGTACTAGCTTCATCTAATTGTGGGGCGCGAATGACTAGTTTTTCGCCCTCAGCAGTCATAATCAAAGCACTGTCGAAGTCTTCGTCGTAGTCTTGGATTTGTTGCACGCCTGCTAAAGTCAAGTCAGGCACCGCAGCGGATGCTAAAGCAGCGAGTTCAAATGGTGTTCTCTTCACTTAGATCAACCTTATTTTCTTGTTTAACGAGTCTTCAAGTTTTTTGGCATAGCCGTTACTTACAGAATGTACTAATGTTATTATATGAGATTTTCTTTTTATACTCGTGATATCGACCGTAGAACTGAGTGGCGTGTGCGTGAAAATCTGTTTGATGATCTCTGGAAAGACGAAGATACTCGAGTAATTTTATTCAATAAAGGTAAGTTTTTAGTTAAAGGTAAGGAGTTAGCTCGTGTTAGAGCTACTGAAGTCACAAGTGCCCAATTCCGTGTATTTCTAGGCGAAGATTTGCGCAACGGTAATAAACTTATCGTGCAAGAAGTTTCAGATGCAGCTGCGGTAGAAGCTCAAGACTATGGCACTTTTCGTTATTTGCGGGAAATGGCTAATCAATTATCAGAAGCCGATCAACATTTAGCTTTTGAAACTTTGGCAATTACTTTTTGGCATAAAAATCATATGTATTGCCCAAAGTGCGGCGAAGTATTAATGGTTACTCACGCTGGATGGGCTAAAGAATGCTTAGCTGATGCCAGCGAACATTTCCCACGAATTGACCCAGCAGTAATCATTTTGATAGTGAACGATAGTGGTGAGTTGCTGTTAGCGAATAATATGAAGTGGCCAAAAGATAAGTATTCTTTCATTGCTGGTTATGTAGATCCAGGTGAACCAGTTGAGCTTGCTGTAATTAGAGAAGCTAAAGAAGAAGTAAATATAGATTTAACTGATTTAGAATATTTGGGAAATCAACCCTGGTCATTCCCAGCTTCACTAATGTTTGCATACAAAGCTAAGGGCACTGGTGATATTAAAGTCGATGATATTGAGATTCGTCATGCTCGTTGGTTTAAACGCGATGAGTTGAAAGAAATGATTGCTAGTAAACGAATAGATCCACCAGGACCATTATCAGTTGCACACCACATGATGACTGCTTGGTTGAATGATGAGATCTAAAATGGTTGAAGATAATGTGCTGGCCAGCCTTGACGTGGAACAGCGTCAAGTAGTTAGTAGTATTGGGAAACCATTAAGAATTTTAGCCGGGGCAGGTACTGGAAAAACTCGTGCTATAACTCATCGAATAGCATACGCAGTGCGCAATGGGTTTTATCGCCCACAGAATATTTTGGCAGTTACTTTTACTACAAAGGCTGCAGCTGAAATGGGTGCCAGATTACGTGATTTGGGTGTTTTTGGAGTGCAAACTAGGACTTTCCACTCTGCAGCTTTGCGCCAAGTGCAATATTTCTGGCCAGAGGTTTTTGGTGGCACTCCTTACCGAGTATTAAGGCATAAAATTCCATTAGTAGGGCAAGCTTGTACAGAACTAGGAGTTGTTACTAACAAAGAAGTAGTCCGAGATATAGCTAGTGAAATTGAATGGGCAAAGGTTAATATGTTCAGCACTGAGCAATATAGTGAATTGGAACGGAAAAGTCCAATAAAGACTGTTAACCATACGATTTTAACTAAACTCTACGAACGCTACGAAAAAATTAAAAGCGAACAGTTGGTAATCGATTTAGAGGATGTGCTGTTGCTTTGTTCCGCGATGATAGAGAAGTCTCCGAAAGTCGCGACACAAATTCGTAATCAATATCGACATTTTGTTGTTGATGAATTCCAAGATGTCTCTAAGCTCCAGTATGCAGTATTGAAATCATGGTTAGGTAACAGTGAAGACGTGTGTGTAGTAGGAGATCCTAGCCAAACTATTTATTCTTTTAGCGGGGCACGTCAAGAATTTTTACTGCAGTTACAGCACGATTTTCCAAAACTAGAAACAATTTCATTAGTGCGAAATTACCGTTCTAGCGGCAATATAGTCCGATTAGCCAATCGTATTCTTAAAGCTTCAAGGCATCAGAAGCCTTTGCAATTAATCAGTAATCAAAAAATAGGCAATGAGGTAACTTTTGTAGAGTATGCTAATGAAGCTGAAGAAGCTCAAGCAGTAGTAGCAAAAATTAAAAAGCAAATTATTGATGGTAGAAAACCTTCAGACTTCGCAATTTTATATCGCACTAATTATCAATCTTCACAATTTGAAGAAGCATTAGCTGATGAAAATATTTCTTATCAGGTAAGTGGTCAAGAAAAATTTTTCCGACGTAAAGAAGTAATTCAAGCAATTAATTTATTGCAAAAACACAAAAATGGTGTGCATAAAGGTGCTGTTTCTACTACAGTTGCAGAACTTTTTGAACTATTAGATTTTGAAGCAGTAAATCCACCGACTTCGCGAGCAGCAAGAGCTCGATGGGAAAATTTAAATGCTTTATTAACTTTTGCTAGGACTTGGGAGAATGCGCATCCAGACGCTACTTTTGCTGATTTTACCGTAGAAATTGCGATGCGTACTCGTTCGCAATTACCACCTGATATTGACAGCGTTACTTTGGCATCTTTTCACGCGGCTAAAGGTTTGGAATGGTCAGTAGTTTATTTAGTAGGAGTCCGTGAAGGTTTAGTGCCAATTAACTATGTAACTACTCTTGAAGAAATTGAGGAAGAGCGTAGATTATTCTATGTTGCTGTTACTCGTGCGGAACAGGAACTAGAAATATCTTGGGCTCAAGTAAAACGTAAAGATCAAAATTCAGGTAAGAGTAGATTCTTAGTAGGCATTGAGGCGCAGAAAGTAGCACCTACAGTTGCTGAAGAAGTGGAAATAACTGTAGGCTTCGAGGAATTTACTTGTAAAGTCTGCAATCGGAAACTTATTTTGCCATCAGAAATTAACAGTGGTAGATGTAGCAAACACCCAGCTGAAAATTTTAATGAAGAACTATATAAAGCTTTGGCCAAGTGGCGCATGGAAAAGGTTACTTTAGATAAAGTAACTCCAACCAGAATTATGCCTTCTAGAGTAATGCATGAAATAGCTGAGGCACCGCCTAAAAATCAGGCTGAGTTAATAGCTGTTTCTAATATTTCTCGGGACGCTCTGCGTTATAAGAATGAGCTTATGGAATTAATCACAAGCTTTACTAATTAGAATAATCTATCGCTAAACAGAAAGAACTTTTACGTTAGCGCTTTCATTTCCTATAATTTTTCTGATTAACCGTCAAAATTATGTACAAAAATAAGAAAAATTGCCGAAAATAGTTTTAGCAGATATAAGGTCTTTGGGTGCAATAGCAGTTTGAATTTTGTGTTAAAGTCTTTTCGGTGACTGTACCTTCAGCAAAATCAATATACAGAATGCCGTTTATAGTAGCTGGTGTTGACTGTTTGTCTAAAAATAGTAAGGTGTGAATTACTGCAAGACCTGCAGTTGATAGAGCTGTGCTATGCTCTTCCATCTCGTTTATATTATGTAGTCTAGAAAGATTGGAAGATTTTTGTTGTAGTTGATTTACGATATCGTGCCAACTTTCCTGTAAAGTTATTTGTTTTTTCTTGAAACAAGATGCGCAGGCACTTGCATAAGGTATTACTAATGGACCAAGTGTGGCACTATGTTCTTGTTGCAAAATAAAAAGGTGTGGAATATTTAAGCGCATGATGTGTGTTGCATAGTATTCAGGATATGTATACTTAGCAAAACATAGTGAAAAGTCTGCTTGGAATGGTTCATGGCTGTTACCTAATATTTCGCATTCGATATCTGAAAATTTTTCTTCAAGTATTTTTGCTAGTGCAATATCATGACGCATGCCTCGATGTTCTTTCTGGAAAATCCCGCTGGTTAGGTGTTGCTGTCTTATCTGGGTAGGGTCGTACAGTATGAAGTTTTTGATTCCTGCATTAGCCAAAGCTATAGTAGCGTTAGCTCCTGCAGTGGCTAGATTTGTTATATGTAGAGTTAACCAAGAGCGTTCACGTAATAAAGAAGGTATGTCATTATTATTAACTACGCCCCAGAGCCTATTGGGATTATCCAGCTGTTCAGGCGGTATGGGTTTCTTCTCAGATTCGATTAGGACATTACCTAAATGATTTTTTAAAGCGGTAATGATGAGCTCATCAATTTGGTATTTATCTTGGATATCTCTGATATCTTTTTCATTAGCACCGTATCTTAATTTATCTACTAGTTCGGCTATTCCAGGCTTTCGGCAATCAACTTGTATGGGGTTTGGAATATTTACGCCAATTTGCATAGTGTCCTTGTCTGTCCAGACGATGCAGAGACCAGGATTAATTTGTAAATACATATTTCCTCTTTTCGTGTTTGAATAGTAGGTATGGGTGAAATAAGGGTAATTCGGTCTAAACGTCGAAAAAAGACAGTTAGCGCCAAAATGGTTGCAGGAGTTTTTGAACTACGTGTGCCAGCGAACAGTACCGAAGCTGAGATAGCTAAATGGACTAAAGAATTTCAAGCTAGGTTTATTAAGAAACGGACTGTTATTTCTGATGATGAATTACTTGACCGGGCTTTAAAATTACGAGAAAAATATTTGCCAGAAGTCCCAGCACCTAAAAGTATTCGCTGGGTTACGAATCAAAATACACGTTGGGGCTCTTGTACTATAACAACGGGTAGTATTAGGGTCAGTAGCAAGCTACAAGATTTTCCTAATTGGGTAGTGGATCATGTGGTTTTACATGAGTTGGTACATTTAAAGATTCCAGGACATAATGCGAAGTTTTATGAAATGCTAAATCGTTATCCAAAAAATGAGAAAGCTGAAGGGTTTTTGGCTGGCCATACTTGGGCAGAAAATCATTAAAAGTTCTGTATACAAGTAATGAGCATGACATACGTCATGCTCATTTAACTTAGGATATCCACACTACGGGTACCCTGTGGAGGAAGAGAAAATTTATTCGTTATCTTCGTTATCGTCTTTGTCGTTTTTTGAGTTTTTCTTATAATCGTCCTTTTTAGCCGAATCTTTATCAGCTTTAGGTTCGTCAAAGTCACCAGCGAAGAGTTTATCTAATGCTTCGTCGATATCGTGCATGCTATCTTTACGGTATTTATCCCGATCTTCGTAGCTTTCTGGGTGGTCAAGATCTTCTGCGTTTGGTAGTAAATCAGGGTGTGACCATAATGCATCACGACCTTCGATGCCACGAGATTTTTCAATAGTTTTCCATAGCTTTGCTGCATCTCGCATACGTCGTGGGCGTAGTTCAAGTCCAATTAAAGAGCTCATTGCCTTTTCAGCTGGACCACCAGCAGCACGACGGCGACGAATATTTTCTTGAATTTGTGAAGCTGAGCTTAATTGTTTGGTAGCTTCTTTGGTTACATTGTCTACCCAGCCTTCAATGAGTGCTAGAGTAGTCTCGATGCGATCTAGTGCAGCTTCTTGTTCTGAGGTTAACGGCGCTAAGAAGTTTCCAGCATTTAGCGCAGCATTGATTTCTTGAGGATTCATTGGATCAATGTCTGCTACAAGTTCTTCTATACCTGCAGTATCAATACGAAGACCTTTAGCATAGTTTGCAATGTCATTTAGTACCGTGTCGCGTAACCAAGGAGCGTGGTGGAATAGGCGAGCATGTGCTGCTTCACGTACGGCTAAGAATAAGCGGATATCTTCTTTAGGGATGTCTAAGCCATCAGAAAATTCCACAATATTAGCTGGCACAAGTGCCAAGCTATCTTTTGCCATTGGAATGCCAAGGTCAGTAGAGCTAAATACATTTTGTGATAGTTTACCAACTGCTTGACCAAATTGGGTACCGAATAGTGAACCACCAAGATTATTAATCATGCCAGAGCTTCCAGCTAGCATGCCACGCAACTCTTCTGGGAGTTGTTCTTCAATACTTTGCGTAAGAGCCTTAGACATATTGATTGCCACAGGCTTGCTCATTTCTTTCCATACATTAAAGCTATTTTCTACCCAGTCTTTACCAGTCCAAGCTTGTCCGATACGGTTATTTGAAGCAAAGTTGGTTGCGTCGTTTAACCAGTAGTCAGCAAGTTTAAGAGCTTCATCGACATTTTTACGTTCGGAGTCACTAATTTCTGTGGAACTGTTGTTGGTATTTTGTAGAGCTGCTCTTTTTGCAAGTTCCCAGTTAACTGGATCAACTTGAGCTGTTGATGAGTTATTATTTTCATTCATGTCAAAGCCTGGCATCATGCCACCGAAAAGACCTGAAAATTGCTGGAACATCTGCTGTAATGCTTGTGGGTCCATGGGCATGTTAGTTGCCATTTTTTGAATATCTTCAATATTGAAATTACCGAGCATTTTTTGGATATCGTTAAGGTTGAATTGTTCCATTCCAGGCAAGTTAAAGCCCATTGGGAAGCCTTGCCCTTGAGGGCTTTCATTATTATTGTCGTTAGTATTGCCCATGTTATTACCAGCTCCGAAAAGCTGCTCGAATATTTGCGAAAACGGATCGTTGTTAGAATTTTCCTCGTTGTTGTTATTATTGTTTTCGTCTTTACTCATGTAAGTTAGCTCCTTATAGACATACGCTTACTTTTCATTATCGTATTAAAAGCTGGGAAAGTACTGCAAGTTTGCTAAAAGATACGGTAATCTTTTTTTATATGGCTATTAAAAAATCTGCAGCAATTGCTATAGGTTCTGCACTCGTACTCAGTTTAATGCCTTTACCTTATGTTATTGAGTATCCTGGTCCTTCATATAACACTCTTGGTAAGGTAGAAGGACACCAATTAATTACGATTGATGGGCATAAAACTCAAGCTACTAATGGTCATTTAGATATGGTAACAGTGCGAGTTCGTGGTGGTCCAGGAAGTTATGTAAACGCAGTTGACGTAGTTGCAGCATGGCTTAACCCAAATTGGACAGTTAACCCCACTATCAGCTTCTATCCTACAAGTTATAGCTCTGATGATGCGGAAAAAGAAGCGCAAGCAGACATGGCTTCCTCACAAGATATGGCTTTTGCAGCTGCTTTAGGTAATTTAGGGATTCCATACCAACAAAATATTACAGTTAGTGATATTCCTACAAAATCTCCTTCTGTAGGAAAAATCCAAAAAGGTGATAGATTATTGAAGGTTAACGGCATCCCAGTTACTTCAATTAAACAATTTCGTGGGGAATTAGCTAAAATGCCAGCTGGAAAAGCTGCTGTGGTTACTGTAGTGCGTGCAGGGCATGAGGTTACCGAACGTATTGTGCCAACTCGAGTAGAAGGTGAAGATCCAGTAATTGGGATTTTAGCTACTGTGCAGTTCGTGTTCCCTTTTAAGGCTAAAATCCAAATTGATAATGTGGGTGGTCCTAGTGCGGGTATGATGTTTGCACTTGGCATTATTGATAAAATAGGAAATGATAACCTTACAAACGGCAAATACATAATGGGTACCGGTGTTGTCACGCAAGATGGAGATGTAGCGCCAATAGGAGGCATCCGACAAAAAATGATTACTGCAAAACGTAATGGCGCAGGTCTATTCTTAGCTCCAAGTGGTAATTGTAATGAAGTAGTTGGCCATATTCCAGAAGGTTTAAAGGTAGTGAAAGTTGCCACTCTTGCTGAAGCAAAGAATGCAGTGAAAACTTATGCCTATAATAACGACACTTCTAAATTACCAGTTTGTACAGCATCAGATGCTGAAAAAGCTAACAAGGAGCAATAATGGAAAAGGACTTAAGGAAGCCTAGCTTAATCACATTAGTGGTTGCCATCGTGGTAGTGCTATTGTTAGCTTTCGTTTTCTTTAGCCGAGTTTACACAGATATTTTGTGGTATAACCAGCTTGGATACGCTAGTGTTTTTTGGCGTGAAAATGGAATGAAAATAGGAATGGGAGTGGTTGGCACTATTATTGCTGCTGCTATTATTTTTACATCTGGTTGGTTGGCTTTTAAAAACCGTCCAGTCCTGCCGCTAGACTCTACTGCTTCGCAAAATTTAAAACCTTACCAAGAAGCTCTTGAAGCCGGTAAAAGGATTTTCTTATTTGGTATTCCGATAGGTTTAGGTATTTTTGGTGGTTTAATCTGGTCAGGGCAATGGCAGACATTCTTGCTCTGGTGGAATCGTGTACCATTTGGGAAGAAAGATCCGCAGTTTAATCATGATATTAGTTTCTATACCAATACTCTTCCTTGGATAAGTTTCTTAGTAGGTTTCCTACTATTTATGACTATCATTGCCACGATGATGGCAGGTCTGGTCCATTATGTGTATGGGGGATTCCGCTATGAGAAGTCTAAGTTAGTTGTATCTAAACCTGCTAAATTACAATTTGGCGTATTAGGTGCAATTATTATGCTCTTGGTTGCAGCTAACTTCTGGTTGAGTAGGTACTTTACCTTAAATAAACAAGGTGGTAAAGCGCCAGGTGCACTTTATTCTGATGTTAATGCGTTAATTCCAGCACAAGCTATCTTAACTTTTTCGGCGATTATTGTAGCAGCTTTTTTTGCATACGCTGCGGTTACTAATAACTGGAGAATTCCAATAATTGGTACCGCAATGTTAATAATCACATCTTTAGTTATTTCTAGCGTTTATCCTTTTGTGATGCAGCGTTTTTATGTGCAACCAAGTGAATTGACTTTAGAACGTCCATACATGCAACGTAATATTGAAGCTACTAAGGATGCCTACAGCATTGATAAAGTTAAGTCTTCTAGCTATAACGCAAGCACTAATACTCGTGCAGGTGCTTTGCGTAATGATGCGGAAACTACCGCAAGTATTCGTTTGCTTGATCCTTCCTTAGTTTCTGCTTCATTTGCACAATTGGAGCAGTATCGTCAGTACTACTCATTTGAGTCGACTTTGGATGTTGATCGCTATAACATCGGTGGTAAGAACCAAGATACGGTAATTGCTACTCGTGAGCTTAATATTGATGCAGCTCAAGGTGGTCAAAATAACTGGTATAACCAGCACATTGTATATACGCATGGGTATGGCATTGTCGCTGCTTATGGTAATAAGCGTGCTGATGATGGTAAACCTGTGTTTATGGAGCACGGTATTCCATCTCAGGGAGTACTTGGTAAGTATGAGGCACGTATTTACTTTGGGCAAAAGTCTCCTGATTATTCAATCGTTGGTGCACCTGCAGGAAGTGCGCCAAAAGAACTCGATTACCCACAAGATAATGCTGGGAAAGGCGAGGCAAATACTACGTTCAAAGGTAACGGTGGCCCAAAGATTAGTAACATTTTCCGCAAGATTGCTTTTTCTTTACGTTTTGGTTCAGAGCAGATTTTACTTTCAGATGCGGTAAATAAAGAGTCACAAATTCTTTACGATCGTGATCCAAAGCAACGTATTGAAAAAGTAGCACCATTTTTAACTGTTGATGGTGACCCATACCCAGCTGTGGTTGATGGTCGTGTTAAATGGATTGTAGATGCGTACACTACAAGTAACGGCTACCCTTATTCGACTTCACAAGAGTTAGATTCAGCTACTACTGATAGTCAAACACAAAACGGAGGCACTGAAGCTCTACCTAAAGAACGTGTGAACTATATTCGTAACTCAGTTAAAGCTACAGTTGATGCTTATGATGGTTCCGTACAGCTTTATACTTGGGACGAAAATGACCCAATTTTGAAGAGCTGGGAAAAAGCATTCCCTGGAGTAATTAAGCCAACTAGCGATATGTCAGCACAATTAGTTTCACATGTGCGTTACCCAGAAGACTTGTTTAAAGTGCAACGTACTTTGCTTTCTACATATCACGTAAAGACTGCTGATGAGCTTTATTCTAAAGAAGATGCATGGCAAATTCCGAATGACCCTAGTGGCAACGCAGGGAAAGATGATGATCAGAAAACTGCTGAGGTAACTCAACCTCCATATTACTTAACATTAGAGATGCCGGGGCAAAAGAGTCCGTCATTTTCATTGACATCTTCGTTTATCCCACTTCAAAGCTCTGAGAATTCACGTAACGTGCTTACTGGTTTCTTAGCAGCAGATTCTAATGCTGGTAGTGAAGCTGGTAAGAAGGGAACTGATTATGGTACTTTGCGCTTACTAGAGTTACCGAGAGACACTGTGGTTCCTGGTCCAGGGCAAGCCCAAAATAATTTCAATGCTGATCCTACGGTTTCACAAGCATTAAACTTGTTACGTCAGGGTTCGTCTCAAGTGCAAAATGGCAACTTGTTAACTTTGCCAGTTGCTGGCGGTTTGCTTTATGTGCAACCAGTTTATGTGCGTTCGTCTGGTGAGACCTCATACCCATTGTTGCAGCGTGTGTTAGTGGCATTCGGGGATAAGATTGGTTTTGCACCGACTCTTAATGAAGCTCTTGATCAATTGTTTAGTGGTAGCTCAGGCGCCCAAGCTGGAGATGCCGATGCAAGTTCTAGTAGCGGTAAAACTGCAGAAAATAAGCCACAAAGCGCTGAAGAACAGCTTAACAATGCACTCTCATCTGCTGCGCAGGCAATGAAAGATGGTCAGAACAAACTTAAAGCTGGTGATTTCGCTGGTTACGGTGAAGCGCAAAAGAAGTTACAGGCGAGCTTAGAACAGGCAACTAAGGCCCAAGAAGAGCTTTCGAAATAAAGTAGAAATATATTAGGAATGACTAGTGAACTAAGCATTACTAGTCATTCCTAATATAAGTTACTCAGCTATTAGTTACTTAATTACTAAATGTAAGAAACATTTAAAATTCCAAATGAACTTTACAAACTCCCTAATATTGTTATAGACTACTATATAGCGACGCGGGGTGGAGCAGCTCGGTAGCTCGCTGGGCTCATAACCCAGAGGTCCTAGGTTCAAATCCTAGTCCCGCAACCACATTACCCCTAGAAACCAAGGTTTCTAGGGGTAAACTTTTACTAAAAACAATTATAAGAAAAAATTCACACGTTTATGGCACGCTTTGGAGAAAAATAAAAATTGCGCCAAATGTTTATTAGAATTACCCAGGTATAATTTTGGCTAACTAGTAAAAGAAATTGAAATATGGACTTATAGGCCATAATGTGTTGTTGGTTCGAGTGTGTTACTCGGTTGTGTTGACCCAGATTGCACCTCCTTTGTATCTGATTGTTTGGTATGATTTGTCGATTTCTTTTGGCCCTATTTGTTCT
>JASGEI010000006.1:0-33656 GCA_047606545.1 Micrococcaceae bacterium | reverse complement strand
TTTTCTATTGCTTTTTCAACTAGAGCCTTTAGTTTACCGAATCCGGTTTGTGCACCACTGGCTACAGTTTGAGCTCCGCCTTTAACTTGATCAAAGCTTGGTAGCTTATCATTTGCTGTTGACTTAACTTGGTCAAAGGTAGGTAGTTTTTCACTAACTGTTGCTGTAAGTTTACTGAAACCAAACTTAGACTTAGAAGTTTTTTCTGCCTCATAGTCATCACGAATAGTAGCTGCTGAATCAGCTGTTTTATCGTTACCAGTATTGATTTTGCTATCCTCAGTTTCGTATTCATTAGCTTCTGCGTCTAAGTTTTCTGAATCTTTATCATCAGAATCGTGAGCTACTGAGTAATCTGCATCTTCATCAAAGGTAGTGTTAACGGTTTCATAAGGTTCTTTTTCATTGGTATCTGTATCAGTTGAAATACTTGCAACAGAGTCTTGCCCTGTTGATTTAGCTTCTGTATCAGAATTAATTACATCGAACTGCATAGTTTTTGCTTCAGCTATCTCCGATTCATTTTCAGTATTTTCGGTATGCTTAGTTTCTTTGTCGTCATCTTGATCAGAATCTAAATTAGCTGTTGTTTGAGACGTATTATCGTCAAGGTCAACAGCAGCTTCTTCTGCAAGTTTAGTTTTAATTGCATTAGTATCAATTGCAGCAGTAGTAGCTTCGCTTTTACGAGATTTATGATACCGAGCAATGTATTCTTCATCAGTTTCATCTTCATGGCGACCAAAATGAACTGGAATTTCCATGCTTCTTGCAGCTACAAGAGCGGCAGCCTCTGCTTCATACTTCTCGTCAGGAGTTAGTATATTCTTTCTGCCATCAGCGTCAGTAGTAGCAGCTACTTCTGGTTTAACTTCAGGCTCATCTGTAGTGCCAGTACGAAGTGGTACTTGCTTTATGAATAGTGCGAATATTACTGAAAGTCCTACACCAATTGCTGAGTAGAAGAATACGCCATGCAGACCATGTACAATAGCGTGCTGGAAAATATCTACTGCTTGTGGTGGCAATGCAGCTACAGCCTTTGGTGATAGATTTGCCCCACCAGAAAGGTTCATATGTGCTGCCATTGGTCCGGCATTATCTGAAATATAATCACTCATATGGTGGTTATATAAGGAGCCCAGGATACTCATGCCTAGTGAACCACCCATACTCTGCATGAAAGTTGCCGCACCAGTTGCAGCACCAAGGTTTTTTACCTTTACAGAGTTCTGTGCAATTGTCATAGTAATCTGCATTAAACAGCCCATACCAATACCAAGCACTACCATGTATAGCGATGTTGTGGTTTTAGAAGTATTAACATCCATAGTGCCAAGTAAGTACATTCCTAATGCCATGATGATAGTACCAGCTATAGGGAAAATTTTGTACTTTCCGGTACGGGATACGACAGCACCAGAAATAATAGTTACTGGCATCATTGATAACATCAATGGCAACATCAAAAGACCAGAGTTAGTTGCACTTTGTCCTTGTACATATTGCTGGAATTGAGGTAGGAACATGATGCTTCCGAAGAGGCCGAAACCAACTACGAAACGTAAGATGGCAGCCATTGTGAAGTTCATGTTTTTAAATACATTAAGTGGCATGATTGGTTCATCAACGCGTAGCTCCCACCATACGAATATTATGAAGGCTACCGCAGCTAAGATACCAAGACCAATAATCTGTGATGAGTTCCAGTCATAAGTAACTCCACCCCAGCTTGTGATTAGTACGACAGCTGTAATCCAAAGTGACATGAATACTGCGCCAATCCAGTCGACTTTAGAATCACCAATATCTGGAGTAGGTAATTTCAAAGTCTTTGCGATTACTGCAAGTGCAAAAAGACCTAGTGGTAGATTAATAAAGAAAATCCAATGCCAGCTCATATTGTCTGTGATGTAGCCGCCGATTAGCGGACCACCGACCATTGCCACTGGCTGCACTGCCATTAGGTAACCTGTATATCGGCTACGTTCAAGAGGTGGAATAACTGCTGCCATAGTTGAAATGATGTTTACCATCAAACCACCAGCACCAATACCTTGGAAAGCGCGAGCTGCAATTAGCTCAGTCATATCTGTAGCTAGGCCACACGCAAATGAGCCAATTATGAAAACTACAATTGAGATAAGGAATATTATCTTACGGTTGTAAAGATCGCCCATTTTACCGAATAATGGAGTGGAAACTGTAGTAGCTAGTATATAAGCTGTAGTTACCCAAGTAAGGTGCTGCAAGCCACCTAAATCACCCACGATAGTAGGCAAAGCGGGGCCGACAATTGTGTTATCCAATGCTGCTAGCAGCATGGCAATCATCAAACCACTAATAATTACCAAACGCTGCTGATGAGTGAACTCATTATGAGCAGTTTCAACAGTCGTTTTTTGCTGAGTAGACACTCAAGTCCTCCTAAATAAAAAAATAGATATAAATCTGAAATTAAAAAATTAACATTCAATGACTACTTTACCGACCGTTCAGTTAAAAGTCCAACATTTTTTTGTTAGAATGTTGCTATGAGTAAAGAGCGCATATTGAACAATGCAATCGCAATGTTTACAGAAGAAGGGTACGATAAAGTATCCATGCGTGAAATAGCAGAAGCAGCAGGTGTTACTAAACCAGCACTTTACTATCACTTTAATAGTAAAGAAGATATTGTTGCTACTTATTTAGAGAATTATTTGCTAAATCATAAAGAATTTATTAATTGGGTTCAAAACACTCAAGGCATTAGTAGCACGGAACTAGTTAAAGTTTATTGTGATTTCTCTAGAGAAACTGGGGCGGAAGTCATGGCATTTATTAGACGTAACCATCGAGTAGTCCGTGATTTAATTAAAGCTAATACAATTGATGAAGATATTGAAACCATTGGGAAAATCTTAACTGATATTGTCACTAAAGAATGGGAATTAGAAAAGTCTAATTTGGCTATTAAAACTCGTGTCCAGTTGGTGTTAGTTGGTATCATTATGGGAGTATATAGCTCTAATAAAGAAGACGATGAGGATGCCACTTTTGAAGAAATTCAAAAGGCAGCAAATATTTTATTAGCCAAACCCTAAGGATAATTAATGGACCGTGCCGCATATATAAATTTGGATGCCATTAGTCATAATATTTCTACTTTTAAAAAACACACTAAAACTAGTGTTATGGCAGTGGTTAAAGCTAATGCTTATGGGCATGCGGGTTCTGCTTATGATATAGCTGAAATTGTTGCGGCAGCAGAGATTGGTGGGGCCGATTATGTTGGAGTTGCACATATTGATGAAGCAATTGCTTTGCGGAAAACTGGTGTTAAACTCCCAATATTGGCTTGGTTACACACGCCTACCTCTGATTTTTCTCAGGCAGCAGAACTAGATATTGAAATTGGAATTAGCAGTTATTTAGATTTAGCCAAATGTGCAAAGTTACGTCAAGCACCGGTGGTACATATTAAGTTGGATACTGGTTTGGGGCGCAATGGTATTACTAAAGCTGAGCAACTAGGTATTTTTACTAAAGCTTTGAAACTACAAGAACAAGGTGTAATCAAAGTTAAAGGAATCTTTTCACACTTTGCGGTAGCTGATGAGCCAGAACGCCCAGAGACTACGGAACAGCTCAATGAATTTAAAGAAGCCCTTAAGCTAGCAAAAAGCATTGGTTTAGATTTTGCAGTTAAACATATAGCTAATACTGCTGCTGCAATAACTCGACCAGATACTTATTTTGATATGGTTCGAGTGGGTATTGGCACTTATGGTTTAAAACCCCTTGTTACAGACTTACCATTGCAGCCAGCTATGACTTTCAAAACATATATATCTAAAGTAAAGAAAGTCAAAGCTGGACAAGGAGTTTCTTATGGTCTTAACTATCAGACAAAATCTCCAAGTACCCTAGGGTTGGTACCAGTGGGATATGCAGATGGGATTCCACGAACTAGTAAGTTAGGTCCAGTTAAGTACCGAGGTAAAACTTATCAAGTAATTGGTAATGTAGCAATGGATCAAGTAGTAATTGACTTTGAAGATGCTGATAGTGCTAACTATGAAGTTATTTCAAATGACCAAAGCCTTAACGAAGTGATAATTTTTGGTGATATGGAACCAACTGCCGATGATTGGGCTCAAGCAGCTGGCACGATTAATTATGAGATTGTTACTCGTATCGGTGCGCGTGTGCCCCGAATCTTAATGAAGGACGGCCATGCAATTTAATTGTGCTTCTGTTGTACAGACGCAAGAACTGGCAGCTAAATTAGGTAAAGAATTGCGTGCTGGTGATGTGCTTATTCTTAGTGGTGATTTAGGGGCTGGAAAGACCGCTTTTACCCAAGGTCTAGCCAAAGGAATGCAGGTGCGTGAAGGTATTATTTCGCCTACTTTCGTTATTGCACGAAATCATCCTAGTTTAATCTCAGGGCCAAATTTAGTGCACATAGATGCATACCGATTGAATTCTGCTGATGAATTATATGATTTAGATATAGAAAGTGATTTAGAAGATTCAGTATTAGTAGCTGAATGGGGAGATGGCTTTGTCGAAGAATTTAATGACTCTTATCTGCGTATTATGATCAATCGTGGAATGGGTGAACGTGATGAAAGTCGTACCATTGCTATTGAAACGCATGGCCCACGTTGGGAAGGTTTTACATTAACAGTATGAAGCTATTAGTTTTAGATACCTCAAGTATCTGCCAAGCTGCGGTTGTGGAAGGCGATAAAGTACTATCTCTGGCCCAAGTAGTGAGCATGAAACATCATGCAGAAGAGATTGCTAATGTAGCTAGTGAAGCATTGAAAGAGGCCAGAGTAAATAAACCTGATGCCGTATTGGTCGGCACAGGTCCAGGTCCTTTTACTGGACTTCGGGTAGGAATTGCAATGGGACAAGCAATGGCTTTTGCCTGGGATATTCCGCTTTATGGATTAATGAGTCACTATGGTTTTAACGCTGAAGGAGAATTTATTGTATTAAGTGATGCTAGGCGAAAAGAAGTTTATTGGTCACATTTTAATAACAGTGAATTAGTTGTTGGGCCACAAGTTGCTAAACGTGATACTTTGCCGGATTTGCCTACTGTTGGTTTTGAAAATAAACCTCTTTATGCCAACGCAGGAACACTAGGTTTGCAAGCTTTAGAACTGATTAAAAATGGTAAAGACTTATCAGATATAAACCCATATTATTTGCGTGAACCTGATGCGAAAGTACCTAATTTAAAGAAAAAGGTATTAGGCGGTAGAGGTAAAAAGCCTTAATGGAATATCAAATTCGTAAGTGTGAAGCCAGAGATTTAAAGGCTTTATATAATTTAGAGCAACAAATTTTTCCAGAAGATGCTTGGAGTCAGGAACTTTTTGAAGCTGAGTTTAAGCAAAAATATACTAAATACTATATTGCTGAAACCAACGAAATTGTAGGTTATGCTGGTATCGCTATGGGGCCAGATTTTAGCGATATTATGACCTTGAGTGTCTTGCCAAAATATCGAAAGCAGGGAATTGCAAAAGCATTGCTTACAAAATTATTAGCTCAAACTGAGACTAGAACTCTTTTGGAAGTGCGCGAAGACAACCAGGCTGCGATAAAGTTGTATCAACAGTTTGGATTTAACATAATTGATGTTCGGAAAAGATATTATCCAGATCAAAAAAATGCGATGGTGATGATGCGTGGTTAGTGACCCAGTAGTATTAGGTATTGAAACTTCTTGTGACGAGACTGGCGTAGGTATAGTGAAAGGCACTAAACTACTTGCTAATGTGGTGTCATCATCGATGGAGCAACACGTTAAATTTGGTGGTGTAATTCCAGAAATTGCCACTCGTGCACATTTACAAGCTATCCAGCCAACTATCAAACAGGCCTTAAAAGATACCAATCTAGAACTTGATGACATTGATGCTATTGCAGTTACTGCAGGTCCAGGTTTAGCAAGTGCTTTGATGGTAGGAGTGGCTGCTGCCAAAGG
The DNA here is from genome assembly GCA_047606545.1 of Micrococcaceae bacterium. Classification (GTDB taxonomy): domain Bacteria; phylum Actinomycetota; class Actinomycetes; order Actinomycetales; family Micrococcaceae; genus JASGDC01. The sequence goes on along the minus strand of JASGEI010000006.1, from coordinate 27,667 downwards.
TTTGGCCATTGCTACCCAAAAACCCCTCTACGGAATCAATCACTTGGCCGCTCATGTCGGTGTGGGAGTCCTTAACGGTGAGGAACTTCCTGAAAAACTAGGCGCAGTTTTAGTCTCTGGTGGGCATACTGAAATTTTGAAGATTAAATCATTAACTAATGATATTTCACTGCTTGGAGCTACGATTGATGATGCAGCTGGTGAGGCTTTTGATAAGGTTGCTAGGTCTGTTGGGCTTAATTATCCGGGAGGACCAGCAATTGATAAGTATGCAAAATTAGGAAATCCAAAAGCAATTCGTTTCCCACGTGGTTTGACTGCTGGTAAAGATTTAGAACGCAATCGTTATAATTTCTCTTTCTCTGGGCTCAAAACAGCAGTGGCTCGCTGGGTCGAGCAACGTGAATTAGATAATGAGGAAATTCCAATTGCTGATGTTTGCGCATCATTCCAAGAGGCTGTCGCTGATGTAATCTCTTTTAAGACAATTTTGGCTTGCAAAGAAAATGGTATTGAGAACTTACTATTAGGTGGTGGGGTAGCTGCAAACTCAAGAGTGCGGATACTATTACAAGAACGTTGTGCGGAAAACGGGATTACTTTAAGAATTCCACCTTTTGAGTTATGTACAGATAATGGTGCCATGGTGGCGGCATTAGGTGCTCAATTAGCCATGACAGGGGCTAAACCATCAAGTTTGGATTTTGGTCCAGATTCTTCATTGCCAGTAACTGAAATTTATGTGACATAATTAACAACAAGATTAACTAATTAACAATTATAATTAGAATTCTGCATGTATAATAACTAGGTGCGTAAATCTACAAAAATCATAACAGTAGCTGTAAGTTTAATGGCTTTAACTGCTTGCGGTGGCGCTCCAGGGTGGACGAGAGATAATCCTAACCCAAGTACTTCTCCTTCGCAACCAGCAAAACTATCATGGGGGCCTAGTGTAAAAAACCAGCAACAAGCTAAAGCAATAGTGGCAAAAATGAGTTTGCAGAAAAAAGCTGGTCAAGTTATTGTGGGGCAGTATTCTGATCAAGACGCTACACAGATTACGCAACAAATAAAAAGTATCCACATGGGTGGTGCGATTATGATGGGTGACAATATTGTCACCGATGCCAATGGTAATATGGATCCAGCAGGTACGGCTGCAGTTGTTAAAGGATTTAATGATGCAGCAAAAGCTGATGGACGAAGTTATGGTGCCATGGTGGGTACTGACCAAGAAGGCGGTGCCGTTGCACGTTTGACAGCGCCTGCGACATTATGGCCAAATGCAATGGCCTATGGTGCTTCAGGAAGTCCTGCGGTAACTAAGGAAGCAAATAAAGGCATTGCAACTGAAGTTGCTGCTCTTGGTTTTAACATCGATTATGCGCCAGATACCGATTTGACAGTAGGAGCTGCGGATCCTGCTATTAATGTCCGCTCTATGACTTCAAACCCAGCATTGGGTGCTAAATTAGCTCCAGCTGCGGTGCAAGGAATGATAGAGGGTGGAGTGATACCTTCTGCGAAACACTTCCCTGGGCACGGCTCGGTAACTTCAGACTCACATTTAAGTTTACCTATACAGAATGCATCAATTGCAGACTTACAGAAACGTGATTGGATTCCTTTCAAAGCTGCTATTGATGCGGGTACCCCAATGGTGATGATGGGGCATATTAATGTGCCAGCGTTAGAAGCAGGTGTGCCTTCTTCATTATCAAAACCAGCTTATGATGCCTTAAAGAAATTAGGTTTTAAAGGCGTTATTACTACGGATTCGTTGAGTATGGAAGGTGTTACTGATCAAGCTGATTCAGCGGTTTCAGCAGTAAAAGCTCTTAATGCTGGTGCAGACATTTTATTGATGCCACCAGATGCAAACCAAGCCTACCAAGCTATTGTCAGTGGTGTACAAAAGGGACAAATCCCAGTATCCCGTCTTAATGATGCTGTTACCAAAGTTGTGACAATGATGCTTTGGCAACAAGAACGTCAAAAGGCACCTAATCTTGCTGCTGTTGGTAGTCAGGCAGCAGTTGCAGATAAAGTTTCAGCTGCGGGTTTAACAGTTGTTTCCGGTAAATGCCAGGCTAATTTATTAAATGGTCAAGTACAGATTATTGGTGGATCTGAAGAAGATAACGCTGCTGCAGTAGCTGCTGCTCAAGCAGCAGGAGTAACTGTTGGTTCAGGTGCAGGTCCCGTTCTTGCTATTGATTCTGGCTCTGGTGCAGTTTCTGGTGATATTGTGGTTGCTACTGATACGCCATGGAATTTAGGTACTACAGATAAGGCTGATACTAAAGTATTAATCTACGGACACAATTCAGGCGCATTCAAAGCATTATTCAGTTACTTAACTGGTAAACAAAAAGCTACTGGTGTCTTGCCTGTTCCAATCGAAGGCATTGATCAAAAGGCAAGGTGTACTCCATAATTGCGTTAGATGATAAGGCTTTAGCTGCATTAGTAGCTTTGCCTGAGTATGATGCAAACTTGAGTGTTAAGTGGAATACTGAATTGCGAAAACAAGGTTTCACCCCAAATACTGTTGTAGAGATATTAACTCAGGCACGTCTTCGTAGTGCAGCATTTACTAAGTTTGGTTCGGATGCTGATAAGTTTTTGTATACCCAAACTGCTTTAGAACAAGCTTCACGTGCTGAGTTAGCAGTTATTCATGCCAAACGTTTTATTACAGCAGATAATAAAAAGGTCGTAGATTTGGGTTGTGGTATTGGTGCTGATAGTATTGCTTTTGCTAAATCGGGGTTAGCAGTAACTGGAGTTGAGATTGATGAAGTAACTGCTCAATATGCGCGATATAACTTAGCTCACTATCCGAATACTAAAGTAGTTGTCAGTGATGCAACTAAATATCAGATTCCTGTGGAATCTGGAGTTTGGCTTGACCCAGCAAGGCGTTACGGTAATAGTCGGATCTTTAATCCTAAACAGTTTTCACCAGATTTAGACTTTGTTTTTGAGCTAGCAAAGCGATACTCAACTGGAGTTAAACTAGGTCCAGGATTAGCTCATGCGTATATTCCAGAAAATTGTGAGGCTCAGTGGCTTTCGGATAACGGTGCTGTCGTTGAATTATGTTTATGGTTTAACGAACTTAAAAGTAATAATCGGCGTTCAGCACTGTTAATTAAAGATAATCAACAGTATGAAATTGGAACTACAGCTGACTTTGATGAAGTTCCAGAAATTCCATTAGTTGAGATTAAAGATTACCTTTATGAAGTTGATGGAGCTTTGTTGCGGGCAGGATTACTGAATGAGTTTGCTGTTAAGCATGACCTGGCGCAGTTTGATAAGACTATTGCATATTTGACTAGTGATAGTGAAGTCATTTCACCTTGGGTACAAAAATATCATGTTATCGAGGTGCTACCGTACAAAATTAAAGTATTGAAGAAGTACCTAAAAACCCATGATATTGGAGTATTGAACATCAAAAAACGTGGGATAAAAGAAACTCCAGAGCAGTTACGTAAGCTATTAAAGCCAAAAGGTGCAAATAAGGCTACTTTTATTGTGACTCGAGCACAAGGTAAACGTATTGTTATGGTAGTTAAGTAATGTTGCTTTAACTCTTAAGGTTTTATAAAGTTGAAACAGATAAGTTTTTATTTCCAAAAATAGTATAAGGAGTTACAACTATGTCAATTTCAATTAAACCACTTGGAGATCGTGTTGTTGTACGCCCACTAGACGCAGAGCAGACTACTGCATCTGGTCTTGTTATTCCAGATTCTGCAAAAGAAAAGCCTTCCGAAGGTACTATTATTGCAGTTGGGCCGGGTCGCTATAATAACCAAGGTGATCGCATTCCTATGGAACTACACGAGGGTGATGTGGTAATTTACTCTAAGTATGCAGGTACTGAAATTAAACACAGTGGTGAAGAATACCTGGTGCTTGCTACTCATGACATCCTAGCTATCATCGAAAAATAATCTGGAGGGAACATTAATGGCAAAACAGATTCAATATGATGATAAGGCTCGGGCTGCGCTTGAGCGTGGTATTGATCAACTAGCTAATACAGTTAAAGTAACACTAGGCCCTAAAGGTCGTAACGTAGTCCTAGCAAAGCAATGGGGTGCTCCAGTTATTACCAATGATGGTGTGACTATTGCCCAGGAAATTGAGCTTGAAGACCCATATGAAAATATGGGAGCACAGCTAGCTAAAGAGGTTGCTACTAAGACTAATGATATTGCCGGTGATGGTACTACTACGGCAACTGTATTGGCGCAAGCTCTTGTTAAAGAAGGCTTGCAAAACGTTGCTGCTGGTGCGGCACCGGGTCTTTTAAAGCAAGGTATCGAAACTGCAGTCGCAGCAGTAAATGAAGAGTTGCATAAGAATGCTCGTGAAGTAAGTGGTAAGGATGTGGCTCATGTAGCTGCCATCTCTGCACAGAACCCAGAAATTGGTGAGCTACTTGCTGAGGCTTTCGATAAAGTAGGTCAAGATGGTGTTATCACTATTGAAGAAGGTTCTTCTACGGATACAATCCTTGATGTCACTGAAGGTATGCAGTTTGATAAGGGTTACTTGTCTGCATACTTTGTAACTGATCAAGACCGACAAGAAACAGTATTGGAAGATCCAGTTATTTTATTGAACCAAGGCAAGATTTCTAACATTGGTGATTTGGTGCCATTGCTTGAAAAAGTAATGAATGTAAAGAAGCCATTGTTGATTATTGCTGAGGATGTTGAAGGTGAAGCACTTAGTACTTTAGTGGTAAACAAGCTTCGTGGCAATTTAAATGTAGCGGCTGTTAAAGCACCTGCTTTCGGTGATCGTCGTAAAGCAATGCTTGAAGACATTGCTACGCTTACTGGTGCAACTGTTGTTAGTCCAGATTTAGGCATGTCACTTGAAAGTGCTGATGTTTCAGTACTTGGTGGTGCACGCCGTGTGACTATCACTAAGGACAACACCACCATCGTTGATGGTGCTGGAGAGGCACAAGCAGTTAAAGACCGCGTAACTAATCTACGTGCAGAAGTAGCTACTACTGAGTCAGAGTGGGATCGCGATAAACTACAGGAACGGTTAGCAAAACTTGCTGGTGGTGTTGGTGTTATCAAAGTTGGTGCTGCTACTGAAGTAGAGCTAAAAGAACGTAAGCATCGTATTGAAGACGCGGTTTCATCTACTCGTGCAGCTCTTGAAGAAGGTATTGTCGCTGGTGGTGGCGCAGCACTTGTTCACGCCAGCACTGTCCTAGACAAATTAGAACTTGAAGGTGATGCTGGCGTTGCTGTGAAAATGGTTAAACGTGCTTTGGCAAAACCACTATTCTGGATTGCCCAAAACGCTGGTTATGAAGGTGCAGTGGTAGTAAACAAAGTCGTGGAAGAAAAACCAGGCCATGGTTTCAATGCTGCAACTGGCGAGTATGAAAACTTAATCAAAGCTGGTGTAATTGATCCAGTAAAGGTAACTCGCTCAGCACTACAGAATGCTGCTTCAATTGCTTCACTTGTTTTGACTACTGAGACATTGGTTGCTGAACAGGTAGAAGAAGAGGACTAGTCCTTAAGCTTTAAAGAAAAATGACTCTATCATTATCTGATAGGGTCATTTCTTTTTACCTTATTTTAAGACAAAGTAGAATAAATTTATCATTGTAGAGTAAATATTCCTTCTACTTTAGGCAATTTGTTCTACACAATTGTTGATAATGGGACAAAATTTGTTCTACATTGATGTGTGTAAATCTGCCTATAGGTAGAAAGGAAGTTGGGTAGAGGCGAAGTATTAAGCAACTAGTGTGGAGTTTTCATGTAAAGGGACATAGCACGACCAAATTCACTAAATTCATCAATAGATTCGGCATCAGCGTTTTCCCAACCATCAGTCATCATTACAGCTATTAAAGTCTGGTCCTTATATTTCAAAAACCCAGCATCATGTGAAACGCTACTTAGTAGTCCAGTTTTGTGAGCGAAAGAAATATCTTCATCTAAGCCAGTAGGTAACGCATAGTTAAGGGTTTGCTTTTCTAACAAAGACATAAAGTGATCAGTAGATTCTTTTGTTAAAAGTTTCCCATAATAAAGATTTTCTAATAAAGTTCCTACGTCTTTGGCAGTGGTAAGTTTATCACTGGTAATTTCACCCGCAGAATTGTAGTTATCTAAAACTGTTTTAGTATAACCTTCAGCCTTTAAACGATTGTCAATATTCTCCCACCCTAATAATTTTCCTAAGGCCATACCACAGTCATTATCAGAAACCGTAATCATTACATCTAAACAGAAATCAACTGTTTCATTCATATCAGGTACAGTGTCTTCATATTTAATTGTGTTGTTATCAATCGCTGAAAGTGTTAAATAACCAACAAATAGTTTATATAGACTAGCACTAACAAATTGGCGGGAGTCGTTAAAAGTTGCTTTTGTGTTATGACTAAGATCAGCTACGTAAAGTCCAGTGTTTTTAGAGTGTTTATTGCCAAAGTTATTTACTGTATCTTCCAAAGGTTTTTGATATGGATTATATGTAGATTTCTTTGCCGTAGGAGTTTTAATAGTAGTTGGTTTAGACTTAGCTGAAGCTGAATTTTTAGAGCTGTTAGTAACGAGTGTTAAGCTTATTACTGTTAGACAAAGCACAAGTAAAGACACTGTTAATTTGCGGATATTAACAACTGGAATTTGTTTTTTTGTAGCTTTGTTACGCATAGTATATTATAATACATAGTTTTTTAATTATCTTTTGTAGCTTTTTAGGCATTATAGAGTTTTAAGTATAAACTCCAATAACCCTTAGCCTTATACTTGATGAGTAATTGTCAAAATGAAAGGGAAATTGTGAAAGCTTGGTCAATACCAGTTTGGATACTTGGCATCATCATTAATATCGGCACTTTTGCCTGGGTATATCTTCAACCAGCATCTTCGGCATCAGCAGCTGGGTTGCCAGTAACTGATATGCAAAATAAGGCATTGATTTTAATAATTTGTGCAGGAGCAAGTAGCTTAATTTTATTTATTATGGGGTTAATTTCAAGAAGCTACAAACATAAGGTGTTACGTTTAGTGGTTACCCTATTAACACTAGGATACTTCTTGCTTAACCTTAGTCATTTTACAGGTTGGTTCCGAGTTTCACTTAACTTAGGACAGTATTGGTTAGCACTATTTGGTTCAACCTTAATTCTTGCAGCTGCTGTTATGGTTTGGTTCACAAGCTCAGAGGAACGTGCAAAAATTAAGGCACAGAAAAAAGCTGATCGTAAGGCAGAAAAACGTAAGAAACACGAATTATCTGAGAAAGAAAATCATCAGAAGCCAGTAGCACCAGCAGCTGGTGAAATTCAGGGTGATGAATAATCTTTAAAAATACCCTTCTACAATAAAACCCTCTAGAATAAGAGTAGTTATTTTATTGTAGGAGGGTTTTTCTATGGCATCTAATGCACCTAATCCATTTGGGTACACCGGGTTAACGTACGATGATGTACTTTTATTGCCAGGATATACGGATGTGATACCTTCTGAAGCGGATACTAAAACCAGGTTAACTAAACACGTTAGTCTTAACGTACCTTTGATTTCTTCGGCAATGGATACTGTTACTGGATCACGAATGGCAATTGCAATGGCTCGTCAAGGCGGCATGGGTATCTTACACCGCAACATGTCTATAGAAGACCAGACTGCAGAGCTTGATAAAGTGAAGCGCAGTGAATCTGGGATGATTCACGACCCAGTAACCATCTCGCCAGAATCTAAAATAATCGAATTTGACCAGCTTTGTAATAAATATCGCACCTCAGGCTTCCCAGTGGTCGATGATGACGGTAAGCTCATTGGGATGCTAACTAACCGTGATATCCGTTTTATTACTGAAGCGCAAATGCATGAACGTAAAGTTTCAGAGATTATGACAAAGATGCCACTAGTAACTGCACCAGAGGGAACTAGTAAAGATGAAGCAGCTGAAATTTTTAAAAGTAAAAAAATTGAAAAACTCCCACTAGTTGATAAAGATAATAATCTAAAAGGTCTGATGAGTGTTCGAGACTTCACAAAGTCAGAACAATATCCTAAAGCAGCAAAAGATGAAAATGGTAGATTATTAGCTGGCGCTGCTATTGGTTTCTTCGGTGATGCTTGGGAACGTGGAATGTCTCTAATTGAAGCAGGTGCAGATGTATTAGTAGTTGATACTGCTAACGGCGAGAGCGCTGGGGTTCTAGAGATTATCTCTAAACTTAAAAAGGACAAGGCTGCCAAAGATGTAGATATTATTGGCGGTAATATTGCAACTAAAACCGGAGCACAGGCATTAATTGATGCAGGTGCAGATGCAATTAAAGTTGGAGTAGGTCCTGGATCAATTTGTACCACTAGGGTAGTTGCAGGTATTGGAGTACCACAGGTAAGTGCTATTTATGAAGCATCACTTGCTGCTAAAAAAGCTGGAGTCCCAGTAATTGGTGATGGTGGACTGCAATACTCAGGTGACATCGGAAAAGCAATAGTTGCTGGTGCTGAAACAGTTATGCTTGGGTCTTTACTGGCTGGCTGTGAGGAAAGTCCAGGAGAACTAATTTTCATAAATGGTAAACAGTTTAAATCATACCGAGGTATGGGTTCAATGGGAGCCTTGGAAACTCGAGGTAAAAAAACTTCATATTCTAGAGATAGATATTTCCAAGCTGATGTGCCAAACGACGAGCAATTAATCCCTGAAGGAATCGAAGGCAAAGTTGCATACCGAGGGCAGTTAGCAACGGTTGCATATCAACTTATTGGTGGTTTACGTCAAACTATGTTTTATGTCGGTGCGCGAACCATCCCAGAGTTGCAAGGAAAAGGTAAGTTTGTTCGGATTACTTCCGCAGGATTGCGAGAATCACATCCGCATGATATTCAAATGGTGGCAGATTCACCAAATTATAGCTTAGATAGTTAAGGAAATTGTTAGGAAAAATATGCAGAATTTTAATATTGGACTCTCCAAGTTTGCTCGTAAAGGCTATAGTTTGGACGACATTTCATTAGTGCCTACTAAACGTACTCGTGATCCAAAAGAAGTATCCTTGGGTTGGCAGATTGATGCTTATAGTTTTCAGATACCAGTTATAGGCGCACCGATGGACTCTGTTATGAGTCCAGAGCAAGCGATTGCGTTAGGTAAACAGGGCGGTTTAGGTGTACTTGATCTGGAGGGGCTTTGGACTCGTTATGAAAATCCAGAAAAACATCTCGAGAAGTTTGCTGAATTAGCTAATGACTTGTTAAAAAATAAAGACGCTAACCGTGCGGAACATCTAGCTTGTGAAGTTACTAAGCAAATGCAAAAGATCTATGCTGAGCCAATTAAACCAGCGCTCATTACTGAGCGTCTTAAACAAATTCATGACTCTGATGTAACTGTGGCTGGTTCTTTGTCACCTTCTAACTGTCAAAAGTATTATCAAACGGTTATTGATGCTGGTGTCGAGATGTTTGTGATTCGTGGTACCACTGTTTCTGCTGAACATGAGTCACAAGCTGGAGAGCCACTTAACTTGAAAAAGTTTATTTATGAACTTGATGTGCCAGTGATTGTCGGAGGAGTAGCAGACTATACAGCGGCACTTCACTTAATGCGCACTGGAGCTGCAGGAGTGCTAGTGGGATTTGGCGGCGGCGCTGCTTCTACCACTAGCCGTGCTCTGGGTATTCATGTGCCAATGGCCACTGCAATTTCTGATGTTGTAGCTGCGCGTCGTGATTATCTTGAAGAGTCTGGTGGGCGCTATGTCCACGTGATTGCTGATGGTGGTGTTGGTTATTCAGGTGATATTGTAAAAGCTATTGCGATGGGAGCAGATGCAGTAATGCTTGGTGCTGCTCTTGCACGCGCCGAAGAAGCTCCAGGGCAAGGTTGGCATTGGGGGCCAGAAGCAGTTCATCCAGAATTACCTCGTGGTGATGTAATCCACCTTGGGCAGATTTCACCTTTGGAAAATCTGCTTTATGGTCCTACTCATCATGCAGAAGGTACGACAAACCTAATGGGTGCTTTGCGCAGGTCTATGGCTACTAATGGTTATGTTGATTTGAAGAGCTTCCAGAAAGCAGAAGTTTTCATTTCCAACTAGTCTTCACATCGCTGTAGCCTAGCTAGGTAAATTACTTGTGTGGCTAAGGAAGCATTAAATATCATGGATAAACAAAGTGCTTACCTTAGCTATCTCTAACATGGTAAGATTTATGTATAAAAAGCCGAATTGTATAAAGAAAGAGATTAATTTAAATGATTAACGGTGTAACTCGTGTGCCAAATCCACGCAATGAAGCTCCAATTGGTCACGCCCCAGGTTCTCCAGAACGTAAAGAATTAGATGCAGCAATTAAAGAATTAAAGAAAAAAAAGTTTGATTTCACTATGACTATTGCTGGTGAAAAGAAAATGGGCTCTGGTAAAGAGATTAAAGTAGTAGAGCCACATGATCACAATAGCGTTCTTGGTGTTGTTAAAGACGCTACTAAGGAAGATGCGAAAGAAGCTGTTAAAGCTGCGAAAGAAGCAGCTCCTGCATGGGCAGCAATGCCATTTGATGAGCGTGCAGCAGTATTACTGCGTGCAGCTGACTTACTTTGCACTAAATACCGCGCCAAGGTAAATGCAGCTACAATGCTTGGTCAGTCTAAGACTATTCAGCAGTCAGAGATTGACGCAATTGCTGAATTAGCTGACTTTTGGCGTTTTAATGTGGCGTTTGCACAGCAGATTATGGAACAGCAGCCATTAAACCCAGATGGACAATGGAATCGTCTAGACTACCGTCCACTTGATGGTTTTGTTTATGCAATCAGCCCATTCAACTTTACTGCAATTGGTGGTAACTTACCTACAGCTCCAGCTCTTATGGGGAACACTGTTATTTGGAAGCCATCAATTACTCAGCAGCTTTCAGCTCATATCACAATGGAAATTTTGGAAGAAGCAGGTCTTCCTGATGGTGTAATTAACATGCTCCCAGGTACTGGTATTGAGGTTTCAGAAGTCGTTATCCCTGACCCAGATCTTGCTGGAGTACACTTCACTGGTTCTACTAAGACTTTCCAGATGTTATGGAAAGAAATTGGTGGCAATATTGATCGATATAAGTCTTATCCTCGTATCGTGGGTGAAACAGGCGGTAAAGACTTTATATTAGCTCATCCTACAGCTGATGTAGATGTATTAAAGACTGCAATAATTCGTGGGGCTTTCGAATACCAAGGTCAAAAATGCTCTGCTGCTAGTCGTGCATATATTGCTAAATCAGTTTGGAAAGAGCTTAAAGATGAGTTAGCTAAAGAGGTTGATGGTCTAGATGTGGGGTCACCACTTGACTACAAGAACTTTATGTCAGCAGTTATTGATGATCGTGCTTTTGAAAAGATTTCTGGCGCAATAGACCGTGCAAAGAAAAACAAAGATGTAGAGATTATTGCCGGTGGTAAGTATGACGATTCAGAAGGCTACTTCATTCGTCCTACTATTCTCGAATGTAAGAACCCGGATGAAGAATTCTTCCGCGATGAGTACTTTGGTCCGGTTATTGCAGTTTATGTTTACGATGATGAAGACTTTGAAGAGATGTTCTCGATTATTGACGGTGCATCTGCTTATGGTCTAACCGGTGCAGTACTTGCTAAAGATCGTGATGTTATTGAAAAAGCTACTGAAGCATTGCGTTTCACAGCTGGTAACTTCTACATAAATGATCGTCCGACTGGTTCAGTAGTAGGGCAGCAGCCATTCGGTGGTAGTCGTGCTTCTGGTACTAACGATAAGGCTGGTTCAATGGCTAATCTAATGCGTTGGACTTCACCTCGTGCTATTAAAGAAACTTTGGCAGCACCAACTGATCATCGTTACCCGCATATGGATTAAGGAATAAGTCATGCTTTTAAGAAAACCGCTTTTGTGGGCAGCAGGTTCGCCCGGGATGCGTAAAGTAGTTGAAGCTACTCCAGTAATGCGTCCATTAGTAAATCGTTTTATTCCTGCGCAAAACCCAGATGATCTAGTACCTGAACTGCGTACAATGCTTGAAAAAGATTGTCGCGTAACTTTGGATTATTTGGGCGAAGACACTCTTGATAAGGCTCAGGCTCAGCGCACAGTTGATGCATACTTAGATGTACTAGGTGAGCTGGCAAAGATGGATATTGGGAATAAAATTGAAGTTTCAGTAAAACTTTCAGCAGTAGGACAAGCTTTGCCAGATGAAGGTGAAGAAATAGCACTAGAAAATGCTCGCAAGATTTGTGAGGCTGCGAAAGCTGCAAATACTACAGTGACTCTTGACATGGAAGATCACACTACGACAGACTCTACATTGCGTATCGCACGTGAGTTGCGTAAAGATTATCCATGGGTTGGTATCGTATTGCAGGCTTACTTAAAGCGCACTGAAGAGGATTGCAAGGAATTTGCAAGTAAAGGTTCTCGGGTAAGGCTTTGTAAAGGTGCTTATCAAGAACCAGAAACTGTAGCTTACCAAAAGAAACAAGATATTGATGAAGCGTACCAGCGCTGCGCCAAAATTTTGTTAGAAGGTAAGGGATACCCAATGTTAGCTACTCATGATCCTAAGATGATTAATGGGGTTAAAAGGTTAACGAAGGAACTGGGCCGTGACAAGTCTTCATGGGAGTTCCAGATGTTGTACGGCATTCGTCCTGATGAGCAAGAAAACCTTGCTTTTGAAGAGTACGGTATGCGTGTATACATGGCTTATGGTGACGAATGGTATGGCTATTTCATGCGCCGTTTAGCAGAAAAACCAGCTAATGTATTGTTAGTCGCTCGTTCACTAGTAAGCAAAAAATAGACAGAAAACTAAGGAAGTGTAAATAATGTCTGCAGTATTATCTAAAGAATCTCGTCAAAAAGCCATCGAAGCTATGAAAAACAAGGAATTAGATATCCTCGTTATTGGTGGTGGTATCGTAGGCGCTGGTTCTGCTCTAGATGCAGCAACTCGTGGTCTATCAACTGGTATTGTAGAAGCTCGTGACTGGGCAGCTGGTACCTCATCTCGTTCTTCTAAATTGATTCACGGTGGTCTTCGTTACTTGGAGATGCTTGACTTTGCATTAGTAACAGAAGCACTAAAAGAACGTGGTCTATTGCTACAAAAGATTGCACCGCACTTAACTCGTCCTGTGCCTTTCCTATACCCACTAGAGCATCGTTTTTGGGAACGTCCATATGTAACTGCTGGTATTACTCTTTACGATACTTTGGGCATGACTTCAGGTAATAGCCGTGGTGTGCCAATGCAAAAGCAGTATTCTCGTAAAGGCACTTTGAAAATTGCTCCAGCTCTTAAGGAAGACTCCGTAGTTGGTTCAATCCGTTACTATGACGGTCAAGTAGACGATGCACGTTACAACATGGAAGTTGTCCGTACTGCAGCTCACTATGGTGCGCATGCAGCTAACCGTGCTGAAGTTATTGGCTTAATTAAAGAAGGTCAGCGTGTAGTTGGTGCTAAAGTTCGTGATATTGAAAATGACGAAGTCTTTGAAGTTCGCGCTAAGCAAGTTGTGAATGCGACTGGTGTTTGGACTGACGAAACTCAGGAAATGGTCGGCGAGCAAGGTAAACTTCGTGTTCGTGCATCTAAGGGTGTACATATTGTGGTGCCTAAAGATCGTATCCAGTCTGAGGTTGGTTTCATTTTCCGTACCGAGAAGTCAGTATTGTTTGTGATTCCTTGGTTTGGTCCGCACTGGGTTATTGGTACTACTGATACTGATTGGGAGCTTGATAAAGCACACCCAGCTGCTACTGCGAATGATATTGATTATATTCTTGACCATGTAAATAAGGTGCTAAAGCGTCCACTTACTCGTGATGATGTTGAAGGTGTATTTGCTGGTCTTCGTCCATTACTTGCTGGTGAATCTGATTCTACAGCTAAGCTATCTCGTGAGCATGTGGTATCACATCCAGCTCCAGGTATTGTAATGGTTGCTGGTGGTAAGTGGACTACTTACCGCGTGATGGCAAAAGATGCTATTGATGAGGCAGTGCGCAGTTCTGATGCAGATATTTCTAAGTCAGTTACTGAGCAGGTACCATTGATTGGTGCTGAAGGCTTTGTTGCTACTAAGAATAATAAGCAGAATCTTGCTGATGAATATGGTGTTAACCTAGCTACAATCGAACACCTACTTGGACGTTATGGATCTAATACTGAAGAAGTCCTTGAGTACATCAAGGAAAATAAGAAGTTTGGCGAAACAATTCCAGGTACTGAGAACTACATCTTGGCTGAAGCAGCTTATGCAGCAAGCCATGAAGGTGCGCTTCACCTTGAAGATATCCTAACTCGTCGTACTCGTATTTCAATCGAAGCTTGGGATCGTGGAGTTTCTGCAGCTCCTGTAGTAGCGGAAATTATGGCAGATATCCTAGGTTGGGACGAGAAACAAACTCAGCGTGAGGCTAAGTTCTACGAAGCTCGTGTAGAAGCCGAGCGTAAGTCTCAAGAACAAACTGATGATGAGTCTGCTGAAAAGGTACGCCTTGAAGCAGAAGACATTGTGCGTAACGAGATTGTTGAGTAAACTTGTTTGTTACTTTAACTACAAATACAACAATAGGCCGGTCAACCCCAAGACCGGTCTTTGTTGTTGATAGTGAAAAACATACTAGCGATCTAGTCTCTAGCGATGGGTTTAAGATAAGTAGGTTTCTAAGTAAAGCTGGGTATGAATCCTTAGCAGTAGTAGCAACCAGTGAAAATGATTGCAAAAGTGAATTCACTGATATTGATGTAGAGTGTTTTAAATTAAAGGCAGCTCCTAGAATTAGTGAGAGTGAATTAACAGAGTTATATACGTTATTACATAAGGTAATTGATGAAACTAATGCAAATACTCTTGTAATTTCTGGTAGTACAAACCCAGGTTTGGGACCACTCTATTTTGAAAAGTTACGCCGAGTAGCTTTTTCAGAACGAATCGAGTTGGTAGCGGATATAACGGATGATATGGCTCAAGCAGCTATTAAGCGTGGTGGATTAGCCTTGGTGAAGTTATCGCAAGGGCAGTTAGAAGCCATATCAGGAACTACTTTTAAAACGCTCGGCACTTTGATTGAAGCAGCTTGGGATATGCTCCGTTATGAAAATAAACGGGTTTTAGTAACTTTGGGAGTTAAGGGCAGCATTTTAGTTGATGTAGATAGTGCTTGGTTTGCACATGCCTCAAACGATAAAATTTGGGCAGCTGAAAATGCTGAATCTGCAGCTTTATCTGGGTATCTAACTCAAAAAAATAAAGAACCAGAAATTGCGTTAAAAACAGCGATAGCCTGGGGAATTGTAGCAAGCAAAAGTAGTAATATTGCTGATTTTGACCCTAGTAATATCGATGATGTTGCTGTTAAAATTACTAGACAGCCAAATATGGATAAACTGCTTACCCAATTATAATTTTTACTAAGGAAACTTAACTTTATGAGTTTGGAATATATCACCAAAGACACAACTTTAAATGGTTCATTCGCTGCCAATCCTAGTAATGTAGGTACTCGTTTTCATAACTATCTTTATGAAAATTTGGGATTGCCTTTTGTTTATAAAGCATTTTCCCCCGTTGAAATTAAAGGTGCAGTTACTGCTATTCGAGCACTCCCAATGCGTGGCGCTGCAGTTTCAATGCCTTTCAAAGAGCAAGTAATTGAGTTAATTGATGAAATGGATAAATCTGCGACTGCAATTCAATCAGTTAACACGATTGTTAATGATAATGGTAAATTAACTGGTTACAATACGGACTATAGTGCGGTAAAAGATCTAGTTGAGGCAGAGTTAGTGCCAGTTACTGGAAAAGATATTACGGTAGTAATACAGGGGAGCGGTGGTATGGCTAAAGCTGTTACTGCAGCTTTTAAAGATGCAGGTTTTACCAAGGTCACAATATTGGCTCGTAATGAAAAAACTGGCAATGAGTTAGCGAAAGAATATGGTTTTGAATACACTCAAAAACCAATTTCCGCAGACGTATTAGTGAATGTAACTCCTAAAGGGATGTCTGGAAAGTTTGCAGAAGAATTAGCATTCGCAGAAGATTTGGTAAAACATGCTAAATTTATTTTTGATGTTGTGGCATATCCACCAGAAACGCCATTAATTAAATTAGCAAAAGAATTAAATAAGCCTTATATTTCTGGTGATTCAGTGCATACTTTACAGTCAGTGGAACAATTTGTGCTATATACCGGAAAGCGACCTGATGCTAAGCTAATTCAAGCTGCTCGCACTCATGCTGCAAGAGGTTAATTACCTAGTATTTTCTAGTATGATAGTAAGAGTAGTTTTTACTACGTCTTTTTATCTTAAACTTTTAAAACACGAATATTGAAACTTAATGGAGTTCAGATGACAAAACCGGTGCTTGTTATTGACTTTGGCGCCCAATATGCCCAGCTTATTGCTAGGCGTGTGCGTGAAGCTCATGTGTACTCCGAAGTAGTTCCACATACTTGGTCTGCTGAAAAAATTATGGAGAAACAGCCTGTAGCGTTGATTCTTTCTGGTGGTCCGGCAAGTGTTTATGCAGTAGGTGCTCCAAAACTTGATTCAAAGATTTTTGAATTGGGGATTCCAGTTTTGGGAATTTGTTATGGTTTCCAAGCAATGGCTAACGCTCTTGGTGGTAAAGTAGCTGAAACTGGTTTACGTGAATATGGTGCTACACCTACAAAAATTCATGATAATAGTTCTTGCTTACTTGAAAATTTTCCCAAAGAGCATAACTCATGGATGAGCCATGGTGACAGTGTTCATGTTGCCCCCAAAGGTTTTAAGGTTTTAGCTTCTACTGAAGGTGCAAAAGTTGCTGCTTTTGCCGATGAAAAACGCAAGTTTTATGGAGTGCAATGGCATCCAGAAGTTAAACATTCAGAACTTGGTCAACAAATAATTGAGAATTTCTTGTACATAGGCGCTAATTTAGCACCTACTTGGACTACTGAAAGTGTAATTGATAATCAGATAGCAAAAATCAAAGAGCAAGTTGGTAATTCTCATGTTCTTTGTGCTTTGTCAGGTGGAGTTGATTCTGCTGTAGCAGCAGCTCTAGTCCAAAAAGCTATTGGTGAGCAGTTGCACTGTGTATTTGTGGATCATGGTTTGTTGCGTAAAGGTGAGGCGACTCAAGTCGAAAAGGATTTTGTAGCTTCAACTGGAGCAAAACTTCATGTAGCTAACACTAAAGAGCAGTTTCTGAATGCTCTTAAAGGTGTTAGTGAACCAGAGCAAAAGCGTAAAATCATTGGCCACGAATTTATCAGGTCTTTTGAAGCTGCAGTGCGTCAAATAACTGATGACGCGGCTGCCAGCAGTAAAGATATTAAGTTTCTGGTGCAGGGAACTTTATACCCAGATGTTGTAGAATCTGGTGGCGGTGAGGGTACTGCTAACATCAAAAGTCATCATAATGTTGGTGGTTTACCAGATGATTTACAATTTGAATTGCTTGAACCACTACGCGAGCTCTTTAAGGACGAGGTGCGGGCAGTTGGTAGAGAATTAGGTTTACCGGAAGAAATTGTAGCTAGGCAACCTTTCCCTGGTCCTGGACTTGGGATTAGGATTGTCGGTGAAATAACTGATGAGCGATTAGCTATATTACGTGAAGCTGATGTGATAGCTCGCGAAGAGTTAACAGCTTCAGGCCTTGATAACGAAGTATGGCAAATGCCAGTAGTGCTTTTAGCTGATGTACGCAGTGTAGGAGTTCAAGGCGATGGTCGTACTTATGGGCATCCAATAGTTTTGCGTCCTGTATCTAGTGATGATGCAATGACAGCTGATTGGACTAGATTGCCTTATGAGTTACTTGCTAAAATTTCTACTAGAATTACAAATGAAGTTGAAGACGTAAACCGTGTAGTATTAGATGTAACAAGTAAACCACCTGGCACGATTGAATGGGAATAAGATTGTGTATGCAGGTTGGTTTTTGCTAGTTGTATAAAGAGGGAAATGTGGCTAACAAAGAAGAACAGAATAAGGACCAGAACCCACTAGCAGCAGTGGTTAATAAGGGTTCTAATACAGATAGGGCAACGCACTCAGAAACTGCAGTTGCTGCGGAGAGTATCCAGAAAATTGAGGGTAAAACTCCTAAAGATTCAGTTACTGAAGCTGTTGGTAGTACTGGTGCTACCCAAAAACAGTCTAAACCTCGCCAAGCTTTATCAAAAACATGGCAGGTATGGGAAAAACAACTTCAAAACTATGGCGGCGCTCAAACTTTGTTGCATTTTGAGGATAATCCCGAAAAAACTATTAACTTAACTAACGCAGATTCTTCAGGTTTCACCCAACTAATGTCAGGTCGAAAGACTAGGCTTTCCCATGTTTTGCGTGATAAATCCCTCTTCACACAGAGTTTAAACACTGCCAAATTACTTTCACACAAGATTTATGAATTAGCTAATGAACGTGGTATTGATAGTGCTTTCATGGCTTGTGGTTTTATTACTGCCAAAGGTCGTGATGGTGTTACGGTTAACGCCCCACTTTTGCTCTCTAGGTTACAGCTGGAACAGCGTGAAGGTGAAGAAGATTTTGAAATCCAAATTTCACGTGCTGTGGGAATTAATCCAGCACTAGTTCGCTGGTTTTGGGTAAACTACAGAGTAAACCTTACTTCTCTTGGTCTAGAGGAGGCCGCTTTTGGTGGCTTCCGCCTAGAAGTGTTACCTGCATTGGATAGAGTAAAAGCTGCTGCCTCTTCACAAACAGATATTACTACGACTTTAGATTATGTAATTGGTTCTTTTGCTGATCTTGAGGTAATTCATCCGCAAGATATTATTAATCCACGTAATAATTTGCTTGCTGCACTTGCTGGTGAGAAGGATGCGTTAAGAGAATATGAAGATAAAGATGAATTTACGCCAAGTGTAGCTATTGATGATCGTGACCCAGAAAAGGAATTTTTGCTTTTAGATGCGGACGCGGACCAGCAAGCAGTAATTGATGTAGTTGCTGCTGGGAAAAATGCTACAGTGCGCACACCCCCAGGAACAGGTGCTACGCAAACTATAGTTAATAGTCTTGGTACTTTAGTTTCTGAAGGCAAGCGAGTATTAGTTCTTGGGGAACGTCGTGCTGAAATTGCTGAGATTATTAATAAACTTCAAGAGTTAAATCTAGAAAATCTAGTACTAGATGTAACTCAAGCAGCGGACATTAAGCAGCAACTTATAAACGCGTTATTTCAAAATGAGCGTGCCCGTGAAAAAGATGTAAAGGATCTTTATAGCAAATTACGTAACCAGCGTAAAGCTTTGAAGAAGCACGTAGAGTTACTGCATAGAGACCTTAATCCTTGGAATAGCTCACCACTTTCAGCAATGAAGACTCTTACCGAGCTTAAGCAATTAGATAATCCACCAAGTACTCAGGTCTACCTTGAACGTGATGTGTTAGAAAAAAGTCTCGATCGTAAAGAAACAAATAGAAAGTTTGACGAGTTAGCTTCTTTAGGGTATTTCCAAGATTTAACACATCACAGTGCTTGGTATCGCGCTGATATTCATGACAGGGAACAAGTGCAGGAAGCACGAACTCTTGCTAAAGAGCTTTCTACAAGAGATTTTCCTGAGTTAGTACAGCAAATGACTGCAATTGCAAAGTATTCTAGTATTCGTTTGGCGCGTACTCCACGTGGTTGGGGTCAACAGTTAGAAGTGCTACTAGCAGTGGAAGAAAGCTTAGGCACTTTTAAAAAAGAGATATTTAATATTGAGTTAGCTGAAATGATTGCTGCCACTGCGCCATCATCATGGCGTCGTGAAGAAAATATCCAAATTGGGGTAATTTCACGTAATAAGCTTAAAAATCAAGCAAAGGGTTTAATTCTTGATGATGTAGCAATTCCAGTTGATTTGCACGAAGCTCTAATTAATGTGCAAGAACAAGCTCAGCACTGGCATAAGTTTGCTGCAACTGAGGATGCGCCTAGAGTGCATCAAAATACTGAAATGATTTATCAGACATATCAGAAAGTGATGGATAAACTTAAGCGACTTTCTAAGTATCTGGTAACTACTTACGATGGTGATACTTTGTATCGAATGCGTTATCAAGACTTACAAAAACGTCTTAATGCTTTAGCTAATGACCAAGATGTTTTAAACAATCTTCCAAGCACTAACAAGATTGAATATGATTTAATCAATAGTGGTTATGGTGATTTGCTAGAAGACTGCATTATGCGACGTGTGCCAGCAAGTCAACTAAGTAATGAAATTGAGTTGGCATGGTGGCAATCAGTACTGCAAGAAATGATTGACTCTAGTAAAGATGGTGTCAATCTTGCCGACGGTCCTACACTACGCAAATTGCAAGCGGAATTCCGCATTAATGATAAAGCACATATTGCTAGCTGTGCAGAGCGCCTAGCTTACAATATGAAGTTAAACTGGAATCAATCTGTTAGAGCTTACCCAGACCAGGCTAGTCAGATTAAAGAATTGTTACGCTCATATATGGCACCATTGCTACATGTATGGCAACTTGCCCCAGATTTATTAAATTCTTTGACGCCAATTTGGGTAGCGTCTCCAGCAAATATCAACGATATTCCTCGTGATGTCCATTTTGATGTAGCCATTGTTTTGGATGCAGCTAAGACAAATATTGTATCTACGTTGCCAGCTATCGCACGCACTAATCAGGTAATTGCATTTGGTGATGATAGTATTGCTGCACCGAAGCCTTTTAGTGTGGAAGTTGAACAAAATGAGCTGAATTTTAGCAGTGATGATGATTCGAGGTCAGCTTTGGAAGCATTAGATTCTGTATCAACTCAGCTTAAATTGCGTACAATGTACCGCACAGTCGATGAAAAATTAGTAGATTTCATGCGTGAGCAAAATTACTACAATGATGTCTTGCGTTTGCCGCTAGCTTCATCGTTACTAAATACAGAATCAGCTTTAGCTGTGCATTATGTATCACAAGGCTTCGGGCGACAAGGTACGCAAAAGGATTCAATTGAATCTATTCAGGATGAACGAGATTATGTAATTAAGCTTGTTAAAGAACATGTACGTTTAAACCCTGAAGAAAGTCTAGCTGTTATTACAGCTAGTCAGGTACATGCAGCTAGGTTAAATGAAGATTTTGCTGCTGAGCTTGAAAGTGATCGTGAACTTAACAGCTTTATCAAACAGCACCTAGAAACTACTCCTTTTACGGTATTGACATTAGAACAAGCTTATGGGGTAACTAGGGATAACATTATTTTCTCACTTGGTTATGGCTTCAATCCACATGGTCGAGTCGTTTATGATTTCGGACCACTTTCTACTGATAACGGTTATGAGTTATTTGTGCAATCCTTAACTTGGGCAAAGAAAAAACTTAACTTTGTGTCTTGCTTTAAAGCAGAAAACTTGAAACCAGAAAAACTTGATACTGGCGCTAAAGGTATATACGCATTGGTTAAGTTTGCTGAAGATAATGGCTTGACTGCTAACTATGGTGAGAAGTCAGTGGTTAAACCTGAAGAAGTTAACATTTCAGCTTTAAACAACCCATTGACAGTAGAGCTAGCAAATAGATTAAAGAACTTTAATCTTAACGTTGCAGAAAACTACGGTAATGAGATTGACCTAGCGGTATATTCTGATTTACTAACTAGTGGTAAGAAAGTAACTGACTTGCGTGATCAAAGAGTCCGCCCATTGGCAGTCGAATCTGATGGTACTGAACGTTATCGTAATATGAGCGTTCGTGAACGTAATAGGTTACGCCCAGAGCTTTTTGAAACTTATGGCTGGCGATATATGCCACTGTGGTCATTAGAAGCTTTCACAGATGCAGATCTTTATGCAGTATCTATTGAGGATTACCTCCAAGGAAGTGTAAAAGTTAAAGAGCCTAAAAATGATGCAGTCGAAGAAGAACACAGCGAAACCGAAGCAGAGTAATAGCAAGGCCAAACGTCGTCCAGCTGTTACTTTACGTAAGTCAGTTTTACGGCAAAGTGCTAAATCTGACCGAGATGAAAATTGGTCAGAATCGGAAAATACTAGTGCTTATTCTGATCAGTGGTATCGGCAACAGCGTCCACCTCACTGGGATTAAAATTCGTAAAGCTCAAAGTTAGCTTTTCGTGTTGTAAAGTTGTTATTTCTTTAGCTTGTTCTTTGTGTGCTTCCACAATAATAAGGTTTTCCGTACTTGCTAGTACTTTCAGGTTGGTAAAGCTTTTCTTGACACTTGGAAAATTTAGATTAATAACATTGCCACTTTTAGCAGTGGCAGCTAGATGTGGGTTAATGCCAGTCAATGGTATGGCTTCATACTCGTTGTGCAATGTAAGAGTAGTTTTTGAAGGGCTAGGCACGGCTATGCTTACTTCTGGGCAAGATTTTTCTCTGGCAACTAAGCTATTTAGCGCAGCACTGATTAATAAAGCTCCCATTAATATTAATAATTGCTTCCGATAGCGTGCTATAAATTGTATATATTTTTCCATATATTAATCAGCTTATGATAGCCACGGTTGCTCCTGCTACCTATGTGGAGGAAAAGTGGGTGGCTGATACCTTTTAGGAAGTTAGACGGTTTATAAAGTATTTAGTAAAAATCTATTTGTCTGATTTTAAGCTAATTTTCTATTTCGCTATCCTATACTGGTATTCTTATATGTATGGAGGATAAAATGACTGAACAAAAAGTACGTAAAGCAGTAATCCCGGCAGCTGGTCTAGGAACTCGTTTCTTGCCAGCGACAAAGGCAGTGCCAAAGGAGATGTTGCCAGTAGTAGATAAGCCAGCAATTCAATATATCGTAGAAGAAGTAGCCTCAGTAGGTATTGACGATGTATTAATGATTACTGGTCGTAATAAGCGCCCACTAGAAGATCATTTCGATCGTATGGGAGAGTTAGAAGCTAACTTAGAGAAAAAGGGCGATACTGAAAAGCTTGAAAAAATCCAAAAGTCTACAGAATTAGCTGATGTACATTACTTGCGTCAAGGTGATCCAAAAGGTCTAGGTCACGCAGTGCTTATGGCTGAACAACATGTTGGTAGTGAGCCATTTGCGGTACTACTCGGTGATGACCTGATTGATGCTCGTGATACATTGCTCGCTGAAATGATTGAGGTTCAGGAAAAAACTGGTGGGTCAGTTATTGCACTAATGGAAGTTCCAGAAGATAGTATTAGTGCTTATGGATGTGCAGATGTTACAAAGACCGATGACGGTCTACTAAAGATTAATACGATGGTTGAAAAGCCAGATCCAAAAGATGCACCTTCTAACCTTGCAGTTATTGGTCGTTATGTTCTAGCACCTGAAGTTTTCGAAGTACTGAAAGAAACTAAACCAGGTAAAGGTGATGAAATCCAACTTACTGATGCTCTAAATACTCTTGCGGAGGATTCAAGCTCTCATGGTGTATACGGTGTAGTATTTAAAGGCCGCCGTTATGATACAGGGGATAAACTAGATTACATTAAAGCAGTAATCCAGTTAGCTGCAGATCGTGATGATCTTGGACCTGATCTTAAACAGTGGCTACAAGAGTACGTTCCTAATTTGGATTCTAATAAGTAAGGCGTACTATCGTGCTTTATGACCAATGGCCTGTGGTGTTACACCATGGGTCATTAGTTTTACGCCCATTAAAGCGTTCTGATAAAAATGCTTGGTATACGGTTAGAGAGCAAAACCATGACTGGTTAGCACAGTGGGAGGCCACTTCACCTTTTGACGATACTATACTTAAATTTCCTACAATTCGCCGAATTCTAGAAAAAGAAGCTCGCAATGGTAAGATGTTACCTTTTGCTATGGAAGTTAATGGTAAATTAATTGGGCAAGTAACAGTAGCTGATATTAATTATGGTTCACAGTGCTCTGGGCAAATCGGCTATTGGATTTCGGAAGAATATGCAGGGCAAGGGTTAAGTGCTTTAGGGGTGGCAATGACGATAGATTATTGCTTTAACCAGCTTCAATTACACCGTATTGAAATTCATGTGCGTCCAGAAAATGTTGCAAGTTTACGCATTCCAGAAAAACTAGGAATGCGACGTGAAGGTTATCGAAAAGAATTTGCTCATATTAATGGAAAATGGGCAGATCATATTTCTTTTGCTCTCATAAATGGTGAAAATGGACCTTCAGTTGTAGATTTCCTTAAAAAGGCTAGAAAAAAATAGGATTTTTGATAAATTTTATTGCCTGTTATACTGTCATAGAGTTGTTTATCTTTTCTTCCCCTTTAAGATAGATACTGTAAGTGTTATATACATTGAAGGTAAGAAGTACAAGTTTATGTCAAATGACCAAGCTTTAAATAAGCTAGTTGAAACAACTAGGACTTTTAGCGGAATCTCTATTTCTGCATTAGTCCTGTCTTTACTAGCTGGTATCTACGAGTTCCGCGCTGGAAGTACTTACCTTGTCACAGTTTCGGCACTATCAATTTCTGTTATTTTCTTCATAATGTATCGACATGTCACTGAAGTTGGCAATCTTAAAGAGTTGTATGAGGAAGAAGACGATTCAGATAACTTTTTTACATTCTATAAAAGGCAACTACCTCAGCATAATCGTGTAGTTAAAAAACAAGTTATTACTGCACAAGTTGTTGAGCAAGATCAAGTAGCTAATCCGGGAGCTGTTTCAAAGCCTGTTTCAAAGCCTGTTTCAAAGCCTGTTTCAAAGCCTGTTTCAAATGTAGTGCCATTTCATGCACATAAGTCAGCTACACCTAGACCAAATTTAACTGCCGCTTTGTCACATAATACGGGAAATGTAGGGGATGATAAAAGAGAGCAATCTCAGTCACAACTTAATGAAAGTACCCCTTTCGATTTAGCGACTACTCCAGCTAGAGTAGAGAATTTGGATGCAAGCTATTTTGCTGCCGGGCGTGCAAATACTGCTAAGGGTGAAGCATACGATAATTACGATGCTTTTAACCCACCTATTCCAGCTGAATCTGGTTATTATGAAGTGCAAGAAAAGTGGGAACCAGTCTCAGTGCCTCAGCCACTTTATGCTAAATCACCAAAAGCTCCTGAACGTCAAAAACCTCAGCTTTACAATGTGCAAAATCCCAAAGACACAAATGAAAAGTTAGCTAGTGTGCACTCGATAAAGCGTCCACCAAAGCCAACAGAAGCACCAATTGTGAATGAAGAGTATCCTCAACAACGTCGTGCAGTTTAATTTTGATTTTCGTAAGTAATTATCCGAAAGTAGTACAATAAAAATATGACTTATAAATTGATTTTATTACGACATGGTCGTAGCGATTGGAATGAAAAAAACTTATTTACTGGCTGGGTTGACGTGCCTCTTATTGATAAAGGGCGTGAAGAAGCTAAGCGTGGTGGTGAGCTAATGAAAGAAGAAAATATTCTTCCAGATTTTGTTTTCACTTCTAGGTTAACTCGTGCAATCAGTACAGCTAATATTGCTCTTGAAGAAGCAGATCGTTCATGGATTGATGTTGAACGTAACTGGCGTCTAAACGAACGTCATTATGGTGCACTACAAGGTAAAGATAAAGCTGAGACACTTGCTGAATATGGTCCAGAGCAGTTCAAGATTTGGCGCCGTTCTTATGATACGCCACCTCCAGTGCTAGCTGATGATGATAAGTACTCACAGGTAGGCGATCCACGCTATGCAGATGTTCCAGATAAGGAATTGCCTCGTACCGAATGTCTAAAAGATGTACTTGAGCGGATGCTTCCATATTGGGAAAAGAGTATTTCTAAGAAACTGCAGGAAGATAAGGTAGTGCTTGTAGTTGCCCATGGTAACTCACTACGTGCTTTAGTTAAGCACTTGGATGGTATTTCTGATGAAGAAATCACTGATCTTAATATCCCAACTGGTATTCCACTCGTTTATGAATTAGATGAAGATTTGAAACCGGTTAAAAAAGGTGGACGTTACCTAGACCCTGAGGCTGCAGAAGCATCAATCAAAGATGTTGCATCTCAAGGGCAAGCAAAGAAATAAACGTTTTATAGAAAATGAGCCTAGTTCATCTAGGCTCATTTTCTTTTAATTAAATAATTAATGGAGATTAGGCGAGATGACTGAAAAACATCATAAACATAAAGTAGATAAAGATAAAACTGAAAAAAAGGAAAGTATTAAAGTTCAAGGCGATACCGGTAAAAATCATAAAAAACCTGTAGTAACTCCTGCTATCGAATCTAACTTTCAAATGGCTGAACCAGGTCAAGTAGATATTACCCAAGAAATTGATGAAATTCGTGAGCTAGAAAAACGTGATAAAAAGTTTAAAGACGAAAGTTCAGAAGTAGGCAAAGATGCTTGGAAGATTGATTATCCTTACGATAAAAAGATGACTCGTAAGAAGTACGATAAGGAAAAACGCAAACTTCAAATTGAGTTATTAAAGCTGCAGGCTTGGGTTAAAGAAAGCGGACAAAAGATTATTATTATCTTCGAAGGCCGCGATGCTGCTGGTAAAGGTGGAACTATTAAAAGGTTCATGGAACACCTTAACCCACGTGGTGCACAGGTAGTAGCTTTGGGTATTCCGACTGAGCGTGAAAAATCTCAATGGTATTTCCAGCGTTATGTAAAACACTTACCCGCTGCTGGTGAAATGGTGTTATTTGATCGTAGCTGGTATAACCGTGCTGGAGTAGAACGTGTTATGGGATACTGTACGCAAGAGCAATACTTAGAGTTCATTCGTTCAGTTCCTGAATTTGAACGGATGCTGCATAATTCTGGAACGCATATTATTAAGTTATGGTTCTCAGTAGGGCAAGAAGAACAGCACCGTCGTTTCGTGGCTCGTTCAAAAGATCGAATTAAACAGTGGAAACTTTCACCAACCGACCTTGGTAGTTTGGATAAGTGGGAAGATTACACTAAAGCTAAAGAAGATATGTTCTATTACACCAATACTCCTTATGCTCATTGGACTGTAGTTAAATCTAATGATAAGAAACGTGCGCGTATTGAAACTATTCGTTGGGTACTTTCCCAATTTGACTACAAAGGCAAAGATCATGATGTGGTAGATAATCCAGATGAGAAAATTGTTGGATCACCACGTGCAGAAAACCGTGACGATAGTTAGTATTTCTAATTTATTAAAAATGGACTAGTGGTAAATCTACTAGTCCATTTTATTTTTTGGAACAAATTGTCAGTAGACACTCAGATACTTAAGAATAATAACTAGATATTGTTAGTGTACACTTTTAGTTAAATTGGTGTTTAATGATTTTTTATAGTCAAAGTACACTTAAAATCGTAAAATACCAAAAAGTTTTGCATAAGAGATTATGCAAAAGTTGGGATTTACTCCTAACAACAACTACGAAACAACACAGCTAAGGGGTGGAATCAATGATTCCACCCCTTAGTCTTTAAATTTAAAACTTAGTTTTCTTCTTCGTTTGTGATTATTGGTAAAGTGCCGGTGCGCCATTCGCCTGTTGCTAGGTAGTAGACTTTGGTTGATACGGATACTGCGTGGTCACTGATTCGTTCAAAGTATCGGCTTAATAATACTAAATCAATAGTTTGTTGGGATGTTAGTTCATGCTTACCACTATTTAAAGTATTAAAAAGTGAGATGTGGATTTGACTAA
>JASGEI010000005.1:0-4098 GCA_047606545.1 Micrococcaceae bacterium | reverse complement strand
TTAGTCAAATCCACATCTCACTTTTTAATACTTTAAATAGTGGTAAGCATGAACTAACATCCCAACAAACTATTGATTTAGTATTATTAAGCCGATACTTTGAACGAATCAGTGACCACGCAGTATCTGTATCAACCAAAGTCTACTACCTAGCAACAGGCGAATGGCGCACCGGCACTTTACCAATAATCACAAACGAAGAAGAAAACTAACTAATTAGTACATTGCTAAATGCTAGGTATAACAAGGCCCCTATTCCACCAGTAAATAGTGGGGTTAGAATCCAGATACCTAGTATTTTTAGTACTACGTCAGTATTTACTGATTTCCAACGTGGTACTGCTCCTGCTCCCACTAGTGCATTAGTAAAAACATGGGTTGAAGATACCGGAAAGAGCATAAAAGCAGCTATGACATAAAGTAATGCGGGTAGGCTCTGTGCTATTGTGCCCTTAAGTGGATCAAGTGGCGCTAGATTATTGCTTAAAGTGTGAGTGATGCGCCAGCCTCCGCTTAGACTACCTAAGCCAAAGATGATAGCTAACAATACCACTAGTGCTATCGGAAGTGAATCGTATACTGTAGATTTCCCAGTCGATTTAAATCCTAAATACCCTAAGAAAATCAGGCGTTGGATAGTAGCAATTCCATGTGTTAAAGCGAATGCAGAAGTCGCTATAGACTGTGTCACTCGTAATTTTCGGTTCGTGCTGTACTGTTGTTCATCTTGCAAGAACCAGGCAAATGACATTGAAGCTATCAATGCAATAACGAAAGAAATTGGTGGAATCAAAATCAATGGCAAGATAATTTGAAAAAATACTGCTTTAGTGTCCACGTTAGGAGACTCTTGCCCCACTAAAGTGGTGGCCCATAAAGCTCCGATCAGTCCACCTACAAGTGCGTGAAAAGATGAAGATGGCATTCGTAATAGTAGCGTTAGCAGGTTCCACAAGATTCCAGCGATAAACATCGAAATCAAAATTATAGGTCCAGCATTTCCACTAGGTAAAGTAACCCAATGCCTATTGAAACCTAAAGTTACATAAGGAAGCATAAAGCCACCGATTAAGGCACCAATTAGTGCAAAGCCAGCAGTTACTCTAATAGCGATACCTGGAGTAAGAGCACGAGTTTTTACTGCTGCAGCAATAGTATTAGAAGCGTCATGCATGCCATTAGTAAAAGTAAAGATGCCTAGCAATAATATCGAAATTGTCAGCAAGGTATCTGTCATTTAAGATTCCTTTAGTGCGATGCCACAACAAATAGTAGCTAGAGTTTTATAGTGGTCAGAAATCTGCATAATGGCATTGGCGACATCAAGAGTCTTTTGCTTTTTGCTCCCTTTAGTATCATCGTAGATAGTACCTAAGTATTGGTTATGCTCACGCTTAACTTGCTTTGTTAGGCGTAGTACTTCCATCCATTGATCACCAGCAGAGTCGATATCCTGAAGATTTTTAACCATTTCAGTAGCAAGTTCGGCCTGCCTAGAAAGCTTTTGTATTTGATCCACAATAGGAAATATAAACTTAGTGGTATCAGCTAATTTAATTAGCTCACCAGCAGTGACAATATCTTCGATGACATCATATAGCTGAGTGGAAACTTGATATAAATCTTCACGGTTAAGAGGGGTTACGAAACTAGAAGACATCGAGGTTAGTACCGCAAAATGCAAATCGGTACCTTCAGCTTCTAAGAATCGAAGTTCATCGCAGATATCTTCACGGTCTTTTTTGGCAGAACCAATCATTTCAGCAAGAATTCGGGTACCTTCACGTGTTTTTTGAGCTAGATTGTTAAGTCTTTTAAGTGATGTTTGATCTAAAGGAAATATTCTTAACTTCATGATGGTGGGCCCTAAGAGAAAAAAGTTAGCGTGCTAGGCTGAGAGAGCGCCTCTCGGCGGTAGGCCGCTCGAAGCGGCTAAAGTTGGAGCCCGGGGCTTCAGCAGCCTAGCACTAATACTATTCTAGCGTAATGTTCCGTTACGCCAAAGTGTGGCGGATACTTCTAAGTCTTCAGCGGTGTTTAATAAGCGTACACTGGCTTTTTGAAGTGCCTTAGCGTTTTGTCCTTTTAATAGCTCACTGTTATCAGCACTAGCAGTTTGTCCCACTGCAACTACACGACAGAAAGCAGCAAAGCGCTCTAGGGCAACAGCAAAGTCACCTTTGAAAGCTCCAGTTAAAATTTGGTCTGCCATTTTAACAATTTCTTTTGAATCAGCTGGTTCTGCAGCTCCGGCAATGGCATCAGATACTTCTGCAACTGTACGTCCAGATTTAAAATAATTGCTGACCCCTTCAGCATCTTCATTTATGGTGGCACGAATAGCGTAAATTCGCCATAATGAACCAGGTAGCGTACGAGATGGAGATTTTTCCCAGACTTCAGAAAGGATGCTTAATCCATGGGTATCAGCTAACTGTACTAGATTTTTAACGATTTCATCATCGTCAGTATTACGTCCATGGTTAATTAGAGCGTGAGCTGCACGCTCTGCAGCATCAACAAGTTCCGTGGAATCCACCCCAGAATCAATAGAATCAAAAATACTAGGGTCAAACTTTACTGGTTTATGGTATTTTTCGTTCATAGTCTAAGTTTACTCTTTTGCGGTATCTTACTCTGGATTAGCAAAGCTATTTAAAGTGGAAATATTAGAATACGTAATTGATTCGGTCAAACAATTTAGGTCTAAGAAAACTGCTAAATAGGTTAATCAAATGTTCTTAATGATTGTGATGCCACATCTCTATGCATGTAGATAAGTATATAAAAATAATCACACCAAAGAGTGTGGACCGTACACAGTCAAAATATTTGAGCCAGATATTGAGATATTTCCAGTCCAAGGAAGTGTTTCACTATTTCCTAACCCGTAAATAGTCAAATCTGCTTGGTATGTGCCACTAGAAAAATTAACAGTATAGCTTGAAAAGCCAGTAGTAGTATTAGTTACAGAAGCTACTGGAAGTGTTAAAGTTTGACCAGCTTCAATAGTCCTAGAACCAAGTGAGAATTTGTGATAATACACAGCAGGTGTAGAAAGACGGTCATAAGCTCTAGGACCATTAAGACCATCAACTGTGACAGGTGACTTCGCAAGATTATAATATGCGTACTTTAATG
Source organism: Micrococcaceae bacterium (assembly GCA_047606545.1). Taxonomy (GTDB): domain Bacteria; phylum Actinomycetota; class Actinomycetes; order Actinomycetales; family Micrococcaceae; genus JASGDC01. Next base: position 957 of record JASGEI010000005.1, on the reverse strand, counting down.
TTGGGCTAATATTAACTTGCAAGTCACCAACCCACGCGCAATCAGTTGAGGTATTTGAAATCTCAATTATGGGAGTAGTAGGGTCAGAAATTACAGTAAGAGTAAGCATGCTAGAATCAGTAGGGTCACAGCTAACCGCATTAGCAGGTGCATTAACAGCAGTAGCAACTATTGGTACACTCCACAAACCACCTTTAGCTAGACCACGTCTTGAAATACCATTATTAGGTATTTTACTACTAGAACTCATTAAGCTTCCCCTAAATATAAATACACTTAACGCCATTATCTCTCTACGGGGGGGGGGGAGATTCAACTTTATTAATGTGATTACTGAATAATTTTTTCTCTCATGAGTTAGATTTTGTGAACGATAAATTCCATATTATTAATCTAGAGTACTATTATGCATATACGAGGGTATACTAACTCTTGCGAGCTGAAAATTATTGCTATAAGTCCTGGGATATTACAAGCAGTGTTCGGTACTTTTAATTGCAAAGTGTTATTGATTGATTTTGTCTCATTTCAACCTCCTTTGACTAAAAGCCTGAAACTCTACCGAATGGGACCCTATAATTATTCTTTTGCGCCAAAAGTGAAAAGTGTGTACAATAGTTTGTCGAGGGCCTTTAGCTCAGTTGGTAGAGCAACGGACTTTTAATCCGTGGGTCGTGGGTTCGATCCCCACAGGGCCCACTCTTAACCCCTACTTTATTAAGGAGTAGGGGTTTTACTTTTAGTTCCTGCAAATTATTGCCTATAAGGGCTTAAAGCTATGATTGCCCCCCCTTTTTTGGTTTAATATAGGTGGTAAATGTTTTTGATTGAGACTTATAGGCCATAATGTGTTGTTGGTTCGAGTGTGTTACTCGGTTGTGTTGACCCAGATTGCACCTCCTTTGTATCTGATTGTTTGGTATGATTTGTCGATTTCTTTTGGCCCTATTTGTTCTT
>JASGEI010000004.1:0-15605 GCA_047606545.1 Micrococcaceae bacterium | reverse complement strand
GCATACAACCTAGGGATATTGTCTTGCTTACAACATTGCTATTATATTTTTACTCTAGGAGAGTAAAACCTTATTTATCTTAGTATGAATAACCTTGTGGCACGAAAGTACGAGCTACACCAATACCTGCATATACAGCCGATTCTGCGGTATCCCATTTCAAATTACCTATTTTTTGTGGAGTAGTCTTTGGCGTATCGTTATTACCCAAAGCAAGCTCACCGCTGGCATTGTCACCCCATGCATATAAGTCACCATCTGTGGTAATAGCCATAGTCTGAATAGCTCCTGATGATACATAGGCCCATTGCACTACTCACTACCTTTTCCTTAGCAAAAAGGTATTTCCTTAACAACGTTGCAAAGAAAATAATGCTTTACAAAGAAAAAACGATTAAGCAACCAAGATTCTCTTGAAAAAGCATAAAAAGTGGCCCTTGGTAAAACCAAGAGCCACTTTAAATTTTAGTTAAGTAATGACCTATGAATCGCCACCTGCTGAACCAGAAGTGCCAGCATTGTCGTTATCTAGTTCATATTTCTTGAATGCCTTAGCAGCTGTACCCTTTTCGATACTGCCATCTTCTTCAAGAGATAGTAGTGTACGTACTACTACTGAATGTGAGTCAATCCTGAAGTGACGACGAGCAGCTGCACGAGTATCAGAAACACCAAAGTCATCTGCGCCAAGTACTGCGTAATCACGCGGTACAAACTGACGAATCATATCAGGAACTTGTTTATTCCAGTCAGAAGTTGCAACTACTGGACCTTCAGTCTTCTTTAGTTGTTTAGTTACGTAAGGAGTTTCGTAATCTTCGCCATTTAGCTTAGCTTCTTCTTGGCGTAGACCTTCGCGTCGCAGTTCGTTCCAGGAAGTTACGCTCCAGACATCTGCTGATACACCCCAGTCTTCTTCAAGAAGCTCTTGAGCTTCAAGAATCCAAGGAACACCGACACCTGAAGCAAGCAACTGAGCTTTAGGACCAGAGGCATTTGATTCTTTAAGTTTGTACATACCACGTAGTACACCTTCTTCATCAAGATCTTCTGGTTTCTTTGGCTGGTGAATTGGCTCGTTATACACAGTCATGTAGTAAATCAAGTTACGGTCATCAGAATCTGGACCGTACATACGCTCTAAACCATCTTTAACGATTAACGCAATCTCGTAACCGTAAGCTGGATCATAAGCTACTACTGCTGGGTTAGTCTCAGCAAGAACCAGTGAATGACCATCCATGTGTTGTAGACCTTCACCTGCAAGAGTCGTACGACCTGCAGTTGCACCAATCATGAAACCACGTGCCATTTGATCCGCTGCAGCCCAAATTGAGTCAGCTGTACGCTGGAACCCGAACATTGAGTAGAAAATGTAAACTGGCACCAAAGGCACTCCGTGTGTAGCATAAGCTGAACCAGCTGCAGTGAATGCAGAAAGTGATCCACCTTCGTTAATGCCAACATGTAAGATTTGTCCATCTGGAGCTTCCTTGTACGCAAGCATAATCTTACGGTCTACTGACGTGTATGTTTGACCATTAGGGTTATAGATCTTCGCAGTTGGGAAGAAGGAATCCATACCGAAAGTACGCGCCTCATCAGGGATAATAGGCACAACGTGCTTACCAAATTCCTTATCACGCATCAAATCTTTCAACAAACGCACAAACGCCATAGTAGTAGCAGCTTTCTGCTTACCAGATCCCTTTTGCGCAAATGCGTAATTTTTATCAGCTGGAAGAGCTAAAGTATCTTTCTGTACACGACGTTCTGGTAAGTAGCCACCAAGCTTCTTACGCTTTTCGTGCAGGTACTTCATCTCAGGTGAATCCTCAGCTGGACGATAGAATGGAGGATCCCAGTGATCGTCAGCTTCTAACTGCTCATCAGTAACTGGAATGTCTAGATGATCGCGAAGAGCTTTCATGTCTTCAAGTGTCATCTTCTTCATCTGGTGAGTTGAGTTACGGCCTTCGAATGTAGGCCCCATTCCATAACCTTTAATATTGTTAACTAGGATTACAGTTGGTTCACCTTTATGCTCACTGGCAGCCTTGAATGCAGCGTAAATCTTCTTTGGATCATGTCCACCACGGTGCATATTCCAAATCTCATCATCGCTCATATCTTTAACAAGCTCTTCAGTTTCTGGGTAACGACCGAAGAAATGCTCACGCATGAATGCACCATCTTCAGTAGAGTATGTCTGGAAGTCACCATCAGGGGTTTCATTCATAAGTTGAATTAACTTACCTGACTTGTCTTTCTCAAGTAGTTCATCCCACTCAGATCCCCAAACCAGTTTAATAACATTCCAACCAGCACCTTTGAAGAATGCTTCTAGTTCTTGCATAATCTTACCGTTACCACGCACAGGTCCATCAAGACGTTGCATGTTACAGCTAATTACGAAATTAAGGTTATCTAGATGATCGTTAGCAGCAGCTTGTAACTGTCCACGAGACTCTGGCTCATCCATTTCACCATCGCCAAGGAATGCCCACACTTGCTGCTCTGTTGCATCTTTTAATCCACGATGTGTTAAGTATTTATCAGACTGCGCCTGGTAAATAGCATTCATAGGTCCAAGCCCCATAGATACTGTAGGGAATTCCCAGAAGTCCTGCATTAAACGAGGGTGTGGGTATGAAGGAATACCTTTCTTTTTAGAAAATTCCTGACGGAAACCATCAAGATCTTCATCATCCAAACGTCCCTCAACATAGGCACGAGCATACATACCTGGAGAAGCATGACCCTGGTAGAAGATATGGTCACCACCATCTTTGTGATCTTTACCCTTCCAGAAGTGGTTAAAACCAGTCTCATACAATGTCGCAGCGCCTGCATAAGTAGAGATGTGTCCACCAACTCCGATTTCTGGGCGGTTTGCACGGTGCACCATGATTGCTGCGTTCCAACGAACGGCATTCTCAATCTTTTTCTCTATTTCAAGGTCACCATCTGTCTCTGCTTCTTCCTCGACAGGAATAGTATTAATAAAGTCTGATTTAGTCCCATAAACTGGAATATTCTCACGTTGTGCTTTATTAATAACTGCATCAACTACGAATTCTGCTCGATCTTTACCTTGATTCTCAACAACATCGTCAAGGGCTTTAATCCATTCTTTTGTTTCGGTTGGATCGGCATCTTTGCGTAGTGCTTCAGGTTTTGAAATTAATGATGGCAACTGTTCGTCTTTATTAGACACTTGTCGTACCTCGTTTCAATTTATATCTCATAGTAATCTCACTATATTCTCTCACTTTTATCTAAATTAGTCATGTTTATCAAAATTACTAATTTTTATGCGTGGCTACGTCAAAAAATGCAAAAATAATTTAATATGTTTCTTATCATAGTGTTTATAAAACAACAAGGAGTACTTAGGTGGTAGACACAACGCATGCGGAATACGCAATGCAAAAACTAGACCTAAAAAAAGGTGATCTAGTCCAAGAGTTCGGTTACGATGATGATGTTGATTTCACTATCAGAGATGCAATTGAAGACACTATTGATTCTGAACTACTATATGAAGATGACCAAGAAGTAGTTGATGCTGCTTTATTATGGTGGCGCGAAGAAGATGGCGATAGTACTGAACTTACTGACATGGTCGTTGATATCATGACCACGCTTAATGATGGTGCCCATATCTGGGTGTTTACTCCAAAACATGGTCGCGAAAATTACGTACCGCCTTCTGATATTCAAGAAGCTGCAAATACCACTGGCATGAATGCTCTTTCAGCAGTTAACGCTTCTGCAGACTGGATTATGACTGGTTTAGTAAGCCGAACAAAACTTTAAAATATTAACCAAGAACTTTTTTAAATTTTTACAGATTTATAAGGGTGTTTTCTTGCACCTTAATTACGAACTACCATAGTTTCCCCATGAAAGAAAAAGCTATGAAAAAAGACCTAGGTTTACCTGTGGCAACTACCCTAGTGATGGGTTCCATTATCGGTGCAGGTATTTTTACCCTGCCAAGTACAATGGCTAAATATGGACCATTATCCATTATATCTTTTACTTTAGTATCTACAGGTGCTTTCTGTTTGTCATGGACATTTAGCCTGCTTTCAAAAAACAATAAGCGCTCTGGTGGTGTTTATGTTTTTGCGCAAGAAGCTTTTGGTGACTTTGCCGGGTTTTTAGTTGCTTGGTGTTTTTGGATTGGTGCTTGGGCTTCCTCTGCTGCTGTAACTTCTGCAATGGTCGGATACGCTGAAACTTTTGTAAATAAAAGTCACAATCCACTTGGATCAATTATTATTGCTCTCTTGGGAATTTGGATACCAGCAATCATTGTAATTAATGGTATTAAAAATATGGCAAAGGTACAGTTTTTCATTACAGTATTAAAATATATTCCAATTTTATTAGTTGGTTTCTTAGGATTATTCAATATGAAATTAGCTAATTTTGGCACTTTAAATCCTTCTGGAGTATCAACTGTTGAGGCACTATCTGCTGCAGCTGCTGTTTGTATTTTTTCTTACCTTGGAATTGAAGCTGTTTCTGCAGTGAGTGCAAGAGTCGAAGATCCTAAGAAAAACGTACCTAAGGCAACAATGCTCGGAATTATATTAAGTGCACTAGTATATATAGCAGTTCTCTTAGGGGTAATGGGTACCGTACCTCACGATAAGTTAGTTAAATCTACAGCACCTTTCGTTGACTCCACTAACGCAATATTCGGTGGCACTTGGTCTGGAAATATAGTGGCGCTAATTGCGATGTTCTCATGTTTTGGCATGTTAGTCGGCTGGATATTAGTAACTGCTGAAATTCCAGCAGAAGCAGCAAACGATGGACTATTTCCAAAATCATTTGCCAATTTTAATAAGAAAAATGTCCCAGTGATTGGTATCGTTATTTCAACAGTTTTCCCATCACTATTACTTATCTTCTCTTACACTAAATTTGAACAAGTATTTGAAACAATAGTAGTATTATCAGTAACTACAGCTGTAATACCCTATCTATTTACCGCTAGTGCTCAGTTATATTGGTTATTTATCGAAGCTAAAAAAGGTAATAAGCAACCTGGTTTTACGAAAAATATAGTTACTGTAGTTGGCGCATTAATATTCGTATTTTTTGGTTTACTTGGTAGTGGACAACAAGCAGTATACCTCGGTTCGATTATGGCTTTTCTAGGGGTACCACTCTATGCATATACTCGCAGAAATACTGGGCAAACTACTGTCTAGCATGAAGAGAATTTGTCTTAAATAAACTTTTTTAAAAGTTTTTAAAAAATTTTAGTATAACTATGCATAATTGAGCATATTTATACTATAGTTGCAGTTATGAAAAAAAATTCTAAGAAAAACGAGACTATTGGTCTTCCTGCAGCAACTACCCTCGTAATGGGTTCAATTATAGGTTCTGGTATATTTAGCCTCCCGAGCGCAATGGCTGCCTTTGGCCCATTATCGCTTGTAGCGTTCGCAGTTGTAACTGTTGGCGCTTTTTGTTTGGCTTGGACATTTAGTTTGCTTTCCAAAAAGAATAAACGTTCCGGTGGTGAGTATGTCTTCGCTCAAGAAGCTTTTGGGGATTTTGCCGGCTTCCTGGTTGCCTGGTGTGTTTGGATTGCTTCCTGGGTAGCGACTGCAGCGGTAACCACTGCAATGATTGGCTATATTGAAGTATTCATTAACAAAAATCATAATCCAATTGGTTCAATCATCATCGGGATATTTGGAGTTTGGATTCCTGCAATAATTACACTAACTGGCATTAAAAATATGGCAAAGATTCAATTCGTCTTTACCATCTTGAAATACATTCCTATTCTTTTGGTCGGCTTCTTGGGACTTTTCCACATGAAAGCAGCAAACTTCGGTGATTTTAACCCTTCAGGCGAATCAATTCCAAAGGCTCTTGTAGCTGCAGCGGCAGTTTGCATTTATTCATACTTAGGCATTGAATCTATCTCAGCAATTACTGCAAGGGTCAAGAATCCAGAAAAAAACGTTCCAAAAGCTACGATGATTGGCATTGGCTTAACTGCAGCACTTTACTTAGTTGCGCTAATAGGAATCATGGGAACTGTTCCACACGATAAACTAGTTAACTCTACCGCTCCTTTCGTAGATTCTACTAACTCGATGTTTGGTGGCACATGGTCCGGAAACGCAATAGCAGTTATCGCAATTTTCTCCTGTTTCGGTCTATTAGTAGGCTGGATCTTAGTAACAGCTGAAATTCCAGCAGAAGCAGCAAATGACGGACTATTCCCTAAATTTTTTGCAAATCTTAACACAAAAAATATCCCCGTGACAGGAATTATCATCTGTTCAATATTCCCCTCATTGCTGATTATTTTCTCTTACACAGAGTTTGACCAAGTATTCCAATCTATGGTCGTATTGTCAGTAACTGCTTCAGTAATTCCTTTTGTTTTCACTTCGAGCGCCCAACTATACTGGCTATTTATTGAAGCAAGAGACGGGAAAAAACATCCTGGTCTTGTGAAAAATATGGTCATAGTTATCGGTGCTTTAGTATTCACTTTCTCTGGTTTACTTGGTAGTGGTCAGCAAGCTGTCTACCTTGGTGCAATCATGGCATTCTTAGGTGTACCGATGTATGCATATATGCATCGGAAAGCTGATATAAAGCCAATAAACCATGAAGATACTTTGTTTATGCCTATTGATGAAGCTAAGAATAAAGAGAAAATTGATGAAGCTAAGGGTAAAGAAAAAGAACTAGTACATTAAGTTCTTTACCCTTAGCTAAAATCTGATATTATACGATTAAAATTTTTAACTTTTTATGACATTGAGCATATTTATACATAGTTAAAAATGGATACTACTATACTATGGGTTTTATTATGAAAAAAAATATAGAGAAAGATGAGACTGTTGGTCTCCCAGTAGCGACGACCCTGGTAATGGGTTCTATTATTGGGTCTGGTGTATTTAGCCTCCCAAGTGCAATGGCCGCATATGGTCCCCTGTCTCTAATAGCGTTTGCAGTTGTTTCTGTAGGCGCTTTTTGTTTAGCTGGGACATTTAGCTTGCTTTCAAAGAAGAACAAGCGTTCCGGTGGTGAGTATGTCTTCGCTCAAGAAGCTTTTGGCGATTTCGCTGGCTTCCTAGTTGCCTGGTGTGTTTGGATTGCTTCCTGGGTAGCATCTGCTGCAGTAACCGTAGCGATGGTTGGTTATGTTGAAACCTTCATAAATAAAGATCACAATCCAATTGGTTCAATCATCATTGGTCTAGTCGGAATCTGGATTCCTGCAATGATTACATTAACTGGTATTAAAAATATGGGAAATATTCAATTTGCCGTTACAGTTATAAAGTATATTCCAATCTTGTTGGTTGGCGTATTAGGGTTATTCCACATGAAAGCGGCAAATTTTGGAGCATTTAATCCTTCAGGAGAACCAGCACCAGAAGCTATGCTATTAGCAGCAGCAATCTGTATCTACTCTTACTTAGGAGTAGAATCAATCTCTGCAGTTACAGCAAGAGTCCGAAACCCGAAGAAAAATGTACCTAAAGCAACTATGTATGGCATTGGCTTAACGGCCCTACTTTACTTAGTAACACTCATAGGTGTCATGGGTACTGTACCTCACGATAAGTTAGTTAAATCTACAGCACCTTTCGTTGACTCCACTAACGCAATATTTGGAGGCACATGGTCAGGTAACGCAGTAGCAGTTATCGCAATTTTCTCCTGTTTCGGGTTATTAGTAGGCTGGATTTTAATTACCGCTGAAGTTCCTGCTGAAGCTGCCTCTAATAGTCTTTTCCCTAAAGTATTTGCCAAGCTCAGCAAAAAGAACGTCCCAGCCATAGGCGTAGTTATCTCAACTATTTTCCCTTCGTTTTTGCTGGTGTTTGCTTACACCGAATTCTCTCAAGTATTCCAATCAATGGTTGCCTTAGCTGTAACTGTGACGGTGCTTCCATACATCTTCACTGCAAGTGCCCAGCTATACTGGCTATTTGTTGAAGCCAAAAAGGGCAACAAACACCCTGGTTGGGGTAAAAACATGACCATTGTCATTGGTGCATTAATCTTCGCATTCTCTGGATTACTTGGTAGTGGACAGCAAGCTGTCTACCTTGGTGCAATCATGGCATTCCTAGGAGTACCAATATATGCATACATGCAACGTAATGTTAAAGTGACTCCGACAAAGCATGAAGAAACTTTGCTAAAAATAGCGAATGATACCAACGAAAATAAAACAGATAGCAAGGAATTTGCACAATAAAATTCTTATGCTATTATTTTATAAGTACTCATAAAGAGTGCTTAACGGGCCTTTAGCTCAGCTGGTAGAGCACCACGTTTACACCGTGGGTGTCATCGGTTCGATCCCGGTAGGGCCCACCTTATGAAAAGCTTCAGACTTTTAAAGTTTGAAGCTTTTTTGTTACGTAAAACTATTAGGACTTAGACTTATAGGTCATAATATGCGTTTCAGGCATCTATCACTACCAATAACTTTAACTAGAGTCTACCCACATGCATTTTCTTAGTAAAACGGTATTTCCATGCCTTATATGCAACGAAAATACCGTTTTACTAAGAAAATCAACGAGTGTTAAGCTGCGCGATAGCTAATTAACTCTAGTGTTATCCTCAGCATGACTCTTGCCGATACCACCCTCATAATCTGCTTCACCTCTGGCCCAAACTCTAGTGGCATAGACTGAGTTAAATAATAAAGCAAATTGTAGTGCCACCTGTGAAAGACTAGCACCAACGGAACCAAGCTGAGTTCTGTCAGTTAGGCCTTCCCAAACTAACAAACTCCAATAAATCATATTGGCAATATTCACGATAATCCATAGTGACCAGTTTTCAGTGTATTTAAGGATATATAGTAACTGCGCAATCAAACTAACTACAAAGTTAATAGAGTCAAAGTAAGGTAGTTGTCCATGCAGCATTGCTAAGACTACCCAGCCAATAATCCAAGCCACAAAAGCACCGGCAAAAATTAAGTTTCTAGTACGCTGTTGGAATGAACGAGTTGCCTCATCCTTCCCCCACATTATCCAGCCGATTGGCTGTGAAACTACATAAATAATTCCCATAGCAAATGAACCATAAGCATGTGAAATCCAAGCAATATAAGTCATAGCAATGGTTTGAATAATACCGAAAATAAAGGTTATTTTACGCCCCTTCATTCCGTATACTAGACAAAGCACGCCAGCAATACCTGAAATCATTCCAACGATAGTATCTGGTGCAATTAAGTAAACTGCAATCTGTAAAAGAATCAAAGCAGTTACATAAATAACCTCAAATTTTTTCCAATTAGTAAATAGCTGGCTATAAAGCCAACCATGTTGTTTCGTAGTTTCCATGTCTCGCCTCACAGTTTACTTACTACTTAAAATTTTCAATGCTAATTTTAATGATTTAATCTCTCCTTGGGCTACTGCATCATTACCATCAACTAAATCATTAATACCTTCAGCTAAATCGCCATGAAAGAGCACTACATTATTGAGAATAGATAAAGTCTTGATACCGCGCTGCCGTCCAACAACCATCAAAGTGCCAGATTCCATATCATCGGCGACAATACCTTTTTCAGACCAAAACTTTTCTTGCTCCGCGGTATCATCCATATAAAAACCATCATGAGAACGAATAATTCCATATACTGCACTCGGAGCATACTTCCGAGCTAAAGACATCAGTTCAAAAGAAGGTACCGCTGGATAAATTGCTGGAACATACTTCTTTGTAAGCCCATCATCGCGTACTACCCCCTCACCAATAACTAATTCTCCCAAGTTAATTTCTTTTTGCATCGCACCAGCAGAACCCACGCGGATAATATATTGAATGCCAATATTATTTAGCTCTTCAATTCCAATAGCAGCTGAAGGAGCTCCGACACCAGTAGATATAGCTAAGATACGTTTGCCTTGATATGTCCCAATAACTGATTTATATTCACGATTAAAAGCTAATTCTTCGGGTTCTTCTAAAAGTGCAGTAATCTTATCAACACGAGCTGGATCTCCCATAATGACAGCACTATCAGTATTAACAATTTCTTTGCTCAATTGAATATGAGGTTGTAAGTCTTCCAATTTTGCCTCGTTTCTCACCGTTGAAAAAGCTTACCTTGATTGTAGCACCAAGCCTACTTTGTAATGTAAGTGCCACCTTATCTATTTATCCTCAGCGTCAGGTCCTACTTCTTCAATAGAAATAATATGTTCACCACCAAGGGCTATTCCTTTATCAGTAAAAGTCTCTTTAGCTTTTCTGGCGATAGTTCTGGTGGCAAGAGTGTCAATACTTCCACCTACAACAGCCCCAACTACCGGCACCATTTTTCCTAAATTTATTAGGCCTTTAGAACTAGACTTTGCCACAAGATGGAAACCTACAGCTTTATTGATTTTCATCAAAACTTTTCCAGGTATTTTTCCAATTTGTTTTGTAGTAAGTTTTCTGGCTAGTTCTACACTACTTTTCTTAAGCACATCAGCAAGCGAGCTACCAGTTAGGGCCACATACGCAAAAGTCCTTACTTCCTCACTGTGTGGGTCATATCCTCTGATAGCTGCGATAGCTAAGATCATCCTAAGCTGGTTATAAATATTTGTAGCAATATTTGCCGGTATTGTTGCAGGAAGGGTAATGAGACCACCAAAACCAGTAACGAAACCGGAAGTACCAGCTTTAGTAATTTGTGCTTTAACTATCCGATCTATTACGACTTCTTTATCGTTTGAATATTGACTGTGATGTTTAACTAATTCGTGAATATCTTTACTATCAATTCCAGGAATACCGGCTAAGGCTCTATCATACGTCCAGTCCAATGTTTTCAACATGACTTTAGCACTCTGGTTTAGACTTTCTTCAATACCATTGGCTTTTTTATTTTGCTTTTTCATCACTATCCTTAGCAACTTTAATAATGCTTAAGTATGTCGCCGATTAAGTTCGAAATCAAGGCAACATACAACATACGATTAGAAGCACAGGTAATTTACAGCTATATTTTCATTAGTAAATATGAATAAGATATATAGTTGGGAATCCTACCATACGTCCTACACCATGGTTACGCGCGGTGGTAATTTTCGCTTTAGCAGCTTCAATGGGTGCTCTGGCTAGCCAGATATTGGTTAATATTTTCCGTAAAAGTAAGTAACCTCATCTATTTCAGTAAATTTCTAAAATATTTTACATTTAATATACAAAATATTCATATATTTCCTACAAGTGAATAGTCATGCAGGAGTTAGTGTTTTATACTAATCAGTAACTGTAAAGTTCTACAAACGAGATATGGACCTAAATAAAGGTAATAATTATGCAAGAAACTGCACAAAAAAATGCTAAAAAACCAACCCATAAAAAAGCACTCATTGCTTCTACTTTTGGTACTTCATTAGAAAACTATGATTTTTACTTATACGGTACAGCGGCAGCTTTATACTTCAATAAGATTTTCTTTAGTGAAACTAATGCTACCATTGCTACCCTATCGTCATTCTTAATTTTTGCAATGGCATTTTTAACACGACCACTTGGCGCTATGCTCTTTGGTTATATCGGTGATACTAAAGGTCGTGCGGTAACCACACGTTATACCCTTACTTTGATGGGACTAAGTACTGCAGCCATTGGTTTGCTTCCTGGGTACTCTCAAGTTGGTGTTTTAGCGCCTATTTTATTGGTACTTCTACGCTGTATTCAGGGTATCTCAATGGGTGGTGAATGGGGCGGTAGTATTCTGCTTAGCACAGAGTATTCTAGCTCTACGAAAAAGGACTTCCACGCTTCAATCCCACAACTAGGATCACCAATCGGGGTGCTTGCTAGCACTTTCATTTTCATGATCATGGATATTTTCCTTAATGACCAGCAAATGTTAGCTTGGGGTTGGCGTATCCCATTCCTATTAGCATTGCCATTCACTCTTGTTTCAGTATATATTCGTACTCAGCTACATGAAACTAACGAGTTTATGGAAGCTCAAAAAGAACTTGGAAATAGCAAGATTAAAGTTTCTGAGCTATTCAAAAACCATACTGTTCCTTTCATCCAAGCAATCTTAATCGGTATCCTGCCTATTGGTTCTTACTTCTTAATCTCTACTTACACTATGAACTACGGTACTGCCACTCTTGGACTACCAGAGCAATCATTGCTAGTAGCAGGTTTCATTGGCTCATTGTTACAGCTTATTACTATCCCAACATTTGGTTATTACTCAGGAAAATACAGTTCCAAGACAGTTATGATTGCTGGGGCAGTAAGTACTGCAATAGTTGCAATCCCAATGTACCTATTAATGCGTGAAGCTACTCTTGGCACTATGATTGCCTGCATGCTTATCGGCGGCATCTTCCCTACGCTATGCTGGGCTACTCTAGGTGGCATGCTTTATAACAAATTTGATGTTAAGATTCGTTTCACTGCTATTAACGTCGCTTACAGCATCGCAGCAATTATTTCTGGTTTCATCCCAGCAATTACTACAATGATCGGATCAGCTACCCATGAAGCATGGTGGCACCCAGCAGTAGTACTAATTATTATCAGCTTAATGACATTAGCTGGTAGTTTGGACTGGAAAAAGAAAGAAGCTAAAACTACTTAGTTATTAAATGCTTATAAGCTCTGCTATTTTAATCATAAAGATAGTAGAGCTTTATAGCATAAAACCTTAGCTATGTTACTAGATTTGTGAATTCTGGATAAAGCATTCTAACCAAAAACTGGCTCATATTATGCTAAGACATACTTTTTTTATTTTAAAATCAGATAGTAAAAAAATGGTCCTTAACTTATACTTACATTAGTCAAAATAACTTCGACTTAAGTAATAAAACATTGACAGAAGGTACTACAGTGCAGAATAATGCAAAAACTAAGGCGAGCCGTAAAGCCCTTTTTGCTTCCACATTTGGATCTGGAATTGAAAATTATGATTTCTATATTTATGGTACTGCTACTGCTTTATATTTCAACAAGATTTTCTTTGATATAAATAACGTAGCAATTTCAACGCTTTCCGGTTTCCTAATTTTTGCTATGGCGTTCCTAACTAGGCCGTTAGGTTCTATTATCTTTGGTTACCTTGGTGATACTAAAGGTCGAGCAGTAACTACCCGCTATACTTTAACTTTAATGGGACTTAGCACTGCAGCCATCGGCTTTTTACCTACTTATTCGCAAGTTGGGATACTGGCACCAATTCTGCTTATCTTATGTCGCTGTTTACAAGGCGTATCCATGGGCGGCGAATGGGGTGGTAGCATTTTACTTAGCGCTGAATCTTCTGACCCTAAATGGAAGAATTTTCATGCTTCATTTCCACAGCTAGGTTCACCTATCGGTATTGTTACTAGTACGCTAGTTATAATGGGTATGGATGCAGTACTTTCTCCTGAACAAATGCTTTCTTGGGGCTGGAGAATACCATTCCTATTAGTATTACCTTTCACATTAATATCTGTTTATATCCGCACACAGCTTTCTGAGACTACTGAATTTCTCGAGGCACAAGCAGAAGCCAATAATAAAAGAGTTAAATTTTCAGAAATATACAAACAACACACTGTTCCATTTATTCAAGCCGTGCTAATTGGTATCTTGCCTATTGGTTCTTACTTTTTAATTTCCACTTATAGCATGAGTTACGGTACTTCAGTTTTGAAACTTTCTGAACAGTCACTGCTTATCGCGGCTTTTTGGGGTGCTGCTATTCAATTTGTTACTATTCCAATCTTTGGTTACTATTCCAGCAAATATAGTCCAAAAGCTGTAATGCTTGCTGGAGCAATAACAACTATAGCAATAGCTTTCCCAATGTATTGGCTAATGAAATCAGCGACTCTAGCTACGATGACTATTTGTATGGTAGCAGGTGGCATCTTCCCTACCCTGTGCTGGGCTACTCTAGGTAGTATGCTTTATCACAAATTTGATGTAAGCATCCGTTTCACAGCCGTCACAATGAGCATGAATCTATCAGTAATCATCTCTGGTTTCATTCCAGCACTTACTACGATTTTTGGTAACTTAACCCACCAAGCATGGTGGCATCCAGCAATTGTGCTAATTATTACCAGTCTACTAACTTTAATTGGCTGTTTAGATTGGAAGAAGAAAACACCTAAAATTGCTTAGCTAAGTAATACATAAAAGTTAAACAAGTTATAAAAATAGCTCTACTGGTTAAAATAATTAACCAGTAGAGCTATTTCTTTAGTTTATCTATCCTATTTTTCTGCTGTGAATAGCGCATAGGGGTTAGTTGCTTGGATTCCGTTCTCAATTATCTCTGTGCAACTGGGAATACTAGCTTTACTAACTTTATTCATTAATACTGCCTGAAGTGTGAACACTCCATAAAACCTTAAAACATTACGAACTCGTATCGGATAACCACTACCAATACTGCCAACTTTTACACTACTATTAACAACTGGAATGTTAATCACTGCTTGTGAAATATCTTCTATATCAAAATACGCATCCCCTGATAGGATTAACATAACTGTCAAACTACTTGCATTAAATTCATTTAGAGTATCTTTACTGATCTTTATTACAATATCTTCATCAAACACCGCACCACTACTAGGTGCCTCTGGTAATCCAGTACCACCATTAGCCACTAACTGACTAAACCAAACACAATCACCACCATCATCATTATTGTTATTGTTGTTGTTATTTTCCATAAAATTAGTCCTCCTAACTAATATTGACTTGAAATTAAATGGAAAACCAGAAAAGAAAATAGAGAGGAACTGAGGATAATCACTGGGAAAAGAAAGAAAGCTAACCAAACTAGAAAACACACATATTCTGAGCATAAAATGCTTGTACAATATCAACTACTCAAAATACGCAATTCTAATTTTCTCTTAACTTCCTAACCTTTCCCCGCTCTTATCCTCAATTCCTCTCCTATAACCCCATAAAAATACTATCCAGAGTATATATTTAACATATATGTGTGTGTTATGTATTTGTTGAGTTTTGTTTACCAGAAGGAAGAGGGAGTTAACTTCTTCCTCCATAAACACCCCCTTTAAATCAACCTTGCATGCCCTGGATAGCACCAACACACAAAACCAAAAAAGGGAAACCTATAGAAAATATGGAAACTAGTCTTTCATAATACCTATAGAGTGATAAGTTCCTGTTGCTGCTACTTGATCCCAATTAGGAGCAGAATCCAACTTCGTGAACACATTACGATTAGTATTATCACCCAAACCAAGTTGACCACTATCATTGTACCCGGTTGCGTACAAATCACTAGTAGAACTCAAAGCAAAAGAACCACCATTTCCTGCGCTGATGCCTGTCCAGGTGCCGCCACCAGATGGAGCATCAACCTTCGTGAACACATTACGACTAGTAGTATCACCCAAACCAAGAGCACCACTACCATTGTACCCGGTTGCGTACAAATCACCAGAAGAACTCAAAGCCAAAGAGTATTCTTTTCCTGTGCTGATGCTTGTCCAGGTGCCGCCACCAGATGGAGCATCAACCTTCGTGAACACATTACGATCAGTAGTATCACTCAAACCAAGCGCACCACTAACATT
>JASGEI010000003.1:0-76138 GCA_047606545.1 Micrococcaceae bacterium | reverse complement strand
GAACAAATAGGGCCAAAAGAAATCGACAAATCATACCAAACAATCAGATACAAAGGAGGTGCAATCTGGGTCAACACAACCGAGTAACACACTCGAACCAACAACACATTATGGCCTATAAGTCAAAGAAATAGCGAAAATAAAACCAAGGAAACCAGTCAATGAGTTTAATTACCTATTTCAATGAAAGAAACTGTCGATAATTCAACTGTATTAAAGGAATATGAAATCCTTAATTAAAAGATTTTTAATAATAAACTGCAAATAAACGCAATGCGGTTCAAATAGCTATTCCCTTACTTCACTACAGAAATAAGGGAATAATAGCACCCCAGACGGGACTCGAACCCACAACCTACAGATTAGAAGTCTGTTGCTCTATCCATTGAGCTACTGGGGCATGCTTTAACAATTCTACAATATAGGAATACCTTTTGAAAACTTACAATTAATAACAAACTATCATTACTTCAAACAGTAATGATGTGTTTAAGGGTTACTATTGTAGTTACATATTGTCAGGGACAAGATAAACTTATTGTTACTTTCATTATTTACATGTAATCCCAAAGGGAAGAGCCTGTTCCTGATATTGGCGATTAGCTAGTAAACCCTACATCTGAACTCAGGCTACTATTAATATGAAAAGATAATTAAGCACTATTTCTCATTTATAAGTTGAAAGAGGATATGGTCTTGCCATTTTTCATTGATTCTTAAGTAATTTGGCGCATAACCATATCTGCTAAAACCATTCTTAATGAGTACTTTTTGCGAAGCTAAATTATTGGGTAAAGTACCTGCTTGAATACGATGCAACTTAAGCTCTTTAAATGCTATGTCCTTAACTAATTTAACTGCTTTGGTGGCAATTCCCTTCCTTAAATATTCTTCAGAAATCCAATACCCAATATTACAAGATTCAAAGGCACCTTTAACAATTCCGTTTATGTTCATAGTGCCGACAATTTTTTGATTTCTTAAAACAACAAAAGGTATATCGGTTCCAGCATTGTACTGATTTAAACTTTTCGTTATTGTTTCTTTGTGACCTTTTAACGTATAGAATTCATTAGACTTTTTAGGTTCCCAAGGTTCTAAGAATTTCCTATTTTGAATATGTAGCTTAAGTAATTCTTCCGCATGAGCTAAATTTATTATCTCTAAGCTAATACTATTTTTCATGGACGACTACTCTAAATACCTCTCATAATTTGACGTATGATAAACAGGAATCTAAGTTACTTTGATTCTAATTTCTCAATCATCTTAGTAATTCTTCGTGTTCTAGTCTATACTTTTTGCGGGATTTACCTAATAACTAAATATCTAGTTAAGCTATTCCTGATTTTCTCTTAAAGACTCAATAGCTTCAGCAGCACGCTTATTGGCATCCTTTGCGATAGTAATTGAGAATACCGTAATGATAATCGAGATACCAGCTATCATAAGTGACACGATAGCCACGATTAGCGAAATTAATGCAAGTTTACTTGAAGCGTCCATTGCCAAAATTATACCTGATGTAACTAGAATAAAACTTAGTTATTATATTTGGAAGAAATCTAATGTCATTAAAAGATCTAAAGCAAACCTAGCTCTTGCATCTTCACAATAACCTGCGTCCTTGATTGCACATCAAATTTATCGAAAATATTAACTAAATGTGACTTCACAGTTGCTTCTGAAACATACAATCTTTCAGCAATTTCTTTGTTAGTTAACCCTTCAGCTACACATTTTGTTACTTCAGTTTCACGCTTGCTGAGTTTGGCTGGTTGTTGTTGCATCGAACGCACTACGGCATTCATTACAAAAGGAGACAAAGCACTTTCACCCCTTGCTGTTGCCTCAATAGCGGCAATTAATTCTTCACTTTCCGTGTCTTTAAGCAGGTAACCTTGAGCTCCAGCCTCTACAGCCGCTAAGATTTCACTATCACTGTCATAATTGGTAAGAATCAAAACTGAAATATCTTTATTTAAACTCACAATTTCTTTAGTGGCTTTGGCACCATTTAAAGTATCTTCTCCAAATTGCAAGTCAAGCAGTACAATATCTAACTCGTGAGTTTTGCAATAATCTATGGCTTCTTCAGCACTGGCAACATCAGTCATAATCTCAATATTTTCAGCATCTTCTAGCAAAGCCCTAATTCCCATTCGAATGATTGGATGGTCATCTGCAATTAATACTTTAATCATGTTATTCCTTTAACGGTATCGTCACTGATACCTTAGTTCCTTCGTTAGCTTCAATAACAATATTCCCATTAAACTCCGAAACTCGTTGCTCTATAGTAGTTAATCCAAAACCTTTAGCCCCTTTTATTCCAATCCCATTATCTTGCATCACTAACTTTGCATTATCTTTAGTTACATTTAAAGTCAATTTTGCTTTGCTAGCCTGCGAGTGTTGATTAACATTCGCAATTAAAGATTGGGCAATTCTAAGTATTGCCGTTTCTATACTGCGTGGCAATTTTGCTGTTTGGTTAATTTCACAGCTCGTATCGATAACCGAATCAGCACAGATGCGCTTTAATGCTGCGACGAGAGTTTGTTCTTTAAGCGGAGCTGGCTTTAACTCTTTAATTATATTGCGTGCTTCTGTTAAGTTTTCTTTTGCCGTGCTATTAATTAACTCAACTTTATTTTTGTTCTTTTGTGATAAATCATCATTTTTCATACTGTTAGTCAGCATAACTACACTAGATAGTCCTTGCGCCACTGTATCGTGAATTTCACGAGCTAAACGTGTACGTTCAGTTTCAGTTGCTAATGCACGTTCTTGTGCCATAACTTCATTACGAGTAGCAATAAGTTGCTCAATTAATCGTTGTCGGTTTTTTGCTTCATCTTGCATGGCTCTAGCAAGTAATCCCACAATAACTGCAACTGCAGCTACTGAAATTGGACCTATTACTTCTACTACTCCATAATTGCTAAATACCAGTAATACTAAAGCCACATATAGTGAAGAGCCAATAGCTAAGGTAACACCAGGTTTCAGTGACAGCACATGCAATTGCAACATAATTAACGGAATTACCATATAAGTAGCCATCGGATTTGCATAAGCAAGAACAGTCCAGCTAAACGTTAGCGTTATAATCCAAATTGTTGCTTTGTTTTTGCCAAATTCTCTAAATTCTAAGTAAGCACCTACTAGATAAATAACAAAAACTAATGCTCCAATACTATGCGTAGCATTGGCTGCACCTATATTTTTGGGAGTTAAATAAAAGGTGGAAAAACCTAATAAAATCAAGAAAGAGACATGCATCAATCCCTGCAGTGCTTTTAGCATTGGGGTTAGAGTTGATGGCTTCACAGTTTCAAGTTTACTTTATTTCAATAATTATTTGCAGGTGGTAAATTTAGAAAAGATAAGGATAACTATGAAAAACCAAAATGATTTTATTGTCATAAATGATGCTACTACCCACAATCTAAAGCATGTCAATCTTAAAATTCCAAAGCACAAAATATCCGTATTTACTGGGGTATCTGGCTCCGGTAAATCTTCATTAGTTTTTTCGACTTTAGCAGCCGAATCACAACGCCAAATTACTAAAACTTATAGTTCTTATATCCAACACCAACTGCCAAAATTTGAAAATCCTGAAATTGGCAGTATTAAAAACTTACCTTTTTCAATCGTGGTAAATCAAAAAGCTATGGGTGGCAATGTACGTTCAACAGTCGGCACCTATAGTGAAATTTATACTGGATTACGCCTATTATTCTCAAGATTAGCAAAACCATTTATTGGGTACTCCATGGCATATTCATTTAATAATACTGAAGGTATGTGCCCTAATTGCCAAGGTACTGGCATGATTCAAGAAATTGTAGTTAATCGCTTAATATCATCAGAAAAGTCTTTAAATGATGGTGCGATTAACTTCCCTACTTTCCAACCTGGAGGTTGGCGGTTAGCGCGTTATACCGAAAGTGGTTTGTTTAATAACGATTTACCGTTAAAGGATTGGAAATCAGAAACCTTAGACTTACTTATTAATGGTCAAGAGCAAAAGTTAACTAAACGTACTGATAGTTGGCCTAAAACTGCCAAATATATTGGTGTGATTCCACGTATTGAAGATGGCTTTCTTAAAAAGGATAACCCACGTTATAAGAAGGAAGTCGAAAAAATTACTGAAACAGCAGTTTGTCCTGAATGTAATGGAACCCGTTTAAATGATAAAGCTCTTTCTGCTAAAATCAACCAAAGTTCAATTGCAAACTGTAGTTCTATGCCGCTAGCCGATTTAAATGACTGGCTACAGCAAATAGAAACTGACGAATTATCCATCATTGTAGATGAATTAATTACCAAAATAGCGAATCTACAAACTGTAGGTTTAGGATATTTAACACTTGACCGAATTACCTCTACCCTATCTGGTGGTGAAGCGCAGCGCTTAAAGCTGGCAAATCATCTAAACAGTCCGTTAAACGATATTTTGTATATTTTTGACGAACCTAGTACAGGCTTGCATCCGCACGATTTAGTAGGTATAAATAAAATCTTTACTAAGCTACGAGATAAAGGCAACACTATCGCTATCGTCGATCACGACCCAGAAGTAATAAAAATCGCTGACCAAGTGTTTAATTTAGGTGAAAAAGCAGGAGCTGAAGGCGGGCATATTACTTTTGAAGGTAACGTTGCAGGATTAGTAAGATCAGATACCCTAACTGGTGAATACTTACGAGATAAAGGCACAATAACTTCAGCACATGAAGTTAAGGAATTCAAAAATTTCTATGAGTTAAAAAATGTATCAAAGTTTAATATAAAAGACCTCTCAACAAAATTTCCAAAAAATACATTAACCGTGGTAACTGGAGTTGCAGGCTCAGGAAAGAGCACTTTAATCAATATCTTTAAAGAACAACATCCAGAATCTATAGTACTAAATCAAAAACCAATCCGTAGTAGCTATCGATCTAACGTGCTAACTTACCTAAATGTCTTTGATAAATTACGGAAATTATTTGCTAAAGCCACTGGAAAACCTGCTGCCATGTTTAGCTTCAATGGTGCAGGTGCCTGTCCAGTTTGTAAAGGTAAAGGCACCACTAAATTAGACTTAGCCTATATGGGCGATATAACTCAAACTTGTGAACTCTGCAACGGTACTAGGTATTCACAAGAAACCTTACAGTTAAAATATGAGGGCTACAATATTGCCGAAATCCTGGATTTAACTGTAGCTGAAGCAAATGAAATCTTTCATACCGAACTGACTGAGGCTTTAGATAACTTAATTAAAGTTGGTTTAGATTATGTGAAACTTGGACAAAGTCTAGATACTTTTTCAGGTGGTGAATTACAACGCGTTAAACTAGCCAAAATTCTGATTAAAGATGCTGCAAAGTTATTAGTCCTAGATGAACCAACCAGCGGACTACATGAAGCAAATGTGCAAAGTTTAATCAATCTGCTAAAACAACTACTAGTCGAACGCGGTCTAACTATAATCGTCATTGAACACAATTTACGAGTCATTGGACAAGCAAATTGGTTGGTAGATATTGGCCCTTATGCAGGAGCCAATGGTGGCAAGTTGCTATTTGAAGGAACACCTCATGAATTAGTGGATAAACATGATACTCTAACTGCAAAAGCTGTGCGTAATTACTTTGATTAAAGTTATTTCCGAATAAGTTTGTACATTATTGGCATGGTTAATTAGGCGTACCCCATAATTCCTTACTATCCCAGCCTTCAGGCATTTCCATATCATCATGTATTGATAAGTAATGGAAGTTAAATACTTCAAATTTATAATCTACAACTAAAGTTGTAGAAAAATTCTAACTATCTGCTCTATGCCCTATCCCCCTATATAGATTTTAGAATTTATATAGGAGGAAATTTTCATGCTCGTAGGTATTAAAGACCTGATGCACGCTAAAGCTAGATTCTTGCTAATCACTTTAGTGGCTTTACTTTTAACTGTATTAGTCGGTTTCTTAACTGGTCTTGGTAAAGGATTAGATAGAGAAGGTAACCAAGCTATTGCTGATACCAATGCGCAAAGTATTGTGCTTCAAAAACCCAGTGGTAATAGCGAACTAAGTTTTACTGACTCGCAGCTTACTCAAAGCGATATTGATGCTTACCAGAAAGATAAGGCTACCCCCGTTGGTTTAAGTATGGGTAAAGTCGTCAAAGGTAAGAACACTGATAACGTAGCTCTTTGGGGACAATCAAATGTGCCAGCAGGCAAAGTTGAAATTGGTAAGTCAACTGCTGAGTTACTGAACGCTAAAATTGGCGACAACGTTAATATATTAAGCCAAGATTTTAAAGTTTCAAAAATCGTTGATGATAAGAGTTTTTCGTTTGTGACAGTGCTTGATATGAATCTTAATGATTGGCGAAAAATTGCAACTCAATTAACTGGTAGTCAAGATGTGAAGGCTAGTTTCTTGATGGCTGATAGTAAAAATATTTCAGCTGCTAATAGTCAGACGGTAGTAGAAAGTAAAAAGAATTCTTACGCTGCAATTAGCGGTTATGCGCCACAACAAAATTCGTTCAAGATGATCAACGCTATGCTTTATGGCATAACTGCTTTAGTAGTAGGAGCTTTCTTCGCAGTTTGGACGCAACAACGCAAACAAGATATTGCAGTTTTGAAAGCGCTGGGTGCAAGTAAAAGCACTCTTTTGAAAGATGCCCTCGGTCAAGCAACTATTGTGCTGGCCATTGGTGTGATTGCTGGAACCTTATTAAATGTAATCTTTGGGTTGTTAATCCAAAAAGTGATGCCTTTTGAACTTAACTTTACGACAATTGGTTTACCGGCTCTAATAATTATGGTTACCGGGTTAATCGGAGCGGGACTAGCAGTTAAATCAATTACCAAAGTGGATCCATTAACAGCATTAGGAAGTGCACGATGAGTTTAGAAATAAAAGACTTAACTTTAACTTTCCCAGATGGTGATAACCGCATTACCGCAGTTGATAAAGCCTCTATGAAAGTAGCTCCTGGCGAGCTTGCCGTAATTACTGGACCAAGTGGTTCTGGTAAATCTAGTTTGCTAGCAGCCACTGCCTTACTAATTACTACAGATAACGGAGAAATTTTCCTTGATGATAAGGAAGTCTCTAAATTTAACGATGCAGAAAAAACAGAAATTCGCGGCAAAAAGATGGGAATGATTTTTCAAAGTCCCAACTTAATTCCATCAATTACAGTACTAGAGCAATTACTCTTGGTAAATAAGATAGCTAAAGTCCCGCAAGATAAAAACTATGCAATGGAGTTATTAAAAGAAGTTGGCATGGACGACCAAGCACATAAACTGCCTGCTCAACTTTCTGGCGGTCAGCAACAACGTGTTAATATCGCCCGTGCACTAATGAACAACACATCATTATTGATTGTCGATGAACCCACAAGTGCTCTAGATTCCAAAAAAAGTAAAGAAATTGTGGAGTTAATTAAACGTTTAACTGCTGAGAAAAAGACTGCCACGCTAATGGTTACTCACAATGAAGCAGATTTAAAGTATGCAGATAGTAGTTATCAGATGCTAGATGGCGTATTAACTAATGTTAATTAAGTTTCACTAATAAACTACTACCTATTTTATTGTGGACACTTATACAAATTCAAAGTATGATTCTCTCACCTATCAGAAACTTGTTCCCGCTTACGATTTTCGGTTTCTACTAGGACTGGGATACACATGAAACAAGGACCGCACACATTTTGGCTAAGCCGAACCATCTCCTGACTTTTCTCAAGAAGTTGGCTTGTAGTACAAGTTAGCTACAATTTATTACACTCTAGCAGCACACAAAACGGCCCCTATTCTTACAAAAGGACCTCAAAATTAGGGTCCATTTGTAAGAATAGGGGCCGTTTAGCAAAGGCTAAGAGAAAACGACTATTAGGCTAAGCTTTATCCCAAGCCTCAGCAAGTTGCTTGCGCACTTGCGCATGTAACTTCGCTACAGTACGAGTTTGAGCGATAATCGGTAAGAAATTGGCATCGCCCTGCCAACGTGGAATCACATGCTGATGGATATGCTCGGCAATTCCTGCACCACCGACTCGACCTTGGTTCATACCCAAATTAAAGCCAGTCGCATTGGTAATTTTCGTTAATGCACGCATCGCCTTTTGAGTTAACTCTGCCATTTCTTGGGTCTCTTCAGGAGTTAGTTTGTAATACAAATCAGTATGACGGTAAGTACAAACTAAAACATGTCCGGAGTTATACGGATACAAATTAAGAATTACAAAGCAATGCTTGCCACGATGCACGATCAAGGCTTCTTCGTCACTAAGTTTTGGGGCTTCACAAAAGGGACAACCATTAGCCACTCCAGGTACATAAGCTAACCGTTGTGGTGTCCAAAGCCGTTGGAAACTATCAGGAACACCCGGAAGAGCAAAAGAATCTGTCATCTCTTCTGGGTTAACTTCCCAAGGATTTACTTCTTCTTGCTCTTCCATGACTATTCCTTAAAAATTGTCCTTACTAGGATTTTCATTGTTACGTGAGCGCACAAACTTCACAATACGTTCCACAGCTTCTTTAACTGGAACCTTGTTTAGCTGTGAACCATCACGGAACCTAAATGATACTGCTTTGGCATCCATGTCTTCTTGACCAGCAATCAAAATGAATGGGTGCTTTAGCTTAGAGTGCGTACGAATCTTCTTGGGGAAACGATCATTACCAAAGTCAACTTCAGCACGAATACCCTGCTTTTTCAGCTCATCAATGATGTCAAATGCGTAGTCATTGAAAGCTTCAGCAACTGGAATCGCCATTACTTGAGTTGGGGCTAACCAAGCTGGAAACGCACCTGCATAGTGCTCTACTAATACTCCAAGGAAACGTTCAATTGAACCAAATAGTGCACGGTGAATCATCACTGGACGCTTACGAGTACCGTCTGCAGCCTGATATTCCAAATCAAAGCGTTCTGGCAAGTTGAAGTCTAGCTGAACTGTAGACATCTGCCAAGTACGCCCAATAGCATCCTTAGCTTGCACTGAAATCTTTGGTCCGTAGAATGCTGCCCCACCTGGATCTGGAACTAGGTCAAGACCAGATTCTTCAGCAACTTCGCGCAATGTCTCAGTTGCTTCTTCCCAAAGTTCATCAGATCCTACAAACTTTTCTGGGTCTTTCGTAGAAAGCTCCAAATAGAAATCATCAAGACCGTAGTCTTTAAGCAAGTCTAGTACGAATTCAAGAATTGAAGTCAACTCATCTTTCATCTGCTCTTTAGTACAGTAAATGTGCGAATCGTCCTGAGTCATACCACGTACACGAGTTAAACCATGCACTACACCAGACTTTTCATAACGATATACGCTACCAAATTCAAACAAACGCAATGGAAGTTCACGATATGAACGTGCCCTAGAACCAAAGATCAGGTTGTGCATTGGACAGTTCATTGGCTTCACATAATAATCTGTACCTGGCTTAGTTACGTTGCCTTCTTCATCACGCACTTCATCAAGGTGCATTTCTGGGAACATACCCTCTTTGTACCAGTCCAAGTGGCCAGATGTTTCAAATAAAGTTCCCTTAGTGATGTGTGGAGTATATACAAACTCATAGCCAGATTCAGCATGGCGCTGGCGCGAATAGTCTTCTAAAGACTTACGAATAATACCGCCCTTTGGATGGAACACTGGCAAACCAGAACCTAATTCCTCTGGGAATGAATATAGGTCAAGTTCCGTACCTAGCTTACGGTGATCACGCTTCTCAGCTTCTTCAATACGAGTCTTGTAGGCACGTAGTTCATCTTTACTTGGCCAAGCAGTACCGTAGATACGCTGTAAATCAGCATTATCCTGATTACCTAACCAATAAGCAGCCGAAGAACGCATAATCGCAAAACCATTACCAATTAGTTTAGTTGTAGGTAAGTGTGGACCACGACAGAGGTCATTCCAGACAATTTCGCCAGTTCGTGGGTCAATATTGTCATAGATAGTTAGCTCACCTTCACCGACTTCCACAGAAGAACCATCTTCATCGTTAGAACTACCTTTTTTGGTGATTAGTTCTAATTTATATGGCTCATCACTAAGCTCTTTCTCAGCTTCTGCTTCAGTAACTACACGACGACGGAACTTCTGACCTTTCTTAACGATTTTCATCATTTCTTTTTCAAGCTTCTTCAAATCTTCTGGTTTGAAAGGTTCTTCGACATCGAAGTCATAGTAGAAACCATCAGTAATATATGGGCCAATACCCAATTTAGTACCAGGCTTTACATTCTGAACTACCTGAGCCATCACGTGTGCTGCTGAGTGACGCAGTACATTTAAACCATCGGGTGAATTGACATCTACACCTTCGACTTCATCGCCTGCTTTAAGCTCAGTTTCAAGGTCTTTAAGCTCATCATTAACACGAATTACTACAATATTACGCTGACCCTTAAAGTAGGTGGTTCCAGTGGTACCTGCTTCGATACTAACATTGTTACCATCAACAACCAGGTCAATTAAATTACTCACTGGAGCTCCTTTACTTTCTTTGCTTAATAAATATTTAACTTATCTAGTTTAACAACTAAATTGCTTTTCGTAACTTAGCAATTGCAGCTTCTGGGTTACCATTATAAACTGCTGAACCAGCTACAAACACATCGGCACCAGCTTCTGCCGCTTGTTCAATAGTTTCTATGTTAATTCCACCATCAACTTCTAGAGCAATCTTACCAGGCTGGTCATCAATTGCTTTACGAAGTTTTTGCACTTTCGGCATCATATCTGTCATGAATTTTTGACCGCCAAACCCAGGTTCCACAGTCATCACCAAAACCATATCGAATAGATCTAAATCATTAAGAATTGCATCAGCATCAGTGTTTGGCTTTAAGGCAATTGCACTTTTTGCACCAAGTGAACGCAAATTTTTAGCTAATGACTTATAATTTTTTGCCGCTTCATAGTGGAAAGTTACTGATTCTGCGCCCATTTCTGCATAAGCTGGTGCCCACTTATCTGGATTTTCAATCATCAAATGAATATCCAGCGGCACTGGGCTAACAGCCTTAATACGTTCTACAATTGGTGGTCCCATTGTTAAATTAGGCACAAAGTGGTTATCCATCACATCGATATGAGCTGCATCAGCAGTAGCAATTGCTTTTAACTCAGCTTCGAGATTGGCAAAGTCTGCAGATAAAATACTTGGGTTAATATGCGCTTTTGTTAATTTCATTTATTTATTCCCTTTCCTGATGAAAGCACAAAACATCGCATCAGTTTCATGCACATCTGGCCATAGTTGTGCAGTAGTACCTTCAGTATCGGCTGGTAAAAATTTCTTTTCAAAACTACTTGGCGGTTTTTCAGTGAGAACTGGCTCAGCCACATCTTGGATAGCACCAATAGTATCTAGTAACTCTGCATCTGTATGTTTACTAAAGAACTGGTCTATCACCCCTTGAGTTTCTGCTATATGTGGTGAACAAGTTACATAAGCTACCACTCCATCTCGACGAATAGCCTGGTAAGCAGATTCTAACAATTCTTGTTGCAAAGGTACTAAAGTCGCAATATCTGAAAGTTGCTTACGCCATCTTGCTTCTGGGCGACGACGCAATGCTCCCAAACCAGTACATGGCGCATCAACTAATACTTTGTCATAAAAACCTGGACGATTCTTACCATAATTACGGCCATCATCGACTCGGACTTCATAGCTATTTCGCGGTAATGGGCGTAATGCTGACTTAACTAAATCGGCACGATGTTTTTGCACTTCATTAGCGACTAACTTAGCATTGTGTTTCGCTGCCAAGGCTCCCAACAAAGCTGCTTTACCGCCAGGGCCAGCGCATAAATCTAACCAGCGCTCATCGCTACCTGATATTTCTATATTTGCTAATGCACGAGCAATAAGTTGCGAACCAACATCTTGAACACGAATCGTGTTATTACGGATACCTTCAAGTTTGCGTAAGTTTCCTTGTTTCCAAAGTGCGGCATTCTCTACTAAACCACTAATATCAGCACCTTTTGCATAAGCCTCTTCAATATCTCCTAAGCCATCTAAAGCTACCAAGTTCACAATTGGAGCTAAATTATCTGCTTCAAGCAAATCCGGTAATTCTTCGGTGCTCCTGCTGTTGATGATTAAGCTCTGCTTTAATGAACGCACAATCCAAATAGGGTGTGAATATTCGATTGCTAACCGTTCTAACGGATCAGATTTAGTACTTAAAATTTCATCTAACCATTCATTACGATCTTTATTAGAAGCATTACGTAAAATTGCATTTACGAAACTACCAGTACTAATCCCTGCAACCTTTTTTGCTAATGAAACGCTTTGATCCAAAGCTGCATAGTCAGATACTCTCATGCCAAGTAATTGATGAATGCCTAGATATAAAACATTAAGAACTTTCTCATCAACTTTTTCAAGTGGTCTATCAATAACCTGTTTTAAAATATTTTCATAGAAAAATTGATTACGAATTGCACCATTAACCAGCTCAGTAGTAAAAGCTGCATCTTCAGCAGAAAGATTCTTACGGTTAAGGACTTTTTGTAAAGCTAAGTTAGCATAAGCATCTTCTTCACTAACCTGTGCCAATACTTCATACGCAGCTAATCTTGAATAACTAACCTGTGTTTTACTCATACCAGCACCTTATTCGTTAAATCTGCACCACGAGCATAATCAGCAGCGTTCATACGCTTCTTCCCAAATGGTTGCACCTCTAACAATTCAAGTGGCTTGCTTGCAGTACCAACTAAAAGCTTTGCTGGCTTTTTCGCAATAAATTCTAGTTGCCCTGCAGTTAAGTTGTTGTTTTCTGCAGAAATTTTACTCTTATGAATTTTAAAACGTTTTTCATCAAGCAAAGCCCAAGCTCCAGGCTCTGGAGTAACACCATTAATCTGGCGCTGCACTAATCTTGCCTCTTTATTAAAATCTACATGCGCATCTTCAATAGTTAACTTATCTGCTTTAGTAGCTTCGCCAGTCTGTGGCTCTGGTTTTTTACCGGCTGAGATGTCAGAAATTACTTCTAATAACTTATCCGTACTATCATCAGCAAGGATTTCTAACAATTCACCACTAGTAGTTTCATCATTTAAATCAACTTCCCATTGTGCATACAATGCTCCAGTATCCATTCCAGCTTCAAGCTCAAAAATTGAAACACCTGTTTTATCATCGCCAGCCATGATAGCTCGTTGTGCTGGAGCAGCTCCACGATACTTTGGCAATAACGAGAAATGGATATTAATCCAGCCATTTTCAATAGCATCTAATGTTTTTTGTGGAATCAAAGCACCATAAGCTACTACTACTGCTAACTCAGCACCAAGTTCCGTTAGTTTTTGCAATACGTCGTCAGTAATTTTAGTTGCTTTAATTACTGGGATATTGCTAGTTTCAGCCAACTGTGCCACTGGTGAAGGTGTCATAACTTTCTTCCGTCCCAATGGCACATCAGGACGAGTAAGCACACCTACAACCTCATTATCAGAATCTAACAAGGTTTGCAGAGCAGGAACTGCCACTTCTGGAGTTCCAGCAAATAAAATCTTCAATTAAGCTCCTTTGAAAAAACTAGACGAAACTGCATTGCTACGTTGTCGTTTAATCACATTTGATTTGGCATCGTAAACACCTTTGCGTAACTTCTGCATGGCGTCTTTACGATTGTCTTTCTCCAAACGTGAAATAAACAATTTCCCATCTAAGTGATCACATTCATGCTGCAAAACTCGTGCCATTAAACCAGCACCAGAAACTTCAATCTCATTACCATCTTGATTAAAACCTGTTACTTTAGAGAATTTTGGTCTAGGGGTCGCATAAGACAAACTTGGTGCAGATAAACATCCTTCATGTTCATATTGTAATTCGTTATTATCAACCTCAAGTTTTGGGTTAATCACATGTCCAATCTCACCATCAACATGATAAGTAAAAAGTCGCAAGCCAACACCAACTTGTGGAGCTGCAAGACCAACCCCTTCGACCTCAACCATAGTTTCAACCATGTCAGCAATCAACGTCTTTAACTTGCCATCAAACTTTTTTACCTCATCAGCAACACTAAAAAGTACTGGGTCGCCAAAGGTTCTAACTTCTAAAATACTCATCAGTTCTATTTTACTTGTTATTGGGGTGGAACTGGTAACTGTTGCAACGGATTAGCAATCTTTTTAGTAACCCGATTCGCTTCCCAAACCTGCTTTAAGCTCCAGAACTTCAACCAATATGGGCGCAATGCCTCCGAATTAACCATTACTGGTTTATGATCAGTATTCGCCAAACCAAGAGCAATTAATAGTGGCTCTTCTGCAAAAGGCCAGTCATACCATTGTCCGTCTTCCTCTTCATAGTATTCCTCAGCTTGTGCTCCAGCCGCTAATTGCATCACTACATCCGTGCTTAATGGTTTAATTTTTCCAGAACGGTCGACGCTTTTAGTCTTATAATCGACAATACATAAACGACCATTAATGCGTGCAATAAGATCCAAAGTGCCAGCATAGCCTAGACTAGCATTCCAAACAGTAACTTCAGTCATAACGGGCTCAACTTTATACATGCTAAACCATTGTTCAAACTGCTGGACAAAGCCTTGCTCACCACGCTTTTGCAAATCTTCCAAAGCTGCTTCCAAATCGTTATCCAGACCTAATATCTTCTTTGAATATTGTTCACAATAATAGTGCACTCGATCACCACGAGTCGCTGCTGCATCACGGTAAGTTTCAGAAGCAGACACAGATTCTCTGGCAATTCGACGACGCATATTCAAATCAGCAGTAGCAAGACGCTCATCTTTAATGAGAGCTTGCGTAGCCATATATGCATGCCAACCGCCTAAGTCTTTATCTTCTTGGGAAATAATAGTAGTAATTGACGGAACTTTTGGTGGTTCTTCTGGCGAACGTGAATACATTCGCCCAGCTGAAGTCTGATGTGCAAGCAATGGTTGTGTCATATATCTAGTTTACCTGGAATTATTCTTAACTCTTAGGTTAAGAGCTTAAAGCAGACTACAGTATTTTATTAAGCTTAGATATTTTAAATACCTCGTGCTACTACCAAGTAAAAACACTACAAAACATGGTTTAAAAATGTGGAAATGTTCAAACTATATGAATTAGTAGGATACTAACAACTCTCTGGATACACTTTTTCTTTTTTAAGAATTGATAAGAAGAAATGAAAAATTTAATTAAATTATGTTTTAATTAAAATATTAAACAATGCTGTAAGCAAACAACCTAGGGATATTGTCTTGCTCACAGCATCGTTACTTTTATTATATTTTTACTATCTGAGTAAAACCTTATTAATTATTGCGAATAACATCTGAAAATTACTCGGACCATCACAAATATTTTCCACTTACTCCAGATGCACTTAAGAAACCTTCATTATAAGAGCTAGCACAGCTACTTCAATAGAGGATATTTGTTAAACACTATAAAGAACAATAGAACCAATACCAAGCCATTAGCCACCTAATTACCATTTAAAACAAACCAAGCACTAAAATGACAAAAATATATAAAATTTTCAAAAATATATAAAATCGATTTTGCATTTTCAAAATTCATAGTGTAATGTATATCTTGTTACGTTTTAATTAACGTAAACATGCGGGTGTAGCTTAATTTGTAAAGCGCCACTATTCCATAGTGGAGTTGCTGGTTCATTACCAGCTGCCCGCTCTGTTTATGACTAAGTAGTTTTTTAAACTACTTTCTGCGGACGTGGCTCAGTGGTAGAGCATCGCCTTGCCAAGGCGAGGGTCGCGGGTTCGAATCCCGTCGTCCGCTCGAAGATTGCCTCTAGAGATAGAGGCTTTTTTTATAAATCCTCATGGCGGGGTGGTCGAGTGGTTAGGCAGCGGTCTGCAAAACCGTGTACGCGGGTTCGAGTCCCGTCTCCGCCTCCAAATTTAATATGACCTAGTTACTTCAAGTACTGGGTCATTTTTATTAATTACTTCCCCACTTCGCTGAATATTTATGAACTAAAACTATTTAAAGCATGAACACTTAATGATCAACATGTTCTAGCCAAGTAGTCGCACCATCACCATTTTCTTTACCTTGCCAAATTGCTAGATGCACCATGAAACTATCTTCTGAAGCACCATGCCAATGCTCCACTCCAGGTGCTGTATAAATAGTTTGCCCTGGGTGTAGCTCTTTAACTTCCCCACCACGTTCTTGAACTAACGCAGTCCCTTCTACAATATGTAGATATTGCCCCACGGCATGTGAGTGCCAAGCTGTTTTCGCTCCTGGTGCAAAGTGTACCGACCAAGTATGAATTTTTGAGGGTTCATCTCCTGAGAGCACTATTGTCGCATAAACATCTCCAGCAAATTTATCACTGGCACCTTTGTTAGTAGTTGGTTTAATTTCTTTCATACTTACACCTACTTGTGGTTAATAATTCTATTTTAAACAAATGCTATCACTATAAGTCATTTCTATTTCCCATAATTTTTCTTATTTCCAGTCATAATTTTGCCAGGAAACCAGAAAAACTAAAGGAAGTAGCAAAGTCAGTTATAAAGCTGATGTGGAATACCCTCCGTGTCTTTGGTATCAGGGAAAATGTTTGGCTTTAGACCTATCTTTTCTAACACTTTGCCAGAACTAAGGTTAGCTAACGCAACTTTACCGACCACAGGTTCAGCAAAATTGCCTTGCGCCCAATATTTAATCGTTTTAGCAGCCTCTGTAGCAAGACCACCACCCCAATACTCAGGTAATAGCCGATAACCAATATTTAGGCAGTTAACTTGATTATAAACTTGATGCACCACACCGCAATAACCAATTTCTTTTCCCATTTCTTTATCTAACAAAATGAAATACCCGAAACCATATTTATCCCAATGAGCTAAATATAACTTTACTAATTCTTTAGCTTGAGACTTTGTTTTCATAACTAAATCTGGTGCATGTTGATAAGATATCGGATTTGAGTTTAAAGTAAATAAGAAATCAACATCATCAACTTTCGGTTTACGATATAGAATTCGCTCTGACTTTGGTGTTTTATAACTTTTTGTTTCCATAATGCTCACCTTTGTGCAATTAGTTAAGTCCTTAAATTATTTTATCAAGTGTAAATGACGTAAAATATAGGGTGTGAAAAATAAATTTTTTGAAGAAGATCATGATGCTTTCCGCGAAATGGTGCGTGAATATGCAGCTCGGGAAGTAGCACCAAATTATGCGACTTGGGATAAAGAACACAATACTCCTAGAGAACCTTGGCTTGCTGCTGGCGAGCAAGGATTATTAGGGCTTGCTGTACCCGAGGAATATGATGGCATTGGTATGGATGACTACCGTTACCGCATGATTATTGATCAGGAACTTCTGGCGGTAGGTGCGCCAGCAACAGCGCTGGGCTTCCATTTAAATGATGACTTAGTGCTACCTTTCTTACTTGATTTAGGCACTGAAGAGCAAAAGAAAAAATGGCTACCAGGCATGGTTACTGGTGAAATCATTGCTAGCCACGGTTTTTCTGAACCAGAAGCTGGTTCTAACTTAGCCAATGTGCGAACTACTGCAGTTAAAAAAGACGATGACTATATTCTTAACGGCCAAAAAGTCTTCATCGGTAATGGTAAAAACTCAGATATTGTTATTGTATTAGCCAAGACTGAAAAAGGCCCTACAATTTTTATTGTGGAACGTGGTATGGAAGGTTTCACTTCTGGAAAACCATATCCAAAGATGGCTTTGATGGCTTCTGACACTACTCCAATGGTGTTTAGAGATGTGAAAGTTCCATCAGAAAATATGCTTGGCGAGGAAGGCAAAGCCTTAGAATATGCAGCAAAGCACTATGTGAAAGCTCGTCTTGGAATTGCCACTGCAGCTAATGTGGTCAGCGAAACAGCTTTAGCGATGACCAAAACTTATGTGAAAGATCGTAAGCAATTTGGGCAAAGTATTAGTGATTTTCAAAATACTCGATTTGTTTTGGCTGGACTGCAAGCAAAATTTGCTGGAGTTCGTGCACTATTAGAAAGCGCGATTTTAAAACACAATGATGGTGAATTGACCAGCGCCGAATCTGCGCAAATTAAACTACTTGCTACAGAAACTAACTCTGAAATTGTAGATAAATGCCTACAACTACATGGTGGCTATGGCTTCATCATGGAATATCCTATCGCACAGCTTTACACTGCTAGCAGGCTTTTACCAATTTTTGGCGGCACTAATGAAATTATGAAAGAAATAATTGCAAAGGATTTGCTTAACTAATGACTGTATTACCAGTAACAATCTGCGGTGAACCAGTGCTACATAAACGCACTGAAATAGTAACTGAGTTTGACGAAGACCTACAAAAACTCGTAGCTGATATGTATGAAACTATGGACGAAGCACATGGCGTTGGGCTTGCAGCTACTCAAGTTGGCATAAATAAACGCTTATTTACTTACGATTGTGGGCCAGATGATGATGGAAACCCACGACGTGGCGTAGTAGTTAACCCTACTTTAACTATCGGTAAAATTTCTGGCGCAAATCCTGATCCAGAAGATGACCTAGAAGGTTGCTTATCTTTCCCAGGATTTATGTATCCACTGCGCAGAGCTGACTGGGTGCGAGTTACTGGCTTTGATGAAAAAGGTGAGCCTTTGGATTTTGAAGCAACAGGTTTCTTTGCTCGCTGCATGCAACATGAAACTGACCACCTACACGGCAAACTTTATGTAGATAGACTTAATAAGAAGTATGCAAAAAAGGCTACTAAAGATAAGAAAAAGAGTGGCTGGGGCACTCCAGGATTGACTTGGATGCCAGGTGTAGACGAGGATCCATTTGGACATTAAAGCTGCTGCAACTCCCAAGTTTGATACTGACTTAATCGAGTTATTGCGTAAAGACTTTGAATATCATGACTTTACGGAAAGCAATATTCAGGATTATCTTGGCGATGCAGTATTTAACGCTTATAACCAAGATGATTTATTACCAGCAAAGCTAAAAGTTGCTTATGATACTTCAGCATTGGGTATTTTGATTAACTTCTTTTTATTGCATGAAAGTGTTCCTAGTACTGCGCTTAATGAGGCGCTTCCTCATTGTGGTGTTAAGAGGCTCTTTAGCTTAGGTCTTGCTACTGAAACTAATGGAAAGTTATTAAGCACTTTTAACTTGCAGCTCTATACCTCAGATGATATCGGCAATGCTTGGTTTTTTAGTGATTTGACTCAAATCCAGACAAAACAATCTTTACCAAACGAGTATGTGCTTGGCATTGGCAATGCTTCAAAGACTTTGGCGCAATCAATAATTAGAAACCCAGTTAATACAGCTCTTGATTTGGGTTGTGGTTGTGGTATCCAAACTCTGCACTTATTACAACATGCTAAACATGTGACAGCGACTGATTTATCAAACCGTGCTTTGGAAATTACTAAATTTAACTTAACTTTAAATGCTGTAGATTTAGCTAAAGTAACACTTAAACAAGGCAGTCTTTTTGAGCCTGTCAAAGATGAAACTTTTGAACTAATAATCTCTAACCCGCCTTTTGTAATCTCCCCTAAAAAAGCTGATAACTACACTTATCGGGAAAGTTCTTTTACAGGTGATGCCTTAATTCAAAAGTTAGTTAATGGTATTTCACGACATTTGACTAGTTCTGGGATTGCACAATTTATCGCCAACTGGGAAATCTACCAAGAACAAGAATGGCATGAATCCTTGCAAACTTGGGATTACGATAAAGCTACAATGCGAGTTTATTTACGGGAACTCTTAAACCCGGTACAGTATGCTTCAATGTGGACCAAAGACTCAGATTTGTTTGCAGATGAGGACACTAAAACAGAATTATTGGCAGCATATCTAACAGATTTTAATGACCGTAAAGTATCTGCGATT
Source organism: Micrococcaceae bacterium (assembly GCA_047606545.1). Lineage (GTDB taxonomy): Bacteria > Actinomycetota > Actinomycetes > Actinomycetales > Micrococcaceae > JASGDC01. The sequence continues at coordinate 56,215 of JASGEI010000003.1, read as the reverse complement.
GGCTTTGGCTATTTCACTATTGTTAAGACAATCGAAAATGAGCTAATTACCGAAGACATTACCCAGTCAGTATTACAACCAATCTGGCAGGATTTAGCAGCTGATATTGAACGGCATGTTGCACAGAATATTTTGGATTTGCGTTTTAAAGTAGCGCCAGATGTAACCGAAGAACGCTTTTACTTGCCTGGTGAACAACACCCGAAAGTTATTCAACTTCGTCAAGGCTCTGGGCTATGCCGCACAGTTGAAGTCTCCACGGAAATAGCAGCCGTTGTAGGTGCTTGTGATGGCGAGTTAACAATACGTGAAATTTGCTATGGTCTAGCAAATATCCTTAACTTAGACATAGGCGAATTGCTAGAAAGTATTGATAAAGAGATAGTAAAGCTCTATCGAGAAAGCTACTTAGACCTTTTAGCTTAAACTTCAGTTACTCGATAGCGTAATACTGTCTTACGTTTCTCAGGAGCAACTCTGCGGAAATCTGACAAGTAAATCTCACGATGAATGAACTCTCCCATCGTGTTAATTCGTTTTAAGTTATTTTCTTGTAAAAATTCATCCAGCTTGGCAAAAGTCTTTGGCTCTTCGTCAAATGGTCCAATATGGATGGTTTGTACGGCTTTGCCTTCGGTATATTTCTCGAACTTTAGCTTGTCAAAGTATTTATTAGGTTTCTTGGTCTTTGCTTTTGCAAGAGCTTCTTCAAACATTTCTTTCGTTACAACTTCTGGCTGGCGCACCATAATCTTGTATACTAATGCTTCCTTATTTAACTCTTCGCCTTTCGAACCATCAGAAGTGGTCCAAACTCCTTCTAGAGGATATACCGTATATTCAAAAGGTTCATTATCAAACTCATTAATAACTACTCTTTTCACTTAAGTCCAATAAAAATCAATCCCGCTACGATCAAGAATCGTGCGGGATCAAACAATATATAAATAATAACCTTAAATATCATATTCTCAAACTATGATTACATTATTTTGTAGCTTAACAACAATATGAACCTATTTGGTAAATATGGATAATTCCTCAACTAATACTTAAAACTATTTCCAACGTTTTTTCTTATTTCCAGCCAAAATTACGTAAGGAAACCAGAAAAAGTACAGGAATTAGCACGAGAGAAAATAGTTATTCAAAATATGCCTGGACTCGTGGTGCCAAATACGGCACGAGGTCATCTACAGTAGCGCTAGCTATTGGCTCTAACTTCATGATGTAACGCGCCATTACAATTCCGACCATTTGAGTGCCGAGCAAAGCAGCCTTAAGTTCTCTATCTGGATCTGGGATATGATCTTTGAATTTATCTAATAAAGCATTTTTCACTACATTACGCATGATACTTACCGCTTCTTCATCGGAAGCAGCAGATCGAATAATGGCAACCAAAAGCTGAGATTCTTCATCTTCGACGATAAGCTTTGCGAAAGCTCGGCTTAATCGTTCTCCGACAGTAGTATTATCAGGGTTGGAAAAAACTTCGTCAAAAAGTTCAAGCTCACGCCTTTTAAGTGGCAATACTATGCTATCTAAAAATAATTGCTTTTTTGAACCAAAGTAATGAACGATTAAAGCTGGATCAACTTTTGCTTTTGTAGCAATTTGGCGCATTGTAGTTTGTTTAATACCATTCTTACTAAAAATTTCAATCGCTGCTTGGCTAATATCATTTTTGGTATCAACATTTCCAGCACGACGTCCAACTTGTTTTTCTTGTTCATTTTTGACGTTGCCCATATCTATAATTATAGTATAATATATAATTCAACACTTGTTGAATTAGCTTTAAGAAAGGCACTTGGGTGAGTAACGACAAAGCGATGAATACAAAGGACAGGCTTATAAAAGGGTTTGATTCCTTGAAAACTAGGTTTGCAAATAACAATAAAAATAATGACAAACCAAAAACTCAAAAAAGTTCAAAAGAATCTTTTAAAGAATATTTAGAAAAAGCTGAGAAGGCACAGCAACCAAAAAAAGCCACAAAAAAGCCTAGCGATGAAAAACCAGTACACCCAAAAGCGCCTTGGCCGAAAACTTTTGGGATAGCTATCGCCGCAGCTGCTGTAGTTTCAATAATCGCACTAGCATTTTTATGGCCTTCTAAAGCTGCAAAACCACACAATATTCCAATCGCAGTAACTGGAAATAATGCTCAACAAGTCCAAACAATAAAAGAGAATATGCAGAAAAATGGTGGCGATAAAATTGACTTAGTATCTGTTAGTAGCCGTGACGAAGCTGTACAAAAAATGAAAGACCGTGAAGTTTTCGGTGCTTTAATTATGAACATGCCAAATCCAGAAGTACTAACTGCAAGCGCTAACGGTAACGCTCTTAACGCTATTCCTACACAACTTGCTCAGACACTACAAACCACAATGGATGAGCAACAAAATGCTCAAATGACTAAAAGTATGCAACAAATGATGCAAGCCGTACAATCTGGACCACAAGGTACACAAGCAATACAACAAATGGCTAGCAACCTGCAAAATGCGCCACAAGTTGAGTTAAAAGTTACTGATGTAATTCCCGCACATAAATCAACATTCGATATCGCAGCACTTGCAATGCCTATGGTATTTGGTGGCATGATTGGTGGCATGTTCATTGCCCAAGCAGTAGCCGGGAAAACCCAACGCTTTACAGCACTACTCCTTTATGCACTACTTGCCGGAACTCTCGTATACCTAATCCTAGGTGTTTGGTTTGATGTAATCCCTCATCACTACTGGGCAATATCAGGAGCTTTGAGCCTTGGTATTTTTGCAACTTCATCATTTATTGTGGCTACTTATGTGATATTTGGTCCTAAAGGTCTTGGTATTTCCATTCCAATTACGATGCTGCTGGCAAACCCAATCTCTGGACTGGCAATTCCACAATTATTCTTGCCAACATTCTGGGGTAATTTTGGTCAACATTTAACAGTTGGCGCAGGCGGTTCATTAGTTCGTGCTGCAGCGTACTTCCACGACCCAGGTGTTTATATGCAACCACTAATTACTTTGATTATTTGGTCTGTGGTTTGTGGTGGATTGGTATTCACTAGACATCGTAAACATATGCGAGCTTAATCCTCTTTCAATAGACACAAAATGGCTGTGTTAGTCGAAACTTTTCGGTTAACACAGCCATTTTTATATTTTCACCAGAAAATACCTTACATTTTTGTAAGAATAAAAGGGATAGGTGTAACTGGGAATGCAGCTTTGCCCTCCAATAATCTGGAACATACTATATCTATATATTTAGGCAAATGTTTACCAGCTTCAGGAATATCAATTGAGCTATTTGCTTTTTTAAGTTTTTCTAGAAATTCTGTAACTATTATTTCCAGATTCTTAATCGGCACTTTCCAAGATTTTATTTCAGTTAACACATCATCTAAGCTAATACTCCCTAAGTATGTTTTATCATTTACTGACAAAGCCATACTTTTAGTGCCTTCATAACTAAGTGCTAACGGAAAAAGATCATACAGTGGCGCAAGATTTTCTTCACCATCTTTAGGCTTTAATAGTCCGTGGTTTTTTGTATGTGCATCAGTATTTCCAATACAAAGGTTAAAAAGCAATGAATACATAAGAAAATTCAGCGACTTTTCAACAGCAGAAATATTTGGCAATGACTTAAGTACTGCTGCTATGTTCTTATAAGAGCTTTTGGGATTATTGTGTTCAAATTTTGCATCGCTATCCCAACCAACTCCTAGAACTTGTGAAAAGTCTTCTTGGTGGATTTTTTCCACCTGAAACTTATCTTTTATTTTCCTATCAAAACGCTCAATAACTAAAGCAGGAGTTTGGCCGAAAGTAGTTACAACTGTAGTAAAGTTGCATAGCTTAAGTTCCCTAGCTAAACAAAGACAATAATGTTCCCACCATGCTGATCTTTCATGCTCTTTACTACTTGGCTTAAGAATGTGGGTACTTGTAGCGCCATTATCACTATCAAACCATTCCTCACCGAAACGAGTCAATGTTATTTTAGGTTGATAACCAGTTAGTGAGCCACCACCACCTACATTTCCTAGAGGGTATCGGCCAGTATTTTTCATCTTTTTTTCGATGCCTTTATCATCTATCGGCAAGTAGTTTCCATCTTGTCTCTTATCTAAAACTACTGCCCCTGGAAGGTCTGGCGTAGTGTATTTCAGTAGACCCAATAAATCATTTTCAGGGCATTTTGCTCTTCGAGCTAGTACTTTTAGACCGGCTGCTTCTGGCAATAATCCACCAAAAAATGACTCAATATCTGCAGTTTTGGCTTCAAAACCAATAGGTAACCTATCAGAAAGACACTCTGCCCCAAAACCAAAACGTGAAATAGCTTCATGAGTCCAACGCAGTTCGTACTTATTTTTTAGCTGGCTCAATGTACCAATATGAGTGCCGTATAGGTAGACATCAACTTCAGCCATTATTTTCCTTTGGTAATGCATCTAGATTTAATGAGCACTCCAATGTAATACCCATTCTACGAAGAAGAAATAGAAAATCATCATCAAGCCGCTTAGTTTTGCCCTGCTCAAGCTCAGAAATAAAACGCTGAGATACGCCAAGTTCGGTAGCTATTTCTATCTGAGATAAACCACGCTGTTGCCTTGCATGCCTGATAACTCTGGCTAAATTAGTCATATCTAATAATGGAATCTTTAACTCTTGACTCATAATTTATTACCTCTTCGTAATAATTATATCTTATTACCGTTAAGTAATAAAAGTGCAATATTCCTTAACGGTAATAAAAAATAAAAGGATAGGGCATCATATACGCCGGGTTCTGTACTCAAAATGAGTGACGGTTATCCATCTAGGCTTACGATTGCTCGTAAGCTCAAGCGAGCCACCCGGTATCTTAGCGAGCCGCCTCAACGATACCTGCCTGCTCTTGCTCCGCATGGGGTTTACCTAGCTCCCGACTATCACTAGTGGGACTGGTGGTCTCTTACACCACCGTTTCACCCTTACCAAAATATTGGCGGTCTATTTTCTGTGGCACTAGCCTGTAAGTTACCTTAAGTGGACGTTATCCACCATGCTGCTCTATGGAGCCCGGACGTTCCTCGGTAGCAAAATGCTAACGCAACCGTCCAGATGCCCTACCCACCCTCAAGTGTAAAGCTAAAACTTAGTAAATCGAAATCTATGCTTTAGTTTTACCAATTAAAGTAGTGGTTGCTTTATCCAAAGTATGATCTTTTGCAGCTTTGAAGAACTCATTCAAGTAAAAACCTTCTTTGAGATCTAACTCGGCATCGAGGGCGTAGACTGTCAAAGTGTAATCGTGGTCTTTATCAGGTGGCATTGGGCCAACGTATAAAGTATCAATATCAGAGTTATCTTCATCCAAAAGACCACTGGCTAAACTACTCTTACCTTTTACGTGTTCCTTATCTTCCCTACTGTAATCGTCAGGAATTTCAGTAAAATCACCTGGGATATTAACTGCTAGCCAATGAATCCATGGGAATGCACAAACTGGAACAGCATCATAATCAATAAAGGTAATTGCTAGAGTGTTAGTACCCTCTGGCACATCTTCAAGTGTAAATGGGAAAGATCTTACTGGATTTCCACGCACACTGTCCTTCTCTCCTGCCCCAATTGCATAGTCAGTCGGAAGTACATTATTTTCGAACTTAGTTGTGATTTTCATTTTTGACTCCTAAGCTAGTAATTGTGAGTTGTTACACAAATATCTGCTAATTCTATTTTAACAATGCTTGGATTACAGATACTTAATCATTACTTAGGAAATTACCTTGATTATTTTATTGCCACCTTCTGAGACAAAGAATACTGCCATAAAAGGCGAGCCAGTAAACTTGGATAATTTGAGTTTTCCAGAATTAAAAGCTGCGCGCACCAAAGTTTTAACTAACTTAATTAAAGTTTCTAAACAAAAAAATGCTTTGACGGTCCTTGGTGTGGGCAAAACAATTGTATCGGAAGTGCAACGCAATACACGCTTGCTTGAAGAACCAACACAACCAGCTCATCAAGTCTATAACGGCGTGCTTTACGATGCTTTGGATTACAATTCATTAACTTCAGCACAACAAGAGAAAGCTCATAAAAGTGTTTTTGTGCAATCGGCACTCTGGGGTTTGATTTCACTTGCTGATAAAATACCTGCATATCGCCTTTCGATGAGTGTAAAGCTAAGTAGGCTAGGGAATTTAGCTACTTGGTGGAAGAAACAGTTTAAACTGCCTTTCAATGAAGATGAAATTTTTGTAGATTGTCGATCTGGCACTTACCAAAATGCCTACCCTACTCCAGCAGAAAAAACTGTTTTAATTAAGCCATTTGAGATGGTTAACGGTAAGAAAAAAGTCATTACACATATGGCGAAACAAACGCGAGGTCTAGTTACTCACGAATTACTACAAAGCCGCAAACAACTTAAAACAATTGAAGATATTGCAGAAGTTCTTAATAAAAAATGGCAAGTAGAGTTGATTGAACCTAAAGGTAAAACTCCTTGGATTTTAGAAGTAATCTAGGGGAAATTAATTGCAACAAGATTTACTAAAGTTTAATGCCCGCTATGCCACTGTAATAACAGCTTTGGTATACCTAGTCGCGTTAAATTTACGACCAGCACTAACTTCTGTGGGACCAATACTTCCCGAACTGGGCAAAGAGCTTAATCTTGGCGAAAGTTTGCAAGGAGTGCTTGGAGCTTTACCATTACTAGCTTTTGCGACAATCTCTCCGATTGTGCACCGATTTTCTAGCCGCCTTGGTATTGAACGCACAATTTTTATTTCCTTAATAGTCTTAGCTGCTGGCACTATTTTACGTTCTTACGCTGGAATGACTGGACTTTGGTTAGGAACCTTCATTATTGGTAGTGCTATTGCCGTCGGAAACGTACTAGTACCTACTTTAGTAAGACGTGATTATTCTGGGCATATTTCATTAGCCACCAGTATTTACTCTGCCTGCATCAGTCTAGCAGCTTCAATTGCCTCTGCTCTTGCAGCACCAATTGCACATGCAACAAATTGGAAAGTTGCACTAGCATTTTGGGCTATACCAGCTTTAGTAGTTGCTACTTTGTGGATTCTGCGTACAATTCCAAAACCGGTGTTTGAAACTGCTCCAACTGCTGATGAAGCTGCCAGCGATGAAAATGTTTGGGCGAATAAGACTGCTTGGATACTAACTGGAATGATGGCTACTCAAGGCACTATCTTCTATACATTAGTGAACTGGATTCCAACATTAGAAATTTCACGAGGTCTTACTGCTAATGAAGCTGGTATACACCTATTTATTTACCAAACCATCAGTATTTTAAGTGGTTTCTTGGTTCCATTTTTGATGCGTAACCCTTATAGTCAACTACCTGCGACTATTAGCGCAACTATTCCTTTAATTATCGGAATCACTGGATTATTACTTGTTCCAAACCTAGGGGGTATCTGGGTAGCAATTTGTGGAATTGGCTCCGGAATGTCAATGCCTACAGTTCTCGCTTTGATTAGTTTACGAGGTCACACTACCCATAGAACTACTAGGTTATCAGGCATGGCACAATCTATCGGATACCTACTAGCGGCATTCGGACCATCACTTTTTGGATACTTTGGCGAACACACCGGAAATTGGAAAACATCACTAATTTTCCTTGCTACAATTTCTATCTTCCAGTTAATAATTGCTTTCCCAGCTGGAAAAGAGAAACTGTTGTACAAACATTAAAGGAACGTTAGTGGACAACAAAACCGCCCTAAACAATAGTAAGCAATCAACCTACCTACAATCATCAAAAACAAGTCTAACTCTAGCCACATTTATTACAGCTCTAGTCTTTTTAGTGGCTTTAAACATGAGACCAGCAATTACCTCTGTGGGTCCACTACTACCGCAAATCGGTAAAGACATGAAACTTAGTGAAAGTGCTCAAGGAATTCTAAGTTCCCTACCACTTGTCGCTTTCGCACTGGTTTCTCCACTGGTTCCTCGTTTTTCAAAGCGACTAGGTACCGAACGAGCTGTAGTACTAGCATTGATCTTCCTATCAATCGGTACTCTAATCCGTTCTTACGGCGGACCTAGCGGTCTGTGGCTAGGCACCATAATCATTGGATCAGCTATTACCTTTGGCGATGTGCTAATTCCCACAATTATCCGCCGTGATTATAAAGGAAATATCTCACTAGCAACTAGTATTTACGCTGGTTGTATCGGTGGCGGTGCTGCTCTTGCCTCAGGCGTAGCTGTACCATTAGGGAATCTACTTGGTTGGCAAGGCGCATTAGCTTTTTGGGCACTTCCAGTAGCCCTAGTTGGGGCACTATGGATATTTAGGTTAGCTAATCAAAATCCAATTACCGATGAGATTATTGAGCCAGAACAAATTTCAGAGACTCCAGTTTGGAAACAAAGTGGCGCATGGATGCTAACTATTATGATGGCTACTCAGTGTACTTTATTTTTCACATTAGTAAACTGGTTGCCTACTGTAGAAATTTCACGTGGTACTGCTCCTGTAGAAACAGGCATCCATTTATTTATTTTCCAAATTTTTGGAATTGCTAGTGGTTTCCTAGTACCGATGCTAATGCGTAATCGAAATAACTATGTGCTAGCAACCGTCGTATCAAGTATCACTTTCTTGATAGGGATAATAGGCATCCAATTCTTACCAAATCTGATGATGCTATGGATCGTAATTGCTGGATCTGGATGTGGAATGACATTAACCGCAGTATTGTCACTTATTAGTATTCGTGGTCGAGCTCATCATGAAACCACTCGCCTATCAGGAATGGTACAGTCAATTGGGTACTTATTCGCTGCAACCGGTCCACTTATCTTTGGTTTCTTAGGCGAACACACTAATAGCTGGAATGCTTCCCTAGCTTTCGTCTCTATTGTGGCAATTCTACAAGTAATTATTGCCATACCAGCAGGTAAAAAAGAACTGGTTTAGCACAAAACTGTCGTCGATTCAGGTAAAATTTAGTGATAATTTTTACCTGAATTGACTAACACAGTAAAATTATATTTATGACACAAATGCGACCGTTCAAACCAGTAGATACCCCCGGCATCTATAGACTTGCGTTAAAAACTGCCATGAAAGGCAGAAATATTAAGAATACAATACGTAATCCTGACCTTTATGGTCATATTTTTGTAGGACCTTATATCTTCCAAGATCCTACGCAAACATTAGTTGCTGTGGATGAATACGGAATTAACGCTTATATCTCGATTACCCAAAATATCAAGAAGATGGATTCGTGGGCTCATCGCAATTGGTGGCCTGTCTTACAGGAACAATACCCTAAAAGTTCACCAAATTATACAGATTTTGAACGTTCAATTATTGGTATGATTCATAATCCCGAACAACCAACAATTGAGTTTGCAGAACGTTATCCAGTAAAGGTAGATATTCGAATTGGAAAACGTTTGGACCATCGAGATTCAGTGGAAAAACTACTGACTCACTGCCTCGATCAACAGTGGGCTCGCGGGGTTGCTGGTGTCCATACTGATATTCCGATTAATGACATCGAGACTCAAGAAATTTTCAGTGCTGCTGGCTTTGTGGAAGATAAAAATATTCTTACCCATACCCGCATGGTACGGAGCTTGTAATAATGCCTAGGCTTAAAGAAACTATTGCCTTGGCTGAAGAACTTTGGCCATTAGAGCTTGCCGAAAGTTGGGATTCTATTGGACTCATCACTGGTGAACCTAATGCCGAGATTTCTACGGTACTATTCTGCGTTGATCCAACACATGAGGTTATTGACGAGGCTATGGAAATTGATGCTGAACTAATTATTTCGCACCACCCGCTTTACTTAGGTGGCACTACTAATGTAGCTGCCACTAATTACAAGGGTTCGGTAATCCATCGCTTAATTAAAAACAATATCGCGCTATATAATGCTCATACCAATGCAGATTCTGCACATGAAGGTGTAAACGATCAGTTAGCTTATGCTTGTGGGCTTAAAGAATTTAAACCTTTAATACCACAAGAAAAAACTCCTGAACTTGGTCTAGGACGTGTTGGAAATTTGCCAGAGAAAACTTCTTTAAAAGATCTTGCAGCTCGCTTAGCTAAAGAATTACCAGCTACTGTTACTGGTATCCGTGTTGCAGGTAATCCTGAACAAGAGATTACTCGTATCGCTGTATGTGGTGGAGCTGGAGATAGCTTATTTGATGCGGTACGTGCCAATAATGCCGAAGTTTATGTCACTAGTGATTTACGTCATCATCCTGCGCTAGAAGCCACTCAAGATTCACCACTTTGCATTATAGACACTGCTCATTATGCAAGTGAAAGCCTGTGGTTACCTGCGGCGGCAGAGCAATTTGCACAAGAAGGTTATAAAACAAAAGTTAGTGATACTACTTCTGATCCTTGGGACTTTGTCGTAGTGCAAAGTGAGGAATAATGCCAGATTTATTTGACACTTTAGGAATAGAAAGTACCCGAGTTTTACGCATTGAAGCTGATGGTGGCTCCCGTGGAAATCCCGGTCCTGCAGGATATGGTACTGCTGTCAAAGATCCAAAGACTGGTGAAATTTTAGCTAAAAAAGCAGCTTATATTGGTAAAACCACTAACAATGTTGCTGAATATCAAGGACTAATTGCTGGATTAAAACTGGCTCAAGATATTGATTCAACTGCTCAAATTGAAGTTTACATGGACTCAAAATTAGTAGTAGAGCAGATGTCTGGACGTTGGAAAATAAAACATGAAGTCATGAAAAAGCTTGCAGCAAAGGCTAATACCCTTACTCTTGGTCGTAAAGTTAGCTATCATTGGGTGCCTCGCGCCGAAAATAAAATTGCTGATGCTTTGGCTAATGAAGCAATGGATGCTCATGCTCGTGGTGAACAATGGCATGATGATTCCACGATAGAAAAAACTACAAACCATACGGAAACAAAGACCACTACTGATATTAAATCTGATACCACTACTCTGGTGCTAGTTAATGTAGCAGATATTAAAACTTCACAAAAAACTGCCACTGTTTTAAAAACTTTCCTAAATCAGCAACCACAAACTTTGGTAAGCTCTCCTGATGAGGCTGCTTTAAAAACTGCCGCAGCTTTTGTAGACACCTTTAACTTAAACATAGAAACTAACAAACAATTAGCAGAATCTAACTTCACATCATGGAATGGTAAAACCTTAGCAGAAATTAAAACTACTGCCCCAGATGCTTTAAAAGATTGGGAAAGCAAAGTTACTTTCAAAGATGAAGATTCGGAAGAAACCATTCAAGAATTCACTACTAGAATTCGTCGTGCACTAAGCAACATCATCCATGATAATAACAAAAAGACTATTGTTATTATCACTCATCCAAATGTTATTCGTGTCGCAATCACTGATGTGCTTAATGTTAGTGATGAAATCATGTGGAAGTTACATATAACTGCTGGATCAATTAGTGCTTTGCGAATTTGGGATGAAGAAAATTCTGCTGTTTTAGCACTTAACTCGGTAACTCATATCGCAAGCTAATTTTCTTTTTAATTTCCTGAATTATTTCAGTTTTAGCATCTGCATAATCCTGAACATGACGCCACTTCTTTTGTGCTAACTTACGTTTTACACTTTCGTACTTCTGTCGATCTTCAGGATGATTACGTAGCTGATTGCGAAAATCTAACATCTGCTCAATTTCGCTCTCACCTTCTGTAAATACATGCATATTTATATCAGTATCTGGCCCTTTAAAAAGCCGATGCTCAAGCCAATCTGGTTCACGAATTTTTAAGATGTATCCAGCTTTTTCAAGCGGTGGTACATAAGCATCTTCATCTGCTGAGTCTGGGACCACTAACAAAATATCTATAATAGGTTTCGCTGTTAAACCTGGTACCGAAGTAGAACCAACATGTTCAATCTCAATGGCCTGTTTGCCCAAGATAGATTTAATTCGCTTTGCTTCACGCTCAAATAATTTTGGCCAGTTTGAATCATATTCTTTAAGAGTTATTTGATCATTATGCGGTACGACTTTGCAAACTATTACCTTTTCAAGCCGTTTATCATTAGAATTCATAGCTTTTATACTAGCTTACCGTCACTTACGATGATGGCAGGACCCATCAAAATTGTGTGTTCACTTCCATCATCTGCTTTAATGAATTCCACATTAAGTACGCCACCTGGCACATGAACTTCCCAAAGGTGTGGTGCATCTTCCCCAATCCAGAAACGTGTAGCTGCAGCAGCGGCTCCAATGCCAGTGCCACAGGCAAGAGTTTCACCTACGCCTCGTTCAAAAACTCGCATAGAAATTTTGCCATGACCTTCTTCCATGACATGTCCATCAGCAGTAATTAATTCAATATTAGTTCCGTTTTCAGGTGTAGGTTGGACATCTGGCATTACTGCTAGGTTGGCTGTATTAAGCTCTGTTAAACTCTGCACTGCAACTACAGTGTGTGGATTACCCATATCAATTGAAAGGGCACCACGTGGCTCCTTAATACCCTCAATCTTGACCATTGAGTCAATACCACCTTCGGCTGCTTCAGATTCGTGAAGTAACTTCCATGGGCCTAAGTCAACAGAATAAATATCGTCTTCAATTTTAATTACTTGTTTTAGACCAGCACGAGTAGCAATATTAAAAGGTTTATTTTTTTGGGGAGTAAATAATCCAGCATGTTCTAGGTATTTTGCATAGGCACGCACACCATTACCACACATCTCTGCGACTGTACCATCACCGTTGTAATAGTCCATGAACCAATCTGCACCACTATCAGCTTTAGCTTTCACTGCTTTAATTAGACCATCAGCACCAATACCACGATGCCGCTCACACAAATACGCAATCTCATCTTTGCTCAAAGTCAACTCATTATCTGGATCTGCAATAAAGACAAAGTCATTACCAGCTCCATGACCTTTGCTGAATTCAATTCCTGCCAAATTTTCCATATTTAATAGCCTACCTTAAAGTATTTGCATCTAGCCAATGCACTCTAGGGTCTCGTTTGAACCAAGTAAATTGTCGTTTAGCGAACTGTCTAGTTTTAATAATGGTGTCTTGCTGAGCTGCTTTTTTATCAATCTTGCCATCTAAATATGATAAAGTTTGCGCGTAACCAATAGCTCTAGAGGCAGTTTTACCTTTCCGCAAACCTTGTTTTTCAAGTTTTTTAACTTCCTTTACTAAACCTGTGTCCCACATTTTATAAACTCGTTGAGCCAGTCGTTCTCTTAACTCATCACGTTCTAACTCAAGCCCAATTTGAATAGTTTCAAACTCATATTCTCGTTTTGGCATAAATGCACTAAACGGTCTGCCTTCTAACTCAAAAACTTCTAAAGCTCGTACAATACGACGGGCATCGTTAAGTTTAATCTTAGCTGCGGAAACTGGATCTTTTTCAGCTAATTCCCTATGTAAAGCGCCGTTGCCTTCTGCAGTAATCCGTTGTTCATACTTTTTACGAACTTTAGGTTCAGTAGCTGGAAATTTTAATTTATCCAAAGCAGCACGAACATAAAGCCCAGAGCCACCAACCAAAATTGGCACTTTTCCTTTACTTTGGATTTTTACAATTTTATTACGTGCAATTGTTTGAAATTCTTGTACACTGGCTTCTTCAGTAACATCTAGAATATCCAATAAATGATGTGGAATTCCTTGCCGTTCTGGTAAAGATAATTTTGCCGTGCCAATATCCATACCACGATAAAACTGCATGGAATCAGCATTGATAATCTGACCATCATATTTTTTGGCAAACTCAATAGCTAAATCTGATTTACCAGTACCAGTAGGACCAACAACGGCGATAACTTTATTAGTTAAATCACCTAGCTCTAACATTGCTTAAGTACCGATACGCAACGTAGGCATACCCAAAGACACATTGCCTTTGGCACTTGCTGGAGTTGGTGCACCACAAGAATCAGCCTGTGCCCTGTCCCAAGCATCACCAGAACGGGTACGCCGTAACTGATACTCTTCAAGTTTTGGGTCTGAAATCAAATGGAATGAAGCAGCCTCAGTAATTGGAACCGTTACAACATCACCTGGACGTGGTTTTTCTGCACCTTCTGGAATTGAGAAATGCACCAAACGGAAATCTTTAGCACGACCAGTTAAACGATTAGTTTCCTTAGACTTACGTCCAGCATGATCTTGCACCAAAACTTCTACAGTCTTACCAAGCTGTTTCTGGTTTTCTTCACGCATAATATCATCAGCAAGCTTCTTTAACCGCTCGAAACGTTCCTGTACTACTTCCTTTGGAATCTGATCTTCCATTTGCGCAGCTGGCGTACCTGGACGGATTGAATACTGGAACATAAATGCAGTAGCAAATCGAGACTTCGCCACTACATCTAAAGTTTGTTGGAAGTCTTCTTCCGTTTCGCCTGGGAAACCGACAATAATATCTGTGGAAATTGCAGCATGTGGGATTTTTTCCCGAACTTTATCCAAGATGTTAAAGAATTTCTTAGTACGATATGAGCGACGCATATCTTTCAAAACTTTATCTGAACCAGACTGAAGTGGCATATGCAGCTGTGGCATCACATTTGGTGTCTCCGCCATCGCGTCAATCACATCATCTGTGAATGCCGCTGGATGTGGACTGGTAAAACGAACTCGTTCTAAACCTTCAATTTCTCCACAAGCACGCAATAACTTAGCGAACGCACCTCGATCGCCAAATTCCACACCATAAGTGTTAACATTTTGCCCAAGTAAAGTAACCTCGGTTACCCCATCTTCAACAAGCGCTTTAATCTCAGAAAGAATTTCACCTGGGCGACGATCTCGCTCTTTACCACGCAATGACGGCACAATGCAGAAAGTACAAGTGTTGTTACAACCAACTGAAATAGATACCCAAGCTGATGAGAAAGAGTCACGCTTTGTAGGTAATGTAGACGGAAAAACTTCAAGTGATTCTTTAATTTCTATCGCAGCTTCTTGGTTATGACGCGCACGCTCAAGCAACGCAGGTAACGCACCAATATTATGAGTACCAAACACTGCATCGACCCATGGAGCACGTTTTACAATGTTATCGCGATCCTTTTGAGCTAAACAGCCACCAACAGCAATTTGGAAATCAGGACGTTCCTCTTTAACCTGTGCCAAAATTCCCAGATTACCATAAAGACGGTTACTAGCATTTTCACGTACAGCACAAGTGTTAATTACTACTACATCAGCAGAATTTTCTTCGCCTTTAACATAGCCAGCATCTTCAAGTAGACCTGCCATACGTTCTGAGTCATGAACGTTCATTTGGCAACCCAAAGTCTTAACAAAATAGCTACGTTGTTTTTCTTCCATCAAATCAGTCATTTAAATATTATAGCTAAAACTAGAACAGCTAACCGTACGATACCCATGTTTTTAGGTATTAATTCGTACCTTAACATTGCTTAATGGCGTCTTTCCTTACAAATGGAGTCAATAATTTAGACACATTTGTAAGGAAAGACGCCATTAATACGTGAGTACAGAAAAACCCCTGTAATTTACATGGGGTTTTCATAACGAAATCTTAAACAGGTACGTTATCAGAAACAGTGTACTCGCTAGTAACTCCATTAATCACTAAGTAGAAAGTAACTGGGGTATTATCATCAACTAGCAGGTAACGATATTGGCTAAGCTGTGCTGCAATACGCTGGCGCACTGCATTTGGATTAGCATCTTTTACGGTCTTACCATAGATATGGCAAGTATGTACGGTGCTCTTTGGTTGCTTTTCTACAGTCACTTCGATTAAACCAGCAGATTCCACACTGCTTACAATCATGTCAATAGCTTTTGTGTTCGACAAAAGATTTATCTCCTCTTCCATATAAATGTTAGTTTTATGTTAAACATTAAATTAAAGTTTAAGTTAGTTGTAATGAAAACTGCAATACCTATTTGATATTAATTTTAATTGCTCGATTAACTACTTCAAAGCTAAGATCCAATGGGTATCCTTTACGCTGTAGCAATGAAACTAAGCGACGGAATTTTTTCTCACGATTCAAACCACTCATTCGGTTTAATCGACTATCAATAAGTTCTTCAGCAGCTAATCTTTGCTCGTCAAAACTTAACTCACTAAGTGCTGATTCAATATCGTAATCGGCTACTCCTTTTTGGCGCAACTCTCTACGTAAAGCAGCACTAGCAAGTTTCTTAGTTTTACTGCGACTAATTACCCATTGTCTAGCAAACTCAGCATCATTAATTAACCCAGAATCTTCAAAAATTTGTAATACCTTAGTAATTACTTCTTCAGAAAATTCTTTATCAGCTAACTTTTGCTCTAGCTGATGATAAGTCCTAGGTGCATAACTTAGCGAGTTTACTACTACTCGTTTAGCTTTAGCTTCTTCTCCTGACTCTAATGAGGCAAAGTAACCCTCACCACCATCTTTCTGGATATCATCAAGTGTAGCTTTGAGGGTAACAATACTTTCATCAATCATAATGAGACTACTCTGTTAATTCTGCTTCCTCAACTGGGGCTTCTTCTACCTCAGCATTTGGGTCTACCAGAATACCAGTAGCAATCTTAATCTTATCTTCGATCTCGTGAGCTAACTCTGGGTTATCTTTTAAGAAGCGACGTACTTTTTCCTTACCTTGACCTAGCTGGTCTCCTTCATAAGTAAACCATGCACCAGACTTAGTAATAATCTTATTTTCGACTCCCATATCAATCAGTCCACCTTCACGAGAAATACCCTCTCCATAAAGTAGATCAAATTCGGCGATTTTAAATGGTGGCGCTACCTTGTTTTTTACAATTTTTGCTTTAGTACGGTTACCCACAATCTTATCGCCATCTTTCAAAGCACCAGTACGGCGGATATCAATACGGACTGAAGCATAGAACTTCAATGCCTTGCCACCTGTAGTAGTTTCGGGACTTCCGAAGAATACCCCAATCTTTTCACGTAACTGATTAATGAAGATTGCAGTAGTGTTGGTTTGAGCAAGACGACCAGTAATTTTACGCAATGCTTGTGACATCAACCTTGCCTGTAACCCTACGTGACTATCACCCATATCACCATCAATTTCGGCTTTTGGCACTAATGCTGCAACTGAATCGACTACAATAATGTCAATTGCTCCAGAGCCAACCAACTCATCCATAATCTGCAGTGCTTGCTCACCAGTATCTGGCTGAGCAATCAATAGTGAATCAATATCCACACCTAGCTTTGCAGCATACTCTGGATCAAGTGCATGCTCTGCGTCAATGAAAGCTGCAATACCACCTTCTTTTTGCGCACTAGCAACTGCATGCAGTGCAACTGTAGTTTTACCAGATGACTCTGGACCATAAACCTCAACCACACGACCACGTGGAATACCACCAATACCTAATGCAATATCTAACTCTGGTGAACCAGTAGAGATTGCTTCGATGTTTTCATGAGTACGCTCACCCATACGCATTACTGCGCCTTTTCCAAAAGACTTTTCAATTTTTGCTAGTGAATTATCTAAAGCCTTTTGCTTCTGAGATTCGGTAGTAGCTGGAACCACTTTTGTCTTTTTTGCTGCCATTTTTACCTCACAATAATTTGTTTAAATAGTTTAATTACTTGACGGTATTAACCTTACTAACTACCACCGACAAAAATAACTTTTACTTTTTCTAGTACCAATATACACCACTATTCGAATGTATGTTCTAAGAAAATAGTGTGTCTCTAGTTTAACTTTGGAATAATATTGAAACGCCGCTCCTTTGGCACATCAAGCTCTTCACAAAGTGCTAGCCAGACAGCTATCGGCTTAAATCCTTTTGCCAAAGCATCATCAGCAACAAGAAAATCGCACTGTGGCAATACTAAATCTTG
This sequence comes from Micrococcaceae bacterium, assembly GCA_047606545.1. GTDB lineage: Bacteria > Actinomycetota > Actinomycetes > Actinomycetales > Micrococcaceae > JASGDC01. Next base: position 38,338 of record JASGEI010000003.1, on the reverse strand, counting down.
CCTAAGGCTATGGGCATATCCTGTCCCAAATTCTTCTTCCAATAAAGCAGTAAACCTACTTAATGTTAAAGACATTTACTAACTGATACCTGCAAGCGTTGCGTTAAAATGAGCTGCTGCATCAGGCACTTCAGCAGTTGCTTGCATTTCCAAACGATCAGCAATAATTCTAAGCAAAGTATAAACTGGCACATTAAGCGCTTTACATACATCTGCTAACAATTCTGATGAAGCTTCTTTTTTACCTCGTTCAATTTCACTTAAGTAGCCAAGCGAAACTTTAGAATCACGAGATACATCACGAAGTGTCTTACCTTCACGAATACGAATATCACGGAGTGCATCACCCATCACATCACGGAATAATGTTTCTCTCACTGGAGTTTTAGTTACTACTGGACGCTTAACTCCAGATTCTCGCCAACGAACGACACCATTTACTACAACTGGATGTTTAGTCATTATAGTTTCCTCCAAAAACTTCTATCTAATTGTATCCAACATATAAGACAAAAGTTTTATTCCCTATCCTTTTCTAGGTAATTTAACAGCAAAGCCACAGCTTCTTTTACACTCTGTTTGCGTATCTCTTCACGATTACCATGAAACTGAAACTCACCATACTCAGTATCTTTATCAATCCTACAGCCAATAAAAACAGTCCCGACAGCTTTTCCTTCAGATGTGTCTGGCCCCGCAACACCAGTAGTAGCTAATGAGCAACCAACTTTGGTTAATTCTTGCACACCTATGGCCATTTCACAAGCAGTTTGTGCGCTTACTACACCATATTTGGCAATAGTTTCAGGTTTTACACCTAAAATATTAACTTTCTGTTTAGGAGTGTAACTAACAACTCCTAATTCAAATACCTCACTTGCTCCGGGAATATCAACAATTTCTGAAGCAAGCAATCCACCTGTTAATGATTCAGCAACAGCAATCTTTAAACTTTGTTGCTTGCAAACATCTAATAATTCTTTTGCGCTGTTAGTCATAATTTTCTTTCAATATCACATACAATGGCTCTGAAATAACCTCAGAGACCAAAAAGTTACCTAAAACATAAGTAGTAATAATTTGCACTAGAAAATCAAGATCCCGTCAAGCAAGTATTCCCACCTTATTCAAGGGTATCCACAAGATTTTTCTTCCTGGAGCAAGTGCTAATAAGGATTGCCATATTACTTTCTAGCTGGCTCTTTACGCTTTTGTTCTTGAATTAACTCAACCATTTGCTTTACGTAATCCAAACCAGTTGCGACAGTGACAATAGTAGCAGCTATCAACACAATCCAAGCCAAAATCAGTCCAAACTGCCCAAATATTGCTGTAGCTGGGAAAATAAACATTCCTAAGGCAATCATTTGCAATACTGTCTTTAACTTACCTCCGCGAGATGCAGGAACTACCTGATATTTAATTACTACAAAACGCAATAAAGTAATACCAATTTCACGAATTAAAATCACAATTGTAATCCACCAAGGAATCTCATTTAGATATGAAAGCGCTATTAACGCTCCGCCTAAAAGCGCTTTATCAGCAATAGGGTCCGCAATTTTACCAAAGTCAGTAATCAGATTACGAGCACGAGCAATGTCCCCATCAATTTTATCGGTAATTGCTGCAGTAATGAAAATTAGAAAAGGCAACCAACGAAACTCCTTATAAGTTCCGATACCAGCTATTAAAGTCCAGATAAAAAACGGAACTAATACAATACGAATTACAGTTAGTGCATTCGCAATATTAAAGTTACTTACTTTTTGTTCCATTGTTCCACTTTCTCATTTATTACCATCAAGATAGCCTATTTTTCTGAGAGTTTACTGTACATGTTCTATCCGGTTATATCACGTAGTACATCATCTAATTCATCAGCTGGAACTAAAACTTCTCTGGCTTTAGAGCCTTCAGAAGGACCTACAATTCCGCGTGACTCCATTAAATCCATTAGCCGTCCTGCTTTGGCAAAACCAATGCGAAGTTTACGTTGCAACATGGAAGTAGAACCTGTTTGATTAGAAACTACAACTTTAATTGCTTCAAGCAAAGCATCCATATCGCCGCCGATTTCTTCATCAGAGTTCTTTTTTGCGGTTACTTTATCGACATCGTCACGGTATTCGGGCTCGCGTTGTTCCTTAACAAACGAAACAATTCTATCAATCTCACTCTCAGGCACCCAAGCTCCTTGAACACGAATTGGTTTTGAAGCGCCCATTGGCATAAATAAGGCATCGCCTTGTCCAATTAACTTTTCAGCTCCCGGCTGATCAAGCACCACTCGTGAATCTGTTACTGAAGAAGTAGAAAAAGCCATTCTAGATGGTACATTGGCTTTAATCAGACCAGTTACTACATCTACACTTGGACGCTGAGTTGCAAGTACTAAATGAATACCAGCTGCACGTGCAAGTTGCGTAATACGTACAATTGAATCTTCAACATCTTTCGGTGCCACCATCATCAAGTCAGCAAGCTCATCAATGATTACAAGCAAATATGGGTATGGTTTGATTTCACGTTTACTACCTGGCAGTGGCTGTACATCACCACGTCTTACTGCAGCGTTAAATTCATCAATCTTTTTATAGCCATAATTTGCCAAATCATCATAACGGTTATCCATCTCTTTAACTACCCATTGCAATGCATCAGCAGCACGCTTTGGATTAGTAATAATCGGTGTAATTAAGTGTGGAATACCAGAGTAAGCGGTTAATTCCACACGTTTTGGATCCACAAGAACCATGCGAACCTGTTCTGGCGTAGAGCGCATAATGATGGAAGTAATCATTGCATTTACAAAACCAGATTTACCAGCGCCAGTAGCACCTGCTACTAATAAGTGTGGCATCTTGGCTAAGTTTGCTAATACGAAACTACCCTCAACATCTTTACCAACCCCCATAATCATTGGATGTGTATCCTTGCGAGCCACGTCAGAACGTAACACATCACCAAGTGAAACCATTTCTCTATCAGTGTTAGGAATTTCAATACCAATCGCTGATTTTCCGGGAATTGGTGAAAGAATGCGCACATCGTCACTAGCCACTGCATAAGCAATGTTATTTGCTAACTTGGTAACGCTTTCAACTTTAACACCCGGATTAAGTTCGATTTCATAACGGGTCACAGTCGGACCACGCATATAACCAATTACCTGAGCGCCTACCTTAAACTCAGTTAAAACCTGTGTTAACGCATGCACTACTCGGTCATTAGTTTCAGAACGTTGTTTTGGTGCTTCACCAGGGGATAAGTAACCAAGAGGTGGTAAACGATAATTATCTGACGCTTTACCACGAAATCTAGCTAGCTTAGAACTCTTCTTAGTTGATTCAGCTTCAGTAACTGAGTCCACCGTTTCATTTTCATCATCAACTTCTGGTTCTATGAGCCTTGCATTAGGAGTGACAATTTCATAATCTTCAGATGCAGAAGTCTCAAGCTTTGGCCCAGATTTTTTAGCTAGTGAATCTGCATTTTCTGCTACGAGTGAATCAACATAAGAGTCCTCCAATGAGCCTTTATCATAGTAGCCAAGATACTCTTCATCACCGTTTACAACCGAGTTCCAGTTTTGTGGTTCTCTATTAGCTTCCAAAGAATCTGTATCTAGGTTAGTATCAGAATCAAAATCATCATCGGTAGGCAAATAGTCTGGCTTTGGCGGTGGAGTTACTGCAGCCGAATAATCAAAAATTCCAGTAATTTTTTTAGCTGGCTCTGGAGTAGGTTCTGGTTGTTTTTTCGTATTACTAACCAGTTCAATCGGGTCAAATCCAGCAGTTTTATTATTTTGGTCTATACCTTGATTATAGAAGTCTTCAGCTAATACCTTTGGTGGATTTGGATTTGCAGCATCAAACACAGTATTTTCCACAGTCTTACCGACTTCTGGTTCTACTGTCGGAATTGGCGATGAATTTGGATTTTTAGATCCTGCTTTCACAATATTAAGCGCTTGTTCAATCTCCTCATCATGATATACATAATCATCACGTGATGAGACGCTAAACAATCTCCGCCAAGTGCTGGTCTTATTGTTATCCTTATTATCCATTTTCTTCTTTTTACGACTCTTCTTAACTACTGGTTCAGGTTCTGGATAAGTAATCTCAACATCTTCAGAAACCTGTCTTTCTAGGTTAGCAAAACCAAAACGCTCTGAGACAACATCCACATCATTACCCTTCAAATCTTTATCCGAAAGCTCTTCCTGCGGATACCCTTTAGTTGTTTGCTTTTCGGTTTTCTTACCGTTTTTCTTAATTTTCGGTAGATTTACTCGATGTTTTACAATCTCTTTAGTATCAGATTTCTTATCCTTCCTAGGTTTATCATTCTTAGCTGAAACTTTACCGAACCAAGCCTGAACTTTTGGTGAAAATATCTTAATAGGCGTATAGAAAGCTACTGTAAGTGTGACCCAAATGATTAATGCCAAAATGATTATTCCTAGGGTTTCCCCTGTATTGTGGCCTAAAAAATTGCCACTATAATAACCAACAATTCCACCTGCTTTATGCAAAAGTGGATTGGCAAAAGGCATCCTTGGTAAACCATGAATAATGTGTAAAATACCTGCAATCGCAGCATAAAGCACTGTTATTGCAGCCCATATTCTAAAAGTATCCTTACCTCCAGCTGGATAGCCCATCAAACGCCAAGCAATAAAGATAAGATAAATCGGAAAAAAAATTGCCAATACTCCAAAAAGGCCAGTTAGTACAAAATTAATTGGAGCACCAAACCAATTATTTAGTTTAAATACTTGAATCATCCCAAGTACCATCGCAAACAATATTAGCACTAGCCCAATATTATCTTTGTTTTTGTAATCTACTTGACTTGGAGCAGAAGCAAATTTTCTAATAGAATTTCCTGTACCAGTAGCTAGGCTTCCCCATATTTTAGTAACTTTTTTGGTAAGCCAAGCTGGCTCTGGTGAGTCAAAATTGTCTTTAAAAGCAGTATCTTTCGCTTTTACAGTAGACCTAGTTTTAGTAGCACGCTTTGCAGTACTACTAGACGGGGAAGTTCTTTTTGCCATAATAAAAATGATACAAGTTAGTGCAGACAAAAGGTAGCCAGCACCTAACTTGTCCTCATTAAGCCTCCTGGACTACTGGAATAATCATTGGTCGACGGCGATAAGTGCGAGAAACCCAAGTGCCAACTACTCGACGCATGACTTGCTGAAGTTGATGAGTATCACGAGTGCCTTTGGCAATTGCCCGTTCTAAAGCATCTTTAATCTTTGGTTCAACATCATCGAAAACCTGTGCATCCTCAGCAAAACCGCGAGCATGTATCTTTGGCCCAGATAAGATGCTACCTGTTTCACTGTCAATAACTGCAAGTACAGATAAGAAACCCTCGTCACTTAGAATACGACGATCATTTAAATGCTCTTCGGTAATTTCACCAACAGTACGTCCATCAACATAGATATATCCAACATCAGTAGCTCCCACTACTTCAGTTTCACCTGCCTTCATATCAATGAAAACTCCATTTTCCACAACATGAACATTCTTTGTTTCCACACCAGTTAACTCAGCTAATTTACCACTAGCAATCAAGTGTCTTGGTTCACCATGCACCGGCATTACTGCTTTAGGTTTAATGATGTTATAGCAATAAATAAGCTCCCCAGCTGAAGCATGTCCAGAAACATGAACTTTTGCATTACCTTTATGAATTACATTTGCCCCTAATGTCATCAGCGAATTAATAATTCTAAAAACTGCACTTTCATTGCCTGGAATTAATGAAGAAGCCAGAATTACTGTGTCGCCACTTTCAACCTGAATCTTATGATCACCACGTGCCATCCGAGAAAGTGCCGCCATTGGCTCCCCTTGTGAACCAGTACACATCAATACTGTTTTGTTTGGCGGGTAATCGTTTAGCTTTTTCATATCTATTAGCAAACCATCTGGAACATGTAAGTAGTCAAGCTTTTCAGCAATTTCCATATTGCGCACCATTGAGCGGCCAACTAATGCTACTTTACGATTATACTTATCTGCCACATCAAGCACTTGCTGCACTCGATGTACATGTGATGAGAATGTAGAAACCACAATTCGCTGTTCAGATTTAGCAAAAGCTTCATCCAAAGCTTTTCCAATATCACGTTCCATAGTAGTGAAGCCAGGAACCTCCGCATTAGTAGAATCTGGCATGAATAAATCCACACCTTCTTCACCAACACGAGCAAAGGCACGCAAATCAGTAATCCTACTATCTAAGGGCAATTGATCCATCTTAAAATCGCCAGTTTGCAACACATTACCAGCTTTGGTGCGGATAAAGACTGCAAGTGCATCTGGGATTGAGTGATTAACTGCAATAAACTCACATTCAAAAGGTCCAAGTTTCTCGACATCACCTTCAGTTACCTGAAGAGTACGAGCTTTGATTCGGTGTTCTTTTAATTTAGCTTCTACCAAAGCCAAAGTTAGTTTAGAGCCAATCAGTGGAATATCTGGCTTATGCCTTAATAAATATGGCACTGCACCAATATGGTCTTCATGTCCATGAGTTAGAATAATTGCTTCTACGTCTTTTAAACGATTCTCTAAATTAGTAAAATCTGGAAGAATTAAATCAACTCCTGGTTGATCTTCTTCTGGAAATAATACGCCACAGTCTACGATTAATAATTTGCCATTAATCTCAAAAACTGCCATATTACGGCCAACTTCGCCTAAGCCTCCCAACGGCACGACACGTAAAGTATCTTTCTTAAGCTTTGGTGGCTTGCTTAAGCTAGTAGCATCTAAATAATGCCCTACTTCTTCAGTAGTATCAGTCATATTGTTTAATCCTTAATTTTATAAGAAATTAACCCAAGGCTGAAGTTACTTGTGCAATCTCTTCCTTGCTAGGAGAAACTAATGGTAGGCGCAAAGTATCCGTTGGAATAGTTCCAGCTTTTGCTAACTGAACTTTCACAGAAACTGCACCTGGCAAGTAATCCATCGTGGCACGAATTGTAGCTTCGAGCTCAGAGTTAATTTTTTTTGCTGTTTCAAAATCATTGTTAGTTGCAGCATCTACCATTTTACGGAATTCCTTTGGTGCTACTTGAGCAGTAACAGAAACTACACCTTTGGCACCAAGTGACATCCATGGTAGCGTCATTCCATCATCGCCTGAATAAAAAACTAAGTCAGTTTCATTCATAATACGGGTGGCAAGTGGCATATCACCTTTAGCATCTTTTACCGCCACAATATTTTCTACTTTGGCTAACTCAATAAGCGTATCGTAAGTTAATGGAATTCCAGTACGTCCTGGGATATCGTAAAGCATGATTGGGAGCTTAGTCGCTGCTGCTATCGCTTTAAAATGTGCAATTACACCAGCCTGAGTAGGTTTGTTGTAATAAGGAGTAACTACAAGCAATGCATCAACACCCACTGCTTCAGCACCCTTACTTAATTCAATGCTGTGCTCTGTATTATTTGAACCCGTACCAGCGATAATTGGTACATCAACTGCCACTTTTACTTCTTTAAATAATTTAAGCTTTTCATCATCACTTAAAGTTGGACTTTCGCCAGTAGTACCAGCAAGTACTAGACCATCACACCCATCTGCTGTGATTTGTTTAGCCAGCTTAACAGCAGCTTCATAATCTACTTCACCGTCTTTAGTAAATGGAGTAACCATTGCTGGAATAACTGTGCCTAAATTGATAGTCATTACGGTGCTACCCTTCCATGCTTGTTGAAAGTCTCATATGTGATTGGCATTAGTTTCTCAAACTCAGATTCCATCTTCTCAGCTACCATTTCAATTTCACGCTGTGGGAATGATGGGAAATGTGAATCTTCGCGCAAAGTACGTAATGAAAGGAAATTCATAAGCGAACGAGCGTTCATAGTTACATACATACTTGAGTAAATATTAACTGGCAGTACACTACGTGCTACCTCACGGGCAATCCCTGCATCAAGCATTGTCTGATATGACTCATAAGCCTGGGTACTCGCCTTTTTAATCTCGCGTACTGTAAGCTCATACTGCTCTTTAGTTCCATCATGGAAAGTGTAATGTCCAGCTTTACCAATCTGGGTTAGTTTACGTTTTTCATCTGGAACATAGAATAGCGGCTCTAATTCTTTATAACGACCTGACTCTTCGTTATAGCTAGCAATACGATGACGCATAAACTCACGAAATACGAAGATTGGAGCTTGCACGTAGAAAGTCATACTATTGTGCTCAAAAGGAGTACCATGACGATCACGCATCAAGAAGTTTATTAAACCTTTTGAACGAGCGGCATCAGACTTCACATCTTCAAGACTAGACTCACCTTTAGTAGATACTCGAGCTGAAAATAGCACATCACTATCATCAGCAGCAGATTTAACAAGCTCTACTTTTACATCTGATAAAAACTGAATTTCTTTTGTGTTGTTTTCTTTCATAGTCATCCCTTCAAGAATAACATTTTGAATATTGTCTATTCGAATACGTCGAATCTATTTCAAGTAAATTATCAACTACCATATGTCTAATTAATTTAATCTTACTCCGGCGTCATAAAGCTCAATTGCTTTACGCATTGCTTTACGAGCTCTAGTCCGATCACTTGCCATGTCATAACCACATGATAAGTTAAACCATGCTTCCCAAGATTCAGGACGTTCTTCGACTTGTGTCTTAAACTCGGTAAAACGTGAATCAGCGGCTTCTTTAATGATACGTCCCCCTGGGGTGCGCGGTAAATCATCCACAGGTAGGAGATTACGTTTTTCTAAATCATCTGCTAATTTCTTGGTCCGCATACCAAAATGAAGTTCAGCTATCAGTGCCCAAAGCACTACTATCGGGATAACCAATAAAGCAAAACCAAAAATCTTTGCCAATGGCTCTGAAGCTCGGATTAACAAAAAAGCTCGATCAAATGCTACCCATATATAAAATAGCAGTAGGACAATTATTGCTACTAACCCGAGTTTAGTCTTCAAAGTTAGATTCCCATCAACTTATCTAAACCGACAGTTAAACCTTGATGTTTTTGCACTTCTCGTACTGCTAACACCACACCTGGCATAAATGATTTACGGTCAAAACTATCATGCCTTAAAACTAGCTGCTCACCTGAATTACCAAGCAATACTTCTTGATGCGCTACTAAACCTTGTAGTCGCACGGCATGTACTTTAACTCCATCAATATCAGCACCACGTGCTTTACCATCATTAACAGTTGCATCAGGAATAGCAGCACAATTAGCTACTTTACGAGCTTTTGCAATTGCTTCTGCAGTGCTAACTGCAGTACCACTTGGTGCATCAACTTTTTGTGGATGGTGCATTTCAATTACTTCTACTGAATCAAAGAATTTAGCTGCTTTCGCAGCAAAAGACATCGCTAATACCGCACCTAATGCAAAATTAGGGGCAATAAATACATTAGTTTCTGAGTATTTTTCTAATAAGCTAGCTAATTCGTCTTGCTTATCTTGATTCCAACCACTTGATCCAACTACGCAATGCACACCATGTTCAACTGCATAACGCACATTCTTTTCAGAAGCTTCTGGATGTGTGAAATCAACCATCACATCAGCAACAAGCATTTCCTCCAGATTAGAATCGGAGTCTAACTTAGCTACTACTTTTAAATCATCCGTCTCAGAAATGGCTTTGATAGTTTCACTACCCATTTTGCCATTAGCACCAATTACTGCAACTTTAATCATCGTTACCTGAATCTCCATTATCACCTGGAGCTAAACCTTCAAATATCTTTTTACAATCTGGACAAACTGGAAAACGTTGTGGATCCCGATTCGGAACCCACACTTTCCCACATAGAGCAACGACTGGAGTACCCATAATTAGTGATTCATCTAAATCACGTTTTTTAGCATAATGTGAAAACCGCTCTTCATCGCCTGGTTCATGTAGGCGCTTTACCGCTTCTTCACGTTCAATAACAGTGGTCGTACCGCCTGCTGTAGAATCTTTCTCCAAAATATCGCCCATTATTACTCCTATAGCCCTTGCCATTCTGGCTTATTTTCGTATGTCTGAGTGTAGTAATCAGCTAACTCTAACTTACTAGCTGCTGCTTCATCAAGTAGCACGGTAACGTGTGGGTGCATCTGCAAAATTGTCGCTGGACAGCTTGCTGAGATTGGACCCTCAACAAAATCATGCACTGCTTGCGCCTTATTTTCACCCATGATAACAATCAAGATATGCTTAGCTTCCATGATAGTACCGATACCCTGTGTCATCACATGATGAGGCACATCATCAATACTATCGAAAAAACGCGCGTTATCTTCACGTGTCTGCTTAGTTAGTGACTTTAGACGAGTACGAGATGCTAATGAAGATCCAGGCTCATTGAAACCAATGTGACCATCGGTACCAATACCTAAAATTTGAATATCAACACCACCTGCTTCTTGAATTGCAGCATCATACTCTTCTACAGCCTTTTGAATATCTTTCGCTTGACCATCAGGAGTACGGACATTCTTTGGGTTGATATTAGTGCGTTCAGTAAACTCTTTACGCACCACTTCAGCATAAGACTCAGGATGCCCGGCAGGTAGACCTACATATTCATCTAAAGAAAAAGCTTTAGCTTTTGAGAAGTCAATGCTTTTACCTGAACGCTTTGCTAATTCGTTATAAATTGGCAAAGGCGAAGAACCTGTAGCAACACCTAATACCGCTCCTGGTTTCTCTTTTAGTAGATTCTCAAAAGCATCAGCTGCGACTGCACCGATTTCTTCTTCATTCTTTAGAATAATAACTTCCATTATGCCTCATTTCTTAATGCTGGCGGAGTTACGCTATCATAATTAGCTCTCCGTTTACCTTCAACTTTTTCTGCAACTTCGCTAACAGCTTTGGCTACATTCTTCGATACATCTTCATTGAAAACGCTTGGAATAATGTAACTAGCATTTAATTGCTCGTCCTCAACCATCTCCGAAAGCGCAATTGAAGCTGCTAATAGCATTTCGTCTGAGATTGTCCTAGCTTGAGCGTCCAATAGCCCTCGGAAGAAACCAGGGAAAGCTAGCACATTATTAATTTGGTTAGCATGGTCACTTCGACCAGTGGCCACTACTGCTGCATATTTTGATGCAATCGCTGGATCAATTTCTGGATTCGGGTTTGCCATCGCAAACACAATAGGATCATCTGCCATCGAAAGGAGATCTTTAACCCCAATAACATTCGGGGCTGAAACTCCAATGAAGACATCAGCATCACGCATTGCTTTGTCAATACTACCTTCAAGATCTTCTGGATTAGTATTATCTGCAATCCACTGCAATGATTCATTAAGCTTTCCGCGGTTTTTATGCACAATACCATTAACATCGGCTACTACCACATTCTCAGCACCTGCCTGAATTAATAGTTTCAAAATTGCAGTACCAGCAGCACCCGCACCTGAAAGTACAATCTTAACTTTAGACAAGTCCTTACCGACAACACGAAGTGCGTTACGCAAAGCAGCCAATGCTACGATTGCAGTTCCATGCTGATCATCATGAAATACTGGGATGTCTAATTTTTCACGTAATTTTGCTTCAACTTCGAAACAACGAGGAGCTGAAATATCCTCAAGGTTAATTCCAGCAAAGTTTGGTGCAATTGCTTCGACTGCTTTGATAATTTCATCAACATCTTGTGTATCCAGACAAACTGGGAAAGCATTAATATCAGCAAAGCGTTTGAATAAAGCTGCTTTACCTTCCATTACTGGAAGTGCAGCTAGTGGCCCAATATTACCAAGACCCAATACTGCTGAACCATCAGATACTACTGCAATCGTGTTACGTTTAATTGTCAAACGACGGGCATCATCTGGTTCTGCTGCAATTGCTTCACAAACACGTGCTACACCTGGAGTGTATACCAACGACAAGTCATCACGGTTACGAATTGGGACCTTTGATTCGATTTCAATTTTACCACCAAGATGCGCCAAGAAAGTACGGTCAGAAACACGACCAATCTTAACATCTGAAACCGCACGAATTGCTTCAACAACCGTACGTGCGTGATTAGCGTTTGAGGTAGAGCAAGTTACGTCAATGATAACCATCTCTTTATCAGAATGGTTTACGTCAAGACCAGTAACCATTGCTCCTGATTCCTCAACTGCGGTGGTGACTTCACTGACACCAGTAGGCCGCGATGGAATTTCTAAACGAATTGTAATCGAATATTGTACACTTGGTGCAACCATTATTTACTTCCTATCTTAAAACAAAGAACGAGCTAGAGACTTACGAGCTTTAACCACACGTGGGTCATCTGCTCCTACTACATCGAAATACTCTAGCAACCTAGTGCGGACCTGTTCTTTGTCATCTCCAGTAGCTATTTCGATAATATTTAGAAGACGATTAAATGCATCTTCAACATGCCCACCCAACATATCCAAATCAGACACATCTAATTGAGTCTGCACATCATCGTTGGCTTGAGCGGCTTTTTCCCGCACTTCTGGTGCGTTAAAATCTTTGGTGCGTTTTAGTAATTTAACCATTGCAAGCCCAGATTTTGCTTCAGCATTTGCTGGGTCATTGTCTAGTTTTTTAGTATAAATTTCTTCAGCTTCTGCTGGCTTATTTTTCATCATTGCATCACGAGCAGCTGCCATTTCTGAATCTTCATTATCTTCAAAAAAAGGCTTAGCATTTTCATCTTTTTCTAATTCACCAGTTACAGTATGTTGCTTTGCCAGCTTTAACAATTCGTCAAAGTATTGTTTAATTTGGGCTTTTGGCAACGCACCTACAAACATCTGCACTGGACGGCCGTCAATTAGACCTGAAACTGTAGGAATAGACTGGGCATTAAAAGCTTGAGCTGCGCCATAATTTTTATCGACATCAATTTTAACTAAAGCAATCTTACCTTCATACTCTTCAACTAGGCTATCTAGAATTGGGCTTAACTTACGACAAGGCGCACACCACTGTGCCCATAAGTCAATTACTACTGGCACTTTTTTTGAAAGCTCTATCATTTGTGGAGCTTGAGAGTCTTTTACATAAAATACAAACGACGGAGTCGCAATTTTTTCCATTTTTCACCTAGCTAGTTACTGACATCAATGATATCTTGATCGGCACCGATAACACTTATTTTATCGTTACTATTTTTATCTGGCACATTCATTAGTATAGTTTCTCCATAAGTTACTGTAACCGGTGTTGATGATACCTCTTGACCATCAGCCATTGCTTGCCATTCATCAGGCAAGTTAATACTACCACCATCTGATGGGGTCAAGACTACTTGGTATTTGTAGTAACCAAATACCAATGCAGAATTCTTTGAAGTTTTCATAACTACTGTCTGGCTTGGTTGAGATACATGGCTATAAACTGCAGTACTCTGGGCTTCTTTCATATTTTTTGTAGTAGTAGCCTGAAACTGCTTTACCTGTTGGATATATTGATTATCCGTAAAGTTAGTAGCATACTTACCGCCACCACTATTATCTAACACATCGCCATACTGCTTAAGCGCATCTTGTGGTTTCATTTTGAAACTACCTGCTGTAGGTTGCAAGGTATCTGCAACATAGTTTAAATCTAGGGGTTGTGGAAATGTGCTACCAGGCAGTAGCTGTGCTGTCATATTTACTTTGTAATTTTCTCGTGCTGAATTTTGAACAAGGAGCAAAGCCTGTGGCACTAGTTGATTATCAGCTTTAGAAACCACAATCATCTTACGAGGGAAATCTGCACCGGTTTTACCAATAACTTGAGCCATAACTGAAGCAGATCCAATACTTGCTGATGGCGTATAGTTTGCAACATCCTTACGGACAGTATAGTTGCCAGTACGCATATCTAAAGCTGGTCCCGTAAAACGTTTACTAAGTTTTGATGCGTCTTTGGCAGTATCCCCGGCATTAGCTGCTTTTGCGATGTTGCTTAGGATACGTTGTAACTGATCAGGGGTTACGGCCGTAGTATAATTTAAAGTTGTTTCAGAAGGCGAAGGTGTAGCTGAGGCACTCGGTGATGCACTAGTTGAGGAATCTTGGGCAATTGCTTGATGCCCTATTCCTAAAATACTAATCGAGCTTAAAATTGCAATACTAACTTTTGTAGGTTTACGCATTTATTTCCTACCTGCTTGTCGTTTTCTTAACTCTCGACGAGATGGCAATGGCTTATCAATTTCCTCATCATATTTAGCTAATTCAGCGTCAATATCAAATTCTTCTGGTTCATTAACCTGTGAGTCTATATTGTGCTTTATTTCTTCTTGCATTGGTACTTGTGCTGTTTTAGCAGTGTCTACCCTTGGCTCTACTTGGTCAATTAAATCAGTAGGGCCAGTTTCCTCAATAGTATTTAGGTTGTTTGCTTTAGATTTGATAGATACCAAACCAGCTTTAGCTGATTTACGTGGCTTTTTGTTGCCTTTTTTAACACGTGGCTTTTTACTGTTCTTTTTAAGCTGTTTTGCTTCTTTTTTACTAGCCTTCTTAACTTCACGCATATTTTTAGCTACTGGATCACTATTACGGTATTTTATGAATGCAGCTACAGCTAAAAGTAGTGTACCCAAAACTAACAATGGAATTGCAAATGGGTTTTTATGATTATTAGTCCATGTTATCGATACTGTTTTTGGTGCTGGGTTAGTACCATCAGAAGCAATTATAAGACCCCAATTAGTTTTATCAGGATTCTCCCAATGCATTTTAACACTACCTTGCCCAACATGCTGAGTAATCCAAGTATCGTTACCATCAGGATTAGGTACAGTTTTATCACCATTTTTAAAAGTAGTACTAATATTTCCTTTGCGATCTACTGTATCAACTGAAGTATTAGCAGCTTTTCCAATCCACTGTTTAATATCACTTTGTGGAGCTTGAGCAACAAAGACTTTACCTGGACCGTCAACCTCGATATCTGCACCGTTAGCACGGAAGTTATAAACATCAGGGGTAATATTCGCAACAGGCGCACCTTGATTTAATTCTGCAGTACTAGTAATTTTTGCTGGTGGAGCAAAAAAAGTAAGCAGTACCAAACCAGTGATTACGGCAAGTGCACCTAATCCAGTAAGTAGCTTCGTTTTATCGCGCATTCTACCTCTTTTATTTTAAAAATTCTTATAAATACAGCTTAACTGTTATTGCTTATTTGAGCTAGGTTATCAAAGCGTTTAAACTAGATACCAGTATTGAGGAGAAAAATGACAGAGAAAAATAGTTTGTCGGATCCAGACAAAAGTGAGAAAAAAGGCTTTTTGTCAGGGATTATTAAAACTAAAAAGCACGCTGACAATGATGCAGCACCATTAAAAACTGAAGAGAAATTAGTTACAGATAATAAAAGTACAACGAATAAATCAACAAACCAGCCACACAAATTTGGCTTCCCTGGGAAACCTTTTGATAAAAATAATCCTGTACGTTTTGGTTTCTTAGTGACTTCAGGAGCTCTAGCAGCTTTTATTATCTACACGCAATTAGACAAATTAACTGAGACAATAATATGGATTGTAACTGCTGCATTTATTTCGCTAGGAATGGAACCAATTGTCCAAAAGCTTACAGACAAAGGACTTAAACGAGGTTTAAGCCTTGGCATCGTATTATTTGGCTTACTAATTGCCTTCAGCGTATTCTTCTCGATATTGGTACCGACAATCGTCAACCAAATTACACAATTGGTCGAGCACATGCCGACTTATATCCAAAATATGTTGAACTCGTCTTGGTTCCATAATTTAGATCATCGTTTTAGTATTCGCCAAAATATTGAAAATAATGCAGAAAAACTAATTAAGGAATTTACATCATCAGCAAGTAGCTTGGCCGGAACGCTAATAGGGGCTGGCACTGCAGTTTCACATGTACTGCTTAGCACTTTCATGATTTTAATCTTTACCGTGTACTTCCTAATATCTATGCCAGCATTTAAAGCTTTCATGTACCGCATTGCACCAGCTTCACGTCGTGAACGTTTTAAAGTACTAAGCGAAGAAGTCATTCAAGGTGTCGGTGGCTATGTAACTGGGCAAGCCACTATTGCAATAATCAATGCTGCAATAGCAGGAACACTTATGACTATTTTGAATATCCCATTCCGAGCCCTGCTAATTTCATTAGTTGCAATTTTTGCATTTATCCCACTAATTGGGCCAACAATTGCACTAATTACCGTAACTTCAATCGCCCTTACTGTGGGTTGGCAAACTGCGTTGATTTACGCAATTTGTTACTTAATTTATCTTCAAATTGAAGGTTATGTACTTTCTCCAATTGTTATGAAAAAAGCTGTAGAAGTTCCACCAGTAGTATCAATCGTTTCAATTGTTATTGGTGGCAATTTACTTGGCGTTCTAGGCGCAGTGATTGCAATTCCTACTGCAGCAGCAGCACAATTACTATTTAGAGAGGTAATAATTCCACGTCAAGATAAGCAATAATAGGGCTCAAATTATTATTTATCCTTTAATGCCCTCGTAGGTAAGTCTTAAAATTAAAAAGCTCTCTTGCAATAAGTTTATTATCCTTGATATATGATAGTTGAGCTTAAATGTCTTTAGAAACATAATTAAGCACGAAGTATCAAGGTATACATTTTTCTAGTTTCTTTACGAAATTTCGTCTGGAATTAAGAAAAATGTATACCTTGAGAGTTGGTACGGTTGCTTAGTATAAGTTTTATTTTGGCAGTTTCTCTGTTGCGTAGTCACCTTCCCAAGTCTTCGGCAAGCCAATCGCATCTGGATTTACACTTTCCACAATCTGATTAAGCACATATGAAGCTTGTTTCTCTCCTACCCAAAGATGCTTAGCCTTTGGAACACCAATTACATTTGCTTGAGTAAGTGACAAAAATCGACGCTTGGCCTCTGGTGGTTGTAAAAAGTCGTCGTATTCTGGGACTAGCACTTTAACTGGGCGACCATCAGCAGCCCAATCTTTCATATGTTCATCAGTAACAGTACGCAATGGTGGAGAAAGTAATATCGCGCCTTGGACATCATCTTGCATTGCATACTTTAAAGTAAGCTCCGTGCCAAAAGACCAACCTACTACCCAAATATTTGGCAATCCTCTACTACGGGCAAACTCTATTGCCGCATCTACATCGTATTTTTCGGCATTTCCACCATCAAACTTACCTTCACTACAACCTGCAGGTGAACAGGTGCCACGAGTATTGAACCGCAATACTGCAATATTAGCTAGTGCAGGCAATCGAAAAGATGCTTTTTTATAAACATGAGAATCCATATAACCACCATGAGTCGGTAATGGATGGAAAGTTACTAAAGTTCCAGCAATTGACCCTTCTGGTACGGCAAGCTCACCAATGAGCTTTAGTCCATCTTTCGTATGTAGTTCAATAGCTTCACGCTTTGCTGGCAAAATTGTTGCTGATCTAATATCCATAACTTCCATTTTAACTGAACTTTAGATAGTAGAATGGGTCTATGAGATTAGTTGTCGCACGTTGCGCAGTAGATTACTTTGGTAGATTACGTGCCCACCTACCAGAAGCTATTCGATTATTAATCGTCAAAGCTGATGGTTCAGTGTTAATTCACTCAGATGGGGGTTCTTATAAACCATTGAATTGGATGAGCCCTCCTGCTACTTTGCATATCCAAAAACCAAAAGATACTGAGAGTAAAGCTGTCGAAGTTTGGCGAGTACAGCATCGTAAAACTGACGATCATCTTGAAATTGAGCTCTATGAGATTATTCATAATAGTGAATATGACTTGGGCTTAGATCCGGGTCTAGTTAAAGATGGAGTTGAAGCAGACTTACAAAAACTGCTTGCAGAGCATATTGAGACTTTGGGATCTGGATATAAATTAATTCGTAGAGAATACCCTACTGCTATTGGGCCAGTAGATCTTCTAGCTAAAGACGATAATAACGAACACGTGGCAATTGAAATCAAACGTCGTGGTGGCATTGATGGAGTAGAACAACTTACCCGTTACGTTGAACTACTGAATCGAGATCCCATACTTAAACCAGTACACGGCATTTTTGCAGCACAACAAATTAGCAAGCAAGCTAGAACCTTAGCTGAAGATCGAGGCTTTACTTGCGTGACCTTGGATTACGATGCCCTTAGAGGCATTGATGATTCACAAAGTCGACTATTTTAGGAACACAAATGAAAAGTCTACACGGAACCATAATTACAGATGGAAAAACACTAGAAAATTATGTAGTAACTTACAAAGACGACCATATCGTCTCCTTACAACCAAAATCAGAATTCAAAGGTGAAGCTGAAAAAGTTGATGGCTATATAGTGCCTGGTTTTGTAGATATCCATAACCACGGTGGTTACGGTGGTGACTTCCCTTCTGGGAATGAAGAAGCTTCCCGTAAAGCAATTGACTTCCATCATCGAAGTGGTAGTACTTCCATACAAGCTAGTACAGTTACAGCAGATAAAGAAACTCTACTTTCCACTCTTGCCACAATGGCAAAATTGGCAGAAGAAGGACTTATTGAAGGTACCCATCTAGAGGGTCCATTTATCTCAATTGATAAATGTGGTGCTCAGGACCCACGCTATATCATCGAACCAGACATGGAACTGGTTGATGAAATGGTTAAAGTTAGTAAAGGTTATTTAAACACAATGACTTATGCTCCAGAAAAAAAAGGAGCACATGACTTAGTAAAACATCTAATTAAAAATGATGTAACTCCAAGCCTTGGTCATACTAGCACTGAAGTTGATGATGCCATTACTTCACTTGAAACTATTGCTAAAGCGTATGCAAATACCGATAGCATACCAACTACTACGCATACTTTTAATGCTATGCCACCAATTAACCACCGTGATCCAGGTCCGATTCCACCTTGTATGTCAAAAGCCAGCAAAGGCGAGATGGTATTGGAACTAATTGCTGACGGTACACATATTAACTTAACTGTAATCAAAGCAATGTTTGATTCTGTAGGTGCTGAAAATATTGCACTAATTACAGATGCTATGGCCGCTGCTGGACTTAAAGATGGTGAATATAAACTTGGTCCACAAGATGTAATTGTTAAAGATTCAGTGGCTCGGCTAAAGCGAGATGGTGCAATTGCTGGTGGTACTTCTACCTTGCATTCACAAATTCAACTTAATGTTAAAAATGGCATGGCGCTTGAAGAACTAATTCTAAGTGCGACTGCAGTTCCAGCACGTATTATCGAGCAATCTCGTAAGTTAGAACGCAAAATAGGTACTTTGAGTGCTGATGCATATGCGGATATTGTGGTGCTGGATAAATACCTAGAACTAAAACAAGTAATTCGTCGTGGCAAAGAAGTAGACATTAAAGCTTAGTCTTTAAAACAAATTTAAAAAGGACCTTGTTCTTGCATATGGACCTTAAAAATCGGGTCCATATGCAAGAACAAGGTCCGATTAGTGTTTATACCCTATTTTTACTGCAAAGCTTTAGTTAGCTTGTCAGCATTTTCTTTAATTTGGTCAAAGTCTGGGTCTTTATCGATATTGTTTGCATCGAAATCAGCTGGTGACCAAGTCGGCCAAACATGAAGGTGCACATGTGGCACTCCGTAGCCCTCAATCATAAGGCCAATACGAGTTGGTTTCCATATTTCTTTTTGCGCATTACCGATTTTTTGTGCTACATCCATCAAATGATGCATTGTGTTTTCATCTAAATCAGTCCAGTGATTAACTTCTTCACGAGGTACCACCATTGCATGTCCGTCAGTCTGTGGCTCAATGGTTAAAAACGCTACACAAATATCGTCTTTGTAGATAAAGTGTCCAGGAATTTCACCATTAATAATTTTAGTAAATAATGTCGCCATCTTCCCTATCCTTTAAAGTGTAGAACTATCTAATACGAAACGGTATCTAACATCACCAGCTACCATACGTTCATAAGCTTCGTCTAATTGTTCAGCATTAACCATTTCGATGTCAGCTGCTATGTTGTGCTCTGCACAAAAATCTAGCATTTCCTGAGTTTCTTTAATACCACCAATTGGTGAAGCAGACAAACTAGCGCGCTTACCAAGTAACAAACGATGTGCGATATTTGGGTGTGGAGTTTCTGGAATACCTAATAACACCAAAGTACCTTCAACAGCTAATGCATTTAGGTAAGGATTTAAGTCGTGAGTTGCTGAAACTGCATCTATGATTAAGTCAAAGGTGCAAGTAGCGGCTTTCATTTGCTCTTTATCAGAAGAGATGATTACCTTATCAGCGCCAAGCTTCTTTGCATCTTCGGCTTTTGCATCCGTCCTAGTAAATACAGTTACTTCAGCGCCCATAGCATGAGCAATCTTAACCGCCATGTGTCCTAACCCGCCAAGACCGGCAACTGCAACCTTACTATCTGGACCTACATTCCAATGGTTTAGCGGAGAATATGTGGTAATACCTGCACACAATAATGGTGCTGCACTTGCTAAGTCCATTCCTTTTGGAATTCGTAACACAAAATCTTGATGCACCACAATATCTGATGTATAACCGCCTTGAGTAATTTCATCATTGTGCCAGTAATCTTTTTTATCATAAGTTCCTACTGACCCCTTTTCACAAAATTGCTGGCGTCCCTCTTTACAATAAGAACATTTACGGCAAGCATCAACCATACAGCCAACGCCAACTTTGTCACCGGATTTAAAATCCGTAACGTTTTTACCAACTTCTCGTACAGTACCGACAATTTCGTGTCCCGGCGCCATTGGATAATTACACTTACCCCATTCACTGCGCACTGTATGCACGTCTGAATGGCACAGACCACAGTATTCAATATCAATTGCTACGTCATCTGATTCTACTTCGCGACGCTCAATAGTCATTGAGGTGAATTTACCAGTTGGGCTTGTCATTACATAAGCTCTAGCCACAAAATCTCCTAAGTAATTAAAATATCTACTTAGAACTTTACCGTCAAAGCTATGTAACAACAATTAAGTGAGACAAATAATTAGTTATAAGAATTACTTTTAAGGTTTAATTGCGGTAGAATAACACAGATACTATCTTGCCTTTCAGGCGTTAATCTAATTAGGAAATTTTACTTTATATATGAGCGCAGAAAATACAGCACAAAGAAAAGACTTAAGAAACGTAGCAATCGTAGCCCACGTAGACCATGGTAAAACTACTTTGGTGGATGCTATGTTGAAGCAAACTAATTCATTTTCCGAGCACGGAGAAGTCGATGACCGAGTTATGGATTCAGGTGAATTAGAACGCGAAAAAGGGATTACTATTCTAGCCAAAAATACAGCTGTTGCTTATTCTGGACCAGCAGCAAAAGGCGAAACAGTAACCATCAACGTTATCGACACTCCAGGACACGCTGACTTTGGCGGTGAAGTGGAACGTGGTCTATCAATGGTTGATGGCGTAGTGCTACTTGTTGACTCTTCTGAAGGCCCCCTTCCACAAACTCGCTTCGTATTACGTAAAGCTTTAGCTGCAAAACTTCCAGTGATTTTGGTAGTAAATAAAACTGACCGCCAAGATGCACGTATTGATGATGTCGTTTCTGACTCCCAAGACCTATTGTTAGGTCTTGCAGGTGACCTAGCAGATGAAGTTCCAGATTTAGATCTTGACGCAGTACTAGATGTGCCAGTGGTATTTGCTGCTGCTCGTGCCGGTAAAGCTTCTTTGGAACAACCAGCTGACGGTACTGAACCTGAGAATGGTGATTTAGAACCACTATTTGAGGCAATTCTAGAACATATCCCCGCACCTACTTATAACCCAGATGCTGTATTACAAGCTCATGTAACTAACCTTGATGCTTCACCATTCCTGGGTCGTCTAGCTTTATTGCGCATTCATCAAGGTACTTTGAAAAAGGGACAAACCGTTGCTTGGGCACGTCAAAATGGTGAAATGAAAAATGTTCGTATTTCTGAATTATTAATGACAAAAGCTCTTGACCGTGTACCAGCGAAAGAAGCTGGACCAGGCGATATTGTGGCAGTTGCAGGTATCGAAGATATCACTATTGGTGAAACACTTACTGATCCAGAAA
This sequence comes from Micrococcaceae bacterium, assembly GCA_047606545.1. GTDB lineage: Bacteria > Actinomycetota > Actinomycetes > Actinomycetales > Micrococcaceae > JASGDC01. The sequence continues at coordinate 16,271 of JASGEI010000003.1, read as the reverse complement.
ATCCGCAACCGCTACCGCTTATTAAAGTTGATGATCCTGCAATCTCAATGACAGTTGGTATCAACACTTCACCACTAGCTGGGAAAGTTAAAGGTGCTAAGGTTACTGCACGTCAAGTAAAGGACCGTCTAGATCGTGAACTTATCGGTAACGTCTCCATTAAAGTGCTCCCTACTGACCGCCCAGATGCCTGGGAAGTTCAAGGTCGTGGTGAGTTAGCTCTGGCAATTTTAGTAGAGCAAATGCGTCGCGAAGGTTATGAATTAACTGTCGGTAAACCACAGGTAGTTACCAAAGAAATTGGCGGCAAAAGACATGAGCCAATCGAGCACATGACTATTGACGTACCAGAAGAGTTCTTAGGTTCAGTTACTCAGTTACTTGCTGCTCGTAAAGGTCGCATGGAAACTATGTCTAACCATGGCTCTGGCTGGGTACGGATGGAATTTATCGTTCCAGCTCGTGGATTAATTGGTTTCCGCACATCATTCTTGACTGAAACTCGTGGTACTGGTATCGCTAACGCAATTTCAGCAGGATATGAGCCATGGTTCGGGCCAATTACTACTCGTACTTCAGGTTCACTGATTTCTGATCGAGCTGGTGTAGTTACACCATACGCACTTATCAACCTTGCCGATCGCGGTACTTTCTTTGTGGAGCCGACTCAAGAAGTATATGAAGGTATGGTCGTAGGTGAAGGTAACCGTTCTGATGACATGGATATCAACATTGTGCGTGAAAAGAAACTTACTAATATGCGTTCTTCGACTGGCGATGAACTAGAGCGTTTAACTCCGCCAAAGAAACTTTCATTAGAGGAGAGTCTAGAATTTGCTCGCGAAGACGAATGTGTTGAGATTACCCCGGAAAATATTCGTATTCGTAAAGTTGAGCTTGATCCAAACCTACGTAAGCGCGCAGCTGCAAAGAACAAACGAGCAAAATAATGCAAAAAAACAAAACTGAGAAGTTTCTAGAAGTTTTCTTAAGTTTATTCTTAGGACTACTTGCTGGATTTTTGGGAACTGCTACTCATATAGCAATGATTTATCCCATTCCAGTTGGATTACTTCTTAGTTTTGTGTTCGTAATAGCTACACTAGTATGGTGGCATAATACAACAGAGAGTATTAAGAGTTTCTTACTTATGGGACTTGCAATGATAGTTGCTACTTTGCTTATACTATTTTTCCCAGGAGACTCCACTGTTATTCCCGGTGACCTACAATCCTATTTTTGGATTTTTGGTCTACCAATCTGTATTTTTATTTCTTTTTTATTCATTAGAAAACAAAAACCTAAACAACACCGAAAACAGGTTTACCCAAATCCATTAGAAGGTTTAAAATAAAGTTATGACTTATATCATTGCTCAACCTTGTGTAGACGTAAAAGATTTAGCCTGCATTGAGGAGTGTCCCGTAGACTGTATCTACGAAGGTGAACGTTCGTTATACATTCATCCTGAAGAATGTGTCGATTGTGGCGCTTGTGAACCAGTATGCCCAGTAGAAGCAATCTATTACGAAGACGATGTTCCAGAACAGTGGGCAGATTATTACAATGTAAATGTCGATTTCTTCGAAGAAATTGGCTCCCCTGGCGGTGCTGCAAAGCTTGGCAATATGGGCATAGACCATCCACTTGTAACAGCCCTTCCACCTCAAAATCAGGACTAGTTTAAATGACAAATTTCGGTTTACAGTTGCCTGACTACCCCTGGGAAACTCTCGCACCCTATCAAAAACAAGCAAAAGAACATCCTGACGGTGTAATCAATCTATCTATTGGCACTCCAGTAGACCCAACTCCAAAATTAATCCAAGAAGCATTAGCTAACCACACCGATGCTCATGGCTACCCAACTACCCACGGCATGCAAGAACTTCGCGAAGCAATATCTGCATGGTTTGCTCGTCGACGAAATGTTTCGAATCTTGATCCACAAGATATTATGCCTACCATAGGCTCGAAAGAGTTTATTGCTTGGTTGCCTACGCTACTTGGGCTTAAAAAAAACGATGTAGTTATTTATCCAGCAGAAGCTTACCCAACTTATGATATTGGAGCTCAAATTGCTGGTTGTAAAGGTTTTGCCGCTGATTCAATTTCCGATTATCCTAAAAATACTAAACTAATCTGGCTAAACTCACCAGGTAACCCAAATGGTAAAGTTCTAACCCACGAGGAAATCCATGAAGTTGTTGATTGGGCTCGGAAGAATGATGCAATCGTGGCCTCTGACGAATGTTATGCAGAGCTTGGTTGGAATGAATGGGAAGATAAAATCATCCCATGCTTATTAGATCCAGAAATTGCTGGAGAATCCCATAAAAATCTGCTCTGTGTATATTCTTTATCAAAGCAATCTAACCTAGCAGGATACCGAACTTCATTCGTAGCTGGAGATTCAGAATTAATAGCTAATCTAATCAATACCCGTAAACATGCTGGCATGATTGTACCTACACCAATCCAATATGCGATTATTACTGCGCTAGGTGATGATAAGCATGTACAAAGACAAAAAGATATTTATCGTGAACGTCGCACTATCCTAAAAGATGCATTAGAAAATTCTGGTTTTAAAATTAAAGATTCTGATGCAGGGTTATACCTATGGGCTACTAAGGGCGAAGATTGCTGGGACACTCTAGGTGATTTTGCTAAGCTAGGAATTATTGCTGGACCAGGAGTTTTCTATGGTACTGGTAAGAGTGAATACGTACGTATCGCTATAACTGAACAAACAGATAAAATTAAACAAGCAGCTAAACGCCTAACTACTTATTACACAGAATAACATCTAACCTGTTATCCTGTATTTAGTATATTGGCATTTCAATGAGGAGGTCGCGTGGCTAACAAAACAGCAAAATTAAACATTGATGGTAATGAATTAGAATTTCCTATCGAAGAAGCAACTAAAGGATCTTCCGGCATTAATATTGGACCATTGTTAAAACAAACTGGTTCAATTACTTATGATGTTGGTTTTATGAACACTGCTTCTTGTAAATCTTCAGTTACTTTTATTGATGGCGATAAAGGAATTTTACAGTACCGTGGTTATCCTATTGAACAACTAGCCGAAAATTCAGACTACATTGAGGTTTCATACTTACTAGTTACTGGAAAGTTACCTAACAAAAAAGAACGAGAAGAGTTTGAAGCGGCTGTAGTTAAGCAAATGCACATTCCTGAAGAATTAGATTCATTCTTTGATGCAATGCCTGAAGAAAGCCACCCAATGCCAATGCTTTCTGCTGCTGTTTCAGTTTTGGCTACTCATTATGGCGAAAAAGCAAATGCCCGAGATGGAAAAGATTTAAGAGATATTGCTATTGCATTATTAGCTCAAGTTCCAGTGTTAGCAGCTAGGATTTTGCGCCATATTAAAGGCGAAAAACCAATTAGCGATACTCCTTATGACACTTTCACTGAAAACTTCTATAATATGTGTTTCGGCAGTGAAGAAGAGTTAGATGCTGACAAGGTTAAAGCTCTAGACACATTGTTACTATTGCATGCAGACCATGAACAAAACTGTTCAACTTCTACTGTAAGGCTAGTTGGCTCTGCAGAAGCTAACCTATTTGCTTCTATCTCTGCTGGAATTAATGCACTCTATGGCCCATTGCATGGGGGTGCTAACGAAGCAGTACTTTCAATGTTGCACCAAATTCATAATTCTGGTGATTCAATTGATGAGTTTTTGACTAAAGTTAAAAATAAAGAAGAAGGTGTTAAGTTGATGGGCTTTGGACACCGCGTCTATAAAAACTACGATCCACGTGCAAAAATCGTTAAGCGCACAGCTGACACTGTTTTAGGCAAGTCAGAAACTAAAGATGAATTACTTGAATTAGCACAAGAATTAGAAGCTACTGCACTAGAGGATGACTACTTCAAGTCACGTAAGCTATATCCGAATGTTGATTTCTACTCAGGATTAATCTATCAATCAATGGGTTTCCCAGAGCACTATTTCACAATTTTATTCGCTGTTGGTCGTATGCCTGGTTGGGTTGCACAATGGGCAGAGATGGTAGCTGACAAAGAGACTAAGATTGGTCGTCCACGTCAGGTTTACATTGGCGATAAAGACTTGGAGTATCCAAAGCATGACTAAGGTTAAATTAACTAAATACACTCATGCTTGTATTACTTTAGAAGCTAAAGGTAAGAAATTAGTTATTGATCCTGGTAATTTTTCCGAAACTGACAAAGCCTTAGCAAATGCTGATGCCATTTTGTTAACCCATGAACATCCTGACCATATTGATCCAGAGGTATTAAAAAATAATAAACTTCCAATCTATGGACCTGAATCAATAGAAGGTGTTGAAATACTAAAACCAGGTGATAAAACTGAAATTCTAGGTTTTAATATTGAAGTTTATGGTGGTCAACATGCTTTGATTCATCCAAAAATCCCGATAATTCGTAATAATGCTTATCTGATTAATGACGATATCTATGTTCCTGGTGATTCTTTCACTGTGCCACCAACGAAAATTAAACATTTATTTGTGCCAATGCATGCTCCTTGGTCTAAAGCTGCAGAAGTAATTGACTTCGCAATCGCTGTTAAGCCAGAATTTGCATACAATATTCATGATTCTTTACTTACAGATGCAGGGTTAGGTTTTACCAGAACTCACTTAGAAAACCAAACTAAAGACTTTGGCGTTACTTATAAACACTTGATGCCAGGTGAAACGGCTGAGTTGTAAGCCAAATAGTTTAAAAGAGGCAATAACAGATTTGTAGGGTTTGTAGTGGCAACTATAAACCCTACACTTATTTTACAGTATACTTTTCTAGTCTATTTATGCGCCATTGAAAGTACTGACACTGTACTTTTATCCAACGCAGGTACTTAATGATGACTTAAAATTAATAGTTATGAGCACTAACATTACAATGGATTACCCTGGTCTTCGTGATCGTAAAATTGACCGGCTTGCACTAGCGCATGATGCCTCGCATTACCTAATCGTCCCTGATAGCGTTTCAACTCCAGAAACAATTGACGATATCGTAGAAATTTTTAAGATTGCCCAAAAGAATAACCAAACTATTGGCTTTCGTTCTGGTGGCACTAGCCTTTCTGGGCAAGCTTCCATCAATGGCGTACTAATTGATACTCGCAAAAACTTCCGCAAGATTGAAATAATTGATGGAGGCAAAAAAGTTCGCGTTGAGCCAGGTGCTACGGTACGGATGACTAACGCTCATCTAGCACGTCATGGTTATAAACTTGGACCTGACCCTGCAAGTGAAGTTGCTTGTACTATCGGCGGTATTGTAGCTAATAATTCTACCGGAATGTCATGTGGCACAAAATATAATTCATATTCTACTGTAGAATCAATGGTTATCGTGCTCCCTTCGGGCACTGTTATTAACACTGCAGATAATGATGCAGATATACAGTTACAAAGTAAAGAGCCTGAACTTTATGATGGCTTATCGAAGCTTCGCAAGAAAGTACTAGCCTCTGAAACTGGTATGGAACATATTAAAAACCAGTATTCAATGAAGAATACTATGGGATATGGTCTTAACTCATTAGTTGATTTCGAAAAACCAATCGAGATTTTACAGCACTTAATGATTGGCTCTGAAGGCACTCTAGGTCATATTGCCGAAGTAACTTTCAATACCATTCCAGTTGCCAAAAACGTAGCTACTGCCCTATTAGTATTTCCAACACTTTCTGACGCTACTGGTGTACTACCAAAACTTGTAGAATCTGGTATGGCTACTGTAGAACTAATGGATGCTACTTCTTTGAAGATTGCACAAACTATCAAGAATGTAGCTCCAGAAATTAGTGATATTAAAGTAGCTGAGCATGCAGCACTATTAGTCGAATATCATGGCTTCACTCAAGAAGAACTTGAAGAGAAACTTGAAGTAAATAAAGATATGATTGATAGCTTAAATCTTTCGACTAAAGCCACTTTCACTAAAGACCCGATGGCTCAAGCTGCCCTATGGAAAGTTCGTAAGGGACTTTACACCACTGTGGCTGAGGCTCGTGAATCAGGCACTACTGCTCTATTGGAAGATATTGTAGTTCCAGTACCAAACCTCCTAGAAACACTAGAAAAGCTTATTGGGTTATTTGAAAAATATGAATATAAAAATAGCTGCATCTTTGGTCATGCCAAAGATGGTAACGTACACTTTTTACTAAGTGAAAAGTTTACTAATCCTGAATCATTAGTTCGTTACCAAGAGTTTACTGACGACATGGTGGAGTTAGTACTCTCACAAGGTGGTTCTTTAAAGGCGGAGCATGGTACTGGTCGCATCATGGCACCTTTCGTGCGTCGCCAGTTTGGGGAAGAACTATACAGTATTATGTGGGACATCAAGAACCTATTCGACCCTAACAAGCTACTAAATCCCGGTGTAGTACTTAACGACGACCCAAAATCTTACATGGAAAATTTGAAACTTTCTCCTACTGTAGAGGAAGAAGTAGATCGTTGTGTGGAATGTGGTTATTGTGAACCAGCTTGTCCGTCTAAAAACTTAACTTTGACTCCACGTCAACGTATTGTATTGCGCCGTGAACTAGCTCGTGCTGAGCAAAATGGTGATACTGAGACCGCTGAGGAAATTCGTAAAGATTATGAATATGACGGCATTCAAACTTGCGCAGTTGACGGGATGTGCTCTGTTGCTTGTCCAGTAAACATTAATACTGGTGACCTCGTTCGTAGGTTACGTATGGAAGAACGTGGCAAAGTAGAGCAAAAAGCATGGCAAAAAACTGCTAAAAACTGGGGTGCTATCACAAATATTGGTGGAAAAGCTTTGAGCTTAGCGAAGTTCATGCCAGCACCTCTGGTGGAGACAGTGACTAAAATAGGTCGTACAGTTATCAGCAAAGACCAGCTACCCATGTATGATGGCGGACTACCTGCTGGAGGTAAGAAAAGACACGAGCGTGTACGTAATAATGCTGATGCCGTATACTTCCAAACTTGTATTAACACAATGTTTGGTCCTGAGGATAATGGACACGGTGAAAAAGGAATTGGCTCACATGAAGCATTCTTGCGCATTTGTGACCGTGCTGGTTTAACTGTTACTACTCCAGAAGGTATTGACGGTCTATGCTGTGGTACCCCATGGAAATCTAAAGGTTACTCTGAAGGTTATGATGTCATGACTGGAAAAGTCATGAACTACCTTTGGGAAGCTACTAATGGTGGTGAAATACCTGTAGTTGCTGATGCTTCCTCATGCTCAGAAGGTCTACTAGTTATGGCTTCAAAAGCGATGTCCAAAGATGCACGTTACGGCAAGATTAAAATTATTGATTCAGTAGAGTTCATACATGAAAAAGGCTTAGATAAACTGGATATTAAAACTCCTGTTGACTCTATCGCCATCCACCCTACTTGTTCGTCCACTGAACTTGGCACTACTAACATGATTAAAGACATTGCAGAGAAAATAAGTGATGATGTGCTAGTGCCGTTACAATTTGGATGCTGTGCATTTGCAGGAGATCGTGGGATGTTGCATCCAGAACTTACTGAATCTGCGACTAAGGCTGAAGCTGCAGAAGTCACTTCTCGAGAATACGCACAGTACGCTTCTAGTAACCGTACTTGTGAAATCGGAATGAGTCGTGCGACTAACAAGCCATACCGCCATATTCTAGAAATTCTAGAAGAAGCAACACGTTAAATTTAAACTAAAAGTAGAGTACAATTTTTGAGGTATCTAACTAAATACTTAAAATATTCTTAGTATTTAGGTTTGACCTTAAAATTTATGTTCTTTTACAGTTAGAATACTTATCATGATGAAAACTTTTTGGATTATTTGCTCAATTGTTGGTGGCGGATTATTGTGGTTCTATAATCGCCTACCTCAAAATGAGTTAGTTACCCTGGCGGAAAATTTCTTGCCATGGTTCGGGCTTATAAGCATATTTTTCATCTTATTATTATTTAAGTACCACAGGGATAAATCTGCAGCTTTGCTACTGATTTACCCCTTAGTTTCAATTGTGATGTTTGCGCCTGCATTATTTCCAGTTAGTAAAATCACTGACAAAAATGCAGTTAAGTTAGTTACAGTTAACATAGATGCTGATAACAAAACCGTAGATAAGGCTTTGCAAAATATCTTAGCGCAGGATGCTGATTTAGTTGGCATCGAAGAAATTAGTGATAGTACCCTACAAAACATCACTAACACAATGAACGCAAACTACCCTTATAACCATATCTTTGGATCGGTAGGTCTTTGGAGTAAATACCCTATTACAGAAAGTGATAGGGCTGATATGCCGATGAATGAAGGTCGCGTTTTAACAGCCAATGTAGCTCTACCACAGGGCAATACTCAAGTTTACGTATCTCATATGGGCTCTTATCGTCCATACATGCATGCACAACGCGACATAATGCTAAATCAGATTGCTCAAGTAATGAAAAGCGATCCTAATAAAAAAGCAATTATTATGGGGGATTTTAACGCTTCTACTTATGATTCCCACTTCCAGCAAGTTCGGAAAACTTGGGCAGAAACACAATCTACTAAATTTGGGCCTAATTTCACTTGGCCTTCTAACTTCCCGGTGACTAAAATTGACCATGTCTTATACAAAGGTTTCAACAAAGGCACTTCGCAAACCTTTGTAGTTTCGGGTAGCGATCACCGTGGTATTTCTGCACAGGTTGATTAAAATAAATTAAAAATCATACTTGAGTAGGACACAAAATTTATAAGTAAACTCTTATGCTTATTAAGCATGAGCTTGATACAAAAAACTTTAACAAGTACTGTCGTTCGCAGGGCAGTTGCAGCAAACTTGTCACGTTCACTTGGTGAACTAAGTAAGATGACAATTAAAAAACTAGCCACTGAAACTAACTGGTACCCTGGACTAAATGCAATGCAAAAAGAACTAGCTAGAAGTACTGTGGTTATTGGCTTAAAAGCCTTTGAAAATTGGTTAATTCATGACAAGACCGTGGCAACTTGTCTTAAAATTGCTTTTTCTCCTAGATCCACGGAAGTACTGCATAACGTTAAACTAGAGTATCTAATGCAAATTACTCAGCTTTGTACCAAAATAATTGATAACGAGGCTAGTAATATTGCTGGTAGAAATCAAAATATCCTACGCAATTTTGTAGCTCAATTCGCTAAGGAAACTATCTTCTGCATTACTAATACCTATATTGAAGTAAATAGTGAAGGTAATCGTTGGGATCCACAGCTTGAAGCTAAACTAATTGACGCTATTTTACAAAAAGAATGTAATGAAAAAGTGATTTCAAAGTTCGTTGAGCTTGGCTGGAGTGAAAATAGTAACTGTACTGTTGCTATGGGCAAGGTTAAATATGAAAATTTAACTTCTTATGTAAAAGATATTCGTAAAGTACTTAAAGAACAAGAAGTAAATTTTGTTATTGCTCACCGCAATGAAACTTTAGTCCTTGTCCTAAATAACTTTAATGAAATAAATTCCGTACTTGAAAAGTTGCGCCCTATTTTTAATGAAAGTCCTTTAGTATATGCTCCTGTACAAAAAAGTTTGACCTTTTTGGAGTATGCCGCTCATTGTGCAATGGCTGGACTTATCGCGTATAAAGCCCGAATCCAAGAACCACAAATTATTAACGCCCAAGAACTAATTCCCGAACGAATCATTCTTGGCGATAAAGAAGCTAAAAACTATGCAATTTCCCATTGGTACACTCCGTTAGTAGAACTTGGAGATAAGATTTTTAACACTATAGAAAGTTTCTTAGAACAAGGCTGCTCGCTAGAAAGCACCGCACGAGAGTTAAGAGTTCATCCTAATACAGTAAGATACCGTATCAAACAATTACCAAAAGCTATCAACCTCAATGTAACAAACCCTCGAGATGCTTATATATTAAAAACTAGTATCCTTGCCGGGAAATTGGCTGAAGCAAAAGAAAAGAATCATTGAAGATAACAATATTTTCCTATAAGCCACAAATCCTAATTTACTGATTTAAAATAAAAGCCCCCACTATAATGTGGGGGCTTTTATTTTAAAGAGTTGCTTGTAATGCCTTGCTAAGCTGTTTGAGTGTTTAGCCAGCGCACAGGTGCACCAGCTCCAGCTTGACGGAAAGGCTCAAGTTCGTCATCCCATGGCTCACCAATTGCTAATGATAGCTCTTGGTAGACACGCAAAGGATCATTTTCCTTGTTACCAATCTCGTAAGCGTGTCTAATCCGATCTTCTGAAACTACGATATTTCCATACACATCAGTCTGTGCATAAAAAATACCTAAGTTAGGAGTATAACTCCAGCGCCCTGCATCTACGCCTTTACTCGCATCTTCAGTAACTTCAAAACGAATGTTACCCATACGACGTAACGATGTAGTAAGCAAAGCACCTATCCCGGCTTCACCACGCCATTCCACAGCAGTACGATACATACCTGTGTCTGCTGCTTGCTTGTCCCATGTGAATTTTAAATCTTCGTCAAGGACAGAATTAACAGCCCACTCTATGTGTGGACATAAAGCAGCAGACACAGAATGTATATATAGCATTCCCTGTGTATTACTCATAATTTTTGCCCTCTTTCCTTGACCGACGGTTAGTCTTCCCCTACTAACTTCGTCAATTTAATAAGACGCATACTATGAGCACTTAGTTATGATATTACCCATACTGATTAAAATCATCAAGGATTAAAGGCATGTCAAATTAACTTATTTTAAGCCCGTGGATGTGCTTGGTTATAACTTTCCTTAAGCCGTTCCATGGAAATATGAGTATAAAGTTGAGTTGTTGATAATGAGGCATGTCCTAATAACTCTTGCACGCTACGTAAATCTGCTCCACCTTCAAGCAAATGCGTTGCAGCACTATGGCGTAAAGCATGAGGACCACTTACTTTATTTTCTGGAAACATCGCAAAAAACTTATTTACCAAATCCCTGACCTGTCGTTGATTAATCCTAGCTCCTCGAGCACCTAAGAATAAGGCATTTTGCTCCTTTTTAGTTTTAAGTACTATTTCATCACGTTCCTTCGTAACCCATTTTTGCATAGCAGCACTTGCCACTTCTCCGAATGGGATAATGCGCTCTTTATTGCCTTTGCCAACGACTTTTACAATTTTATTTTTAAAATCAACATTAACTAAATCTAAAGTAACTAGTTCTTGCACACGCATACCAGTGGCATAGAGTAACTCAAGGATTGCTCTATCTCGAAAAGGATGAACCGTCTCAAAATCATCAAAAGAGCTAAATAGTTCATCAGCATTTTTCTGACTTAAAACATTTGGAAGTTTTTGAGTCTTTTTGGGAGTTAGCAACTTTTGACTCGGATTAGTAGCAATAATTTTTTGCTGAACTGCCCATTGGAAGAAAACCTTAAGTGAAGCTATTTTGCGCCCAATAGTAGATTTTGCCATTCCAGCTTGAGTTAATTCTGCTAAATACATACGCAAAGCTGAGATATCTACATCACTAAGATTTTCTCCACCTTTGGCACAGAAAAAAGTCATGAAACTATTAATATCAGCAAGATATGCCTTAACTGTGTTTAAAGACTTACCTTCTTGAGCTTCTAAATATATCTTAAAGTCTGACAAAATTTTTTCCATAAGTTTAGCTTAACAAATTCATATTCTACTAATCTTGACCATTAAAATAAGTTCCATGGCGTTCTTCATCTTGCGTAAGTGGATTATTATTAAACTAATTTCTCCATTTTAATTTAATAATTCTCCTACTTTGCCCCATTTATCATTGCGATTAAATACCTGGTTATCAATTTGTAAATTTCGTAATGCAAAAACCACAGATTTAATACTCAATCCAGACTTTACTGCAATCAATTCTTTATTTAATACATTGCCATCACCAAGAGCATCTAACACACGATTTTCATTACTATTACTCCAATAACCTAACTGTTCTTGTTTTCCTTGAATTTCAGCTGAAATTGGCTCTAATAAACTAGTAATATCCTTAGCTGAAGTTATACAATTTACTTCATTATTTTCTTTTAATAATTCATGACAACCAACAGACATGGGTGAACTAATATCTCCTGGCACTACTCCAACTTGTCTTCCAATTTCAAAAGCATGATTTACTGTATTCTTTGTCCCTGAACGCCAACCAGATTCAACTACCAACACTAATTGACCTAATGCTGAGACTATACGATTACGTTGTAGGAAACGCCATTTCGATGCTGAAACTTCTGGATGATATTCAGAAACCCAACATCCTTTATTTTTAACTATTTGTTCAAATAACTGAATATTACTTTTAGGATATAAATTACCAAAACCATTAGCAAAAACAACAGCTGTATGCCCTTCATGATGTAATGCACCTAGATGAGCTGCTGCATCAATTCCATAAGCCCCTCCAGAAACTACTGAATAATCATTTAAGACTAAACCTTTAGCTATAGTAAACGCACAATTTTTCCCATAGCTAGTAGCTGCTCTTGATCCCACTATTGAAACTCCTGGGGTCTGCATTTTACCTTTTATCCATAAACCTATTGGCGCATCGTAACCTAAATCATCTAGTTCAGATATCCAATTATTTAAACCTCTATAAATAAACTCGCATTCATATTTATTTTCATAGTAATGAACACCATGTTTTTCTTTCTTGAACTGTTCAATTCTTGGCAACCAACGATCAAACGCTTTTTGCACTACTAAACCAGATTGGCTATATCCTTTAGTTGCAAACCAAGATGAATTTTTAATTAAACTTGCTAGTTCATTATTTAATAATGAATTAGCTAAGTCTTTTACCTCCATATTTTCAAGAAGTATCTGTAATATTGGCTCTGCTCCGTCAACTAAATATGAGCAGAAATAATAAGACTCTTTCTCAGATTTAATCATCGCTACTCCTTAGCTGTAGCGCTTTATTTATATGTCTTTCATTAATATCACTATTCGATAAATCTGCAATAGTTAAGGCTAACTTTTGTACTTTAATCAGACCCCTTTTAGACAATAAACCTGCATCACACTTTAATAATGCTTCCTTTTTAATCAAAGTAGGGATACGAAGCTCATTATTAAGTAAACTAGCTGATATTTCAGAGTTGTAAGCCAAACCATACGGAGCTAATCTTTCTGCTTGTCTAAACCTAGCTTTAATGACTCCGACTAATAAACTTTTACTATCTAAATTTGTTTCATTAACATAAGGAACTTCTTCTTTAACCTCATAATTAATATCAATTCGATCTAACAAAGCACCAGAAATTTTTTGCTCATATCTATTAATCGCATAAGGCGTACATTTACAAGTCATGTTACGTGCAGATCGCTTGCCACACGGGCATTTATTCATAGTTAATACCAATTGAAACTTGGCTGGAAATCTAACTGAAAACTGTGACCTTGAGATATTGATATAGCCAGATTCTAAAGGTTCTCGTAAAGCTTCAAGAACATCTCTCTTGAATTCTGGAGTTTCGTCAAGAAGCAATACTCCACAATGTGCCTTAGAAATACTACCTGGTAAAACAGTACGTTGAAATCCACCACCAATTATTGCGCTCAAACTTGAACTATGATGTGGCTCTTCAAAAGGAATACTTGAATTAGCTTTATCTGATATTGCTCCCAGAGAATGAATAGCTAGCACTTCAAGTAATTCTTCTTCATTTAATTCCGGCAAAATGCTAGGAAGCCGTTGCGCAAGCATAGTCTTTCCAATACCAGGTACCCCAGATAATAAAACATGATGTCGACCTGCAGCAGCAATTTGCATTATTTTCTTGGCATAATGCATTCCTTCAATATCAGCAAAGTCTAGCGGATAATCCTTTTGACATATCTCTTTCGTCTTTGTTTTTATCCCATAGAAATTGCTCATTAAAGCTGTAAGTAATTCTCTTAAATCCCTTACTGAATACTGCTTTATTCCCGGGATTTGGATATTAGTATTCTTATCTTCAGTTCCCACCACTACTTTACTGAAACCTTGAGACTTTGCAGCAAGAACTCTTGCTATAGTCCCAGGTACCTTTTTTATTGAGCCATCAATACCTAATTCAGCAATAAATACAATATTACGAGCACTTTCTTTTGGGATGACTTTACAAACAGTCAGAATCGAAATTGCTATTGCAACATCAAAACCTGTTCCTTGTTTTGGCATTGATGCTGGCAATAAGTTAACAATCACTTTACGTTTAGGCAAACTAATACCAAGATAATTCAATGCCGCTTTCACTAGTTCTTTAGCTTCACGTAAAGCTGCATCGGGTAATCCAATTAAATAAATTTGAGGTAAGCCAGGAACTATTGAAGACTGAGCTTCAATAATTTGTCCTGAAGTACCTAACAATTCAATTGAATAAGCACTACCAATTTCCTTATTGCTCATACAGTCACTGCTTCAAAATGTTCAAGCAATGGAGCTTTTATCTCGTCAACTAAAATAGCAATCAGATCATACCTTAATTCCAAACTAGTTTTGGCATCCCTAGCAAGCATCCATTCATGTGCCACAAATTGCATTCGTTTCAACTTTGCTGGTGTCATCATATCCACACCATGTCCACTTAAATATGAGCTACGAGTTTTAACCTCGATGAATGCTAATGCTTCTTCGTTACGAGCAATAATATCAAGCTCACCCTGACTACCTGCATAACGAGTATCGAGAATATCATAGCCATAGAACTGCAGATACCTAGCAGCTAATTTTTCACCGTATAGACCAAGTTCTTGTGAATTCATAATTTAACCTCCATGCACCATAATGAATTAAATTAAGAAACTTGAAATATGAAATATACTTTTTGTGAATAACTCAAGAAAAAATAATTGTGGAGGATTAATTAAATTATGTTTTAATTAGAATATTAAATAATGCTGTAAGCGTACAACCTAGGGATATTGCCGCTTACAGCATTGTTATTAATTATTTACTACTTTAAAGAGCAGTAAAACCTTTTTAGTATGAGTACCCTTTAGGAACAAAAGTCCTTGCAACACCAACCGAGAAGAGTCCTCCACCTGCAACTGTGTCCCATTTCATGTTACCTATCTTTGTAGGGACCAGCTTATTTACATTAGTTCCATCACCAAGCTGACCACTTGAATTATTACCCCATGCATATAAATCACCATTTTCTGCAATAGCTAAGGAATGCGATACGCCGCTTGATCCTGCCCCTGCAGATACATACTGCCAGCTGGTAACGTCCGAGACAGTAATCGATATTGGGCTGGTGCGATTAGTTGTAGTATTGTCACCGATCTGACCTTTTGAATTATTACCCCATGCATACAAAGCACCATCAGTGGTAAGAGCTAAAGCATGCCAGTATTGCATGGATACCTGCATCCACGAGACACCTAAACTAGATCCTACTCGCTGTGGACTATTCTTATTAGTCGTGTTTCCTAAACCAAGTTGACCAAGGTCGTTCAAACCCCAACTATATAAACTGCCATCGGTCAAAATACCTGCAGAACAACTATGTCCTGCCGTGATTTGAGCCCAATCATAACTTGCGCTAACAGCTCTTGGATTAGTACGTGGAGTAGTGTTTGTTCCATCACCAACTGAACCATTAGTATTAAGACCCCAGCCATATAGCTTATTAGCTTCAGTAACCCCCAAAGAATGACCATGACCGCCAACTGTGGCTGCCCACGGATTTAAACTCAGACTTGAACCAACGACTGAAGGAACAGCACGAGTACTCAAACTACCTATCCCAAGCTGTCCAGTCGTATTAACACCCCATGCATACAATTGGCCATTCGTTTGAACGCCTAACGAGTACCCACCATCATCAGATTTACCCGTGGCTACCGTAACCCATTCATCCGTACCAACACTGGTAGTGATAAGCTTCGGCCTAGGAGCTGAGGTAGTAGTTGAATCTGCAAGTTCATAAGTTCCGTTAGATCCCCAACCCCATAACTTATTACTTTCAGTAAGTGCAAAAGAATGAGTTCCTGCAGATAGTTGACGCCAAATTTGATATTCTGGTCCAATAGCACCTGGAGTATTACTACTTGTAGTAGTACCGTTACCAAGACGATAAGTAGAAGTATTCGCACCCCAACTCATCAGGTTTGGGTATATCCATTGCTGTTCAGCAGTTACACTATCACAACCATCAAGCGTAGCAGTAATAGTAAAATTCTTAACATCATCAGAATAATCAACACTAATACCAGTACTAGTCAACACCGTATTAGTAACAACCACCAAACCAGAAGACGAACTAG
>JASGEI010000002.1:0-98987 GCA_047606545.1 Micrococcaceae bacterium | reverse complement strand
TAGCAGCTTTCGCAGCTTCACGAGCCTCTTGCTTTTCAACCTTAACTGCCTCACGTTGCTCTTGCTTTTCAGCTTTCGCAGCTTCACGAGCCTCTTGCTTTTCAACCTTAGCAGCCTCACGTTGCTCTTGCTTCTGAGCTTTAGCAGTCTCGCGAGCTTCCTGCTTCTGAACTTTTTTTGCTTTTGCTTCTTGAGCTGCCTTCTTCTTCGAATGACGAGCTGCCTCACGTTGCTCTTGCTTTTCAGCTTTCGCAGTCTCACGAGCTTCTAGCTTTTCAAGCTTAGCGTTTTTGCGATCAGATTTTTTATTACCCTTATCGTTCTTAAGCTCTACTTTTTCAGCCTTTTTAGTAGCACGCTTTTCGCGACTCTTAGGTGTTAGTGATTTACTAACTACTAAAGTACCAGCAGTTGCAGCTACACCAATACCAATTTGCTGTTCACGTCCATAAACAAAATCTGAACTAATCTTTTTAAGACCCTCGATACGTTCTGGCATATCATCTTTAACCTGCCCGAAAGTGTCTTTAACTTTAGCTGAATTTTCTTCAAAGAACTCTTTGCCGCGAGCGTTAAAATCGAGCTTATATAAAATACCATCCATTGTGTCACCTAGGTAACTGCGGCTAGCATCAATACGACGTTTAAGCTGCTCTGGAGAAGGTTGAGCTTTCTTTTCAGCTTTCTCTTCTTTAGCCTTTTTAGCTTTTTCAATTTCTTGGCTCTTAGCTTTATCCGAACTAGACTCAAGCTCAGCTTGTGAACCTTGAGCCACAATTTTGGCATCATACTTAATACCGTCAACAGCTTCTGTTGACTTGTTTTCTTTAAATGCCTTAGTAATACTACTCTTACCAATTAAAGCGGCAATTAAAGCTAGTACAAAGAGAATGATTGCAGTTACTAGTGCAGCTGCCCATGGGGACATTACTGTAGCTAGACCGAATACTAGCGCAATAATTAATGCAATAGCACCAAAGAACGCAAAGAAAGCAGCACCACCAAATAGTCCTACACCGATACCAGCTTTTTTACCAGTTTCTTGTAGTCCAGATTTTGCCAGTGCAATTTCATCTTTAATCAATTGAGGTGCAACAGCTGTTAGGTTTTTAAACAATGTTGATATTTTTTGTCTCCCAAAAGCTTCACGACCTCTTCTATGATTCGTGTTTGACATGGTATACCTTCTCGCTTAGAAAATAATCAATCTTTCTATAAAACATTACCATTAAATACCTTAAAATAACCGTTAATTCGCTAATGTAAAGCTATGGAAACTTCTAACACAATAAATAAAATTTATGGTTTAGGTATTGCACATACTACAAAAGAAGGTAAAGTGCTTGATGTTTGGTATCCTGAGCTTTCAGAAAGCCAGATTGAAAACCCAAAGCTTGAAGAGAAGTTAGTAAAGCTAATTTCTCAATATGATGATCCAGCTGACGTACTAGAAAAGACTCTAGTAAAAGCAGAAATTATAGTAAACAAAGCACCTACTAACACTGAAGATGCTTATTTGCGACTACATGCTTTATCAAATCGGCTGGTTAAACCAAATGCAATAAATATAGATAACATCTTTAGCTTATTACCTAATAATGTATGGACTAATTTCGGCCCGTATCCAGCTAAAGGTTTTGAACTAACTCGAGCAGCTCTAATCGCTAAATCTCCAGTGATAATTTATGGTGTAGATAAATTCCCTCGTATGGTCGACTATGTCCTACCAAGTGGTGTCCGCATTGCTGATGCTGACCGTGTTCGTCTTGGTGCTCATGTTGCTGAAGGCACCACTGTAATGCACGAAGGTTTTATCAACTTTAATGCTGGAACTCTAGGTACCTGCATGGTTGAAGGTCGTATTTCTGCTGGTGTTGTAGTTGAAGATGGTTCTGATATTGGTGGTGGCGCTTCAATTATGGGTACTCTATCTGGTGGCGGCAAAGAACGTATCTCTATTGGTAAAAACTCACTACTAGGAGCTAACTCTGGAGTTGGTATTAGTATTGGCGATGACTGCGTAGTCGAAGCAGGTCTTTACATCACTTCCGGCTCTAAAATCACTATGATTACCAAAGATGGAAAGAAAACAGCCAAAGGGGCTGAACTTTCAGGCGTTAATAACCTGTTGTTTATTCGTAACTCGGTAACTGGAGCAATCGAAGCTCGAAGCCGCAAAAGCGGTACAGTTGAACTTAACGAACAACTACACGCTAACTAGTACATTTAGAATTCACGGCCAAAGCACCTGTCATCAGATATTTACTAACTGTATCTGATGCACAGGATCGCCCAAATCCAGTAACAATGTGACGATTCCCTGAAACTTGATACAGGTTGGCATTCATTCGCCCAGCAACTGCTTTTGCTCCTGCCAGTGGTGCATGAGTATCTTCAGTGGAGTTAACAAGCAGTGGTTTAGTAGTTACTCCACTACCAGTTTTGATAGCACCAAGTGCTGATTGTTTTTCCTTATCAGCAAATTTAGAGCAGACTCCATAACCGGAAAGTGGATCCATAGCCAGACCAGGTTGTTTAGAATCTTGCTTTTCTAGTTCTTTACCTACTTTAGAGATATCATCATTCCACTTATAGTCACTACAGATATATGCTTGATTAATTGACTGTCCATCAGCACTTTCTTGCAGAGCTTGCGCAGCGTTAGACTGTTCCTGACTTAATTTTGGTCCAGTTAATTTATCATTAAAACTCATTGGGAAACCCAAAGTTGGGTCATTTGTATAAGCAAATTTAGCACCTGAAATATTTGGGTCAAATGTAGAATCTAGCACTGATTTATCTACATGAGTAGGATACTTATTCAAATAAGCTTGAGCTGTCAAAGTTCCATATGAATATGCCAGTAAACTAACTTTCTCAGTACCTACTGCTTGCCGAATCGCATCAACATCATCAGCGTCAGTCTTTGCACCACTATTGCTGAAAAGTTGATTAGACTTAGAGTTACATTTATTTACATAAGTCCCTAAATCATTAGCAATAGTCTTATAATCTTGAATTTGTTCTGGAGTCGCAAACTCAGTAATTTGGCTAACCGAATCAGGAACATCATCACAAGTAATAGTCTCACTACGACCTACACCACGGCGATCGTAAGCAATAATATCGTAATTATTCAATACATCTTTAGGTAAAAAGCTTTCCATACCAGCTGCAAAAGAAAGCCCTGAAGTATTAGGACCTGAAGGCATTAGTACCAGAGTACCTTTTTTGTTATTTTGATTACGAGCTGGAGTTTTAGCAACTGCAAGCTGAACCTTTGATTTATCAGTACTGCTTAACTTAACTTCAATATTTTTACACTCACGCTTAGGTTGGTCTGAGAGTGGGCAATCTGTCCACTGCTTGCTATTTGCTGAATAATACTTATCCTCTTGCTGCTTGGACTTAGTACTGCAGCCTGCCAAAGTTAGCGTTAAAATTATGGCACTAAAAATTGCTAAAATCTTTTTCACACTAATCCTTCAAAACTTGTCTGGTTTGGGTATGCTCCAACAACTGTTAGAGTCTGTTTACCGTTGCACAATGTTTGCGCTAATTCCTGTACTTGTTCTTTAGTAACTGCACCAGAGCGTACTAAAGATTCATTGACATCATAGTACTTACCTAATGCTAATTCTGCTGAACCTAAGCGGGACATCCTAGAGCCGGTATCTTCTAAGGCAAGCACAATTCCACCTGAAATCTGTCCTTTAGCTTTTTTAAGCTCTGCGTCACTAACACCATAGTCAGCAATTTTCTCCACTTCAGCTCGCATTAATTTAATCACTTCAATAGCTTTTTCTGGAGCACAACCAGCATAAGTACCAAAATACCCTGCGTCAGAGTAACCGGCAGCAAAAGAATGTACTGAATAGGCTAAACCACGTTTCTCACGAATTTCTTGGAACAAGCGGGAAGACATGCCACCGCCTAAAATTGAATTCATCACATGCAAAACATGACGACGTTCATCAGTAGCAATCATTCCTTTAGTACCAAGAATAATATTAGTTTGTTCTAATTGTTTATTTAATACACGATAACTTGATTTATCTTCAAGATTAAGTGGTATCTGATTTCTGATATTAGTTGGCAATGCGCTATCACTTAAGTCCCATTTTCTGCTTACAATATCGAGAACTTGATTACAGATAACTTCATGGTTAACACTACCTGCGGCAGTAACTACCAGTTGCTCAGGAACATAGTACTTTTTATAATGTTGCCAAACAGAATCGCGTGGCACACTTAAAATTGCTTCTCCGGTACCCCCAATTGGACGCGCCAACTCAGAGCCAGCTAGTACTTGTTCTGCAAAATTTTCATGGGCCAAATCCATCGGATCATCATGATCCATTGCGATTTCTTCTAGAATTACTGTCCGCTCATTTTCTAGCTCTTGACTATCAAGAATCGCATCTGTAACCATATCTCCAATAACTTCAATAGCCATCGGCAAGTCAGTATCTAGGACTCGTGCATAATAACAAGTGCTCTCTTTAGAAGTAGCTGCGTTAGATTCGCCACCAACCTCATCAAAAGCAGCAGCAATATCAATACTGCTTCTACGACTAGTACCTTTATAAAGTAAGTGTTCTAAGAAATGAGTAGCACCATGCTGCCCTTCAAGCTCATCACGAGAACCAACTCCAACCCACATTCCAATAGTCGCAGAACGCTGCCCAGGCATTTTTTCAGTTAAAACTCTAATGCCTCCGGGTAGTACTGAACGTTTAACCACTGAGCCTTCAGACTCAGAAAGTATTTCAGTAAAATTTGGTCGATCTAGAACAAGTTTCTTTTCCGTGATGAACTCCTACTAGTTAACTAATAATTTTTCACTCTAGACAAGTATAGGGCCCAAGCAACTTGAGCCCTAACTTATCTAATAATTAAAATTCAATGTCGTCTAATGAACGAGCTTTCTTATGCTGATCATTTTTGCCATTACGATCATTACGCTCTTCACCGTTTCGCTTGTGACGACGGTTACGGCGTGGACGTTCTCCACGATCTTTGCGGTTATCGTTACGATCGTTACGCTTTGAGTTGTGGTTACGATTGTTACGACGTGGCTTTTCCTCGTATTCATCTTTAGTCTCTGACGAGCCTTCAACTACTGGCGAAAGTGAAAGCTTACCACGATCATCAACCTTAGTAATCTCAACTTGTACCTTTTGACCTACACCTAGGACATCTTCAACATCTTCAATACGCTTGCCGTTAACTAGCTTACGCATTTCAGAAATATGTAGCAGTCCATCAGTACCTGGCACTAATGAAATAAATGCGCCAAATGCTGCAAGTTTGACTACAGTACCAAGGTAACGTTCACCAACTTCAGGCACTTGTGGGTTAGCGATTGCGTTAACCATATCGCGTGCAGCTTCAGCAGCTGGACCACCAGTTGCACCTATGTACACGGTACCGTCTTCTTCGATAGTAAGCTCGGCACCAGTTTCATCTTGAATTTGGTTAATCATCTTACCCTTAGGTCCAATAACTTCACCAATTTTTTCTTCAGGAATAGAAACTGTAAGAATACGAGGTGCATGTACTGACATTTCACCAGTAGATTCAATTGTAGTATTAATCAAATCTAGGATAGTCAAACGTGCTTGCTTAGCCTGAGTCAAAGCTGCAGCCAATACCTTAGCAGGAATACCGTCTAGTTTAGTATCAAGCTGGATAGCAGTAATAAATTCTTCAGTACCAGCTACCTTGAAGTCCATATCACCGAATGCATCTTCTGCACCCAAAATATCAGTCAAAGCTGCGTAATGAGTCTTACCATCAATTTCATCAGAAACCAGACCCATCGCAATACCAGCAACTGGCGCACGAAGTGGAACACCAGCACTTAGTAAACCGAGAGTTGATGCACAAACAGAACCCATTGAAGTAGAACCATTCGAGCCAAGAGCCTCTGATACCTGGCGGATAGCGTATGGGAATTCTTCACGTGATGGCAATACTGGCACAATTGCACGTTCTGCTAATGCACCATGACCAATTTCACGACGCTTTGGGCTACCTACACGGCCAACCTCACCTACTGAATAAGGTGGGAAGTTGTAGTTATGCATATAACGCTTGGAAGTGACTGGTGAAAGTGCATCAATCTGCTGTTCCATGCGTAGCATGTTCAAAGTAGTAATGCCTAGAATCTGAGTTTCACCACGTTCGAAGATTGCAGAGCCGTGTACCCGAGGTAGTACTGCAACATCTGCGTGAAGTTCGCGAATATCCGCTAAACCACGACCATCGATACGCACCTGATCCTTAAGAATACGTTGACGTACAGTTTTCTTAGTGATTGCTTTGAAAGCTGAATTAAGCTCTTTTTCTCGCTCTTCAAAATCAGGAGCTAACTCTTTAACAACTTCCTCTTGAAGTTCTGCTGCAGCATTATCACGCTCTTGTTTATCAGCAATTGTGTAAATTTCTGCAATTTTGTCGGCTGCTTTAGCTTCTACAGCTTCGTATGCATCATCCTGGTAATCAGGGAATAGTGGGAATTCAGCTGTTTCACGAGCTTCCTTCTGCGCTAATTCTGTCTGAGCTTCACAAAGCTGACGTATGAATGGTTTTGCTGCTTCAAGACCATCGGCTACTACTTCTTCAGTAGGTGCTTGAGCACCCTTATCATTGATAAGAGTCCATGCGTTATCAGTTGCTTCAGCTTCAACCATCATGATTGCTACGTCATCGCCAACAATACGACCAGCTACCACCATATCGAATACTGCATTTTCAAGTTCTGAATGCTTAGGGAAAGCAATCCACTGTCCATCAACAAGTGCTACGCGCACCCCACCAACTGGACCAGAGAATGGCAAACCAGCAAGCTGAGTAGACATTGATGCAGCATTAATAGCTACTACGTCATAACGTACATCTGGATCAACAGCCATTACAGTTACAACTACCTGAATTTCGTTACGTAAACCAGATACGAATGCTGGGCGAAGTGGACGGTCAATCAAACGACAAGCTAGGATTGCTTCTGTTGATGGACGACCTTCACGACGGAAGAAAGACCCTGGAATACGCCCAGCAGCATACATACGTTCTTCGACGTCAATTGTTAGTGGGAAAAAATCAAACTGATCTTTTGGAGTTTTTCCTACTGATGTTGCAGATAATAAAGCTGTATCATCATCAATGTATACCATTGCTGCACCTGCAGCTTGCTTTGCTAATCTACCTGTTTCAAATTTAACGGTACGAGTACCGAATTTTCCGTTATCAATAACGGTCTCAACTGATTGAGTTCCTTGCACTAAAGTGCTCCTTTTCTTTGTCTCGACACAATAGCTACCTGTACCAGGTGTTACGGCCTTCGATCGAGACCCACGGGGTAAAAAGATTAACCCGGAAGTCACTACCGAGGACCGGCCTCTTGCACCATTGTGTACTTATTTCATTTTCGTTTAATTATTGAAAAGTGGAACAAGCCTCATAGCTTGCTCCACCTAACAACATAATTATCGACGCAGACCAAGACTCTCAATAAGAGCACGGTAACGTTCGATATCAACACGCTTTAAGTATCCGAGAAGACGCTTACGTTTACCTACTAAACCCATCAAACCACGACGAGTGTGGTGGTCATGTTTGTGTTCTTTAAGATGTTCGGTAAGACCTGAAATGCGACGGCTTAGAAGTGCAATTTGTACTTCTGGAGAACCAGTATCGCCTTCAGCTGTAGCATATTTCTCAATAATTTCTTGTTTAGTTTTTGCGTCTAAAGCCACAAAAGCTCCAATTCACTAGGTACTGCGTTCAAAATAATAAAGTATGCCACCGCAGACTACAGCATACTCCTTAGTCAGTATAACACTTAGTAATTAGAGATAAAACTTGTTACAGCTTTTATCTGCAATGGGTAGCGATTAAAATTTAATATCGGACTTTGCAATATGGCGATCTTCAGCTTTTTCATAGAGCTTCTCTTGCAGTTTAGAATGTGTATCTTCACTATCATATTTATCATTGACACGAATAAATGCATGATACCCTTCATCTGCCATAATGGCCCAAGAGGCGCCAAAAACTTCGTAGTTATCTGAATCTTCTGCAACTGCAACCACCCCAAAAGCCCTGCCACCAAAAACGACTTCTGAGTATTTCTTAGGTAAGTCTTTAGCTAATTTTGCAATAGCTGAAGCATCTGAACGCAATGCCATACGATACATAATATTAGCTGTCACTTAAAATCCTTTCAGTTTTCGCAATATCGTAATTCATTTGTTCCACTAACTTTTTTACTCCAGTATATGCAACCATACCGCGCAGTCGCTCTACAAATTCAATACGAACGTATCTGCCATATAAATCAAACTCAGAAACATCTTCGACTGGACGGTTAATTACGTGTGCTTCGACTTGACGACTCTCGATTCCTTTAAATGTAGGATTAGTTCCAATTGAAATTGCTGCAGGATAACGACTTTTTCCAATATGCAACCAGCCGGCATAAACTCCGTCTGCTGGAATTAGACCTGATGGGTTACTTTGTAAATTTGCTGTGGGAAATCCTAATTCACGACCACGAGCTGCCCCATGAACTACTTTGCCTTCTACTGAATGATAGCGTCCCAATATTTTAGCTGCTAACGATACATCCCCATCAGCTAAACTTTCGCGTAACCAAGTTGAAGAAAGTCGACGCTTCTTGCCTTTAGTATTAGGAATGCCATGATCAGCTAGAGCAACCGTTTCGAAATCGTATTTATTGCCAAGTTCACGTAAAGTATCAATATTTCCAGAACGATCTCTTCCAAAAGTAAAGTCTTCACCAACAACAATTACTTGTGCATGTAATTTATCTATTAAAACTTCTTTACAAAACTCTTCAGCTGACATTGCAGCTAATTCTGCACAATAATCAATGATCACTGCGTAATCAATTCCCAGATTTTCAAATTCACGTAACTTTTGTTTTGCTGTAGTAATATGTTGAAAATTAATTTCTGGATGGTGAAATTCAATTGGATGTGGTGAAAAAGTTAATGCTAGCGTACTTAAGTTTTTTTCAGCAGCTTTTTTCAACATGATACCCAATATATATTGGTGTCCGCGGTGTACTCCGTCAAAGTTTCCGATGGCAATACAAGTACTAATATCTTTATCAGCCAATTCATCAAGATTTGTAATTCCACGCATATACTTCATCTTACACCCGTAAGTGAAATCAGCTAATCTTTACTAACAATTCTAAGCGAGCATGCTTACCTTTATTTTTAAGTAGCGCAATTAGCTCTTTTTTATAGTAAGCTGCATAAATTTCTTGATGATTATCAGCAGAAATAAACCTGCCATGCATCACATCTAAAACTTGCTTTGCATCTAATTGCCTACTTGGAAATAATTCTGCTGCCACACTTGCTAACGGCAATAGAGCAGTATCTTTGTTTAAAGTTTCTATAGACACAGCATCAGTAACCGAAAATTTTTCAATACTTGTGCGACGTAATTTAGTCAAATGTCCACCGACATCTAACGCATTACCTATATCACGGGCTAAAGCTCTAATATAAGTACCTGAACTACAAGTTACTCTAACATCTACATCAATAAAATCTTCTACCCTATTTATATTGGCAACTTGGAAATCATATATCGTAACTGGCCGTGCCTTTAACTCTACATTTTCTCCAGCCCGAACTTTAGCATAAGAGCGCTGCCCATTTATCTTTATCGCACTAACTTTTGCTGGCACTTGCATAATATTGCCAGTAAGTTTTATTACTTCTTGTGTAATTTGCTCATCGGTAATAGCACTAGTATTTTTAGTTGAAATTACTTCACCTTCAGCATCATCAGTTATTGTGCTTTGCCCTAACCTAATAGTTGCATCATAACTTTTTGATGAGGTTATCAAATAATTCAGAAATTTCGTACCTCGGTTAATACCAAGGATTAGTAGTCCCGTAGCCATTGGGTCAAGGGTACCTGCATGCCCAATTTTACGAGTACGCAATAAGTGACGTGCTTTAGCTACTACCGCATGTGATGAAAGTCCTGCAGTCTTATCAATTAATAAAATTCCATCAGCTTTCATGTTTTGTTAGGATCCTTTTTACTTGAATAGAGCGCTACAAGATAAGCATAGCTTACTGACATGTTAAAATAAGGGGTATGGAACAAAAAACAGTTAGCCGTTCAGAAGCAAAAATTCGCGGTAAAGAAGAAAAATCATTTATGGGGCATCCACGAGCCCTCGCTAACCTCTTCGGTGTCGAAGTGTGGGAGCGTTTCTCCTTCTACGGCATGTCAGGTATTCTATTTATCTACATGTACTTCACTCCAGCACAGGGTGGTCTGGGGATATCGACAGTAATTGCAACTGGTGTAGTAACAGCATATACCGGTGGCATTTACTTCTCGGCAGTATTAGGAGCTTGGTTCGCAGACCGAGTATTCGGTTCAGAGCGCACACTATTCTATTCAGCAATCATGGTAATGTGTGGACACATTTCTATGGCTTTGATTCCAGGTGTAGTCGGTCTATGTATTGCCCTACCATTAATCGCAATGGGTGGTGGCGGTGTCAAGTCAAATGCCTCTTCAATGGTAGGCAGACTTTATCAACATGGTGACCACCGCCGTGATGCTGGTTTCAATATTTTCTATATGGGTATCTATATCGGTGCAGTAACTGGTCCACTACTTACTGGTTTACTTCAAGTTAACGCAGGATTCCACTACGGTTTCGGTCTTGCAGCAATTGGTATGGCATTTGGTCTAGCTCAGTATATTCGAGGTCGCCACCGCCTACCACAAGAAGCTAAACATGCTCCTAACCCAATGAATGCGGATGAAAGCAAAAAAGCACTTATTACTGGTATCGTAATCATTGCAGCACTTGCAATCTTATTCCTAACTAAGATTTTCAATGCAGGTAACTTAGACTTGATTATGGTTACAGCTTCAATCGTGGTGACGCTTATCTTGTACCGTACAATGCTCACCGATAAAGAATTGACTAAAGAAGAAAAGAATAAAGTAATTTCTTTCATTCCACTTTATATTACAAGTGTGGTCTTCTGGATTCTTTACTACCAGCAAACTACAGTATTGACCCTATTTTCTGATAAGCAACTTAACCGCGACCTATTTGGAATTTGGACAATGCCAATTTCTTGGATTTCTTCTATCAACCCTTTCTTCGTATTAATAATGGCTAGTTCATTCGCAGCCCTATGGGATAGATGGGGTCCGAAACAACCAAGTGCAGTAATTAAATTTGCTTCAGCAATGCTTCTTGCAGGTCTTTCATTCGTATTGTTTGCACCAATTGCTAACATGCAAAACAATACTGCTCCACTACTATACGTAATCTTCATCTTGTTCATCTTGAGTATTGCTGAGTTGTTACTATCGCCAATTGGGCTTTCAATTTCGACAAAACTAGCTCCAGCTAAATATAAAACTCAAATGTTGGGAGTGTTCTTCCTATCGATGTCACTAGGTACTGCTCTTTCAGGTACAGTAGCAAAGACATTTACTGAACAAACTGCAGTACAGTACTTCGTAGTATTGGCTGCTGTAGCAGCTATATTTGGTCTGTTACTATTTGCAGTTACTAAAAAGACACACCAGTTAATGGGAGATGTTAGGTAGCTTATAGCTATTAGTTAAAACCCTAATCAGCAAACCCTCGATACTTTAAAAAGTATCGAGGGTTTGCTATATTATTTTTAAACAAAGATGTTGAAACTAAGAATAACGAGATTACTAAAAATATTTTTCTAATATTTTTAGATTTTTGCATGAGTATTTTTATCCATAAGAGATTATTATGTATACTAATAAGCTATGGAAGAGAAAAAATCACCAATTAAGAATATCTCTAGTATTGAAGGTAACACTGCTGAGCTTTTTGAGGCAGAAGCAATGGCCGATCAAGAACTAGAAGAAAATAATGATATACCCACTGACACTTCGTTCTTTGGGCATCCTAAGCAGATGGCAACCCTATTCGGCGTAGAAACATGGGAACGTTTCTCATACTACGGTCTTCAGGGTATCGTACTGCTATACATGTACTACACTGTAAGTCAAGGCGGTCTAGGCATGAGCCAGGCTGCAGCTACCTCAATTGTAGGTGCCTACGGTGGTGGTTCATACTTAGCTGCCGTGGCAAATAGTTGGATTGCTGACCGTCTACTTGGCCGTGAACGCGTCTTGTTCATTTCTGCAATCATGGTAATGTGTGGACACCTTACTCTTGCTTTAGGTTCTGGCGTCAGTGGCTTAGCACTAGGTATCTTCCTTATTGCTTATGGTGCTGGTGGTGTAAAGTCTTGTTCAACATCTATCGTTGGTAGCCTTTACCCTAAAGGTGACGTTCGCCTAAACTCAGGCTTCGCACTATATTACTTAGGTGTAAACTTGGGTGGTTTAATTGGTCCTTTACTAACTGGTTGGTTGCAAACTTCTTACGGTTTCCACTACGGTTTCGGTATTGCAGCATTTGGTATGGCTATTGGTCTTACTCAGTACGCTATTAATCGTAAACACCTACCAAAATCAGCTAACACTGTTACAAACCCATTAGCTGATGAAGAACGCAAAAAGTTCTACATGGGTCTTGCAGGAATTATCCTATTCTTTGTAATTGCTTTCGCTACTCGTATCATCACAATTGATGATGCTTCT
The DNA here is from genome assembly GCA_047606545.1 of Micrococcaceae bacterium. Lineage (GTDB taxonomy): Bacteria > Actinomycetota > Actinomycetes > Actinomycetales > Micrococcaceae > JASGDC01. Next base: position 86,318 of record JASGEI010000002.1, on the reverse strand, counting down.
AACGTAGTTATCGTACTTGCAATTATCGCTGCAGTAGTCCTATACAGCACTATTATCCGTAGCCCTAAAGTTAATGACGAAGAACGTTCTCGCGTTTACGCTTCAATACCACTTGTAGTTTCTCAGGTTGGTTTCTGGTCACTATACCAGCAGCAGTTCACAGTATTGACTATCTACGCTGACCAACGTTTGAACCGTCACATCGGTAACTGGGAAATGCCAGTAGCTTGGGTACAGTCAATTAACCCGGTATACATCATTTTGCTTTCAGGCTTCTTCGCAGGTCTATGGGCTAAGTGGAAGGGACAGCCACGTACTTCTGCTAAGTTTGGTTGGGCAAATATCTTCATCGGTTTGGCATACTTCATGTTCTTACCATTTGCTAATGGTGGTCCTAACAGTGCGCCAATCCTATTGATTGCTGCAATCTTGTTTGTATTCACAATCGGTGAGATGTTCATCTCTCCTACTGGTTTAGCTGTATCAACTCAGCTTGCACCAAAAGCATTCATCACTCAGTTCGTTGCAATTTTCTTCCTAGCAAGTGCTATCGGTACTTCAGCTGCAGGTAGTATTGCTGGATTCTACAATCCAAATAATGAAGTTCCATACTTCACTACTTTGGGTATCGCATCTATCATATTGGGTGGTATCATCTTCGCTCTTAATCCATGGATTAACAAGCGCATGAAAGGTGTATTATAAACCATTAAGTAAACGACAGTTTATATTTAAAATAGGAGGTCTTCGGACCTCCTATTTTTATGCCCTCTTTTAGCTACATATTTGTGATGTTTTATACTGCTCTCTCTTATATATAATCCTCAATAAGTACAAAACCAGTGGTACCTTTTTTCACAAATGGTACCTTAATGCACATACCTTTTGTTATGAAAAGTACCATTTACCTTAAACTGAGATTGACCCTTAATACAAAAATAGTGGCTAGGCACCCCTAACCACTATTTAAGTTAAATAAGCTTACGATGTATACGGATCTTCTCCACCAGAATACTTTGCTTTTTCAGCAAGCTTACGCACTTTTTCATCTTGTGCAGCAGCCTCTGCCAACTTACTTTCTAGAAAGCTAGAGGTTTCAGGTAAAGCATCGTGCACAAAATCTAAGGATGGAGTTAAACGTACTGTAACGTTACGTCCTACCTCAGTGCGAATCATGCCTTTAGCAGAGTTAAGAGCTTTCTGAGTATCAGCTAGCTCTTCTTCACTACCAAGTACTGTATAAAACAAAGTTGCATGCTGTAAATCTCCAGTAACTCGGGAATCAGTAATAGTTACAAAGCCTAAGCGTGGATCTTTAACTTTGCGCTCTAGAGTTACTGCAACTATTTCCTTAATCTGATCAGCGAGTTTACGAGCTCTTGGGTTTTCTGACACAATAACTACTTCCTTCCTTAGACGCGAGGTTTCTCTTGCATCTCAAAGGTTTCAATGATGTCATCTACCTTAATGTCATTGAAATTACCAAGGCCGATACCACATTCAAAGCCTTCACGGACTTCAGTAGCATCATCTTTGAAACGCTTCAAAGAGTCAATCGTCAAGTTCTCTTGAACTACTACTCCATCACGAACTAGACGAGCCTTTGCATTACGACGCACTGTGCCACTTTTAACCATACAACCCGCAATATTACCGAACTTAGAAGAACGGAACACATCACGAACTTCAGCTTGGCCAAGCTGAACTTCTTCATACTCTGGCTTAAGCATGCCTTTAAGAGTAGCTTCGATATCATCAATCGCTGAGTAAATAACTGAGTAATAACGTAGTTCCACGCCTTCACGGTCAGCCAGTTCAGCCACCTGATCAGCTGCACGGACATTGAAACCAATAATTACTGCATTATCAACTGTAGCAAGGTTAACGTCGTTCATCGTAACCGCACCAACTCCGCGGTGAATTACTCTAACATCTACCTCATCACCCACATCAATCTTAAGCAATGCATCTTCCAGAGCCTCAACAGCACCAGAAACGTCACCCTTAAGAATTAAGCTCAAAGTATCTACCTTTCCTGCAGCAATTGCAGCGTTAAGTTCTTCAAGACTACCGCGTTTACGACGCTTTGCAAGAATTGCATTACGCTCAGCAGTTTCACGTTTTTCAGCAATTTGACGAGCGGTCTTATCGTCTTTAGTCACGATGAAACCATCACCTGCATGTGGCACTGAAGTTAAACCAAGTACCTGTACTGGACGAGATGGTCCGGCCTCTTTGACATTATTGCCATGCTCATCAAACATGGCGCGGACACGACCATGTGCTGTACCAGCTACGATATTGTCACCGATATGCAAAGTACCTTGCTGCACAAGGACAGTAGATACTGCACCACGACCTTTATCAAGGTTTGCTTCAATAGCTACTCCACGAGCTTCTTTCTTAGGATTAGCTTTCAATTCAATTGCAGCATCAGCAGTTAAGAACACCGCATCAAGCAAGTCATTAATACCTTGGCCTTTAAGTGCAGATACATCGATAAACATAGTGTCTCCACCATATTCTTCTGGCACTAAGTTATATTCAGTTAATTGACCACGAATCTTATCAGGTGAAGCACCTGGACGGTCAATCTTGTTAACTGCTACCACAATTGGCACATCTGCTGCTTGGGCGTGATTTAATGCTTCAATAGTCTGAGGCATCACACCATCATCAGCGGCAACAACTAGTACTGCGATGTCAGTTACTTTAGCACCACGTGCACGCATTGCTGTGAAAGCTTCGTGACCTGGAGTATCAATGAAAGTAATTGCACGTTCAGTATTTTCATGTTCATGGTGAATCTGGTATGCACCTATATGTTGGGTAATACCACCATGCTCGTGCTTGATAGTATCAGAGTGACGGATTGCATCTAGAAGACGAGTCTTACCATGATCAACGTGACCCATTACTGTCACTACTGGAGGACGAGCCGCTAAATCTTCTTCATCTTCAGCAGCAGTTTCTGCTTCTAGATCAATATTGAAAGACTCTAATAGTTCTCGATCTTCATCCTCTGCAGATACTACTTCGACAGTATAACCTAACTCATCACCTAGTAATTGGAAAGTATCTTCGTCAAGTGACTGAGTTGCGGTAGCCATTTCACCAAGTTTCATCAACATCATTACTAATGCCGCTGGATTCACATCAATTTTATCAGCGAAATCTGTTAATGTTGCCCCACGGCGTAGCCTGATAATTTGCCCATTACCTTTTGGAATAGTAGTACCTTGTGAACCTGGCACCTGCATTTGCTGCATTTGTTGACGACGCTTTTCACGCTTTGACTTACGTTGCTTAGCCCGGCTGCCACCTTTACCAAAAGCACCAGCAGCATTACCACGACGACCGCCACCTTTTCCAAAGCCACCCCGAGTAGGAGTACTTAAGCCTTGAGAAGGTGGAGTACCAAATGGTTTATTACCACCTGGACGATTATTATTATATGGGCTTGAACCTTGCTGACGCTGTTGTGGCTTATTGTTATCTTGCCTGCGTTGGTTGCGGTTACCACTTTGGTTATTATTACGATCATTAGGCTTATTACCCGGGCGAGCACTGCCTGGACGTGGCCCTCCACTGCCCCCACGACCTGAGCGTGGTTTTGGCATACCTTGCGACGAAGCAAATGGGTTATTCCCTGGACGACCCCCACGACCTGAGCGTGGTTTTGGCATACCTTGCGACGAAGCAAATGGGTTATTCCCTGGACGACCCCCCTTACGCAAAGCTGATGGCTTAGGCGCCATTGGCTTTGGTCCTGGTTTCACAGCAGGCTTTTTAGCTGCTGGTGCAGGTTTTGTACCAACTGACTTTTCCGGTACCTTAGCATGAGGCTTATTGTTAGTAGGCTTTGCTGATGAAGTTTTTATATCAGTTTTATTAGCAGCTAACTTTGGCGCTGCTTTTGGTACCGGCTTTGGTCCTGGTTTTTTTACAGTTGGTTTAGCTGCCGTAGTTGTCTTTTTTGTAGCAGGCTTTTTAGCTGCTGAATTTGTTTTAGTTGAAGTCTTTTCTGGAGCCTTTTTTGCTTCAGCAAGTGCTTTTGCTTTTAGCTCTGCTCTATAAGACTCACGCAATTTTTTCTGCGCTGGAGCTTCTACTGTAGAGGAAGCTGATTTTACAAACTCCCCTAACTCCTTTAATCTAGCAATTGCTTCTTTACTGGTTACACCCAGTTCTTTTGCTAACTCGTGAACTCGAAGTTTAGCCACTTTTCTCCTGTCTTGATCCGCATCAAAACAGGATGCGAATCATCTACACATTTACCGAACTCATTGTGAGAGACTCACTGCTTGTCCATAATTTCGTTATCCACTCTTACTCTCAAGTCGGTCAAGTTTTATCTGACCAACGAACTTGAATGCTCTATTTAGCACATTCTTACGTTGTAATGCTGTAAAACAATCATCATGTACCCAAGCACCGCGCCCAAGTAATGACTTAGTATAGTCCTTTACAGCATAAAAGCTAGATTTTTCTTTAACCAATGCGATACGTGTAAGCTCCTGTCGGCTACCTTTTTTACGGCATACCACACAGGTACGTATCGGGTTAGCTGAAGTTAAACCCACGCTTTATTCCATTCTACACAATATTAACGCTTCATGGCTTCCATATCAGAGATAATATCAATTCGCCAACCAGTTAGCTTGGCTGCTAACCTCGCATTCTGCCCTTCTTTACCAATCGCCAATGATAATTGGTAATCTGGCACAATGGCTTGAGCTGAATGGGTCTCTTCATCAATAATGTCTACTGATAATACTTGCGATGGGGATAAAGCATGTGAAATAAACTTCTCAGGATCATCGCTATAATCAACGATATCAATCTTTTCCTCGTTCAATTCATTCATTACTGCACGTACTCTAGAACCCATTTCGCCGATACAAGCACCCTTCGGGTTTAAACCTTTTTCCGTAGCTTTAACAGCCATTTTAGTGCGGTATCCAGATTCACGTGCCAATGCCATTATTTTTACAGTTCCGTGTACTATTTCTGGAACTTCTAATGCAAATAACTTACGCACAAAGTCTGGGTGAGAACGCGAAAGTGTAATCTCCGGTCCCTTATTTCCCATCTTGGCATCTACAATTAAACAACGGATACGTTTTCCATGGCTGTAGTCTTCACCAGGAACTTGTTCAGAAGGTGGCAAGATTGCTTCAAAATCACCTAGATCCACTAAAACCATATCTTCATGCGGACCTTGTTGGATAATTCCAGATACTACTTCTCCAGCTTTTTGCTTGAAGCTACCAAGGACTTGCCCATCTTCAATGTCACGTAAACTACTAAAAATTACCTGCCGAGCGGTACTTGCTGCAATACGACCAAAACCTTCTGGAGTATCATCATACTCTCCGATAGCTTCATCTTCATCATTTAACTCCGGCACCCAAATATGTACATCTCCAGTAGCCATATCTAGTTCACAGCGAGCTTCATGAGAAGATTCCCGTGTTTTATAGTAAGCAGTTAAAATTGCCTTTTCAATTGCTGGCACAATAGATTCCAATGGAATCTCACGCTCGTCAGCTAAAATCTTTAATGCATCTAAGTCCACAGTACCCACCCTTTTATTTCATTGTTAATTCTTTTATTATTCAATTTGGAAGTTCCACTATAACATTAGTAATATCGTCCCGGCTAATATTTAGTTTGCCTATATCACTTTTTTTAGGAGCTTTTCCTTTTTCAAGTAGCTTCTTTTGCTCTATAACTATTTCATCTTCATTTGCGGAAAGTAAGATACCTCGAATAATCTTTTTATCGTTTTTTGTTACTAACACTACCTTATTAATGGCACGCTGAAAATGTCGTTCTTCAGTAAGTGGCATATCCGCACCTGGGGAAAATACCTGCAACTCATATGCCTCATCAATTAGATTTTCTTCATCAAGAGCTTTTGAAAGTAGATTACTAAAATCAGCCACCTCGTCAAGGGTAATAGACTCCACTCTATTAATATCAACTACAATCTCCAGGAAATTTTGATTAACTTCTTTAAGATAGTTAACATCAACTAAAATAATCTGTTTAGCTTTTGCAGTCTCAGCAATAAGCTCACGAAGATTTGTTTGAATGGTTTTCGCCTTTCTATTAACCGTTATTAAATTCTGTTTAACAACTTACAACACCCAATTCAATGGTAACGGTTAACAGAGTAAAGGACAAAGAAAAGCTAATCTTTTAGTTGTTTTTGCAGGTAATTAACAACTTCACTCAGCTTAATCTCAGTAGCAGTGCCCGTTTTACGATCTCTAATTTCAATTTCGCCGTTCTTAAGACCTCGACCAACTACCAGAATATAAGGCATACCAAGCAACTCGGCATCCCCAAATTTCACGCCAGGAGAAACCTTTGGACGGTCATCTAATAGTACTGAAACACCAATATTTTTTAACTCTTCAGCAAATTCTTCTGCAACCTGTGCAATTTCTTCACTTTTACCAGCCATGACAATATGCACTTGAGCCGGAGCTAAATGTGCAGGCCAACAAAGCCCCTTCGCATCGCCTGTTCCTTCGGCGACTGCCGCCAGAATACGAGTAACACCAATACCATAAGAGCCCATAGTGACGGTAACTTGCTTACCATTTTGGTCTAGTACTTTAAGCCCCAAAACTTCAGCATATTTGCGCCCTAACTGGAAAATATGTCCAATTTCGATACCACGAGCTAATTCAAGCTTACCTGAACCATCTGGAGCTTCATCACCATTTTCAATTTGAGCACACTCTATGAATCCATCAACTGCAAAATCACGACCATGTGTCAAATTAACAATGTGCTTATCTTTAATATTTACACCAGTAGCCCATGAAGAACCTTTTACGATTCTTGGGTCAACCAGATAACGCACTCCACTAATACCATCAGTACCAAGGAATTGCTTTCCATCAACATTAATAGGACCAATATAACCAGCAACTAAATTATGCTTTTTAAGGTCTGCATCGGTAGCATTCTCAATTTCAATTTCGCCCATATTTAGGTTTGCTTCAACACGTTTTAAATCAACTTGACGATTACCAGGAAGACCGATAACCATGATTTCACGTTTACCATCAGGTCGAGAAACTGCAATAACTACATTTTTCAAAGTCCCATCGGCTTCTATATCATGGCCATTTTCTTGCAGGCGTTCTACAGCTGTAGCAATGGTTGGAGTGTCGATTGTTTCAACAACTTCAAAATCATCATCTGTATGATAAAAATCTTTAGGAACTACAGTTTCAACTGCTTCAGCATTAGCAGCATAGCCAGCTTTAGTTCGCACATAAGTATCTTCACCAATATCGGTAGGATGTAAGAACTCTTCACTCTTACTACCGCCCATTGCACCTGATGTTGCTTTAACTGGAATTGCTTTGATACCAATACGATCGAAAATCTTAATATATGCACCGCGCATATCTTGATATGAATTCTCAAGACCTTCATCGTCAATATCAAAAGAATACGCATCTTTCATCGTAAACTCACGACCACGAAGCAAACCCGCACGAGGACGAGCCTCATCGCGGTATTTATCTTGAATCTGGTATAACGACAATGGCAAATCTTTATAAGAAGAATACATATCCTTCACAAGTAAAGTAAATACTTCTTCATGTGTAGGAGCTAGTAAATAATCTGCTTCTTTACGATCTTGCAAGCGAAATAAATTATCACCGTATTCTACCCAACGTCCACTCTTTGCATAAGGTTCTTTAGGTAATAAAGCTGGAAAATGTACTTCTTGAGAATTTATTGCTTCCATTTCCTCACGCACAATTTTCTCAATATTGGCTTTAACTTTAAGTCCCAGTGGCAACCAAGAGTATATTCCTGGAGCAGCACGTCTAATATAACCAGCACGTACTAGTAATTTGTGGCTTAAGACTTCGGCATCGACAGGATCTTCCCGTAATGTTCGAACAAATAATTTCGACATTCTAAGAATTTCAGTCATAGCTTTAGTCCATTTCCTTATTTTTTAGTGTTATCTGGTTCCACGGCCTTAGTAGAACCTATTCTACTTTTGTTATTTGAAGCTGAGTTAGCTTGGTTTTGGTGTTTTTTGCTTTTAGCAGTGCTCAATTGCTGATTCAATAAACGCTGTGCACGTTCATCTTTAACTTTATCAGCTTCCTTAGCTCGCTCAATTGGACTTGGTTCAATTGCGTTCTTAGGCTCTGGTTTTTCTGCTGTAGCTTTTTTGTTTTTGCGTCTAAATATGCTACGTTTTTCACTACCATTCTTTGGCTTCTCGAAGTGTTCGTTAAAACGTTTCGACGCCTTTTTAAATGGATTTGTCTCTTCTTCGAAATCGTCGTCCTCTTGACCATAATAATAGTAATATCCATCATTACCACCATAGTAGTAACCATAGTAACGAGAATCAGCACTTGTAGTAGGAATACGGTTAATAATCAAACCAAGAACTTCGCTTTCAGCCTTTTTCATATTAGCCAAAGAGTCTTTAATTTCTTCAACCTTAGTCTTATTAGCAGAGATTGTAATAATCGCACCGTCAGCAAGGTGAGATAATACCGGAGCATCGTTTACTGGCAAAATTGGTGGAGTATCCAAAAGTAAGATAGCCTCTTCCTTTAAATCACTCACTAATCTACGCATTGCGTTTGACTGTAGAAGCTCAGCAGGGTTAGGTGGGACCTTACCGGAAGGCAAGATTAGAATATCTCCATGTTTATCATAAGCCTGAAGTACATCAGCAACTTCTGCTTGACCAGAAAGCACCTCAGTCAAACCTGCTGTACCTTCTACCAACCCCATACGTTTAACCAAAGCTGGACGACGTAAGTCACAGTCCACAATTACTACTTTAGTGCCGGTGGCAGCAATAGTAATAGCTAAGTTAGCAGCAAGGCTTGATTTACCATCACCAGGAGAAGGCGAAGTAACGACAATTGCCCTAGGCGGATTGTCCACGTTTGAATATCTTAAGTTTGTACGAAGTTCACGGAAAGATTCAACTAGACGATAGTTATCACGTTGCGAATCGCGCTTATCACCCATTGGGTCTACTAAGACCATATTCTCTTCAAAAGGTAACATACCTAAGATCGGAGTATCAAAATTAGCTTCAACATCTTTACGAGAACGAATACGGGTATCAAATTGACCTTGATACCATGCATAAATGATTCCGATTAGTAATCCTACACCCATGCCAGCAAGACCAAAAGCTTTTTTGCTAGGGTAAATAGGTGCTGACGGTAAACCAGCTGTAACACTTGGAACTAGTTTAATAATTGACTGTTCATCACTACCATCCGTGGAATTAGATGAAGATCCTTGTGAACTTGACGGTAAATTAGCCCCAACATTTACCGTCTGATCATTTTCAATGTGTGATACTTCTTGTCCTAATACTTTAATCCAACTATTAGCAATATCCATGGCTTCTTCAGGAGTATTTGCTTTAGCAACTATACTAATGTTTGGAGTTGAAGTGGTATTGGTAGCTGTAATTTTAGAGGATAAAGCTTCAGGAGTTATATTTTGTAAATTTAAATCTTTAATTACGCCTTCTGATACTGTACGTGATTTAGCCAAATCTACGTATGTTGCTGCACGTGATTTAGCAAGGATATCACCAGAAGACGCTAAGGCTAAGTTATCTGATTTACCGGCAGTAACAATACCTACTGATTTTGCAGAGTATACTTTTTGTTGGGTAAGAGAAACCCCTACACCTAAAAGTAGGCCAAGAATTGTAGCTAACAATACTTCTTTCCAGTGATTTTTATATGGAAGAAGAAGCTTACCAAGGTCAAATTTTATTTCTTTTTCCTCGGATTTTTCGGGTTCAATCTGCTCCCGAATTATAATCTGTTCAGCTGGCTTAATTTCAGTTTCTGCCATTTATTCCCTTAACAATTTCTTATTTACTCTACACAAAGTTAAACTACTAACAATCATATTACAGCTTACATGATATTAACTTCTGGCGTGCCACTTTCAGAAATTTCACCTTCAGCTTCCATTTCAGCTGCAATGCGCCGTGACTCTACTATTAAAGTATCAACAATTTCTGCTTCTGGCACAGTTTTAATTACTTTACCTTTAACGAATATCTGACCTTTACCGTTGCCCGAAGCTACACCTAAATCAGCTTCACGGGCTTCACCAGGACCATTGACAATACATCCCATAACTGCAACACGTAGTGGAGCTTCAAGCCCTTCTAAACCTTCAGTAACTTCGTCAGCAAGTTTGTATACATCAACTTGAGCACGTCCACATGATGGGCAACTTACAATCTCAAGTTTCCGTGGACGCAAGTTTAATGATTGCAAAATCTGAGTACCAACTTTAATCTCCTCAACAGGAGGTGCGGAAAGTGAAACACGGATAGTATCACCAATACCATCAGCAAGTAATGAACCAAAAGCAGTAGCAGATTTAATAGTTCCTTGGAATGCTGGACCCGCTTCAGTAACACCTAAATGAAGTGGCCAATCTCCTTGTTCAGCAAGCTGACGGTATGCTTCTACCATCACCACCGGATCATTATGTTTAACCGAAATCTTGAAATCTTGAAATCCATGTTCTTCAAACAAAGAAGCTTCCCAAACTGCAGACTCGACAAGAGCTTCTGGAGTAGCTTTGCCATATTTCTTTAACAAACGCTTATCCAGAGAACCAGCGTTAACCCCAATACGGATTGAGGTACCAGCTTCTGCAGCTGCTTCACCAATTTCTTTTACCTTATCATCAAAAGCACGAATATTACCTGGGTTTACACGTACCGCGCCACAACCAGCTTCAATAGCTTTAAATACATATTTTGGCTGGAAATGAATATCAGCAATAACTGGAATCTGTGATTTCATCGCGATAATTGGCAAAGCTTCTGCATCTTTATCAGTAGGACAAGCCACACGCACAATGTCACAACCAGCTGCAGTCAACTCTGCAATCTGCTGTAAAGTAGCATTGATATCATGAGTTTTTGTAGTAGTCATAGACTGCACTGAAACTGGGCTCTCACTGCCAACACCAACAGAGCCAACTTTAATTTGGCGCGTCTTACGACGAGGTGCTAATACTGGCGGAGGGCTAGCAGGCATTCCAAGATTAACTGATGTCACGATAAATTGACCTTTCTTAAAAACAAACTAATAACATTCTAGCTAATGTAGCCTATTAGTTAAAGGCTAATAAACTAGAATACTTAGTTAAATAATGAAATAGGTTTTACTATATCTGCATAAATTAAAAGTGCACTCATTGCCAATAGGATAGCTACTATCACATAAGTCAATGGCAGCATCTTTGCTAAATCAAATGGACCAGGATCCTTGAGTCCAAATAATTTTGCAAAAAACCTTCGAACACCTTCCCAAAGTGCACCAGCCACATGTCCACCGTCAAGGGGCAGTAACGGCACTAAGTTAAATACAAATAGTGCAATATTTAAGCCTGCAATTAGTGAAATAATTGTCGCAAACTTATCCGCTACATTAATTTTATTGGTACTTGCTATCTCACCTGCAGCCCGACCAACACCAACGACGCTCATCGGGCTATCAATATCACGCGGTGCATCAGAAAAAGCTGCATGCCAAACATCAATCATTCGTTGAGGTAAATTCAGAATAACTTTGGCCGTAGCTTTTATATTATTGCCAATCATTGGGAAAACAGCAGCTAATGGTTGCTGTTGCATCTCACTAGTTGGTCCAATACCAAGAAAACCTACTTCATGAGTTACATAATTTCCAGCAGAATCTTTGATTGGCATTCCTAGTGCATCAGTTTCTGGACGTTCAGACAGAATTGGAGTTACCTGTAAAGTCTCAGTTTTTCCATTACGCACTACCGTTAAAGTTACTTTTTTCCCAGCAGAATCTTTAATTTTTTCACTGAGTGAATCCCAAGAAGTCACACTAGTTCCATTAAAACCTGTAATCTTATCTCCGGATTTTATCCCTGCAACAGCTGCCGGAGCCTTTGGGTCATTTGGCAAACATTCTTCACGTTGCTGTTTTTTCATCTCTTGTGCAGAAACTACACACTGAGAAACTGATGCTACCTCTGTAGTAGGTTTAGCAACTCCAAAAGTAGTAATTAGGATACTAAACAGTACAAAAGCAATAACTAAATTCATAAATGGCCCACCAAGCATGATGATTATTCGCTTATATATTGGCAATTTATAAAAAACTCGATTTTCATCCCCTGGCTCAATTTCTTCCGCAGAAAACTTACGTGCATCCTCTGCAAGAGATTGAAACATCCCCGTAGAGGTACTGCGAACGGTACCTGGCGCATCATGAGCAGTCGGAGGTAACATACCTATCATTGAAATATAACCACCAAGTGGGATTGCTTTTATACCGTATTCTGTTTCGCCCTTTTTCTTAGAGTAGATAGTAGGGCCAAAGCCAATCATATACTGTTTAACTTTAACGCCAAATTTTTTAGCAGGAACTAAATGTCCCACTTCATGTAATGCAATAGAAATCCCAATACCTAGAGCAACTAAAAGTACTCCTGCAATATAAAGTAATACAGTTACCATAATTAAAACTTTTCTTTAATTAGCTTATTAGCCTGTTTTCTAGCCCAAGAATCTGCTTTTAATACTGTATCTAAATTTAACTCAGCTGCGGGTTTATAAGAATGCACAATTTCAGTTACAATATCGACAATGTCTAAAAAGGCAATCTGTTTTTCATGGAACGCATCAACTGCTTCTTCATTTGCGGCATTATAAACTGCAGGTGCAGTGCCACCAATTTTTGCACAATGTTTAGCTAATTTAACTGCTGGAAAACTTTCTTCATCCAAAGGTTCAAAAGTCCATTGGCTAGCTTTTGTCCAATCGCATGGAGTCGCAACTTTTGCAGTGCGCAGTGGCCAAGATAAACCTAACGCGATTGGCAATTTCATATCTGGTGGTGAACACTGAGCGATGGTAGAACCATCGATATATTCCACCATGGAATGCACAATTGATTGCGGGTGCACTACTACATCAATAGCATCAATTGGTACATCAAATAGTAAATGTGCCTCAATTACTTCAAGACCTTTATTAACTAAAGTTGCTGAGTTTGTAGTGACTACTCGCCCCATATCCCAAGTAGGATGTGCTAAAGCTTCAGCAGGGGTAACCTGTTGTAATTCCGAACGAGTTTTGCCACGAAAAGGTCCACCGGAGGCAGTCAAAACTAATTTTGCCACTTCAGACTTTCGATAAGGAATAGTTGCAACGTTTGTAGACATCAAACATTGTGCTAAAGCTGAATGCTCCGAATCAACTGGGATAATTTGTCCAGGCTTAGCTAACTTTTTGACTAATTCACCGCCAATTATTAATGATTCTTTATTAGCTAAAGCTAAGGTATTCTGAGCTTCTAACGTTGCAAGTGTAGGTTTTAACCCAACTGCACCAGTCATTCCATTTAAAACAACATCTACAGGTTTTTTTGCAAGTTCAGTTGCTGCAGTTTCTCCTACTAAAATCTCTGGGAATTCTGAAACTTTGTTATCTGAGCATAATTTTTTTAATTCAGCTATAGAGCCTTTGGCAATAGCTACGACTTTAGGTTTAAAAACTGCTATTTGCTGTGCGAGTAGTGCAATATTACTACCACAAGCTAAACCAAATACTTCAAATTTATCAGGGTTATCTGCGATAACTTCAAGACCTTGAGTTCCAATTGACCCAGTAGCTCCTAGAATCGTAACAATACGCAATTTAGTTTGCCTTAATGACTTCAATCAGTTTACTTAACACTGCATCTACCTGCTTTTCACTATACGCATCAAGTGAACGTGCAGAGCTGAATTTAGCCTTCTTAATATCTTTCACTGACAATTTCTCACCATTTTGCATTGAATATGCAATTGACTTAACAAATTTGTCTACTTCAGCAACTTTGTATCCAGTTTGGGTTGCTTTATTAAAACGTTTGCCACTACCACGGTTAAATCTAGCTAAGATAACTTCATGAGCACCTTTAGGTTGGCTATCCACTTTGTTAAGAGCTTTTTCACCTACTGCTGTAGTTGCTAACTCAGCTCCGGCAGCAGTTTTACCACTATTGTGCTGTTCTAGAGTTCCAGCTTTCGCTAGTGGCTCAGCTTTAACTGATGCTCCCCTATTAAGATCTGCTACAACAGCCTTTTTCTTAAGTTTTTTCTTAGCTTTGCGGGTATCTTCAGCTACAGTAGTATGGTTATCGTTGCCGAGCTCCTCTTTAAATGGCTCTGGTTCGCCTGGGATACTGCCACGGCGTTTTTGCACATTCTCCACTATATGATTTAGTGCAGTATCTTTATCAATACCTGTCTTTTTATCTTCGGTGCCAGCATTAGCTAAAGTAGCTTTAATAGCTTTAGCTTTTTTCTTTTTCTTTGATTTTTCGTTAGAAAGAGCTGATACTTCTGACTTAACACCGGCGCTATCAAGCACTCCTGCTTTTGCCTTTTCTGCAGTATCAATTACCTCTATCTTCGCAATAGCCTTTGAATCTGGATTAACGCTAACTTTAGGTTTAGTGTACCGATTCATATTGATATTAGGATCAGTATCTACACTAACCTCAGAGTCTATATCCACTTCAGTTGCTTCAGTTTCAGGCAGTTCAGGAAGGCCATATTCTTCCACAATTGAAAGTTTCTTTGCATCAGTAGTGCGTTTATCAATATTAACTTTTTCAGCTATTGCTGCTTCTTTGGAAGCTGTTTTTTTATCGTAACTATCGTTGGACTTAAGAGCTGTTACTTCCACCCTTGGTTTTACTTTAATATCAGCTTTATCAAATACTTCAGTCTTAGGCTCATCAATTGTACTTACTTTTACAGTTTTTGGCTCTTCAACAATTGAAGTTGCTGCTGTAGTAGGAGCTACTACAGTTTCTTTTTGTTCCTTCTTTGATTTACGTCTAAATAATTTAAGCGGGTTAGTTAATAAATTTGTAGGCGCTTCTTCAATAATCTCTGTCTTTGGTTCTGCTTTAATATCAGCTTTATCAAATACTTCAGTTTTCGGTTCGACTAATGATTCTTGTTCTTCTTTGTCCTTAGTTGCTTTTGTAATTGCATCGCCATCAATGATTCGGACACTACCTGTACGTAAATCTTCAAAATCAGCTGCTGCCTTAGCTTGAGTTTTTGCGTCTGGGGTAATACCAAGTGGCTCTACTTCTTCAGTAGTCTGCCGATCTTTAGGGTCACCAAATTTTTCTTTGAACCCGACTTCTAGACGGTCCAAAGCTGTATCAACCGCATCAAAATCATAACCGCCCACTTCTTCATCGAAGCAGATTTCCGTCACTGTTTCTACGGTAACTTCACGAGATAAGCCTTGGTAACTACTACGTGCTTTCTCTATAAAGTCATCAACTTCTTGCCTGTTATAACCTTTTTCTGGCATAGGCGCAACTGGAAAAGAATTACCCATAAATCTATCTCCTTGAGAAGAAAACTTGCTACTTTATTTAAGTTTACAGTCTCTATCACACAATTGTTATCTATTAATGCAAAAGTTCTAGATGAATAACTATTGTGTACAAAATAAAAATTGCTGGAATTGCAAAAAGAATGGAATCTAGTCTATCCATAACGCCACCATGCCCTGGAATCATATGACTCATATCTTTAACTTCAAGAGTCCGTTTAATTTTGGATTCAAAAAGATCACCACAAGTTGCAGCAAAAACAATAACTACAGCTGCGATAATGCCCCAATACCAAGTCAATGAGGAAAAATTTACCAACAACAAAATAGCTACAATACTTGCCAAGATTATAGAACCACCTGAGCCTTCCCAAGTTTTACCTGGGCTAATGCTAGGGGCTAATTTATGTTTACCAAATGCCATTCCAGCAAATAATCCACCCGTATCATTTGCAGCTACCAAAACAATAGCTAATAAAATGGCTGCTTGTCCATGTGGCTCTCTAACTAAAATATTTGCAAATCCAAGCAAACCCGGCACGTAAACCAAAATAGCTCCTAAATACCAAAGTCTACCGTTACGACTAGCTTTAACTCTTGGGATATTAGTAACTAGGAAAACTGCAATTAAAACAATAAAAATAACGTAGAAATTAGCATTATTAATAAAACCTATTTCTGCAATAGCGAAAGCCAGTGCCCCTAATAATTCGGCTGGAAGTTTAGCAGCGCGAGTTTTATTTAAGACATTTGCGATTTCAAAAGTACCGAATCCAGCAAAAGCTGAAACTATAATAGCAAACAGCCAAGGACTGAATATTAGTGGCAACAGTACTAATGCAAGCAAAGCTATGCCAGTGGCTACAGCCACCGGCATATTACGCCCTGACTTTTCTGAAAGATTCATTAAACCTCTAGTAACTCAGTTTCCTTATTTTTAGTAACTTCGTCAATATTATCAACATGAGTTTTAGTGATAGACTCTAATTCTTTTTCAGCACGAGTACCTTCATCTTCACCCGCTTCGCCATCTTTTACAATCCGATCAATCTCTTCTTTAGCTTTACGACGAATATTACGAACTGAGACTTTTGCATCTTCAGCTTTACCCTTAACAAGCTTTACATATTCTTTACGGCGTTCCTCAGTAAGTTCTGGCATCACAATACGGATAATATTACCGTCATTTGCTGGGTTTCCACCGATATTTGCAGTTTGAATTGCTTTTTCAATGTCAGAAAGCGAATTTTTATCAAATGGTGAAATAGTTAGAACTCGTGCTTCTGGAGTTTGGAAAGAAGCAAGTTGTTGCAATGGAGTTGGACTTCCGTAATAATCAACCATTACCTTTGAATAAAGGGCAGGGTTAGCTCGCCCAGTACGAACAGTGCCAAAATCTTCTTTTAAAACCTCGATAGCTTTGTCCATTTTTTCTTCAGCTTCGAGTAGCGCCTCATCGAACATAGTTTTATTTACCTTTCGTTGTTAAGCTGTAACAAGAGTACCAATCTTTTCGCCGCGTAAAGCTGCGGTAATGTTACCTTTACCTTGCATTCCAAATACCATCATTGGCATTCTATTTTCTTCTGCTAATGCAAAAGCAGTCGCATCTACGACTTTCAAACCTTTGTCTAACGCATCACGATAAGTAATCTCATCAATTTTCTTTGCTTTAGGGTCTTTATTTGGGTCCGCAGTGTAAACCCCGTCGACACCATTTTTAGCTACTAGTATCACATCAGCGTGAACTTCTAGCGCACGCTGCGCAGCTACTGTATCTGTAGAAAAGTATGGCAGACCAGCACCAGCACCAAAAATGACGACTCTCCCTAATTCCATATGGCGTACTGCACGTCGTGGAATATATGGCTCAGCTACTTGTCCCATTGTAATTGCACTTTGAACTCTAGTATCAACTCCGGATTGTTCTAAGAAATCTTGTAACGCCAGAGAATTCATAACCGTACCGAGCATTCCAATGTAATCAGCACGTGCACGATCCATACCATTTTCAGATAGCTCAGCACCTCTAAAGAAATTACCACCACCTACTACGACAGAAATTTCTACTTCGTCAGCTGCTTCTTTAATTTCAGAAACAACTTCTTTAATTACATCGGGATCAACTCCGGTTTTACCACCACCGAAAACTTCACCTGATAATTTTAAAAGCACTCGACGTTTTTTCATTACTTAAAACTCTCCTTAGCCCAAAGTCTTCTCTTATCAGATTACACTATTTGGCAATTAGAATAGGGGTATGCACACGCTGACAATTACTTATCTGACGATAAGTTTACAATTCCAGCACTTTTTACTACTTGATGTGATTTTTCCCATATTTTTAGCAAAATTGCTGAAATTAACTAACGCTCTAAATTGCACATGAAAAAGGGGTCAAGGTTACTTCCTAGACCCCTTTTATAAAAGTTATTAATTATTTGCTATCTTTAGCGATTTCCTCACCAACACGAAAACGTGCGAAAGCAACTGGCTTAACACCAGCAGCATCAAGAACTTTACCAACATTCTGCTTTGGATCTTTAGCAAATGGCTGATCTACCAAAACGCCTTCTTTGAAGAAGCCGTTTAGGCGACCTTCTACAATCATTGGAAGAGCTTTTTCTGGCTTCCCTTCGTTCTTTGCAGTTTCTTCAGCAATACTACGCTCTTTTTCAACGATATCGCTTGGCACATCATCACGAGTCATGTATTGAGGTGCATATGCAGCCATGTGTACTGCAACATCGTGACCAGCTTCATCAGCTTCACCATCAACAGCTAACAACACACCAACCTGCGGTGGTAAATCTTTAGAAGTGCGGTGTAGGTATTCATATACATGCTTGCCTTCGACACGAGCTACGCGGCGTACTTCAATCTTTTCGCCAATAACTGCACCTTCATTAGTTACTAAGTCAGAAACCTTTTCACCATCAACTTCTGCATCATTAAGTTCATCGACTGTAGTTGCCTTAGACTCAATTGCAGCTTTAAGCACCTTATCGCCAAGTGTGCCAAAACGCTCATTTTTAGCAACGAAGTCAGTTTCAGTGAGTAGCTCAACCATAACGCCAGTCTTGCCATCATCTACAACTTTTGCTGCGACTAGACCTTCACTTGTTGCACGACCTTCACGCTTTGTAGCACCTTTAAGGCCTTTGATGCGGATAATTTCAACTGCTTTATTGATGTCACCATTAGCTTCATCAAGAGCTTTTTTAACATCCATCATGCCAGCGCCAGTGCGCTCGCGCAGGTCTTTGATATCAGCAGTAGTGTATGCTGCCATTTTTATTTACTCCTTGAATTTAAAATTAAAAAATTATTTAGTCTCTGATGCTTCTTCAGTATCTTCTACTTTTTCTGCATCTGATTCTTTTATGTCTTCTTTTTTAGCCTCTTTAGACTCTTCTTTAGCTTCTGCTTTTTCTTCTTTATTTGCATCAACTTCATCTGTTTTTTCTTCAGAATTAGTCTCTTCTTTGTCAGCTTCTAGAAGTTCGCGTTCCCACTCAGCCATTGGCTCTGCTTCTTTACCTTTTTTAGAACCTTTTTCGTGACGAGAGATAGTGCCTTCAGCAATTGCATCAGCAATAATCTTAGTCAGTAATTCAACTGAACGGATTGCATCATCGTTACCTGGGATTGGAAATTCTACATCGTCTGGATCACAGTTAGTATCAAGGACTGCAATAACTGGGATATTCAAACGCTTTGCCTCTGCAATAGCAATGTGCTCTTTATTAGTATCAACAATCCAAAGAGCCTCTGGTGCCTTTTCCATATTGCGAATACCACCAAGTACAGCTTCTAACTTCTGCTTTTCACGGCTAAGTAGCAAAAGTTCTTTTTTAGTGTATTTAGAACCAGCTACGTCATCATAATCAATTTCTTCAAGTTCTTTAAGGCGATCAATACGCTTACTAATTGTATTGAAGTTAGTAAGCATACCGCCTAACCAACGGTGATTAACGTAAGGCATGTTAACGCGAGTAGCTTGGTCTTTAATTACTTCCTGACTTTGACGCTTAGTACCTACGAAAAGGATTTTGCCATTCTTTGCCGCAGTATTTTTAGCGAAGTTGTATGCCTGGTCAATGTAAGTAAGAGATTTCTTCAAGTCAATAATGTAAATACCATTACGTTCTGTAAAGATGAATGGTTTCATCTTTGGATTCCAACGCTGAGTTTGGTGTCCGAAGTGTACACCACTATTTAATAGTTCACGAGTTGTTACAACAGCCATGCTGAAGTATCCTTTCTTGCACGCAAAAACGTGCGCTTTAACGGTTCTTTGCCTGGTATTGCTACTGAAAATTCCTCAACCAAATAATGGACCGTAAGGTTTCATTGCACAATACGCGAAGTCAATTTTTATAAATTGCTTAGAACATTCTACCACTTACCACTATTACTAAGCTACCTGATAATCTATTTTTGCACGATAATTGTGTCCATCTTACAAATACAGTTAGAAGAGATTATCCAAACAAAAAGAAGGTGGGCCAGCTAACAATAACTGACCCACCTTCAATGAACTTTAAGGGTTAATCCTTATGAAATATACCCTTAACTGAAGAAAGAAGCGAGTTCTCCGAGGAGTCCTTATCCTTTGTTGTTTCAACAACTTTTGCATCATTTACTTCTACCTCAGGCGGAAGCATAAGCTTAGCGCCTGGGATAGCGTCAAGAAGCTTCTTCGTGTACTCTTTTTGAGGGCTATCAAATACCTTATCTGTAGTACCGCGCTCGATGACTTTACCTTTTTCCATTACCACTACATCATCAGCAATCTGGCGAACTACGGCCAAATCGTGCGTAATGAAGAGGTAGGTAAGGTTAAGTTCATGCTGAAGCTCTGCAAGCAAGTTCAGAATCTGAGCCTGCACCAACACGTCCAATGCTGAAACAGCCTCGTCACAGATAAGCACTTCAGGCTTCAAGGCAAGTGCACGTGCAATAGCAATACGCTGACGCTGTCCTCCCGAAAGCTCATTAGGATAACGACGCATAGTAGCCGCGGGCAATGATACCTGATCTAGCAACTCACGTACTCGAGCCTCACGTGAAGCTTTATCACCGACTTTATGAATCTCCAGAGGTTCTGAAATAGCGTTGAAGATGTTATACATCGGGTTCAACGAACCATACGGGTTCTGGAAAATTGGCTGTACCCGGCGACGGAACGCAAACTGCTGCTTATCATCAAGATGCGTCACTTCATCACCATCGAACTTAATAGAACCACTCGTTGGCTCCAAAAGCCCAAGTACCATATTTGCAACTGTAGATTTACCTGAACCAGATTCACCTACGACAGCGGTAGTGGTACCTCTTGGAATATGGAAGCTCACATCATCAACCGCGGTAAAGTCAGTTGGCTTATCAAACAGTCCTTCCCCACGAATCTTGAATACCTTAGTTAGATTATCTACCTCAAGGAAGTGCTCATCATTTTCACCAATCTCTTTATCAGCAGTCGGTGCAAGAAGATCATCAGTCTTAATACCCTTTTCCTTCGCACTTTGGATACGGCGAGAAGCCAATGAAGGTGCACTGGCTACCAAACGCTGCGTGTAAGGGTGCCGAGGGTTCTGCAAAATCTCCAGTGACGGACCAGACTCAACTACACGGCCTTGATACATCACGATTACTTTCTTAGCACGCTCCGCAGCAAGACCCAAATCGTGGGTAATCAGAAGAATTGCGGTGTTATTTTCAGATGTAAGCTCTTCAAGGTGATCTAGAATAGTACGCTGCACGGTTACATCAAGAGCAGAAGTAGGCTCATCGGCAATCAATAGCTTCGGATTACATGATAGACCAATCGCAATCAAAGCACGCTGACTCATACCACCAGAGAACTCATATGGATACTGCCGAGCACGTTTCTCAGGGTCGGGAAGACCTGCTTGTTGCAATTTTTCAGCAACTTGCTTTTTGAGCTCTTCCTTATCATCAGAAGCCAAGCCGTTAGCGACCAAAGTCTCACTCACTTGATAGCCCACCTTGTGAACTGGGTTCAAGTTAGACATTGGATCCTGAGGTACCATACCAATCTGGTTACCACGAATCTCGACAAACTCTGGCTCAGTTGCATTAGCAAAGTCTTTACCTTCAAAGAGAATCTGACCAGCAGAGACTGCACCGTTACTCGGTAGTAGCCCAATGGCAGAAAGTGCTGTCGTAGACTTACCAGAACCTGACTCACCTACGATAGCGACGGTTTCACCAGGCATTACAGTAATGTTCGCATCTTGTACTGCCTTGACGTCACCGTTCTTAGTTTTGAAACTAATCGCAAGATTTTTAATCTCTAACAACGGATCTTTGCCTTCTCGGTAGTTAACGTTTGAATTCAAAGTCTGTTGCTTATTCCCATCTTGAGTCTGCTTTGCATCATTTTCATCATGATGTGCAACCTTTACCTGCTGATGCTGGTCACTGTCGAGTTTGTTAGCAACATCTCGAGCATACTCTTGATTATTATTTTTATCAGCCATGCTTACCTCTCCCTTGCTTTAGGGTCTAATGCATCACGAACTGCATCACCAAGCATGATGAAGCTTAATACTGTCACTGACAAAGCCAGTGATGGCCAGAATAGTGCGCCTGGGTTTGTACGCATAGACAAACGAGCAGCGGAAATATCGTTACCCCAACTCATCGTATCGCCTGGTAAACCAATACCAAGGAAAGATAGAGTTGCCTCAGCAACAATGAAAATACCAAGGTTCATTGTGGCAGTTACGATTACTGGAGCCATAGCATTAGGAATCACATGCTTGATTAAGATTGCAAACCTAGATACGCCTAGTGATTTAGCTGCCGTTACATACTCTGAGTTCTTCGCAGTAACAACTGCACCACGCATAATACGAGCCATGTTAGGCCATGAGAATATGGTCAGAATAAAGACTACTGTCCAAACACTTCGATGGTCCTTAAACTGTGGTGTCTGCATTAATACCAAAGCACCAAGAATCAGTGGCAATGCGAAGAAAATATCGCCTAGACGAGAAAGGAGCGTATCAACCAATCCGCCATAGTAGCCAGCAAGTGCGCCGATAAGACCACCAAGTAGCAATACAGCAATTGTGGTCGCTACACCTACTGTTAAGGAAGCACCTGCACCATGTATAACACGTGAGTAAACATCACAACCTTGGCTAGTAAAGCCAAGAGGGTGACCTTTAGCTGGTGGACTATCTACATTGTCCAAAATACAGCCAGCATTTGGCGCAACTTTCGAAAATAGGTCTGGGAACAAACCAACAATAATTAAGAAGACGATTAGCACTGATGAGACAATGAACATCGGCTTTTTACGCAGTGACTGCCAAGCCTCATTCCACATGCTCGTAGGAGCAGCTTCTTCGTTCATCTTGTCTGTTACTTGAAGAGGAGTTTCCTCAACAGGGGCAACAAAATGATCTGGTGATAATTTTGTGTTACTCATAGCGGATCCTTGGGTCAAGCCATGCATATAGCAGGTCAACGAGTAGGTTAGTAAGAAGGAAGACCATCACCAAAACGCTCACGATAATTACTACCGTAGGGGCTTCCCCGGCGTTAATAGCTTTATACAAAGCATTACCAACACCAGGAACGTTGAAGATGGACTCAGTTACGATAGCGCCACCCATAAGAGCGCCAAGATCGGCGCCTAGGTATGTCACTACTGGAATCAAAGAGTTACGAAGAATGTGTCTCGAAATCACTTGTTTCCGTGGCAAGCCTTTAGCCGTTGCAGTACGTACGTAATCTGCATTGGCATTCTCAATAACTGAGGTACGTGTCAAACGGAGCACATAACCAAAGGACACAAGACCAAGCACAATAGCCGGTAAGACCAAATCGCTAAAGCCAGCGTGAGAACCAACTGTCGGTCTAGCCCAATGTAGATTTACCCCAAATACGAGCTGCATCACGAAACCAAGCACGAACGTCGGAACCGAAATCACTAGCAACGAAATAAATAGTACTGTTCCATCGAACCAACCGCCTTTTTTCAAACCAGCGTACAGTCCGAAGACAATACCAAAGAATGCCTCAAATGCTAACGCCATGAAAGCCAATCGTGCAGTAACAGGAAATGCTTGCGCCAACGTCTCTGAAATTGGCACACCGCTAAAATCTGTACCTAAATTAAAAGTCAATAGATTCTTAATAAAGATAAAGTATTGAACCAAGAATGGTTGATCCAAGTGAAATTGCTGCGTAAAGGCTTGCTTTACGCTATCTGCTACTGGCTTGTCCCCGAAAAGTGCCTGAATCGGGTCACCTGGCATTGAGAATACCAAATAGTAAACCAGAAAGGTGGCACCAAAAAATACCGGGATCATCTGCAGCACGCGCCGTAATATAAAACGACCCATAGAGCTCAACTCCTAAGTTCTTTCCTACGACTAATTAGTAGCCGTAATCTGTGTATATGCTGGAAGCCCGTTCCACTGTAGCTTCACATTCTTTACGTTGTTAGACCAGACAGCCTGCCCTTTATAGTCATATAGAGGAATTCCGGCCATGTCATCTAAGAGGATACTCTGTGCTTCGTTAAGCTGAGCATTACGTTCCGCTTCAGTTGGTGCAGCCAACGCAGCTTGTAGCTTAGCATCGAAGGTTGGGTTCGTATAGAAGCTAGAGTTTGAATCTGCATCAGTCTGGAAGGAAGGCTGCAAGAAGTTATAGATTGATGGATAATCTGCCTGCCATCCTGAGCGGAATGCACCAGTAAGTTTCTTGTTATCACGATCTTGCAAGAAAGACTTAAAGTCAGGGTATGGATTACCTGCAGCATTAATACCAAGGTTGTTCTTCCATAGGTTTGTTACTGCATCTACCCATTGCTTGTGCCCACCATCATTGTTATATGAAAGTGTTAAAGTGCCAGTAAATGGACTAATTGCATCAGCTTGCTTCCACAATTGCCTTGCCTTTACTGGATTATACTTAGTGTTTTCCGTACCAGAAATATTTGTATCATAACCAGGTAGTGTGCCTGGAGCAAACTGTGTAGCAGAGTCTTTTGTGCCACTGAAGATTTTATCCATTAGCTTATCACGATCAATAGCCAAAGAAAGTGCCTGACGACGCAACTTACCTTCTTTATCTTGGTGGAAATGCTTGACATAAGTAGGGATACCAATAACAGTAATACCATCGTAAGCAACGTTAGCATTGCGCCCCTTAAAGTCTAGCTGATATGATTTCAGCTCTGAAGGAGGAATCTGGTATAGCACGTCTAGGTTATCTGCTTGCACATCTGAATATGCTGCATCAGGAGACTGGTACACCATAAAGTCAATACCGCCATTTTTTGGCTTATTAGGACCAGTGTACTTGTCATTTTTCACAAGGCTAATAGACGTATTGTGCTGCCAGCCCTTGTTAGGATCAATCTTGTAAGGGCCGTTACCAATCGGCTTCTCCCCAAAGGCCTTAGGATCTTTAAATGCCTGCTCGGGCAGTGGCCTAAACGCATTGATACCCATACGTTCCTTGAAATCTGACACTGGGTGGCTTAACTTCACAGTGAAAGTATGATCATCAACAACCTTCAAACCAGAAAGTTTGGTCTGGGTGTTATTGTTTGGATCATAACCTTCGATATCTTGGAAAAAGTCACTTGTTCCTTGTGCATTAATGGCATTAGCACCATAGTTCCAAGCATCAACATAGTTCTTAGCAGTAATAGGAGATCCGTCATCGAATGTTAGACCAGACTTAATCTTGATAGTAAAGTTCTTGTTATCATTGTTTGGGTTTTCCCATGATGAAATACCAGCTTCTACAAGATTTCCCTTTTCATCATAGGTGTAAAGACCCTCAGAAATAAGATCAATAACACGTCCACCACAGTTCTCTGCTGTATCCGTAGTTACCAAACCTACTTTTGGTTCACAACCATCTGCAGTAATAATCGCATTAGGACCCGTTGGCTTATTTGAGCGGCTAGAACCACTACATGCAGTAAGGCTCAATGTGAGTGCAACAGTAATTGCTGTAATTTGTGCGGTACGCTTAAAACGCATAACGCCTCCCATTGTTTAGTTATCTTATTTATGTAGTTAGTAAAACTACCTTATTAAAAATATATACCAATTTACCGAATAATAATTATGCAAAATGCTACTTATAGGGTGTTATAAAATAGTTATAGTTAATACTTGGGGCAACGTTATAACTGCTACATCCATTGTTACGACTACTAAAAAGCAAGTACTTCATCTTTAAAAATTTATGCAAATTTATTAAAAATATTTAATGCATATACAAGTGCGACACTTTATTTATGCACATATAAATTTGATTCAAGTACTTTTCATCAACATTAGTTTTCTATGGCTTTAAACAAAACTACTCATGCTTTTTATCGGTATAACTAAGTTTTCTATCGAAGTCTTTTCAAGCGTTGCTGGTTCAGCTAGTTTTATAGTTATGACTTATATTTTTCCTACTGCAATGCTGACGGTTTTGCTTGCAACTTCCGCTATTACACCTGCTAGTTATGCAGACACTTTTATGATGAACACTGTTAACGCAAAGACAAAGAAGTGGTCTCCTCCCATTAAGCCTTTTAAGCTCAAAGCACCTTTTGCTCCGGGTAGATATAATTGGAACGCTGGACATCGTGGGATTGATATTCAAGGTTCAGCAAAAATCCCAATAATAGCTCCAGCACCAGGTACAGTACATTTCAAAGGTAGAATCGCTGAAAAAAATAGTTTGAGCATTAAACACGAAGGCAATATTCGTAGCACATATGAACCAGTTATAAGCTCACTTAAAAAAGGAGACGCTGTGACCAAAGGCCAAGTAATTGGCTATCTTCTACCAGGTGGACACTGTAATTTTTGTTTACATTTTGGAGTTAAAACAACTGAAAAATATTTAAATCCATTACTCTTTCTCAATATCCAACGTTCTATCCTTTTACCACGCTAGAATACATAGAGATATGCCAACCTCTTCACTAGTAAACAAAGAAAAAGTAAGGACTCATAACGCCCTACTCCTAGGCTTATGGGGCAGTATGTGCTTGCTAGTAAGTTCTTGGGTTCTCGGCACAATTCCACAAGTAGTACAACTCCAATTTCAATGGATTATGACTATCAGACAATTTCTACCATTAACTTTTTTTATGGTGTTACTAGGAATTTTTGGAGCAATACTACACGTCATTGGTTGGGCTAGGCTAGCAACCAGTATTAAAAATTGGGATACAGCTTCAACAAAAGTAATCCGCAGAGCTGCAATGCTCTGGACTATTCCATTATTTTTTAGTGTTCCAATGTTTAGTAATGATGTATTTGCTTATCTTGGTCAAGGTAGGCTTATGCAAGCTGGCTATGATCCTTACAACACCGGAATTTCCGTGTTAGGTGGCTGGCGCTCTCAAGGCGTTAGCGAAATCTGGAGCGAATCAGTAACACCCTATGGCCCACTTTTCTTGGCCATAGAAAGAATTATCCTTACTAGCACCAATGACAATATTGTATTGAGTTTAATTGCTTTCAAACTACTTGCTGTATTAGGAATTGGCTTATGTTATTACTTTATCCCAAAAGTTGCAAAACAAAATGGCTTTAACGAAGCAAAAGCAATTTGGCTTACTATAGCTAACCCGTTGTTTAGCTTTGCCTTTATGATATCAGCACACAATGACTCTTTAATGATGGGATTACTAATAGGTGGCATATACTTTTTCCAAGATAAAAGACACGTATTAGGCTTACTATTTGTCAGTGCTTCAATTGCTATTAAACCGATTACAATTTTGGCACTACCATTTCTAGGAATTATGTGGGCAAGGCAAATCAACCCAATACCCACTGCTGGATTACAGATAAAAATCTGGGCATATACTGCAGCAATCGGACTTATTCCAGTCGTTATTTTTGGCATGTTAATTGGCTTATACCCTGGTTGGGTTAAAGCCTTCACTACTCCCGGTCAAGTTTTTAATTTCTATGCACCAGTGAGTTATTTAAGTTGGGCAACAGGTGCAATAGAACTCGTCTTTGGCGGCAGTGGTCAAGTAGGTCCTACTATCGTGAAAGGGTTTTTTTCACTGATTACAATCCTATTAATTTTAAGACTTATCTTCATGAATAGTACTCATAGGACAATCTTACAGCGTATGACTATTGCTTTTGCTGTTACCGTAGCTTTTTCCCCGGTAGTTTACGGCTGGTACATTCTTTGGGTGGTACTACTATTTGCAATTAGTGTGGAACATAATGATAAATACGTATTACCATTAATTTATCTAAGTGTCTTTTACAGTATCGCACCTTTTGCAGAACCAATGGATGTTTCTGTAATCGTAGATGGATTAGGAATAATCAGAATAACTGCAATTGTGGCTATGATTTTGTCTTGTTATTGGCTGATAATAAAAAACGAAAGCATGCAAAGACTTTATCGTTTTGAGCGGGCTCAATCACGAGCACTAGAATACACTAACCGTTTCGAGGAAACAAAACTGCCCAACCCATTATCAAGTGCTAAAGTTGTAAGATACGATTAAAATACTTGTACCTAACTTATAACGTGGAGCCATGCAATATATAATTCGACCTGATGTCGCCTTCCGAAATCATACCCTGGAAGTGCCACTAGATTACAATCACTCTCACGGACCTAAAATTAAGATCTTTGCACGTGAATATGTGGCTAAAAATAAACTCGCAGATGAGTTACCATACTTAATATTTTTTCATGGTGGACCTGGTGGTAAAGGAGTGCGCCAAGCAGAGATTACCGGTTGGCTTAAAGAAGCACTTAAAACATTCCGGGTAATTGCGTTAGACCAGCGTGGAACTGGAATTTCGACTCCCTTAACTGCACAAACTATTACAAAATACGGTAAACCACACGAACAAGCAGCTTTCTTAACTTTTTTCCGAGCAGACTCAATTGTCCATGACGCCGAAGAACTTCGTAAGTATCTTGGGATTAAAAAATGGAGCATTATGGGACAAAGCTACGGTGGTTTCGTCACTTTTACCTACCTTTCACTTTTCCCAAAATCACTTGAACGCGCTATTGTAACCGGTGGTGTACCTCCAATTAGCTATGATGCACGTACAGTTTATAACCACACTTTATTAAAATTAGCTAGAGCAAATAAGAAATACTTTGAGCTATACCCAGAAGATCAAAAAACTCTCAATAAAATCCGCGATCATATAAACTACACCGAAGAATTATTACCAACTGGTGATCGCTTAACACCAGAACGTTTACAACTCCTTGGTATTGTTTTGGGACGTACCAATGGTATCCATGAGTTGCATTTTATCTTAGAAGAAGCCTTCGTTGATACTAAAGAAGGAAAACGGCTCTCTGCAAGTTTCCTTACTGAAATTATGCCTTATTTAAGCTATGCTACTAAACCACTTTATGTGTTATTACATGAAACAATCTATGCACAAGGTCGTTCCATGCTTACAAATGCAAAGCAAGTGGTATGGGGATTAAAGCGTTACGGTTTCCAGGTGGACTTAGCTGAAGAAGATAAAGATTTAAGTGCAGACTTCACCTCAAATGCAGATAATCTTCAACTAGTCGGAGAAATCTTTGAACCTTGGCTGTTTAGACAAGACGACAGTTTAAAACCACTAAAAGAAACTTTCCATGAACTTGAAAAACTTACCAAAGACTATGACTGGCTTCCCCTATACAATCCTAAGCAATTAGCGGAAAATCCCGTTCCTGTTGCTTGTATAGTTTATGAAGACGATGTTTTCGTGGATAAAGATCTTTCTTTAGAAACACTTTCAAAAACTAAAAATGCCAAAGCAAAAATAACTGCTGATTTTCAACATGACGGTATTCATTGTGACGGCGAACGACTCTTTGCAGAACTTTTAGATATGACTAACCAGTAATCTGAAATCTTTGACTTATAGGCCATAAATAGTGGATAGGTCGGGTGTGTTATTCGGTTGTGTTGACCCAGATTCCTCCGTTCTTGTATCTGATTGTTTGGTGGGAATCGTCTAGGTGTTTTGGCCCTATTTGCTCTTCCTTTTTCTTTACTGGTTTTGGTTTTTGTTGGTAGTGCTCTGGTCTGATTAAGGTGGTTGCTTCCTTGGGTTTGTGTACTTTAGACCAGAGGAACCACTGGATAGCTAGTTTCTCTTTGTTTATTGTTAGGCCTCTGTGGTTGCGTAACAGGTAACGGATACCGGTGTTGATACCTCCTTCTAGTTTGTTGGTTGTGTTATCACAACCGGTTTCTAGATAGGTGAACAGCACGTTTGTGCTTGCAAGTTTCTCTAAGCGTTTGTAGGCTTTGCGTAAGCGTTCGTGGGTGTACCACCATTTTCTACCGAAAGGTTCAGGGTTGTAAGTTCTTTCATTGACAAGATCTTTGTAATTGGCGTGCCAGTTTTGAAGCAAGAGTAGCCAGTTGGCTGCTGCTTCCTTGTTCTTAACGGTGGTAAGGCTTTTTGTTAATTTCAGTAAAGATTTACCTGCCATTGTTCTAGGATTAAGAGTTAAATTAACTCTAGTATTAGCAATAACATGCACTAAGCAGCGTTGAACTTTAGCTTCAGGTAAGCACTCTTGAATTGCTCTATTTAAGCCTTGTCCACCATCACAAATATAACCTCCGGTGCAGAAACTAGTTGAGCGAACAAGGCTTCCCACGCTATTGTTTTCTCCCTGTCACACCATTGAAAAGCAAGCGGACGCAGCGTAGCTGCGTCCATAGCGATAAGGCAACACCAAGTGTTACCCCGAGCTTTCTTACCAACATAAATCCCATCAACCATCACAAACCGTGCAGGAGTTGCTTGCAGCGTAGGACTTATATTCCAACACCAAGAAGTTTTACGTCTAAAACTACGCCCAGAAACAGTCTTAGTTAGTTCAGATTGAGAGAGTTTACCAAGAAGCCATTTAAGGAACAATTCCAACTGAAACACTCTCGTTGAGCTTTCATTTTTCCTAAGACTACTAGAGCCACACTCACGACATTTCCAACGCTGGCTACCATTAGGATGCCTACCATTTTTAACCAACAGGCCACCACATAGCACACACCAAAACTTTTTCAAGGACTTCTTCTGCTTCATCCCTAAAAGATAAAGCAACACCTTAAACACAAAGAAAACAAAGACCAAAAGCACTCTGCTATCCACTATTTATGGCCTATATGTCAAATCTTTATTAAACTGTCTTTTATAACTTTTATCTAAAATAGGCTTCAATAATTATTGAAGCCTATTTTAGATAGTTTTAGAAAACTTAGTTTGACAACTTACTTAGCTGGTCAATATTTTTATTCATCCAAGTAATGTAATCTGTGTTATCAGGCATACTGTCGTCAAAAGTCACCACTGGTAACTTCGCTGAGTTAGCTTTACTCTTTATGGTAGTAGAGTTTTTATCCTGATCAGAATCATTATAAGCATACAAGTTTACTTTTTTATCGTTAACTTGCTGCTGTGCCTGTTGAAGGGAGACCATATTTGCGCTAGTGGTTGCCTGAGTGCTGTTAGTTGCACTAGCACTACTTGACGCTGGGGATAAGTATGTCACTTTTACACCTGCATTTTGCAACAAATCAGTAGGAGTACTATCACTTGCGATTGCTGTCTTCCCGTTAAGCTGATCTTCCATACCGCTAAGTTTCTGTTCCATATCACTAATTGACTTAGTGAATTTATCAGAATTTGCTTGATATTGATTAGCATTTGTAGAGTCAATATCTGAGTACTGCTGTGCTAGATCTTTAGCCATCGCAGAAACTGCGTCAAGATTGTATGCCGCAAAGGTCGTCATTTCAACTGGAGTTGTAGTTGCACTTGCTGAAGCGCTAACACTTGGCGAAGCACTAGCTGAGGCACTCGTACTTGCTGAAGCACTAGCTGAAGCGCTAGCACTTGGTGAAGCATCTGAATCCTTATTACCAAACAAATTTGCAAATAACATCTTAATGAAGTCTATGAAACCACCTGAGCTTGATGAATCATCGTCAGTGTTATCCGAACTATCATCCGTAGCGGCAGCACTACTGCTATCAGTTGCTTGAGAAGTTGCCCCACTATCACCTGATTTACCAACGAAATCAGTAACCTGCAATACTACTTGATCAGAGTTAGCTTGAGAATCTGATGAGTCGGAGTTTGAATTAGATGAGTCAGAATCTGATGAATCATCTGAAGAGCTATTTGAGTCAGAACTTGAGCTACTTGAATTATTGTCAGAATCCGAATCAGAGCTGTTACTTCCACTATCAGAACTTGATGAATCATCTGAAGAGCTATTTGAGTCAGAACTTGAACTACTTGAAGAATCACTATCGGAAGAACGTTGACTCATAAAGTTATCGTATTCACCACCATTTTTAACAACAATATCTGCATTTGAAATTGCAGAACGGTCACTCTGAGAAGCAGAATAATCCTGAATATCAGTCGTATTTGAGTTGTCTTGATCAGCAATAGTAGTAACTTCTACGTTATCGCCACCAATTTGTTTAGCGATATCGGCAAATAATGGTGTAGATGCTACAACTTTAATTTTTGTAGAAGAGCTACTGCTGTTTGATTGGCTGTTGTTATTAGACTGCCCGTTGTTTTGGTCACTACTACTTGATGATCCACTGTCTCCATCTGATGAGTTTGAACCACTATCAGAGCTTGAGTTATCATCAGAGTCGCTATCAGAACTTGATGAATCATCTGAAGAGCTATTTGAGTTATCGGAGTCAGAACTTGAATCGCTTGAAGAATCACTATCGGAATTACTATCGCTGTCACTACTTGAATTATCGTCAGAAGAATTACTTCCTGAATCATCCGAAGAGCTATCACTGTCCGAATCTGAATTACTTGAGAAATCATTCTCATCTGAGCTAGAATTTCCGTTTGAACTGTCGTTATTAAAACTATTATTATCGCTTGAATCACTATCTGAGTTGTCGTCGTTCATAGCTACAGTGCTTGCCGACGGTGACAACGAGTCTGTGGTATCTGCCAATGCAGGTATAGTAGAACCTGTCATAAGAGTTACGGCTGCTACCGATGCAATAGGCAACGTTGTCTTTTTTCGTTTCATTACGGTCTTCTCCAATCAAAACTTTATTCCATTCAATTATATAGAATTATGCTGGAGCTTGCTGTATGAAAACCTAATAGTTGCTGTGAATAATAAGGAATTATGACTTTTCGTTAACGGTAACTGCAAAAGCTTGAGTTTGCTGTTTAGCAAAAACAGTAACAGGAGCTTCATCATGAGCGATAAAAATAGATTCCCCGGGTTTCAGTGTCAAACTTTCAACTGGGCTTTCACAAGTTACTTCCCCATTACCTACCAGAAATATCGTTGGACCATTTTGTGCTATATTGGCACGTTCTTCAGTTTTTAATTCCATTATCTGCAATTGAAATTCTTCGAAAGGTGGATGCAGAATCACTCTACCTAGTTCGTCCTCTTCTGTTTCCAAAAAAGAAACATCTGTAGCTTTAAACTCCACTACTTCTAAGAGTTCAGCAATATCCATATGTTTAGGGGTAAGACCACCTCGTAAGACATTATCCGATGAAGCCATTACCTCAATGCCTAGCCCTTTAAGGTAAGCATGTACATTACCAGCTGGTAAGAAAATAGCTTGCCCTGGTTTTAAAGAAACTCTATTTAGCATCAAAGACAAGATAACTCCCGGGTCACCTGGGTATAGCTTTTGCAATTGCACTATAGTTTCATATTCTTTTTGATACTTAGAGCCTTTAATCTCCACAGTTGTTTGTACACATTGACTAACTAGGTCTTCAATACCTGTTGGCTTATTCAGTAAGAATGTAAATGTGGACTTTATTCCTTGATCTGCATTTAAAGATCCTTGTAACTGCTTAAACAGTTCAGAATCAGCTAACTTTGAATTTTTATTTTGTAACTCAGTAAAAATTTCAATTGTTTGGTTAATATCCCTAAACCCACATAGCGCTTCGAATGCAGTAAGTGCGTATATTAATTCAGGTTTATGGTTGTCATCTTTATAATTTCGATGACTAGCATCTCTCGAAATACCTTGCTTTTCTTCAAACGCAAACCCTTGCTTTGCTTGCGCTTTAGTAGGATGCACCTGCAAGGAAAGAGCTGAATCTGCTGCTAACATCTTTACTAGATAAGGTAGTTTTTCTAATTCTAGATTAGAGCCAGTTAAAAAATTAGGATGCTGTTCTAGCACTTTATCAAGTGGTCCAGCTGTAGTTATAGAAGGTGAATCTGGATGTGCTCCATACCAAATTTCAGCTTGTGGTTCCGCACCTGGTTCTTGCCCTAAATACTCCGGAATTAATGACTTTGAACCCCAAGCGTAATCTTTAATTTGATTTTTGAGCTTTAGCATCCTGACTCCTTTGTTTATTTGTGTACTACTTAAATAATTATGGCACAGAGCAGATTGCAGAATCTGTAAGTCGGAAATTGGCATTATTAGTCGTGCCAGAGTCAGTATCCTGCTGATTATAAGCCTCAGCACCTTCTGGGGTATTGTCGAGTTGTTGTTCTTGATCTTGCCCTTCATTGACCGTGCCATCTGGAGCTTGTGCAGTCTTCTGCGTATCACTACCACTAGCGCTTGCTTGGCTAATAATTTGCTTAACAGTAGACTGCGCCGCATCGTAGTCCGGATTTATTGGGAAGTTAACAGTAAAAGTAGGAGCACCCAAAGCCATACTTAGCATCTTTTTTTGATGCCCTTTTTGTGCTAATTCATTAAAAGTATTTATTTGATTACTAGCAATATCAGTACTAAGCTGCTTGTTATTTATCGCTTCACTTGCAAAAGCTGCGGAAACATCTGAAACTGAATGCTGCTTTAATAGTGCACTAACTACACACCGCTGCCTTGCCATCCGATCGAAGTCATTTGAGTAGTCTATACTGCGTGCATACCAAGCAGCCTGTTTGCCATTCAATTTAACATTTTTACCAGCAGCAATATTTCCAGTTACTGAATCACGAGTTACTCCGTCTTCTTGTAAATCACCACCAATAGGTACTTCCTGATTAATATTTAAATTAATGCCACCAAGATCATCTACTACTTTCTGAAAACCATTAAAATCGGTTAATAAATATGCCTGTATTGGAATTCCTAATGCACCACTTACCGCATCTTTCATCGCTGCAGCACCAGGGTCTTTGGCATTAGGATAGGAACTACGATATTTTTGATTAACAGTAGTGTATAAATCTTCCAAACGACAATTAGCACCACAATCAAAACCATTTGGATAAATCTTTGCCAATGGGGAACTAGCTGGGAACGGCACTCCCAACAAATTATGTGGCAGTGAAATAGCTGCAGTTTCCCCCGTACTAGCATCCACACTCAAAGCCATAATTCCAGTAGGGTTCTTATCGCCATCATCTAAAGCACCCATAATCAAAAAATTATAACGACCATTAACTGGTTTAATATCATTATTAGCATTATTGAAAAAACCTTGTGAAACAGCAGCCGCTTTTGTTTTATGGATTTTAAACAAATTAGTTATTACCCCTGCACCAACAGCAACTGTTAATAACAATGAAAGTAGCAAAACTCCAAATTGTTTAAAGGGATTTTGCAACTGTCTGATTTCTAATAACGGTAGTGTCCTAAATTGAACATAAGCCCAGTACAAGACAACTAAAATTCCCAATACCCATAAACCAATAGTAACTGGCTGAAGATTAACAAAATTAAAAAATTTTCCC
Source organism: Micrococcaceae bacterium (assembly GCA_047606545.1). GTDB lineage: Bacteria > Actinomycetota > Actinomycetes > Actinomycetales > Micrococcaceae > JASGDC01. Next base: position 51,157 of record JASGEI010000002.1, on the reverse strand, counting down.
TTATTCTTTGCATGAAAAATAAGAAGTGCAATAACTCCAAGCCAAATAATAATACTAATTGCAAGTAGTAGGAACCTACTTTTATTCTTAGTTTTTAGGCATTGCACTGAGCCAGGTAATGCTATTGAATAAAGCACTGAGCTTAAAGAACGAAATAACGGATTTTTGCTGAGGGAAAACTTCATATATACCATTATAAACATTAGAGACTTTAACAACACAAACTTACAACACTTATTTGGATTATTAACGCTATACTAAATGAGGTATAAAAACATTGGAGTTAAACATATGGATAAGGCAATGACCTTCATTATCGATCTTTGGCACATGGCACTAAAAAAGGTAGCCAAATTTGGTATCGTAGGTGGAGTAGCTTTTATTATCGACTCTGGAATCTATCTTGCGTTATTACACGGACCGCTTAGTTCTAAAACTATTACAGCCAAAACCATCTCCAGCGTAATTGCTACAATTTTTTCTTATTATGCAAATCGCCATTGGACATACACGGAGCAGAAAACTGAGTCTAAAACTCGAGAAATGCTCTTATTTTTCGTGTTCAATGGTCTAGCTATTTTGATTTCATTATTCTGTTTAGCCATATCTCACTATGTCTTAGACTACACTTCAAAGACTGCTGATTTCATCTCAAGCACTATTATCGGAACTATATTAGGTATGATATTCCGTTACTTTACCTACGATGCTTTCGTATTTACTGGAGAAAAAAATGAAGGTAAAAAAGAGACTAGAAAAGTTAATTAATTACTTGTTGGATTGGCTCATATTTAGGCACCGCACCATACTCTGTTCTTAACAAAGTTTGAATAATATTTCTAAACCTACGAGCTTCAGGAACATTGTGAAATTTTAAAGCTGGGCGTTTATCTCGAAAGTAAAAAATTATATTTCCAGAACGTCCATATAATCGTTGCATTACATTCCGAGAAACTTCTATACTAGCTATCGAATCAAGGCGTGCATCCAATTCTTTACTATTTAAAATACCTTTTTTTAGGATGACTCTTTTTGAAGTTAAAGTATAACTAGTCCCAAACCAACGAAAAAACGGAGCAATAACAAAGTACAAAGTAGCTATACCAGCTATTATATAAACCCCATATAACAGCCATTGCCGATAATCGGATGGTGGTAACATTCGGATACTATATGCAGTGATAAATACAATTAGGCACGACATTATTACCGGAAACGTAAGCTTACGCCCATGGGACCGAGTCTTTAACACAAAAAACTCGTGTTTACCTACCACTTGCATTTATCCTTTCAATAAAATTTTACTCTTATCCTATTCTCATTTATATTCGGAATTATGTACAGTACCAAATTAATATTAGCTTCTGGATCACCTGCTCGTTTAAAAACTTTACGAACTGCTGGTTTTGACCCTATTGTCCAGATTTCTACAGTAAACGAACGTAAAATTGAAGACCAACTTCAAACTATCACTCCTGCAAAATTAGCTTTGGAACTAGCAAAAGCCAAAACTCTAGATGTAGCTCATAAAACTGACTTAAATAATTACGTAGTTATTGGATGCGATTCAGTTTTTGAACACCAAGGTAAAGTTTGGGGAAAACCACATACAGCTGAAAATGCAATTTTGCGCATTAAAGCTCAGCAAGGCACTTCTGGGGTTTTACATACCGGGCATTGGTTATGTTATAAAGGTAATTCAATTGGCGTTACCAACTCCACCATAGTCACTTTTACTTCCATGACTGAAAGTCAGATTCAAAAATATGTGGCAAGTAAGGAACCTCTCGAAGTCGCTGGTTCTTTTACCATCGATGGCTTAGGAGCTGCATTTATTAAAGAGATTCAAGGCGACCCACATAATGTAGTGGGCATTAGTGTTAATACTCTTACTAAACTATTTACCCAAGTTGGACTTGATATTACTGACTTTTGGAAAGTTGATGAATATAGCTAAGCTTCTTAATCAGTTTCAGTATGTTTTAGCAGTTTCGGTGTGTTTAAATATACTGAAACTGCTAAAACATACTGCATATAATGCAAAGCTAATAACCTAAAGTTTCTTATGTAAACGACGCCCAGATTCAGTAATAGAACCAGAAAGTGATGGGAATACAGTAAATGTCTCTGCAAGCTGATCCACAGTTAACCTATTCGTAACTGCAAGTGCGATTGGGAAAATTAGCTCAGAAGCGCTTGGCCCTACTACCACACCACCAATAACTGTTCCTGAACCACGACGAGCAAATAGTTTCACAAAACCTTCAGAAATATCTAACATTTTGGCACGCGCGTTATTTGCAAGTGGCAAACTAAATACATCAGCTGATACCGTACCTTCAGTAATATCTTTCTCAGTTATACCTACTGAAGCAATTTCTGGATTAGTGAAAATATTTGAAGCAACTTTACTTAAATCAAGTGGTTTAACTGCATCACCCATAATGTGCGCTACTGCTACTCGGCCTTGCATCGCTGCAACTGAAGCTAGTGGGAATACTCCCGTGCAGTCGCCAGCAGCATAGATATGTGAAACAGAGGTACGCGATACTGAGTCAATTTCGATGTGCCCACTCTTTGATAACTCAATACCATTTTCTTCCAGATTTAATCCTGCAGTATTTGGAATAGCACCAACTGCCACCAGACAATGGCTACCTCCAACAGTTAAACCATTCGTTAAAGTAACAGTTACTCCACCATCTGTAGCTTCAACTTTTTCTGCACGTGAGGAAGGAACTACTCGCAAACCACGACGCCCTAACGATTCCTCTAATACCTTTGCAGCATCAGAATCCTCTCCAGGAAGTACCTGAGCACGTGAGGAAATCAGGGTAACTTTAACCCCTAGTCCCGTATAAGCTGAAGCAAATTCTGCACCGGTTACACCGGATCCAATTACAATTAAATGCTCTGGTAGCTCTGTCATTGTGTACAACTGAGTCCAGTTAAAGATCCGCTTACCATCTGGCTTTGAAGAATCAAGCTCACGTGGTGAACCACCAACTGCAAGTAAAATATAATCTGCCTCAAGTTTAATAGTGCCACCAGATTCTATGTCTACCTCAATAGTATGTAAGTCAATAAGCCTACCTTCGCCTTTGATGACTTCAACCCCATACTTCTTAATATCATTTTCAATATCTTCAGATTGAGATTTTGCCAAAGCAATTAACCGCTGATTAACTTCAGTAAGAGTTTTACCATTAATATTTAGAGTCTGGCCTTCTTTAAGCAAGCCCATAGTTTGAGCTTCTTTTGCTTTAGCAATCAAATCTGATGCCGCAATTAAAGTTTTTGACGGTACTACATCACTTAAAACTGCAGAACCGCCAATACCTTGACGCTCTATTAATGTTACTTTTGCACCTAACCGTGCAGCAGAATGTGCGGCTTCATAGCCACCTGGGCCACCGCCCAATACTACAATATGAATTTGTTTTTTTGCTACCATACTTCAATTGTATTGCTAATTGCTCTCATGGTACATTTAACACGGATTTGTTACCATATTAGATATGGAAAATAATATAGATGATACGCAAGAGATTGCCCGCAAAGCCGCGGAATACATTAAAACTAAAACTGGGATAGAGAACCACGATATTGCCCTTGTTCTAGGTTCTGGCTGGGGAGAAGCCGCTGAACTCATAGGTGAAGAAGTTGCAAATCTTAACGCTGCTGACATCCCAGGATTCTCTGCTCCTGCAGTCGCTGGGCACAATGCATCAATCCGTTCAATTAAAATCACAAAAGGTGATAATGCAGGTAAACATGCACTAGTACTTGGTAGTCGTACTCATTTTTACGAAGGTAAAGGTGTAGATGCTGTAGCTCATGGCGTTCGCACTGCTGCAGCAGCTGGTTGTAAGCTCGTAGTTCTTACTAATGGTTGCGGTACTACTAATAAAGACTGTAAACCTGGCACTCCAGTACTAATTAGTGATCACATTAACAATACTGGAGTTACTCCCCTTAAAGGTGCTAACTTCGTAGATTTAACAGATTTATATTCACCACGAGTTCGAAAAGTAGCAAAAGAAATTGACGCTAGCTTAACCGAAGGTGTTTATATCCAATTCCCTGGTCCAGATTATGAAACTCCAGCAGAAGTGCGGATGGCTAAAATTTTGGGTGCAGATCTAGTAGGTATGTCAACTACTCTTGAAGCAATTGCAGCCCGCGATGCTGGCATGGAAGTATTTGGTATTTCCCTAGTTACAAACCTAGGTGCAGGTATCTCAGATGAATCACTGAGCCACCAAGAGGTAATCGATGCTGGAGCGGCTGCTGGTCCACGCATTAGTAAACTTTTAGCAGAGATTGTCGCTAAGGCTTAAGGAGGAGTCATGACAAATCTAACCCCCAAGCAATGGATTGAATTAGATCCAGATGCACAGACTAAAGCTGAATTACAAGAATTAGTAGAAAAAGCTGAAACTGATCAAGATGCCCAAAAGGAACTTGATGATCGCTTTTCTGGATTTCTAGAATTTGGCACTGCCGGTCTTCGTGCTGAAATGGCTGCTGGTCCCAACCGCATGAATCGTCTAGTAGTTAGAAAAGCTGCTGCAGGGCTTGCAAACTATGCGAAAAGTAAATTAGGCGCTAAAGACAAGAGTGTCGCTATCGGCTATGATGGTCGCCATAATTCAAAGATTTTCGCTAAAGAAAGTGCACAAATTATGACAGCTGCTGGTATCAAAACATACTTGATGCCACGAGAATTGCCAACTCCTGTGCTAGCTTCTTCTGTACGAAAACTTAAGACTGATATCGGAATTATGGTTACAGCAAGTCACAATCCAGCAGCTGATAATGGCTACAAAGTGTACTTAGGTAACCAGCTCACAGATGAACTTGGTAACGGTTCACAAATCGTACCACCTGCAGATAAAGAAATTTCTGAAGAAATTGATGCTATAGATTTAAGCAAGATTGAACTTGCAGACTCTGGTTGGGAAGAAGTTCCAGAATCAATTATTACTGATTATGTTGAACGTGCAGCTTCTTTAGTAAACAAAGCAGATTTTCATAAAGATCTTAAGATTGTCTATACAGCAATGCATGGCGTGGGTTCACCCGTAATCCGTGCAGTACTTGAAAAGACTGGTTTTGAGCAAGTTGCTGTGGTTAAGGAACAGGATAATCCAGACCCTAATTTCCCTACCGTATCTTTCCCAAATCCTGAGGAAAAAGGTGCACTATCTTTAGCTATTGCTACTGCTAAAGAAGAAAATGCAGATATTATTCTGGCACATGATCCAGATGCTGACCGTGCTGCCATTGCATTAGAAAAAGATGGTCAGTGGATTATGTTCCGTGGTGATCAGTTAGGTACGCTACTTGGTTGGCGCTTACTAGCCCATACTGAAGATCCTACTAAATTGGTCCTTTCAAACTCAATCGTTTCTTCACGCATGCTAGGTGTAATCTCCAAAGATTATGGCGCAGAGCACCATGAAACTCTAACTGGTTTCAAATGGATTCCACGCCTTAAAGGCTTTAGCTATGGGTATGAAGAAGCTTTAGGCTACTGTACTGACCCAGATTATGTGCATGATAAAGACGGTACAAGTGCGTTATTATTTGCAGCACACATGGCGGCTTTCACTAAGTCAAAAGGCACTGACCTTTGGGGTACTTTAGATAAGCTTTACACGAAGTATGGTCTATACTCTAGCGACCAGCTTTCAATTCGTGTTACTGAGCTAAGTCAGATTCAAGACATGATGAAGCAACTACGTAGTGAACCCTTAACTACTATTGCTGGATCTAAAGTAACTGAAAGCCGTGATTTGTTAAAACCAACTAATAATTTACCACCGACTGATGGTCTTGCATACTACTGCGAAGATGGTACTCGCGTAATTATTAGGCCTTCAGGTACCGAGCCAAAACTTAAGTGCTATCTAGAAGTTATCACTGATAGCAAGGATGGTTCTTTGGATACTGCCCGTGAAACTGCAGCAAAACAACTGGATGAAATTAAAACTGAACTTTCAAAAGTTCTAGGAGTATAAAATGAAACTTAATTCTTATATTGACCACACTTTATTGAAGCCAAATGCTTCTAAAGCACAAATCATTGAACTATGTGATGAAGCAAAAGAATATGAATTTGCTTCAGTTTGTGTAAACCCAGTATGGGTTAAAACTGCAGCTAAAGAACTTAAAGGTAGCAAAGTTTTAACTTGTACAGTTATCGGTTTCCCGTTAGGTGCTACTAGCACTGAAAGCAAAGTTTGCGAAACTAAACAAGCTATCAAAGACGGTGCTAACGAAGTTGATATGGTAATCGACATGGCTGCTGCGATTGCAGGCGATCAAGAAAAACTTGTCTCTGATATTAAATCCGTCGCTGATGCTGCTCATGAAGGTGATGCAATCCTTAAGGTTATTATCGAAACTTCAATGCTAGATGATGAGCAAAAAGTTCTTGCTTGTGAAGCTGCAAAAGAAGCTGGTGCAGATTTCGTTAAGACTTCTACCGGTTTCAATGGTGGCGGAGCTACTGTTGAGGATATCAAGTTGATGCGTAATACTGTAGGTCCAGATATGGGTGTTAAAGCTTCAGGTGGAGTACGCAGCAAAGCAGATGCTGATGCACTTATCGAAGCTGGTGCAACTAGACTAGGTGCAAGTGCTGGTGTCGATATCGTATCAGGCAAAGAGTCAACTTCAGATTACTAAATTTTTCTTCTCTTCCATATAAATGAATACAAAGCCCGTAAGGATTTTACTTCCTTACGGGCTTTTTGTTTTGAGCAATTATGTACGTTTAGATCAAGATTCTATTCTCCGCAAAGAGCAATTAAAACTTCTACACACCAAGCCAAAAGATCTTCACCTGCAAGCTCTTTACCAAAACCTGCTTTTGGCATTGGAATTAAAATAAAATCATCTTTGATAACGATACCTGGATATAGCCGTTTCGCACGCATCTCTTTTGATTCGGTAAGAGACATCGGTGCAAAACGAATTCTTTGTCCCATTTTGATGATTTCATAAACTCCATATTGTGCAGCTGTTAAACGAAGTTGAGCTACATTAAAAAGCATTTGGACTGGTTCTGGCAATGCACCATAACGATCTTCTAACTCTTCACGTACTAAGACAATTTCTGTCATTTTATTAGCAGCAGCAATCTTTTTGTAGGCTTCTAGGCGTAAGCGCTCGCCATCAATATAACTATCAGGAATATTTGCATTAACTGGTAATTCAATTTTAAGTTCTGGAGTTTTTTCTTGTTTCTCACCACGATAGGTCGCCACAGCCTCACCTACCATTCGTAAATACAAGTCAAAACCCACACCTGCAATATGCCCTGATTGCTCTGCCCCAAGTAAATTACCTGCACCACGAATTTCCAAGTCTTTCATCGCAAGTTGCATACCTGCACCAAGCTCATTATGAGTTGCCACTGCTTTTAAACGCTCAAAAGCAGTTTCTTTAAGCTCGCGTTCCCCATCATAAAGGAAATATGCATAAGCACGCTCACGACTACGTCCTACACGCCCACGCAACTGATGTAACTGCGATAAGCCATACTTATCAGCATGTTCCACAATTAAAGTATTTGCATTGGAGATATCAAGTCCAGTCTCGATTATGGTGGTGCTGACAAGCACATCAAACTTCTGCTCCCAAAAATCAATAATAATCTGCTCTAGTTGCTTTTCACTCATCTTGCCGTGAGCTACTGCAATACGAGCATCTGGAACTAACCGTGAAATTTTACTTGCAGTCTCTTCAATACTTTTAACACGATTATGGACATAAAAAACCTGACCTTCACGCATCATTTCACGCTGGATAGCAGCAATAACTTGATCATCTGAATAGGCACCAACATAAGTTAATACTGGCTGGCGTTCTTCCGGTGGTGTTGCAAGTGAAGACATTTCTCTAATGCCAGTAACAGCCATTTCTAGAGTCCTTGGAATAGGAGTGGCACTCATTGCTAAGACATCTACATTCGTACGCATTTTCTTAAGCTGCTCTTTATGTTCCACTCCAAAACGCTGTTCTTCATCAACGATTACTAACCCTAAATCTTTAAAGCGGACATTCTTACTTAATAATCTGTGCGTACCAATAATCACATCTACTGTCCCTGCGGCAATGTCGTTCATCGTACGTTCAGCTTGTTTGGTAGTTTGGAAACGTGAAAGTGAAGCCACTCGCACTGGAAATCCACGGAACCTATCAATGAAAGTTTCTAAATGTTGTTGCACCAAAATAGTGGTCGGACACAAAACTGCAACTTGTTTACCATCTTGAACTGCCTTGAAAGCTGCACGCACTGCAACCTCTGTCTTACCATAACCCACATCACCAGAAATTAGCCTATCCATTGGAGTTGGGGCTTCCATATCACGTTTAACTTCTTCGATACTTTGTAATTGATCAATAGTTTCAGCATATGGGAAAGAATCTTCTAGCTCTTGCTGCCATGGAGTATCAGGACCAAAAGCATAACCTTTAGTCGCCTTACGTGCAGAATAAAGCCTAATTAACTCACCCGCAATTTCTTTAACTGCTCGACGAGCTCGAGATTTAGCCTTAGCCCAATCAGAACCACCCATTTTACTTAAAGTTGGCTTTTCCCCACCAACATAGTTAGAAAGCTGATCTAATTGATCTGCAGGCACAAATAACCTGTCGTTCGGTCTACCTCGACGTCCTGACGCGTATTCAATTACTAAGTACTCTCTAGTAGCTTTTTGGAGGCCTACCCCAACTTTACGTTGCACCATCTCAATAAAACGTCCCACACCATGCTGTTGATGTACTACATAATCACCTTTACTAAGCTGTAATGGATCCACAGCATTTTTAACTCGGCGTCGGATTTTACGTTTGTGCTCATGTTTAGTAACTCGCTTACCTAGAATGTCATACTCAGTAAGCACTACAATAAAAGCATCTAAACATGACCAAGAGTTACTTTGTTCCGCAGCAATAAATTGGATATAGGGAGCTTTAATTTTTATTTTCTCCACACTTTGCGCATTAACTCTTTGTTCCGTAAAACTCTCTGCTAATCTGGCAGCAGCACCTTGTGATTGACAAGAAACTACTACAGTATTTTGTTTCAAGAATTGACGCAGTTGATTAGCAATTTCTGAAATATCACCAGTTTTAACAATCGGCGTACTAAAATTAAATTCTTTTTCCGTATTCAAGGCATTTAACGAACAATAATCTAGATGTTTTTGGTCTATATGCTCAAGTAATTCTGAAAAACTTAAAAAATGTGCAGTAGCTAAACTCTCTCGAATATCTACAGGTGCTGATTTCTCATCATCAGCATAGTTCCATGAAGCTGCTAAAAATTGCTCACTGGTACGTTGTAAATCTAAAGCACGATTTTTAATTTTTTCATCTTCTACAAAAACCAAATGACTATCTTTGGGTAGATAGTCAACAAAATAACCCATTTCCGTACTTAGTAGCGGCAATAAGGACTCCATCCCATCAACTGGGATACCCTCACTAAGTTTTTCTAACATGCTCTTAGCAGCAGGAAACCGTTCAATATACGATTTTGCATGTGCTCGTACTCTATCATCAAGTAAGATTTCTTTACAGGGCACAATACTTAATTTAGCTAACTCTGGAACTTCGGAGATTGGTATTGAGCGCTGGTCACTTACGGTGAAATATCTAATACTATCTACTTCATCGCCAAAGAAATCCAACCGAACTGGGTACTCCAAGTTTGGTGGAAAGATATCAATAATGCCACCACGAACAGCAAACTCGCCACGACTGGTAACCATATCAACTTGAGCATAAGCAAAATCTAACACCCGTAGGATTAACTCATCCATATTAAAATCTTTGCCTTGTGTCAAATCAATTGAACCTAGCTCTGCCAAAGTAGTAGGCATACTTTGTGCAATAGCTCTAATAGGAGACACAATAACTGAGACTTTTTTTGACTTTAACTGCTGAATAACCTTCATACGCTGTGCAATAGTTTGAGAATTAGGTGATATTTTTTCGTGTGGTAATGTCTCTAAGTTCGGGAAAAATTGCAACTCATCTTCAGCCACAAAATCTAGTAAAGAAGCATGCACCATCTCTGCCTCACGAGTGGTCGCAGTAACCACAAGTAATGGACCTGATGTTTTTTGTGCATGGTAAGCAGTCGTTGGCGCCACAGCCCCAGGAACTACCTTAAATTTAGTAGCATGGTGTGCTTGTTCAAAGTAATTTTTAAATACGTTATGTTTTGCCAATTCTTGTTGCAACAGAGCGAGTCTCATTCTGTTTATTTTACGCTATCTGCGTACTAAAGGTGTTAAAACATAGTTTTAGTTATTAAACCGTTAAACTTGATACATGAACAGGAAAAATCCTAATTTTTACGCAATTATACCTGCTGGTGGTATTGGCTCACGTCTTTGGCCACTCTCTCGTGCAGGAGCTCCCAAGTTTCTTCATGATTTAACGGGCGAAGGGCTATCTCTTTTACAAAGCACATGGAAACGTTTAGCAAAACTAACTGACGATAACATTATGGTCGTCACTGGAGTTAAACACGAACGGGCTGTCCGTGAGCAACTTTTTGATCTCAAAGATGAGAATCTAGTTTTAGAAAGTGAACAAAAAGACTCAGCAGCTGCAATCGGTCTAGCTACTGCCATCGTTTATAAACGTAATCCCGAAGCAATAGTAGGTTCTTTTGCCGCAGACCATGTAATTAAAAGTCAAAGCTTGTTTGATCGAGCAATGAAAGAAGCACTGATAGTTGCTGAAAAGGGTTATATTGTGACACTAGGAATCAAACCTAGTTTCCCATCAACTGGTTTTGGTTATATAAAACAAGGCAAACCACTTAAACAATCAAATGCTAAACGGGCTTACCATGTAGAAGAGTTCGTAGAAAAACCAGAAATTAAAACTGCTAAAAAATATGTGGCTTCCGGTCGTTATCGTTGGAATGCCGGTATGTTTGTGGCAAAAGCTGAAACTATGCTTGATGCTTTTAAACGTGATAATCCAGAGCTATACAAAGGCATTATGGCTATTGCTGATAGTTGGGATACCCCGAAACGTGAAGAAGTTTTAAATAAAATTTGGCCAACATTACCAAAAATCGCAATCGACTATGTAGTAGCTGAGCCTGAAGCCAAAGCTGGAAATGTAGTAATGATTGCCGGTAACTTCGATTGGGACGATGTAGGTGACTTTGATTCATTAACTCGTCTTAACGAAAAAGGTAATGATGCTACAGTGCTTGGTGATCCAAAGCGCGTAATGGCGAAAGAAACTAGTGGCATTATCGTATCTCGTAGTAAACGAATGATTACTACTTACGGTTTAGAAGACATAGTTATTGTGGATACAGATGACGCACTTCTAGTCACTACTCGTCAACATTCTCAAGAAGTTAAAAATATCGTAACTTCCATTGAAAACCATGGTCTAGATCGCTATTTATAGGTAGTTTAAAACAAACAAATCTAAGGAAAATAATATGAATCAAATTGCAGAATCTGCAACCATCAATAAAAATGTAACTGATATCATCAACCGTATAGTTAGCCAGGAATATGCTCAAGCTACTACGACTCAAGCTGGTGCCACTCTAGCTAGTTTCGACGTTCAAGGTGATGTAAACTCTAGCTTCTCAGTTACTACTGTCCGTCAAGCAAGCTCTGCCGAATTACCAAGTGCTGCACAGTCAATTGTAGGTGACACTATCACTCTTACTCAGACTGACAATTGGTCTGCTCCTGATGCTAATGGCAACCGCCAGGCACAAACTACCGTAACAGCTGATGGCGTACCACTACAGGTTGACGGTAATCAACGTTTAACTGCGCAGGGCGAAAACACCCAGTATGAAGTTAATGGACAGGTAGAATGCCATATTCCGTTAGTAGGTCCAAAAGTAGCAGAAGCAGCAGCACCATTCTTACAAAAAGCTTTCCAGTTGCAAATCCAAGGACTAAACAACTAATCAGCCTAAATATAAAATTATCTTACTAACTATAAATTTTGTAAAAATAAATGTCCGAACCTTCGGGTATGAAGGTTCGGACATTTTTGGATAATACTAAGAGCGGGTAAACGACCAAATTGTGTAAATAAAATTTAACTAATTTGGATAGCTAACTAACCACCAAGAATACACACTAACGGCATTAACGTTTCTTCAACCCAAGCTTCTTTGTTTTTCTCAGCTTGTAAATACTACCAGAGACTATGATTATAACTAATGCTAGTATTGCTAGGTATTTTTGTGTTTGATGTTTATAGTATTCGTTTTTGTTGGTTAGTATTTTTATGGTTCCATGTTCAAAGTTTTGCGTTATGCTTCCATGCTTTGTCACAGCATTACTAGTCGGTGCACCATAATTTTTTCCTTGTAACCCACCGTTTTTATCCCATTGCGTTTTAATATTATTCGCTACGAAGTAAGTACCAGACTTAGAATTAACAAATTCACCATTAGTAAACTCCTGTATAGTTGCATCTCCTACTTTTTGTTGAGGTGCCTTGCCATCTCCTGTTGTTTGTTTACCACCATTTTTAAGCCATGCTTCTCGCAAAGGAGCTATAACAGGATATGTGGCTTCATCTGTAGTTTTAATATAGTAGCCTGGTAGAGCTTTCATAGCTGTAGATAGAGTTGTAAAATTTGTCGATAATAGTTTGCGTGTGTCATTATCGACTGTGGAACCACTTTGGACACCTACAGCTTTCGTCCCGATGAATGCTCCACCACCTGAATCACCTGGGTATGAGTCAAGGTTAGTGCCAAAACCATCAATATAAGTGCCTTCGTTCATATCTTGGCTGCGAATGTCAATTATTTTGCCACAGGTAACACCTGTGTAGCTACCACTTTTACAAACTGGTGCACCAGGTATTGGATCTGCAATTCCTGTTATTTGAATATCTGCTTCATTTCCATGAGCTGAAATAGTCGGTGGATTGGGCAGTTTTTGGTCTTTAAGTTTAATACTACTTACATCAGCATGAATCTTGCTATCAGAAGAAAAATTAACTACATCAAAAGACCCTGCGTCAAGCAAGGTGCTATACCCCTTTTTCACAATGACATCATTAATTTTGGCAGCTTCTTTACAATGTCCAGCAGAAATACGAGCATTAGACCCATCCGGAGCAACTGCGGAGAAACCAAAAGAGCAAGTCGACTTTAGGCTATCAGGCTGCATAACGTAGAAGACATCACCAGGCTCCACCAAATCACTACTCACCCCAGCAGTCAGCTGAGACAACTGCTCCATCGGCACCACTTCAACCTTAATATTGGGTGGTAATTCACCAAAAGAAGCAACATCAGCAGTTTTACCGGACTTCATCGCTACCCTGATAGTCATAGTATCTGGATTATCATAACGATAACTTATTGCATTATAGCCAGAGAATTTGTCTTTAGCCTCATTAAAAACTTGCTGTACATTGCTATCACGATATCCAGTCTTCACAACCTTCGCATTAACCTGCTTAGCAAAATCCTCTATAACCTTATTCTTTGGGTCAGTGCTGCCAATAATGAGCTGTGCATTCTCGAACCAAACACCACCAAACTCAGGAACATTACGCAGTGTGTTGATATTTGCCGTTACCTTTTCAGCCTGTTCCCCAGCTTGGTTAAACTGAGCTAACGTTAGTTTACTAGTCTTCAAAGATTCGGAAAAAGAATGCGAAACTTCACCCTCCGCACTTTGTTCGACGCCAAAAGCAGGAACTAAAGAAGACAAACAAAATAAAGCTACTAACAATGCCATAAACTTTGTTTGAAACTTATTCATAAACCACAATCAACTCATAAAGCTACAGATGCACAACTTAAAAACCCTACAATAAGGAAACCAATTGTAGTTTCCTTCCTATTGTAAGTAAGTTTAACTAAGTGTTTTATCTCTACCTTGTTTAATAACTTGTAGTAAATATTCGCCATAGCCACTCTTAAGCAATGGTTGAGCTAATTCGGTTAGTTGTTCATCATCTAACAACCCTAAACGCCAAGCAATCTCTTCTGGGCAACCTACAGATAAACCTTGACGTTTCTGTACCGTACGAATAAATTCAGTTGCTTCTGCAAGTGAATCAAATGTACCCGTATCTAGCCAAGCAGTACCTCTAGGCAGAATTTCAACTTGGAGACGGCCTTGGTCTAGATACACTTGATTAAGATCAGAAATCTCAAGCTCCCCTCGAGGAGACGGTTTTAGGTTTTTTGCGATTTCTACAACATCATTACTATAAAAATATAAGCCAGGTACAGCGTAGTGACTCTTTGGATGTTCTGGCTTCTCTTCCACTGAAAGTGCTTTACCACTTTCATCGAAATCAACCACCCCATAGGCTTTAGGGTCGGCTACCCAATAGCCGAATACGGCGCCGCCATCTAAGTCTTTAAAGCGACGAAGTTTTGACCCCATTCCTGGACCATAGAAAATATTATCGCCAAGCACTAAGGCAACATTATCATCTCCTATGAACTCTTCACCTAAGACAAATGCCTGAGCCAACCCATCAGGAGATGGTTGTTGTTTATATGTAATATCAATACCAAATTGAGAACCATCCCCAAGTAAACGCTCAAAAGAATCCGCATCCTGTGGAGTTGTAATAATTAATATTTCTTTAATACCTGCAAGTATCAACGTTGATAATGGGTAATAAATCATCGGCTTATCATAAACAGGGACTAATTGTTTACTTACGCCCAGTGTAATTGGATGTAAACGTGAGCCAGTTCCACCGGCAAGAATTATACCTTTCATACTCTCATTTTCCATTTTTTCTTTGATTAAAGCAATTCTTTACTTTATATTTTTATAAATCTAGTAAAATTATCACTATGCAAAATATTCTCGTAACAGGTGGTGCAGGCTTTATTGGCTCAAATTTCGTGCACTATGTATTAGAAAACACTAACTATAACGTAACTGTCTTAGATAAATTAACATACGCAGGCAATGAAGACTCTCTACGAGACTTAAATGAAAAACGTTTTACCTTTGTAAAAGGGGATATCTGCGATATAGAACTCGTTGATGAACTATTCGCCAAGCATGATGCAGTCGTACACTACGCTGCGGAATCACACAACGATAACTCCCTTGAAGATCCTAGACCATTTATTGATACCAACTTAATTGGAACATACACACTTCTAGAGGCCGCACGTAAACATAATACTCGTTTTCATCATATATCTACTGACGAAGTATATGGTGACTTGGAACTAGATGATCCAGCTAAATTCACTGAAGATACTCCTTATAATCCCTCAAGCCCTTATTCAAGTACTAAAGCAGGATCTGATTTATTAGTACGAGCTTGGGTACGTTCATTTGGTGTAAAAGCAACAATTAGTAATTGTTCGAATAATTACGGACCATACCAACATATTGAAAAGTTTATTCCACGCCAAATTACTAACATCCTACTTAACATTAAGCCAAAACTTTATGGTAAAGGTGAAAACGTACGTGATTGGATTCATGCAAATGATCACAGTTCTGCAGTTTTAACTATCCTTGAAAAAGGTAAAATTGGTGAAACTTATCTAATAGGTGCTGATGGCGAAAAGAATAATAAAGAAGTAGTTGAATTAATCCTTAGCCAAATGGGTAAAGATGCAAAAGACTATGAGCATGTAGTTGATCGCCCAGGTCATGATATGCGCTACGCAATTGACTCTGCTAGACTCCGAAAAGAATTAGGCTGGAAACCAAAATATAAAGACTTTGAAGCTGGAATAAAAGACACCATCAAGTGGTATACGGATAACAAAGACTGGTGGCTAGCGCATAAAGAAGAAACTGAAGCTAAATATAAACGACAGGGTCAGTAATTATTATGAAGTTTAGTAAAGATCTTAAAGTTAGCACTTGTGATATTCCAGGGGTATTAATTTTTGATATTCCTGTACATGGTGATAATCGTGGATGGTTTAAAGAGAATTGGCAACGCGAAAAGATGCTATCTTTAGGTCTTCCTGACTTCCAACCCGTCCAAAACAACATTTCCTTTAACGAAACTAAGGGCACTACCCGCGGAATTCATGCTGAACCTTGGGATAAATTTATCTCTGTAGCTACTGGTTCAGTATTTGGAGCTTGGGTAGATTTACGCGAAGGAGATACTTTCGGTAAAGTTTTTACCACTACTATAGATCCAAGCAAAGCAATTTTTATTCCTCGTGGCATTGGCAACTCTTTCCAAACTTTAGAAGATGGCACTGCATACACTTACCTTGTTAATGATCATTGGAGCAGTGAAGCACAGTCTCAATATACTTTCTTGAATCTTGCTGATGAAACTGTGAATATTAACTGGCCTATTGATTTAGCTAAATCAGAATTATCTGAAAAAGATAAAAATCACCCTAAACTTAAAGACGTCATTCCTATGCAACCCAAGAAAACGTTAGTCCTAGGCGCTAACGGGCAGTTAGCCAAAGCATTAAAAAAACGTTTGCCTGATGCAGAATTCGTAACTCGCAGGGAAATCGATATCACTAAAAAAACAGATATTGAGAAAGTTAATTGGAATCAATACGAGACTGTAATTAATGCCGCGGCATACACTAACGTTGACTTAGCAGAAACTGAAGGTCGTCAAGAATGCTGGGATTCTAACGCTATTGGTGTTGGCTATCTAGCAAACTCTGTAAATTCTGCTAGAGCAACCCTAGTGCATATTTCTAGTGACTACGTTTTTGATGGCACAAAAAAAATTCATACCGAAGATGAAGTATTAACCCCTATAGGTGTATATGGGCAAAGTAAAGCAGCTGGAGATATCGTTGCTGCTACTGCAAAAAAACACTATATTCTTAGGACAAGTTGGGTTATTGGAGATGGGAAAAATTTCATAACAACAATGTTAAGTCTTGCAGAAAAAGGAATAAAGCCAGCTGTAGTTAATGACCAAGTAGGTCGTCTATCTTTCACTGACGATATAGCAGCTGCTATTTGCCATTTGCTTGAGACTAAAGCTAATTATGGCACTTACAACATAAGTAACGAAGGTAATCCACAATCTTGGGCAGATATCGCAAGTGATGTATTTGAACGTGCTGGTTATAGTAAAAACCAAGTTACCGGCATTTCTACTGATGAATATTTCAAAGATAAAATAGTAGCTCCACGCCCACTGCAAAGCACCTTAGACTTAACAAAAATTAAAGCAAGTGGTTTTATTCCAAGGACTCAAAAAGAAGCTTTAGATGCGTATTTCGCTAATATCCTAAAATCTAGCTAATCGTTATTAACTCTGCTTCAATTAATTTTTCTAAAGCAGATACCACAAGTTCTGTCGCTTCTCCATTAGGTGGCTCACCTACTGTAGTAACTATATATTTAGTAATCTCAGCAAATGTTTTGGGCTCTTTAGTCACATCCCAAATTATTGCTCCTAGACCTTCTAACCTATATATTTTGCCATCGATAAAGATTAAAAGATCTTCCTCTGCATATAGTTTATCCTGTACTTCTTTATGCTGTAATTTATTAGCTTTAGTAAATTTACTCATTATTTACCCATCTTAACAATAAAAATAGGCGTTAGAAAATCTAACGCCTATTTTAAAAAGTTTATTTAAGCTTACGCTTCGTTGTTTTTCCTACGACGAGCAACAGCGATAGTAGTAACACCTGCTAAAGCAACAGCTGCACCACTAGCTAGCACAATACCCATCTTGTCACTGGCACCTGTGTAAGCCAAAGTTCCTTTAGCTGCAGTTCCAGATGCGCCTGTAGTTCCAGCTGCACCAGCAGTTCCTGAAGCACCAGCCGTACCAGCTTTACCAGCAGCACCCCATGTTCCAGCTGCTCCAGCCGTACCAGCAGCACCTGTAGTTCCTGAAGCTCCAGCTGTACCAGCTTCACCAGTTGTACCGGAAGTACCGCTTGTACCGTCAGAGCCAGATTCTCCTGAACTACCGGAAGTACCGCTTGTACCGTCAGAGCCAGATCCTCCTGAACTACCGGAAGTACCGCTTGTGCCGTCAGAACCAGATCCACCTGAGGTACCTGAACTACCATTAGTTCCTGAGCCACTTGATGTAGTAGAGCTTGTAGTAGGTGACGTTGTAGGATTTGATTCACTACAGGTATCACCATTTATACTAAAGTTTCCTGTAGCAGAAGCGGCGTTACCGTTTGCATCTACACCAGTAGCTACTACTGTGTAATCGCCATCTGGAAGCTCAGACTTATTAAGCTCAAAAGAATAAGCAGCATCACCATCTGCATTAGCAACTACTTCTTTGGTGGCAATTACATTACCACTTGCATCTTTAATCTCAATCTTAACTGTGCTACCTGGCTTAAACCCATGAGCAGAACCAGCAATTACTACTTTACCGTCTTTTGTACCCACACATTTAGCTGGATCATAAACGTTAATAGTAGGTGCAGGTGCATAATCAGCAACTGCAGCAGGCGCTAGAACAACTGCACCGACAGCAATCGGCGCGACCGCCAATGTAGAAGCAGACAAAGCCGCTAAACCTTTAACTTTCATCACGAACCCCAATCATAAAATCTTTCAGCAATTACAAGCATTTAGTATTATCTTAACAGTTTAATTTATAAAACTACAAATGGAATTAGTCATTTAAGACTTTTTATTAATTTTTCTTGAGCAAATAATATCTGATCAATTGCAGGCATAATTTGTGATGCCATTTTTTTGTAGGTACGCATTGACCTCGAATAGGGGTCAATAACATCATCATCTTCAGCTTCCACAGAAACTTGCGAACGTAAGTCAGCACATTGTGACACAAGATCAGTCCAAGCTGCATAAGTATCCTTAGCATCTGGAAGTTTCGCAAGCGCTAAACACCTAGCAAACTCTCGTAATGTAAAAGTTTTTCTTGTCGCCTTAGGCACTCTAGACATAATTTCGGCACGATGTTCTTGAGTTAAGCCAAAAATTAAATCACTTTCTTCAATCATTTGATCATTCATTCGACGTGGCTCGAAATCATTAACTTCAGCACCAAAACTTTCTGCAAGCTCTGCAGATTTGGCTGCCATACCATCATAACTAAGCATTCCATACGTTCCAGAGCTTGTTACTTCAAACTTATTTGGTGAAATTTTGTCTAAGCCAGCTTGTAAAACTCGCTCACCAAATGGCGAACGACAAATATTACCAGTACAGACAAACATAATCTTAAAAGGTGTACTCATTAAGGATTCTCTCCATGATGTCGATTTTGTGCTTTTTCTAAACCACTATTAATCAAATCAGCAATAGCGTCTTGTGCACGGGAAATTAATTCACTAACAGTTTCAGACTCTTGTTTGGAAAAATTTTGCAACACATAATTTGCAGTTTTACCCTGCCTTGGGCGACCGATACCTAATCTAATACGCAAATACCCTTCAGATTTAAAAGCTCTAGTTAAATCTTTAAGCCCATTATGCCCTGCTGAACTACCACCTTGTTTTAATTTCATAACTCCTGAAGGTAGATCTAGCTCATCATGAACTACAATTACTTGCGCTAATGGCACTTTATAATATTTAGCTAATGCAGTAATTGACTGCCCGACAGTATTCATATAATTAAGTGATTTAGCCAAGATAATCCTTGGACCACCATAACCTAAACGTGACTCAGCTACCATAGCTGTAGCTTTATTACTTTTCTTGAATTTTAAGTTATTGGTATCAGCAATCGCATCAACAACCATATAGCCAATATTATGCCTATTATGAGAATAGTTGGGCCCAGGATTACCAAGCCCAACTATTAACCAAGAATCTGAAGATTGCATTATTCGTCAGAAGCTTCCTCGCCAGTTGCTTCTTCACCTTCAGTTGCTTCTTCAGCGTCTTCATCCTCATCTTCAACAGCACGCTTAGCTGAGATATTAACTACTAGCTGTGATTCTTCACCGTAGAATTCAGAACCTTCTGGGAATTCAATATCAGAAGCAAGTGCGTGGTCGCCAACTTCACGACCTTCGATGTCGATACTAACTGAGTCAGGAATATTAGTAACGTCTGCAATAAGCGCAACAGTTGGGTGTTCAAGTGACACGTTTACACCTGGCGCTGCTTCACCTTCAACAATTACCTCAACATTAACAAGCACTTTATCGCCCTTAACTACCTCAAGTAAATCAACGTGTTCAAGTTCACGAGTTACTACATCACGCTGAACATCGCGAGCTAACACCTGATAACTTTCACCGTCAACATCAAGTTTAATTAAAGCATTGTAATGACGTACAGTCTTTTCAAGTTCACGAGCTGGAATACTAACGTGGATTGGCTCTTCACGCTTTCCATAGATTACAGCTGGAATTTGTTTATCGCGGCGTAGTTGACGTGCCGCTCCTTTACCAAAACGGGTACGTGGTGCACCTTTTAGTGATACTTTGATTGCCATGTGACTCCTTCAAATAATTTAAAGTACCGTCACGGCGTATAACATCGCAAAGAAAAATTAAAATTCATCGCGTCGATAACGGATTTCTCCCTCGCCGAGACTTCAACTAGGATAACACATAAATTAAATGCATTAGAATAGTACTGTATGCAAGAAAAAGAAACAGCTGAAAACTTACGAATCATAGAAGCCACTTCATTGCTCTATGCCCAATTGCATTTCTTGTTATCTAAAAATAATATTCCACATATTTTTATCAAGGGCAGAGCATTATCAGACCAAGGTTTACGAATAGAAAAAATCTCTAGTGATGTCGATGTTTTCATAGCTCCAAAAAACATGAATAAGATTAGAGATTTATTTACGTCTTTTGGGTGGGAAGTAAGAAGTGATAGAAGTCTATACCCACCTCACGTGGTTGCACCGCACTCACTATCTTTCATACATAAATCTTGGCCTTGTGATATTGATGTCCACGACCAGTTTCCTGGCATGGAAGTTGCAGGTGATATTGCATTACAGGAATTTATTAAAGATGAAGAATTCTTTGAATTCGCTCACCATAAGGTGCCATTCCCATCTATAGCTAACCATGCTGTCATTAATGGTTTACACATTTTAAGAGAACAACAAAAAAGTGAACGTGAATTCTTATTTTTAAAGGATGCTCTTCCGAAATTAGTTACCGAAGAAAAATTTTTTGATGCAGCAGTAAAACTTGAAGCACTAGGTTCATTGAAACCTATCTATGCCGCAGCCTACGGCCTGAATAAGGAAGTAGATAGTTATACTCCATCAGAAGATTGGATAATGCTTTCAGAGGGTAAAAGACTAGATATATTTAGTCTAGTCTTAGTATTAAATACACCGTGGAAATATAAGATTACCGTATTAAAATCAATGTTATTTCCTGATAACCACTTATTACGTCAAACTGCCTTATATGATACTAACTTTGGTGAAACCAAAACTAAACAAGAGAAAAAAAGATTTAAATTAGAGGCATTAAAATATAAAATTCATAAAAATTTAACACTACTTACAAGATTAAAAGATTATTACAGTTATCATAAAATGCTTGGTAAAAAATAAGGGATTCTTCTATAGTTGTCAATTCTTAGTTCTCAATTACTTTTTGATATACCTTCAAATACTCATTAGCCGTATCCGCTATTGAAAAATTTTTGACTTTAGCAATAGCATGCTGTCCCATTAAATTTAATTGTGTACCTTCAGCATTAGTTAATTGTTTTAATATCTCCACTAACTCTTCAGAATTAGTATAGATAAAACCGCTTTTTGTTTGATCTATTAAATCTTCACCTGGATATGCCACTTCTGGGACCACTAAGGGCAACCCAGCCGCCATAGCTTGTAACCAAGCGATACTTAAACCTTCGTAATAAGAAGTACTAACAAAACAATCGTAGCTTTGTATTAACTCTGGAGTAATCTTATTTTTTCCTTTTAGGAAAAACCTATTCTCTAGTCCATATTTTTCAATTAACTTTTCCAAGTTATTGCGCTGGTTGCCTTCGCCATATACTGTAACTTTAACGTCAGGTAAATCTTTAACTGCCTCAATTAATTTGGCATAATTTTTCTGCTCTTCTAGCCTACCTACACTAAGGATATTTAACTTACCGGCCTCTTTAGTATTTTTTAGTTTTCTCATCAACCAGTCATGATATATTCCATTACGAATATTAGAAATATGCGTATTAACTCTAAGTTTTTTTAAGAAATTTGAAAATGAAACATAAGATTTCTTACTAACAGTAATAATTTCTTGATAACTTCGGTATATTAATGACTCAATTGGGAAAAAAATAGAGTGGTCATAACGTGGGCCTTTAGCTACATTATGTTGAGTAAAGACTTTTGGAATTACGTTAAACAAAGAAAAGTAATAAAGTGTAGGAAATAAGTGAACATTTAATACATCGTAATCGGCCAGTATTTCTTTAACTTTTTTCCTGAATTTAGTAGAAAAAAGAAACTTTCTGGTTTGAATTATCCTAGAATTTGGTAGCCTTAATTCAATAACTTTTACATCTAGGTCGGCGGCCCTATCG
Organism: Micrococcaceae bacterium; assembly: GCA_047606545.1. GTDB lineage: Bacteria > Actinomycetota > Actinomycetes > Actinomycetales > Micrococcaceae > JASGDC01. The sequence goes on along the minus strand of JASGEI010000002.1, from coordinate 28,676 downwards.
TACATTAAACGATCTTCACTGTTTGTTACCACCAAAATATCTGCGCTGTGTGCTTTACCCATCACTTTAGAAAGCTCGATGATAAAGTTTTCAGCACCACCGGTATCTAAACAATTTATGGCATGTAAAATCTTCATTAAATACTAATGTATCTCACTTTTTACTTATGCTTGACCGTCAAATAATTCAGTAACTGATTCTTCTTCATAAACTGCACGAATTGCATCAGAGATTACCGGTGAAATTGATAGCACAGTTAAACCATCGAAACGTTTTTCTTCAGGAATAGGTAAAGTATCAGTAACAATTACTTCTTTCACTCCAGATTCTTTTAAACACTGGGTAGCTGGATCTGAAAGCACCCCGTGAGTAGCAACAATAGTTACATCTTTAGCGCCTTCATCAAGCAAGATTTTGACACCACCGGAAATAGTCCCTCCTGTATCAATCATGTCATCAATCAAAATACAGTTACGGCCTTTAACTTTACCTACTACACGGTTAGAAACAGCCTGATTTGGACGAGTATGATCACGAGTTTTGTGGACAAAAGCCAAAGGACAATCACCTAACAACTCTGCCCAACGCTCAGACATTCGGACACGACCAGTATCTGGGGAAACTACTGTCACGTTATCTAAATCAACACGAGTCTTAACATAATCGCAAAGTAACGACATCGCCCAAAGATGATCTACTGGACCATCAAAAAAGCCTTGTGCCTGCGAACTATGTAAATCAACAGACATAAGGCGATCTGCACCAGCAGTTTTATACAAATCAGCAATTAATCGAGCTGAAATTGGTTCACGGCCACTATGTTTTTTATCTTGACGAGCATAAGGATAGAAAGGCGATACTACAGTGATTGACCTTGCAGAAGCTCGTTTCAGTGAGTCAACCATTAGGAGCTGTTCCATTAACCATTGGTTAATAGGGGCTGGATGAGACTGGATTACAAAAACATCTGCACCGCGTATTGTTTCGTCAAAACGGACATAAATCTCACCATTAGCAAAATCATATGACGTCGTCGGCAATAACGGTACGTCTAGCTCCTTTGCTACTCGTTCAGCAAGTTCCGGATGGGCACGACCCGATACTAATACTAAACGACGTTCACCTGAGTTTGGTGTTTTGCTCATGGCTTACCTTTCGTAATAGGGTTAGATGACTCTACCCAACCTTCAATATTTCTTTGTTTGAAATCTGAAACTGCTAACGAGCCTTCTGGCACATCCTTTTTAATTACTGCGCCAGCACCAGTATATGCATTATCTTGAATATGAACTGGAGCTACAAAGATTGATCCAGAACCAGTTTTTACATCATCACCGACAATTGTCTTATTTTTATTAGTACCATCATAATTAGCAGTAATCGCGCCAGCACCTATATTAGTATTCTTACCAATTTCAGCGTCACCAATATATGAAAGATGTGGAACTTTTGAGCCTTCACCGATAGTGGAGCCTTTAGTCTCAACATAAGTACCAATCTTACCTTTTGCTTTTAATAAAGTCTTAGGGCGGATGTATGAGAATGGGCCGACACTAGCACCATCTCCTATCTTAGATTCTGAGCCATGGGTGCGGATAATTTCTACACCTTCACCAATTTCCATATCGCGAAGAGTGGTGTCTGGTCCAATTTTTGTGTCATTACCGATTACCGTATTACCCAAAATTTGAGTGCCTGGGTAGATAGTAACATCTTGACCAATCTTTACACCTTTATCAATGAAAGTAGAGTTAGGATCAATAATGGTAACTCCCGCTTTCATGTGCTCATTTAAAATTCTCTTGTTTAGCTCCAATGCTAAAGTAGCAAGCTGGGCGCGGTCATTTGCACCTTCTGTCTGCCATGGGTCATCACCAACGAATGCAGCTACATGCTTACCTTTTTCTTTAATCACAGCAAGAGCATCAGTTAAGTACTTTTCGCCTTGTGAATTATCTGTGCCAATTTCAGCTAGAGCTTCACGTAATGCTTCAGCATCGAAAACATTAATACCAGAGTTTACTTCTTGAACTTTAAGTTGGTCTTCAGTTGCATCTTTATGCTCCACAATACCCGATACGCTACCGTTATCTTCACGAATTAAACGACCGTAACCCGTAGGGTCATCAATAACCGAAGTAAGAACTGTAGCACTGCTATTTTCAGCTTCGTGGAACTCTACAAGTTCTTCAAGAAGTTCTTTAGTAAGTAGTGGTACATCACCATAAGTAACAATTACTGTTCCTTCAAAGTTACCAAGCTCATCTAATCCAGCCTCTACAGCACTGCCCGTACCTGGGACATCACCTTGATCAGCAATTAGCACATCTGGATTATGATCAAGCACATGAGCTTCAATAAGATCACGTTCATGCTTAACGACAGTAACAAGTTTTTCAGGATTTAAAGCTGCAGCAGTATCTAATGCATGCTGCAACATGGAAAAACCACTGATTTCATGAATAACTTTAGGCTTCTTTGACTTCATTCTGGTCCCAGAACCAGCAGCAAGTAGAACAATTGCTATAGGCTTATGTCCCATATACACTCCAGTTAGTGAAAGTTCAGTTCCGCCACCAGGATTCGAACCTAGACCAGCGGCTTCAAAGGCCGATGTGCTGCCGTTACACTATGGCGGAACGCGCATTATTCATTAACGCACAAATCTCATTATACGCAAAAGTTCGCTAATAACTAAATCCTAAATAAGGTAAGTTTTAACTATCCATAACTACTCACATGGTTATCATCTATATCCATCTATGTAGTGCCCTATTTCCTTAAATTTTTCAGGTTTTCTAGCTAAATTACAACTGGAAACCAGAAAAATTATAGGATATATTTTTAAGGCTTGAGAGAATTTAACGATAATAGTTAAATTCATTAAAGAATTAAAAAAGTATAATTTCAAAATTAAAGGTAGTTAATAGCAAACCCATGAACACTGATAAAACTAATGAAGTACCTGATACTACCGTCATCGTCATCGGCGCAGGACAAGCAGGTCTTTCAGCTGGTTACCAATTACGACGTCGTGGTTTTGTTAATGCGATAACGAATCCTCATGCTGATCATACTTTTATAATTTTTGATGCAAACCCTGCTCCAGGAGGTGCTTGGCAACACCGTTGGGAATCATTACGGATGGAAACTGTTAACGGTATTTTCGATCTACCTGACTTTCCTAAACCTAGTATTAATCTAGCTGAACCTGCTCGTATAGCTATCCCTAACTACTTTACTGATTTTGAAAAACATTTTGAACTACCAATACTACGCCCAGTTACAGTATTTTCAGTATCTAACGATAAAAACCAAACTGAAGATTTTATTATAAAAACTTCTAAAGGCATTTGGCACACAAAAGCAATCATCAATGCGACTGGCACTTGGAACAACCCTGTTTTACCAAGCTATCCAGGGCAAGAAACTTTTCAAGGCAAGCAACTACACACAAAAGATTACCTTACCAATGAAGAGTTTAGAGATAAGAAAGTCGCAGTAGTCGGTGGCGGTATCTCGGCACTACAGCAATTGGAAGAAATCTCTCAAGTAGGTGCCGTATATTGGTACACCCGTAACGAACCTATCTTCCATGATGGTGACTTTCGTCCAGAAACTGAAGGTCGTGAAGTTATTCGTAAAGTTACCGAAGATGTTGAAGCAGGTAAACCAAGCCGTAGCATTGTTTCATATACCGGATTACCTTGGACTCCTTACGCACTGGCAGCTAAAGAACGTGGTGTTCTTAATAGAAGACCCATGTTTACTGTAATTGAACCAAAAGGCGTTAGAGAAGTTGATGGTAATTTCACTGAATTAGACACAATCTTATGGGCTACTGGCTTCCGAGCTGACTTGAAACATTTAGCACCATTACAACTACAAAATTCTGAAGGTGGGATTTTAGTAAAAGATACCCAAGTACTAGCAGATCCTCGTATTTACTTGATTGGGTTTGGCCCTTCACAATCTACAGTAGGTGCAAACCGTGCTGGCACTGCTGCAGTTCGTTCATTAATACGTTATTTTAAGCAGAATAATAACTAGTTATATCTATCTTGGTATCTTCATTAGTCATCAATTTCTGCAGCAAGTTCCAGCCAACGTTCTTCTAAAGCAACAACTTCATCTTTATGTTCATTAAGTTTATTGGTATATTCCATTAAACCAGGATAGTCACTTTGATTGTGTTCAGCCATTTGCACATGTATTACTTCAATCTTGTCATTGAGTTTCTCAATTTTACGTTCAATAGCAGCTATTTCTTTAGTTATAGTCCGACGTTTGGCGCCAGAAATCTTTTTTGGCTTTTCTGTTTGTGCTTTATCAGCAACTTTTTCGGTCTTAGCTTTAGTTTTGCTAAGTTGTAAATATTCTTCAATGCCACCTGGTAGATGACGTAATTGTCTATCAAGAATTGCGTATTGTTGATCAGTTACTCGCTCAAGCAAATACCTATCATGAGAAACTACTATCAAAGTTCCAGGCCAAGAATCCAGTAAATCTTCTAACGCTGAAAGCATTTCTGAATCTACATCATTAGTGGGTTCATCAAGCACAATTACATTTGGCTCAGCAAGTAATAGCATCAAAATCTGCAAACGTCGTTTTTGCCCACCAGATAAGTCTTGAACATAAGATGATAAATGAGTTTTAATAAAACCTAAACGTTCTAACAATTGTGCTGGCGTTAAATCTTTGCCATCTACATTAAATGTAGTTTTATACCGAGCTAATACTTCACGAACTCGATCAGTTCCAATATCTTTTAATTGTGAAAACTGCTGGTCAAGCAAACCAATCTTTACAGTTTTACCAGTCTTAACTCGACCTGAGGTTGGCACTACAGTATTACAAATCAAACCTAATAAAGTAGATTTACCAGCACCGTTTGCCCCTAGTATCCCAGTACGCTCACCTGGTGCTAACCGCCAAGTAATATCATTTAGAACTTGCTTACCATCAAAAGCTACACTGACATCTTCAATGTCTACGACAGTTTTTCCAAGACGAGCCACAGCCATGCGTTTGAGTTCAAGCGGATTGCGAAATTGTGGCACATCAGAAGTTAGCTCTTTTGCTGCATCCATACGGAACTTTGGTTTTGAAGTTCGTGCGGGTGCGCCACGACGTAACCAAGCTAATTCTTTCCGTTGCAGATTACGACGTTTTTGCTCCTGAGTCTTAGCAATTCTATCCCGTTCCACTTGCTGCAAAATGTATGCAGCATAACCGCCTTCGAAAGGCTCAACCATGCCATCGTGAACTTCCCAAGTCTTATTACAGATCTCATCTAAAAACCAACGGTCGTGAGTAATTAATAAAATACCACCAGAATTTTTCGACCAGCGATTTTTAATATGGTTTGCCAGCCAAGCAATACCCTCAACATCTAGATGGTTAGTAGGTTCATCAAGTGCAATTAAATCCCAGTCATTAACTAATAGCCTAGCTAAAGCTACTCGACGTCGCTGACCACCACTTAGTTCACTTATTAAGGTATCGCGGGAAATATCAGAAACTAAACCTTGAATTACATTTCGAATTTTAGGGTTGGAAGCCCATTCGTAATCTGCACGTTCCCCTACAATTTCAGCTCCAGCAGTTTTAGCTTCATCAAGATTATCTTCTTGAGTTAAGACCCCAAAACGCAAGTCTTTCCGAGCAGTAACCTGTCCATATTGCGGTTCAATTTTGCCAGCAAGTAATCCTAATAAACTAGATTTACCATCACCGTTACGTCCCACAATACCAATACGATCGCCTTCTTCAACACCAAGACTTACTGATTTGAAGACCTGTTGTGTAGGGTATTCTAAATGCAAATTTTCTGCACCAAGTAGATGCGCCATTACTCACTATCCTCAATTCGAGCACTAATTCCTGGAGTATTGCACTGCATAACGTTACGCCCTCTTTTTGTTAATTCAGCACAAAGTTCTACTGCATGTTCAGCACTGGGAGTCAATAACATTACTGTTGGTCCAGATCCAGAAACCATTGCTCTTAATACAGATGGGTGTGTGCGTTCAAGACGCAAAATATCACTTAGCTCAGGTCTAAGATCTAAAGCTGCAGCTTCCAAATCATTCCCCATACACTCTGCGACCTCATAAGGGTTAGCACTTTGTAAAGCTTGCAATAATTTTGTAGGATCGAACGCCCTATGATCTGTTTTCGTTATTTGGTCGAAACGATTAAAGACCTCTGGAGTAGAAAGTCCATTTTCATCAGTAACCATAACAAAATTAAGGCTTGAACGACAAATTACATCAACTAACTGATCACCTTTTGAAAACCCTCTAGCAGTATTACCTTGCAATGCAAAAGGTACATCTGCACCTAATTGTGCTGCATGATAGATAAATTGTGCTCTATTAAGTCTAGCGCCAAATAAAGCATTTGCCGCTAAAAGAGCAGCTGCAGCATCAGCAGAACCTCCTGCCATCCCACCTGCTACTGGAATTTCCTTATGAATATGAATATGCACATTGCTAGGATTTTCTGCTAAGTTAGCGACTCTGGCTACAGCTTTATATGCTAAATTACTTTCATTAAGTGGAACTTCTGAAATATTTATTCCTGAAGCTGCCCCAATAGTAATTTTCATTTTTTCAGCTCTTGTTAAGGTAATAGTTTCACGTAAATTAACTGCTTGAAAAACATTGTCTAATTCATGATAACCATCATCACGTAATTCTGCGACACCTAGGCTTAAATTAACTTTACCTGGCGCACTAGCCGTTACTTTATTAAGCTGTTGCATCGTTTGCCGCCTCAATTATTGCTACAAAATCCGCTAACGTAAGTCGTTCGGGGCGTTTACTAAAATCTAATTTTAAATCAGAGCTACTAATCTCTCGCTTAGGATATTTTTTATTCCAATTATTAATTGCCGTACGAATAGTTTTTCGACGTTGTGAAAAAGCCATATCAATCAGTTCAAATACTGAATCTCGAATTTCCTCAGGATATGGACTATCATTACGCTCAAAAAATACCAACCCTGAATCAATACGCGGAGCTGGCCAAAAAACATTTTTTCCTACAGTTCCAGCGTATTTTAAATCTGCGTACCAAGAAGCTTTTAGCGTCGGAACTCCATATACTTTATTATTTGGTTTAGCGGTCAAACGCTCTGCGACTTCTTTTTGCACCATAACGACGCCATGAGTAATACTGCTAAAACGCTTTAAAATATTTAAGAAAATAGGTACTGCTACGTTATAAGGTAAATTTGCCACAAATGCAGTTGGTTCATTTGGTAACTCGGTAACTCTAACCGCATCCTTATGTATTACTTTTACATTATTGACAGCCTTAGGTAACTGCTTTTTTACCGTAATTGGTAATTGTTTAGCTAATTTACCATCTAACTCTACTGCTAGCACTTCATTAGATTTAGCTAACAACCCTAAAGTTAATGAGCCAAGTCCTGGACCTACTTCTAAGACAATATCTTCAGCAGCAACTTTGCCAATTTCGACAATTTTTCGGATGGTGTTTGGATCAATAACAAAGTTTTGACCTAGTTTTTTGGTAGGAGTAATTCCTAACTCAGTCGCAAGAGTTCGTACTTCAATCGGACCTAGCAACCCAGAATTTTTAGGCATCCCACTCCCCATAGGCAGCTACTGTATTTTGATACAGCTGTTCACACATTTCTTTTTCATCAACATTCAGTTCTTCAGCAATAAAACGCGCTGTTACCGCACTCATGTAGCTAGAGTTCTTCTTGCCACGGTACGGATGTGGCGATAGAAATGGCGCATCTGTTTCACAAAGAATTAGCTCATGTTTAGCAGTATGCAATCCTTCACGGATATTAGGTGCATTCTTAAAAGTTACAGTACCAGCAAATGACATATACCAGCCATTTTCATTGCAAATTTCAGCTAACTTGCCGTCTCCAGAATAGCAATGGAATACTGTGCGTTCCGGAGCACCGACTTCTTGCAGTACTCCCACAATATCGTCGTGGGCATCACGGTCATGAATCTGTAAAGTCTTGCCGTATTTCTTGGCAAGCTCGATATGCTTTTTAAAAGCTGCCTTTTGCGCAGTTATTCCTTCAGGACCAGTTCGAAAGTAATCTAAACCAGTTTCACCGATAGCGACAACTCGTGGTTCTTGAGCTAATTTTTCAATTTCAGCTAATGACTCATCAAGCTTTCCTTGTTCTGCTAAGATTGGAGCTTCATTAGGATGAATCGCAACTGCAGCAACCACGCGTGGATCATGCTGAGCAGCCCAAACTGACCACTTTGAGCCCGCCACATCACAGCCAACCTGGACGATTTTGCTTACGCCTACTGATTCTGCCTCATCCAAAGCTACCTTAAGCTCTTTATCTGGATTTTCCAGCACCATATCATAATGGGTATGATTATCAATTACTGGTGCAGGTAACGGAATTGGCAATGGTGCTAATTTCATCGTTACTTATCGCTTTCCAAACGTGGGAACAACGGTTTTGGCTTTGAAATTTGCTGCTCGCCTGGAACTAATTTATTGTGAGTTGCCATTAAGTTCTCAATACGCTGGTCAGCAATATCTTCATCAATGCTTAAGCTCCTCCAATAGCGTGCGGTAACCGCTGGCATAAATGGATGCAACAATACAGCAAGAATACGCAAACCGTCAGCAGCGGTATATAGTGTAGTTGCTAGCTTAGCTTGAGTATCTTCAGAATCGTCTTTTGCTAGTTTCCATGGTTCTTGCTCAGTGATATATAGGTTTAGCTCGTCAACAATAGTCCAAATTGCAGCTAGAACTTCGTTAATCTTAGCTTCATCAATTGCAATTTCTGCATTTTCGATAGCCTCGATAATCACACTTTCAACTTGCATCTCACGTGAAGTTTCTTTACTTGGCTTTGGTAAGATTCCATCAAAATACTTGATGATCATTGCAGAAACGCGAGAAGCCAAGTTACCTAAACCATTTGCTAACTCAGCGTTATAGCGTGCAGTAAAATCTTCCCATGAGAATGAACCATCAGAGCCAAATGCTAATGCTCGCATAAAGTAATAACGGTAAGCATCTACACCAAAGTGACTAGTGATGTCATATGGTGAAATACCAGTTAAATTAGACTTACTCATCTTTTCACCACCGACAAGCAACCAACCGTTAGTAACAATCTTTTTAGGTAGCTCAAAATCAGCCGCCATTAACATTGCTGGCCAGATTACCGCATGGAAACGCAAAATATCTTTACCTAGCACATGCATATCAGCTGGGAAAAACTTCTCTAGTTTTCCTTCATCGTCAGACAATGCAGTCCAGTAATTAAGCAGTGCATCTACCCAAACATAAATTACCTGTGATTCGTCCCATGGGACTTTTACACCCCAGTCAAAAGAGGAACGAGAAATAGATAAATCTTGTAAACCATCAGATACAAAGCTCACTACTTCATTACGAGCACTCTTTGGCGTAATATACTCTGGGTTAGCATCATAAAGTTTTAATAACTTATCCTGAAAAGCGGAAAGTTTAAAGAAATAGTTTTCCTCTTTAAGGTTTTCTACTGGCTTTTTATGTACTGGACACAAAAACTCACCATCGTCTTCAATTAATTCACTTTCGACTTTAAATTCTTCACAGCCTACACAGTAAGGACCTTCAAACGAACCTGAATAGATATAGCCTTTGTCATAAAGTTTTTGTACGAATTCTTGTACTTTAGCCTCATGACGCTTATCAGTAGTACGAATAAAGTCGTCGTTAGAAAGCTCTAGATGTTCCCAAAGTGGTTTCCATTTTGCTTCCACCAAGTCATCACACCACTCTTGTGGGGTAGTGTGATGCTCTTGCGCAGTACGCATAATCTTTTCGCCATGTTCATCCGTGCCAGTTAAAAACCAGACATCTTTGCCACGTTGGCGATTCCAACGTGCTATCACATCCGCAGCCACAGTAGTGTATGCGTGGCCTAAGTGCGGTGCATCATTTACATAGTAAATTGGCGTGGTGATATAAAATTTATTTTCCACAGGTCCCTTCAATCGTAGGTTCTTGAATTCGTGAATCTAAAGTTTGTACTGTCGGAGTTAAGCGTACTCCAGGTTTATGGGTTACGTCTACTCCAGAAAATGACATCGCTACTTTATGTGTTTGCCCTGGCTCAGTATGTAATGTAACTGAAGCAGTCTGAATATTACCCATCTCATTTAGGGCTACAGGAGCATCTTTGCCATCAACTTTAACTGACATAAAGTTACTATCAGCTGGCGCATAGAAAGTGTACTTATCGTATAACTCACCTTTGACAAAACCTGGAGTAGATATTGACTTACTACCAGTAACATATTCTGGCAGTGAGTTTGGATTAGCAGCTAAAGTATTCGTAACTGTATAATTCATTACCGTTACATTGCCTTTATCTGTACCACATCCGGCTTGTGCCAATTGTATTGAATCTTTAAGATAGTAATCCATCTTAGACTGCTGTACGTTATTAATTGCCACTCCATACATAGCTGCTGCTGGTGCTTGTGCTGGTTGCATAACATCACCAGCGACCATAGTACCGTCAAGAAGTTGTTGTTCAGGATCAGAATTAGACCAAACTAATAATCGGTTTTCGTCAGCGGCTTTACCTAATTCCTCTACGAGTTTGCCTCCATCAAATTTACCTGTAGCAATCTGGTTAAATACTTGATCAGAAACTTTCCCAAAATAATCATCTTGTTGTGCTGGAGTAGTGTTCTTATAAGCTTCGGAAAGTAGTACTTTCACCACATTCTTAGAATTAATTTGGCTAGGTAATCCAGCAACACTATCAACATTCACTGGTCCTGTCGCACCAAGGATATATGAAAGAGCAGTAGGGTCAACACCAATTACTCCATCAACATCCGTGCCTTTATCTTGCTTAAAAATATCATGTGCAAGCTTGCCATTGGTCGGCCAATCTGGACTTAAGTTAAAGACAATCATATCTTTTGCCATATTTGGACTGAAAGTAGCAGCAAATGTCTTATCTACCGAAACTGGGTTTGTTAACTCTTTAAAATCGCTTGGAGTATACTGATTACCGACTTTTACTACACCTTGATTAGCGTTTAATAAAGTAAAGGAACCTGGATGCCCTCCAGAACCTCGCAACTCGGCATTGTTTTGGTTAACCACCAGATAGTTACGTTCACCACTAGCTCCTAACATATCTGGCAATAGCTTTAGCGTAGTACTTAGGTTTTTAGCTTGAACACCTAACGGCGCGATCTTTGCTTGAGCTTCAGTAAATGGTTGCCTTGCTGGACCAATTAAACTATCAGGATTGATTACAGCTACTTCTGCGGTACTGTTTGCAGTATCGTTAGCGATTGGGGACACTTGTTGAGATAGGTCTTTAATCGCATTAATATCAAACTTTCCATCTTTTGGCTCAAATACAGTCTGATAATTAGCAATCTTATCTGTTAAATCTTGGTTAATAGGGTTAGTAACTGCATAAGCGACATCTGATACCGCACTGGCAGCTGCAAAGTTAGCACCAATTAATGGGGTATACTTCGCCAAACGCCAAATAGGATCACTAGTAGCACTATGTGCACTCTTAGCTGATTTTTTCATAGTGTTTAACTGATTTGTTATTGCAGTAGTATCACTTTTTGAAAATGCAGTTTGTAATGCTGGTACCCCAGCATTTACCTTACGTAAAGCAATGCTGGCTTGGACTCCCCTTATCCCAAGCCAAAAAATACAGATTGTCATAATAATGACAAAATATTTTAGAAATTTTTCAGGTTCTATCGCAAAACGAGACAAGTTTAAACTGGCTATTTTGGCTGAAAACTTTTCATTAAAATTAGAGCTATCTTGTCCTGAGTTTCTCTTAAATGCTTTATCAAACTCGACATTTGACCTTTTTTTACGTCTCTTTTTTTTACCAGAACTCGAAGCACTAGCACTGCTTGAGCTAGAAGTCTTCGACGTCTTAGCCCAACTACCCTCACTTGCTTTTTCTGAGAATGAACGCTTGCGACGCTTTCTTTGGGAGCTAGAACTTGGACGCGAAGAACTTGAGGAACTACTCCGTCTCTTTCGCTTTCGTTTCACTCCAGAACTGGAAGAATTTGAACTTGAGGAACTACTTGAGCGAGAAGAGCTTCTCCTTTTCTTCTTTTTTTTCTTCGGACCTATATCTGAACCACTACCATGTGGAAAAAAGTCCCCATACTTACCATCTTGACCCATATTTGCTATTCTACATAAATTTAACTAGCAAAAGATACTATGAAACATAAGAAAAGGCAAAGAAATAGCGAGCTAGAACTCGTAAAGTCTAGCCCGCTATTTTTGTGTGTATTGTATTTGTTTGTTTAGGTAGTGTATAACACCACATAAATTCCATCTACTAAAAGATGGAAGCTTAATTCTGCACACTATCACAACACCGGTAAAAGGTATGCCAACACAACAACAAACAATTAGGAATAAAATTTTAGCTTCATTATTCCATGAATAATTTTAAGCTTATAACATGCAGAATACAAATTGACAAATTGTATCGCTACAATTTAGGAAATTCACATAGAGTTGGTATCTAGCCACGTAAAGCCAAAAAATGGCAATTACTTACTATGAAGTAATTGCCATTTAAAACTCTAGCTGATAATTAATTTTCCATTTTCTTTTTACGTCTTGGGCGAGCTAATATCATCAAAACAACTGCAAAGAATATTGTTAACGCAATAACAGCAGCTCCAGCATCAACCCAAAATTGTGATGGAAACAATCGGATTAAAGTAGTACTTTCTGCAAATTGCCAGTTACCTTTTGGAAATAACACACTGTGAAAACCATCGAAGAAACCAGTCCAATTTGAACGAGCCAAAAATGCAACTAATGCCATTAAGACTATAGTGAAGATAGAACCATTAAATAATCCTTTACGCATTCCACCTTTATTGTGTCCACGGAATAAAAGTAAGCCAAGAATACTTGCGATAACGAAGAAAGCAATTGCCCCGATACTGAAACCACTTAATAATGCTTTTACATCAACCATATGTGAGACTTCATTCGCAGTGAAAGTCTTGGTAGTCCCATTAGACATCACAATATCTGATAAGTAACGTGGCCCATCAGCATTGTTAAGATAGTTGACTACATAAGAGCCATAATGCACACGATCTGTAGCTGTAAAACCATATTTATCTGCTGGGAAATTAGGCCGAGCATATTCATAAACTAAAAACCATGAAGTTGATAGTAAGCGAACTGCTACCATCAACAAAGCCAACGGTGTACTTAGCATAATCAAGAAACGTAGTAATCTAGCCCAAAGTTTCGGCTTCTTTGGCTCTTCCTCTTCTTCCCCATAACCAGGCAATTCAACTGTTTCATTAACCTGAGTAGTAGGCTCATCATCAAGCTTTACTGTTTTATTTAATTTAGGTAACTTAGCAGTTTTCTTGGTACCACTACCAAACTTATTAATAATACTAGTAGTCTGCTCACTTTTTGGTTTAGTTTTCGAACTACCAGAGCTTTTGGTCCAAGCATCTGGATTACCCAGAATTGGTGACTCAGATGGATCATAATCTGGGTCTACATTAAAAATATCACGTTCTTTAGCCACTGGAATTCCTAAAAATAGTTTCTTTAGTCCTCTATCTCAAACATAAAACATTTACCTTGGAGCTAAGTTAAAAGACACGGAATTTTTAGCTTAATTATGCCTACACAATTGCACTAGCTGGAACTTCAAGTAATGACTTATCAAGCACACCTTTTATTGTGCGATACATCAAATACATCCATATTACTGCTAGTAAGATAGCTGCAATTGCAGCTGCAACGCTAAATACAAAAGCATCTACTCGTTGGGCAATGGCTGATGATCCCGTACTATACACTGCTAATGGGAAAGTAAAACTCCACCAGGTTAAGGCAAAAGGCATTCCTTTAATAGCAGTTTTAAGCGTCATTGCCAAAACTAATAATAACCAAAAAGTTGCAAACCCCCAGATTAATACTCCACCAAAGAATGACAAACCATTTGCAAAAATTGCATACTGGCTAGGTAAAAAACGCTCGCCATCTTTAGCCAACGAATTAAAAGAAGTAATTGTCTGCCCTAATGGTCCAAGGACAATCCAAAAAGTTGGCATAAATACCGGGGAATCAATTTTATACTGAGCTAACCGTTGCCAAATTTGCACTAGTACAATAAAACTAGAGATAATACCGAAACCTAAATAGCCATAGCAAACTAGCAGCATATTACGCCCTAAAGTCGGACTAGTATAAGGAATAATCAAAGACCCAATACTGGCTGCTAACAACGAAGGCACCAGCGGCATCATCCAACCTCCTACCACGGAGTTAATTCGGAATTCATGCTCCATAAAGGAAATATAAACAAGGCGTAGTGCAATATAGGACGCCTGGATAGTGCCAAATACCCACATGGTAAAACAGATCCAGAAGGCTATCCTCTCACCTAAAAAAGGCCTAGCATAAAGCAAAAAACCACCGCCGACAATGATAATTGCCATCGGCATTGCGCCATAGAAAAATCCAACTATTGGGTCTTTAATATAACTTTTAATACGCTCCGGCATGGTAAATCGATGATATAACATGGCGCTAGAAACTAGCATTAAGATTATTAAAGCAATAAGCCAAATAATAGTAGCTAATGGAATTTTTGCTGCAAATTTAAACGGCAGCTCATAAATTGCTAATGCTAAACCACCAGTGCCTAAAGCCGTAACAAACCAGTTGGGCGCAAAATACTCCAAACCTGATTGGAAATTCTTAAATTCACCTTTTAGGTTAATAGCCAACGTTAAAGCACTTTCCAGTTTCAATACCTTCTACTGAACGCACATAATATTGGGCTGCTTCAGCTGCATTGACTGGAATGAAGCCAGTAAAAGTATCCGCATACTTATCCATTGACTCAGTCAAAACATTCGGACTAACTACGTTAATACGCTGCGAGATATTAGCCGCTGCAGTATTAACAAAAGCTTTAACCATACCGTTTGCTGCTGCAGCAAACGAACTATTTTGCAATGGAACGTCAGTTAAGATTCCAGTAATCAAAGTAAATGACCCAGTTTCTGCTACATACTTCTGACCAATGCGCACTACATCTAACTGAGATATGCCTTTGCCATTAATTGCAGCATACATATCGTCATAACTAGAGTTTTGAAAATCTCCAAAAGGAGCACTCCCAGCGGCAATTATAACTGCATCTAATCGTTCATATTTTTTAGTGACTTCTTCAAATAGCTTAGTAATACTATTACTATCACTCGTATCCACTGAGTACTTAGATTTGCTATGTGAAGCCTCAATTACTTCATGTTCACGAGCATTTAATGCTTTTACAATTGCACTTCCCAAAGCTCCAGAAGCGCCAATAACTAAAATATTTTGTTTTTTATTCATTTACCTATTATAAACTTGCCAACTATAACCAATAAAACAATGCGCCGTTTTGTAGATTTACTATAGAAAACTTTAACTACCAATTAACTGCAAGTATAATATATTGTTCCAAACGATAATCACTACCATTTATGGAAAGTTCACTAATGCCCCAAAAAGCCATAATAACTATGCGTTCTACTGCGCATGAAATATGGTCGGGCATACACAAAACTCTCAAAGCGGATGCTTTTGGTGGTGCACTATTACTAATTGCAGCTATATCAGCATTAATTTGCGCTAATTCAAATGCTGCATTTTGGTATCAAAAGGTCAGTAACTTTAAAATTGGCCCAGCAGCTTTACATCTAGACTTAACCATTTCGAACTGGGCAACAGATGGGCTTCTAGCAATATTTTTCTTTGTCGTAGGTTTAGAACTAAAAGAAGAATTTATTTTAGGTAGGCTTAAAAATCCCCGCAAAGCTGCTATTCCAATTGCTGCAGCAGCTGGTGGTGTAATAGTACCTGCATTAATATTTACCTTAATAAATCTCAACTCAGGAACATATGATTTATGTGGTTGGGCTATCCCATCAGCTACTGACATTGCTTTTGCTGTAGCTCTACTTGCTATTGTTGGCAAGTTTCTATCTCCAGAACTGCGCACTTTCCTATTAACATTAGCGATTGTCGATGACTTAATAGCCATAATAATCATCGCAATTTTTTATACCAGCACTATTCATTTCTTATGGCTACTCATCACACTAATACCATTAGGCACTTTTGGATTCTTGGTACAACGTGGTGTTTGCACATGGTGGCTGTTAGTTCCATTAGCAGTAATAACTTGGGCACTAATCCATGCCTCTGGCATTCATGCCACAATTGCTGGAGCACTTCTTAGCTTTACAGTACCTGTGAAACCAACTGAAAAAGCAAAGGTCCTAGTAACTACTGACGAAAAAGGTCTCCCAATATATGACGGGTTAGCTGCGCATTTTGCAGATCAATTGGGTCAAATTTCTGTTCTTTTTGCAGTTCCCGTATTTGCGTTCTTTGCCGCAGGAGTAGAAATTGGAGGCTGGACTGGTTTACAAACTGCTTTCAATTCACCAATAACCATAGGTATTATTGCAGGATTAGTATTAGGCAAACCAATTGGTATCCTCAGCACTACCTTCCTAATGAGCAAAAGCAAACAATTTACCCTAGATGCCGCATTAAAGTGGCCTGATTTAGTAGGAATGTCTTTCGTGGCTGGAATTGGCTTTACCGTATCTCTACTAGTCGGGGAACTGGCTTACGGTACAGATAACCCCACTGAAACTTACGTGAAAATCGGGGTCCTTACAGGATCCACAATTGCTGCGTTGATTGGTAGCATAATTCTTGGGCTCAGGAATAGCAAAACCAAATGAACCTTAGTAACTTACCCAGGACCATCACTGGCAGCAGCAAGTAAAGGCACGACGATATCACTTATTGGCGTAAGAATATCGTACTTTTGTCCTAAGCGTTTTATCACACCGTTTCTAATGTCCCACTCCATTGGACGTTTAGCTTCATAGTCAGTGAGAATAGAACTACCCATATCTTCTGGATAGCCTTGGAATTTATCGATAAGTTCTTGAATTACTGCATCGGTTAAAGTTGCACCATCAGCATAAGCAACTGAAAGACATTCTTTAAGATAGTCATGCACTAACTTTTCAATATCAGGACGGTTATACATCCCTGATCTACGGCCAGTGAGAGCCATCAAACCATCAACTGCATTAAGTAATAATTTGCGCCAAGCCTCAGTTTTGAAATCATCAGATAATTCAACAGCACAACGAGTATCTTTTAATACCTCTGTGACAATTCGAGCTGGTTTTCCATCAGGCAAGATAAAGTTTGGCTTACCACGCAACCAAGCAGAACCATCGGGTTGCGATTGCACTGGAAACCAAACCACAGCAGGAATTACCTTAGATTCTGGAACATGAGGTGAAACCATAGCAACTTGTTCTACCCCATTTTGCAACACACAAACGATAGTATTAGGGCCACACAATGCTTTTAACCAAGGCACTGCCCCTTCAATTTGTGTAGTTTTTACTGCAAAGAAAACTAAATCTGCTTTTTCTTTAACTTGTTTTGGATTAGTCTGCACTGGGCCAGGAACGATGATAGCTTCATCTTGCACATGCAGTTCAAGCTGTTTTCTGGGAGTGCGACCGTAGAGTTTTGGAGTTTTACCAACTTCATGCAAAGCTGCTGCTACTGTGGTTCCAATTGCACCTGGCCCTACAATCGCAATATTAAAGCTCTCTGACATAATTATCTCCCTTTAAACTACTTGGCTATACACGCATTATTGTAATTATTCCTTAAGTTTAACACCGCAGAATAAGCCTGAAACACTCAAGAAAAGCTATGGCACTTTCAGACTTCCCGGAGTATTATCAATCTCGTAAGGCTACCAAAGTGCAGCACTAATAACTCGGTGAGGACAAGCCATGAAAGACCGGAAAAGAGCCTACCAACTAGGTTCATTGATCGCGCTAGGAGTAATCTACGGAGATATTGGCACTTCACCACTTTATACAATGTCGATAATTGTCGCTGATGGCGGTGGGCTTCCTAACATAAATACTAATTACTTAATTGGTTCTACCTCATTAGTAATTTGGACGCTACTTCTTATCACTACACTTAAATACGTACTAATTGCCACCAGAGTGGATAACCATGGTGAAGGCGGGATTTTTTCCCTCTATGCACGAGTGAAGAAAAATCGTAAAATTCTATTAATACCTGCTTTAATTGGCGGTGACTCAATCTTGGCAGATGGCACAATTACCCCAGCAATTACCGTAACTTCAGCTGTTGAAGGAATAAAGGGGTATAACTTCGGATTCTTCACTTTCTCAAATGAGACTGATGTAGTAATAATAATTGTTTCACTTATCTTGTTTACGATATTTGCTATGCAGAAGTTTGGCACTCCCACCATAGGTAAACTCTTCGGCCCCTTAATGTTATTGTGGTTTCTTTTCATTGGACTAGTGGGTCTATTTAATATACTCCATGCACCAATAATTATGGAGGCATTAAATCCAATACCTGGAATTACCTTTTTGTTTAGCCCAGCTAATAAAATTGGAATTTTACTACTAGGCTCAATATTCTTAGCAACCACAGGTGCTGAAGCCTTATACGCTGATATGGGTCATGTTGGTAGGACTAGCATCTACCGTTCTTGGCCTTTAGTATTTTTAACTCTTGCACTAAGTTATCTGGGGCAAGGCGCTTGTACAATTAGTCAATTAGGGCAAAAGAATGTAGTAGTTAATCCATTTTATGAAATGGTTCCACATTCCTTAAAATTGTTTAGCATCTTAATTGCAACTATCGCTGCTATCATCGCCTCTCAAGCCTTAATTACTGGATCATTTACACTAATTAACGAAGCAATTGCGCTTAAATTACTACCAAGATTACCAATAAAGTATCCAGGTACCACTCATCGTCAAGTTTATATTCCAGTCATTAACTGGCTATTAGCATTTGTTTCTATTGGCTTAGTCTGGTTCTTCCGTACCTCACAAAATATGAGTGCAGCGTATGGACTTGCTATTACTATCGCCATGTTTATGACCACTACACTGCTCTATTTCTTTGTGAGCGCTAAAACTAATAGAGTTATCGCACTGTTATTTTTAGTATTCTTTGGAACTATAGAATTCGCATTCTTCATAGCTAATATGGTTAAGTTTGCTCATGGTGGTTACATTGCAATCCTATTATCGTTAATCATCAGTGGAATTATGGTGTCGTGGCATTTTGGTAATAAAGAATTCTGGAAACTTGCAAACGAAAGCAGACGTTTACCATTACCAGTATTCTTAGCACATTTAGACATGTTGCTTGTTAGTGATGATATTCCTAAATACACTGATAATTTGATTTACTTCACCAAAATCAAAAAAGATAAAATTAGACGTTCTGTCGCGAAGTCAATCTTGGACAATAATCCTAAAAAGGCTGATGTTTACTGGTTTGTCGATATTAAAACTACTAGCAATCCTTATGGGCAAAACTATAGAATTCACGCGATAAGTTCAAAAGTAATCTGTGTGCAATTTATCCTAGGTTACAAAGAGCCCGTGCACATCAACGAGTATCTGGATTTCATAATTGAAGAAAGCCAAAAAGCTGGAATTATTGCCGAGCAAAGAGCTAATTACACTATTTCACAAAGTAACTATGTTGGAGATAAAAAAGCAGTGATGTTAAGACAACCAATTGAACCGATTCTTAATTCGCCTAATATCCCATTCTATAAAAAGATTCTAATTAGCAACCGTGCATTACTGCAACACTTAACCAATTTTTATATCAGTAACTACAGTATTTATCGCGATCAAATAATTATTGAAGATGAACGTATTTCAATATCTAAATATCGGAAAATCCACCCTGAAAAATTAGACTAACTTAACTGCGCTAAAAATTAAGAAGTTTTGCCCTATTTTAATTTTGTCTGCGCCAGGAACAAGTTTTCATTGGCTACGACAGCCAGGAAAATCAATGGTACCAAAACTATACGGAGCTAAAGTAAGCTGACAAAGCCAAAATGCCCCCCCCCCGACAGAGAGTGTAGCATTAAATAATGCTCTCAGTAAAAGATTTACAAAAAGCTACGGGAAACATTTGGCTGTAGCCAAACTCAACTTTGAAGTTAATAAAGGGGAAATATTCGCTTTTCTCGGCGTAAATGGTGCAGGTAAGAGTACTACAATTTCTTGCATCACTACCACTTTAGGATTTGATAGTGGCAGCATTACTTTAGATGACTTAAGGTTGGTAAAGATAATGAAAAGATTCGTAATAGAATTGGGGTCGTATTCCAAAAAGTCGTAAGCAGCTTTGGAGTACTATAGATGAGCTACGTAAAACTGGGTTAACCGTACTATTCAGCACTCATTATATGGAAGAGACTGAAAATACTAATCGAGTCTTAATAATCAACGACGGTAAAACTGTAGCCGAAGATACTCCTAGTGAACTCCGTGCTAAACACTCTAAAACTCGGTTAAAGATTAAAGCTACTAATCCGCAAAACTAAGTCAAGCAGTTACCAAAGTTAAGTTTGCGGAATAAGAAAGCGACGAAATGCAGACAATCATTGTCACTGACTCTAAATCTGCATTAGATTTCTTAAATGCTAATGCAGATAATATTCAAGACAACTTCGCCACGGCAATATGGATGATGTCTTCCTTAACTTAACTGGTTCGTCAATAGCTTCTTATTAAGCTCCCTAATCACTATTACTGCAATGACTTCTGGTGCTTCACCACTAGCCCGTTATGTAGAAGATCGAAGTTTAGGACATTTCAAAGACTTCATGGTATCTCCAGTTAAACGCTGGCAATTAGTTACTTCTTACATGCTAACTTCATTTGCAGTATCTTTTACTTTTTTATTGCTAGTAATGATTGCTGGATTAACTTATATTGCCAGCCATGGGCATAGCAATATGAATTTTGGTGGAATTATCGTCTTATTGATGCGTATTATTTTGTTTAACGTACTCAGCAATGGCAGCTTTCTTGTCGTCTTTAGTTACTTCAAATCAAGCTTTCGGCGGACTAAACGCATTCTGGACTACAGCTTTAGGTTTCCTTTCCGGCTTGTACATTCCTTTGGATGAACCTTCATACTCTACAAAAAATTTCTTAAGTTCTCTACCTTTCGCACAAAGCACATTACTGGTAAAAGATCAGCTATTGGAAAAACCCCTAGCTGCGATAAGCAGTGGTAATAGCGAATTCTTAAGCAGTTTAAAAGAAGTCGTAGTATACGACTTAACTGTTGATGGTCATACTGTACAATTGAGCATGGTTGTACTGTACTTATTAGCCGTATTTGCAGTATTCATTATATTGAGAGTAATCAAAATGAAGAATTTAATTCGTTAAAATATTTTTAGAATGAGAAAACTATGCATGATGGAATAACAAAAACAATAGTCATTACTGGAGCTAGTGACGGAATCGGTGCTGCCGCAAGCAAACAGCTTGCAGATACCAACACCAGGCTAATCATTGTCGGACGCTCTCCAGAAAAAACAAAAAAGGTTGCTGAAGAAATAGGAGCTGAGTATCACCTCACAGATTTTGCACATCTCGATGAAGTTCGAGAGCTTGCGATTGCTCTTAATGAGAGTTGTGAAAGAATTGATGTATTAGCAAATAACGCTGGGGGTATGTTTTCTGGTCCCACTGCAACAACAGATGGCTTTGAGACAAATTTCCAAGTTGATCATCTAGCACCGTATCTACTTACAAATCTGCTCATAGATAAATTAATCGAGAGTAAAGCTGCTGTGATAAATACTTCTAGTCTTGCAAATAGCCTTTATGCAAATATTGATTTAAATGACTTAAATAACTGGCAGCATTTCACTCCAAACAAAGCTTATGGTGATGCAAAACTTGCAAATATTCTATTCACAAAAGGTCTACATGATAAATTCCATAATCAAGGATTATCAACGGTGGCATTCCACCCAGGAATTGTAGCCACAAACTTTGCTGCAAGTTCTTCTGACGGCAACCTGCGTAAGCTTTATCACTCAGCGTTCAAAAAATTTCTTACCTCAGCTGAAGATGGTGGTAAACGGTTACGCTATTTTATTGAAGGAAAACCAAATACTGATTGGATTTCAGGCCAGTATTATAAGAAACCGAATAAAATCGGTAAAACTAATAAACAAGCGTATGATTCACATCTCATTCAAGAACACTGGGATATTAGCGCTGAAATGCTAGGCATCACTTGGCCGTAATGACTTTATTTTTACCGTGATTCTTTAAAGAACCTATCTAATAGCTCTTTACATTCTTTTTCTTGTATTCCTGAAACCACTTCAACTTGATGGTTAAGCCGACGTTCACGCAATAAATCAAATTGTGAACCAGCAGCTCCAGCTTTTTCATCCCAAGCACCAAAAACTACTTTCGGGATTCGTGCAGCCAAAATTGCCCCAGCACACATGATGCAAGGCTCTAAAGTAACATAAAGTGTGCACTGTGTAAGTCGCCAATCATTTAACTCTTTCGCAGCAGTTCTAATTGCATTAACTTCAGCATGCCCTGTAGGGTCTTTAAAAGTTTCTTTAGTGTTTTTGCCAGTAGCAATTACTTTATTTTCATGTACGATAACAGCACCTACTGGCACTTCACCAGCATGGTATGCTTTCAAAGCGTGCGACAAAGCTAAATCCATAGACATAATTTAAGAGTAGCAATGTATACTGAAAAACATGAGAATTATTGAAGTAGACCACCCACTAGTGGCACATAAATTAACAGTATTGCGTGACAAGGAGACTGCATCTCCAATTTTCCGTCAGCTCGCCGAAGAGCTAATGACACTTCTAGCTTACGAAGCTACTCGTGACGTACGAGTAGTTGAAAAAGAAATTGAAACTCCAGTAACTAAGACTACTGGTATAGCTTTCCAGAAACCTACTCCTTTGGTAGTACCAATTCTTCGTGCCGGACTTGGCATGCTTGAAGGCATGGTAAAACTAGTGCCAACTGCAGAAGTTGGCTTCTTAGGTATGGCTCGTGACGAAGAAACTCTGGAAGCCATTACTTATGCAGAACGCCTACCACAAGATTTAACTGGGCGTCAGGTATTCATGCTAGATCCAATGCTGGCAACTGGTGGAACTCTAATCGAGGCTGTTAAGTTTGCTTTTGATCGTGGTGCAGACGATGTTACTTGCGTCTGTTTACTTGCAGCTCCAGAAGGCCTAAAGAAGCTAGAAAAAGCTCTGGAAAAGTATGGCGATAAGATGACTATCGTACTTGGCTCAATCGATGAAAAGCTAAATGACAAGTCTTACATCGTACCTGGTCTAGGAGACGCAGGAGATCGTCTATATGGTGTCGCAGAATAAAAAACTACTTTTAATCAGACATGCAGAAGCTGAGTTCGGTTTCTTTGATGACTTTGAGCGTCCACTTAATCATTATGGACGCCTGTCATTGCCTGAAACCAAAGAATGGTTAAAGGAACAAGGCTATGTTCCTGATAAAGTATTGGTTTCAACAGCTCTTCGCACTCAAGAAACCGCAAAAGGGATTTTTGATGTGCCACTAACTAGTTCGGATGCTCTTTATTATTCTTCAGTGAAGAAGATTATTGAAGAGATTGCAATGACCGAAGAATCTGTAAACTGCTTAGCTGTGGTGGGACATATGTCAGTTATAGGTGCTATTGCCCATCGCTTTGATCCTAATTCACACTTTAATGTACCACCACTAGGTATTAATGTGCTTGAAGTTTATTGTGACTGGAGCGAGTTCGTAAATACCCCAGATACTAAGTTCTTAGAGTTTCACAAACCAAGCGAATAGCTGTTATCACAAAACCGATGCATCATATTAACGACTATGAAGATTTAAGGATTCAGAAAACTAAACAAAAAATTTTTGATAGCTTAACTAAGTTACTTAAAACTAATAGTTTCGACAAAATTTCAGTTTCTGACATTGCCAATGAAGCTCAAATAAGCCGTGGAGCTTTCTATCATAACTTCAATGATAAATACCAACTGGTAGAAAGTTACATGAAGAATGTGGCAGCTGTTATCTATGCTAAAATCCAAGCAACTAACACTGACACCACTGATGTTAAGTCCTTTATTGAGAGTATTTTAAAAGTTCATAGTGATGAAAGTGATTTACTTGGTGCTTTACTAAGTGATAATGGCACTCTAGAAGTTCACCATATGATTATAAACACTATAAAGAATGTGATTAGGACTAAACTGTTACCAAAACACAATCTTGGTACAGCGTCTGAATTAGAAACAGACTACTTAACTGTTTTCATATCAAATGCGATTTTTGGCATCATGCAACGCTGGCTATCAAAAGGCAGACAAGAGAGCCCTGCTGAAATTGCAGAGATAATCGTAAAGATTATCCCAGCTCGGTTACTGCAAATTGTATACCCTTCCATATAAATAAAACTTCAGATATTAGCTAATAACTTTATCCTTTTCGAATAAGTTCCATTTTAAAGATAATCTGCTAATCCCGTCATTTGATTTTTGCAAAAAAAAGAGTAATGTTAACTTGTTAAGTATTATGTTATGGAGTGGGTTTGTTTGATAGTTGATAGTAATCAGGAAAATGTAGATTCTGCTGGTGTTTTGAGTATTTCTCGTCGCACAGTAAATAAGGGTTTACTTTGGAGTGTGCCTGTGGTTAGCACGGCTGTTAGTGTACCTGCTTTTGCTGCCAGTGTTGAAGTAACTGATGATGTAAGTATTTTGAATTATCAGGTTACTGTAGACTCAGCAAGTGGGACTGCTAATTTGGTAATTACCAATACTGATACTGCAAAAAAATGGGTTAGTGATAGCCTTTGGGCTTATCATGGAGTTTTTACTTGGTCTGGGACTATTGGAGTAAATGCGCCAATTATTATTGATGGTGTTTCAGGAACAAGGCAACTTAATAGACCTTTACGTATGTATGTAGTATATTTCAATCTAGAGAGTCAAGGGAGTCAAGGTATTGAGCCGGAAACAGCACTTACGTTGCCTTTAACGTTAGCAAATGGATATTCATTTACTCCTACTGCCACTGATTCAGTAGGAGTCTCTACTGATATTATCTTAACTGCTAATGGTTCTTCATACTATCCTGGAGACTCAGTGCCAGTCGGTGGCAATATCTCGATAACAGTTTATCGAGAATAATTCTCCCTACTTTCACGGAGAGTTTTAGTTACTTATATCGAGCGAATCAAGTAGTTTTCCGTCGCAACGTTAATCCTGCCCCTATTAGAGCAATCACGATCACAATAGCTACACCCAACACATCGTTCCATGCATCTTGTGTCATACTGGCATGACTCGAAATTTGGTTTAAGGCATCCAAAGAATATCTTAATGGCATTATCCTAGATAAAGTTTGCATCCAGTTTGCCATTGAGTCAATTGGGGCAATTACTCCTGCCAGGAGTAATTGTGGCAATATTACAACTGGCATAAATTGAATAGCTTGAAATTCAGTCCTAGCAAAAGCTGAAAAGAACAGACCTAATGCTACTCCAAGCAACGCATTCATCACTGCAATTCCAATAACTGGTATCTGTGAGCCCTGGATATCAATATCTAAAACATAATAGGTATAAGTGGTAGTAATAATCGCCTGAATTACTGCCATTGCCCCAAAAGCAATTGCATAGCCAAAAATTAACTCCGCTGGCTTTAGTGGAGTAGTAAATAGCCGCTCTAACGTACCACCAGTTCGCTCTCGTAACATGATGATAGAAGTTATCAAAAACATAATTAATAATGGAAAGAAACCAAGGAATGGTAACGCAAACATATCAAAAGTATTTGGTTTACCTGGATAAGTTGGCTCATTAGAAAACATATACTTCAATAAAGTTAGCAATACTAATGGCATTACTAGCATCAAGGCAATACTGCGAGGATCATGCTTAAGCTGAATGAGAGCACGTTTGGCAGTATTTAGTGTCCGTTTCATTTAGCTTCTCCCTTCTCAATTAGAGCAAGAAACGCATCTTCCATATTGTCTTTATCATTTTCCTGTAAAATTTCAGCTGGGCTAGCCTGTTTGAGTAAATGCCCTTTGCGCATCAGTAATAAGTCATCACAATGTTTTGCTTCATCCATCACATGGCTTGAAACTAGCATAGTAACTCCCTGTTCCTTTAGCGAAATAAAAAGCTCCCATAACTGAACTCGTAACACTGGATCTAAGCCTACAGTCGGCTCATCCATAATAAGTAGTTCTGGTTTTGCAACTAATGCACTTGCCAATGAGACTCGATTTCGTTGTCCACCAGAAAGTGAACCAACTAATTGTTTCCGCTGGTCTACCAGTCCAACATATTTTAATACCCGTTTAACTTCACTTTTTGGCGCACCATAAAGCTCCGCAAAATATTTAATATTATCTTCTACTGTTAAATCAACATAAACACTTGCTTCTTGTGAAACGTAACTTGTCTTAGCTCGAAGTTTAGTATCATCAACATCGAGGCCTAAGATTCTAATCTTGCCCGCTTTAATTTTCTGTAAGCCTAAAAGTGAGCGCATCAATGTAGTCTTGCCACAACCAGAGGGACCAAGCAGCCCCAAAATCTTGCCTTTTGCATGAGTAAAGCTGATATCGTCAAGTACAGTATTCTTACCTTTAACGACTTTTAGGTCAGCTACCTCAATCGCTGAGTTTACCACTTCACACTTCTTTTCTTTCAACAAAACTTTCAGTATTTACTACGCAGTCTACGGCAAATAAAGAGCATAAACTATTGCAAAATCTAGTTAATAAACAGAATGAGGAAACTGTGCAAGAACATCCCCTACTCTTAAGTACTTTTACTCTTCCATACTTAACTGAGCTAAATGATCACTAATCATCGCAATACTTGGCTCTGAAACTTTAGTTCTATTTTCAGCAATTTCTTCAAAATGTGGTCTGACAAAATCTGTAACAAAATCCTCTTGGTTTTCAGCTGCCAACAGGCCTTGAAACATTCGATTATATTCTTTACTTTTAATCTTGTTAAAACAAGTAAGCAGTTTATCAATCTCAGTTTCAGTAAACATGTATTCATAAATTAGGTTAAGCACTACTGCGTTATACATTCTGGTCAGGATATTTGTATCGTCTTCATACACCCTGTTACCTATAGTTCTGATAAATTTATCAATATATAAACCAAAAACTGTACCAATAGTAAAAACAATTATTCCACGTTCAGCAGTAGAGAGATTGATTCCAAATAATGAGCTAATCTTTTCAGCGGTAATATAACCAAGCACACAACCACCGCCATAAGCTAATGAAGAACCAATTATCGATGTTATATTCTTCGCATATTGTGCTTTAGAAATCTTGTTATTAAACAGATTAAATGTGTCCGAAATCGAAAAAAGAAATGAAGTAACTACTGAGAAGATAAAGTTACTCTTAAAGACATTAGTAAAATGCCTAACTCCTGCCATCTTCACTACATGACTTCTACGTCCCAACTTTTGTATTCCACCAGCGACTTTTTGCACTGCAGAAGAACTTGCTGATTCAAAAGTATATTGTGCAGTTGCTATTGTTTTGCTTCCCATTGCACTTGCAGTAGCTTGCGCCTGTAACACGTGGTTAAAGTACGCTAAACCAAATACTTGCAGTCCTGTTTCAATCGCCAAGTCCATTGCTTGCTGCTTGTCCTTAGTCTTATCAAGAGCGATGATATAACTTAACAAAAATGAGATACCTAACGGAAAATTACAGTGGATGCTCTGATTGGCTTTATCATAAACTAATGATTCGTAAACTCCTGTTTGAGCTAGGAGTTTTGCTTGTCCAAAAGTGACTTTGCTCTGGCGAATATACTTAATAGCATCGTCGGAATTCACAATATTTAAAACTTTTCCTTCAATAATCAGCTTCTTAAATACCCTGACTATTTCTAGATATTGATCTGCTGGAACTTCCACATCCACAAGATTACCGTCTTCACAAAACTTAAATACCCCATCATTTGTAAGACAAGCAGCTAAAGTTTTTTGAGCTGTGGCGCGAAAAACTGTGTGAATCCGAATTTTATCAATATCTTTTTTTGCAAGTGTAGTACTTAAAACCTGTCCATTTTCATAAGCTGCATTATTTTTAACTCTAGTAATTTTGGCTATCTCATCTTCATAACAATCAAAGAACTTAGCTACATTTTTCGAATTCGTAACTAAAACTTTTGTATCGTTGTAGTAAAGTTCTGTATCTGTACCAATAACTTGAACTTTGAAATCTGTAGCATTAAAGTATTCCCACTTGAGTAGCTGATAAATAGCTTTTTTCTTTGTTTTGCGAACTTGGTATTTATTATGGTTAGCTAAAGTATCTTTATCAGCTTTAATTAACAACGCTTTATCGGTTATCAAAAATCCGCTGTTATGTCTACCAAAATGCATATCAGCCCATAGAATCTCATACTCATTGGGCACAGGGAAAGTGTCTTTAATTCGCTTTATATTTCGCACATCAAGTATTACATCGCTTGGACCTAGCCGCTTTATTACATCGTGCAGTACTTGATTATCCATATTTCGAGTTATAGGCCATAATGTGTTGTTATTTTTCTTTGTAGGGGTTATTTTTTCTGTGATGTAGGCCTGTTTGTTAGCTTCTAAAGTTAGCTTATGGGTTTTAATCAATATTCTGCTTGGTGTGTGC
>JASGEI010000001.1:0-20810 GCA_047606545.1 Micrococcaceae bacterium | reverse complement strand
TAGAAGCTAACAAACAGGCCTACATCACAGAAAAAATAACCCCTACAAAGAAAAATAACAACACATTATGGCCTATAACTCTTGATTGAGGGAAATTGTTATGACTGTTAATAAGAAAGTATCTTCTAGTATGCCTGCCGGTGTTTCTCGTAGGTCAGTGAGTAAGGGTGTTGTTTGGGGAGCGCCTGTTATTGCTACTAGTGTTGCTGCTCCTTTGGCTTCTGCTAGTCCTATTGATGAGAATAATTATTGGATTCTTACTCCTAATCCTGATACCTATACTGTTGATGATGGGGAGACTGTTACTGTTACGTGGGGTGTAACTAGCCAGGGTAATCCTGACCCTGTAGCGGTAACGTTTACTTCAAGTAATACTGATCAGTTAGTTCTTGCTACTGGGCAGGACACTACTGCTACTGTTAGTGCTGTTGGTCAAACTATTCCTGTTGAGTATGTTGGTTATGGTCTTTCAACTGGTAGTGAGAGTTATCAGGCTATAGCTGCTTTTGCTGACACCACCAACCAAACCACACCCGCAACAGTAACCGTCAACAAAGCACTAACTTTTATTTGGGGTTCTAATGATGTTGACTGGGCCAATAATAATTATTATACCGTAAGCAGCCACGTCGATTTAGACTTTTATTTACTTCTTGATCTTGATGTTTCTACCGGTTATATACACGTAACTATGAGTAATTATAATAGTTTTAGTAACTGGAGGGATAAGCATGGGAATTCCACGAGCGTTACTGATGATACTATATCTTTCAGTATTGATGATAGTGATTTTTTGGCTTCTGGTAGTGGTACTAATGCGCGGAAATTCAAGACTGGAGTTCTTTTTTCCCCAAAAGATGCTTCTTACTACGCTAATGTATCCGCGTTTTATTCTTCTGATGAGGCTGGTACTAATGATGTTGTTTATATTACTACTAGTGGTAATGTTACCGATGATCAGACGTGGGTTGGTGGTTTTGAGCAGCCTAGACTAGGATGGCGTCATCAATAACGCTCGCACACTAAAAGCTAAAGAGGATTCAGGTCCTTAAGGTTCCTCACCCCAACATACTTATCTGATGAAAGAGAAGGAACCCGAAGGTTAGACTCTGCTGTGCAGCAAACACCCCTTGGTGACAGACTAAAGTAACGAAATGAAACTATTACCAATATCCTGATACACAACAAACACCCATTTCTCACGTATTGTTCTCGTTAGTTACAAGTTTATTCATTAAGTATGGTTTTGGTGTTAGTTTTGAGGATCTGAATTTAGATTCTTAGATGCAGTACGTTTTTTGTAAAAATCAATAGGCTTACTTGAGAAGTGTGCGGTAGCAATATGGATTAATATCGTGGTTATAGTGATAGTTGTAGCTTTTTCTGAACTTTCGTAAATTTTGGGAATGCCATGAAAAAGTACTGCTATTGCTTGGCTACAAAGTACTCCAATGACAAAGATGCTTAGGGTCCAAGTGTTTCCTTGTACGTACCAATAATCTTTTTTGGTGTTGTAGCTTATTTTATTTGTGAGACCACGTAATAATCCAAATATTGTGCCATTTAATAAGGAAAGTGCGCAATAGGTTATAGCTGTAGTTATGCCTAAATGAAGTTCATTATTAAGGGTAAAGAAAAGTGTTGATAAACTTCCCAGAAGCACTATTGCCAAGGTTAAATTTAAGGTTTTAACATTTTTTAATTGTCGTTTACGATAAAGAGTAAAGTACATGGCTATAAAAATTATGAGTAATAAACCAATGCGTAAAATTCTACCGCTACCAGGCAAACCGTATACCAAACTTTCTATATATTATTTATTAAAATTTTTAACCTTAATTCTACCGCATCGAATTAACAACATGTAAAACTATAGAAGAATCTTAATAATTTATATCGGGATTTGGTATGGGTTTTAACAAAGGTTTGGACATATCTCTTATAATTGCATTAGGAATAAAGGAGTGTTAAATGGCAGATAACAACGCAAATAAAATTATTGATGGTCTAATCACAGCTGGCAATAAAGCAGCAGAGTATCTTAAAGATGAAGAAAATCGCGCAAAAGCAATGACATATCTAAAAGATCCAAAGAATCAACGCCAGCTTAAGCAAGTTGGTAAAACAGTATCTAAATTAGCGAAGAATTTTTTAAAGTAGTTTCATTAGATTAGCTATTCAAGTATTCTATGCAATGTTAATGAACACAGTTTCTTTATCGTGTTTATAACTGAGTTTATTAGCATGCTTATCACTATTAGTTTTATAAGAATTTATCATCCCTAGGGTTAATTAGTTTATTTTCTTATCAAATTTGACTTAAACACAAATACTCTTTAACATTATGGTAATTTGTCTTGGTGCAATTAGTGCTGAGCAAAGATTAAGTTCCAAAAATACGGTTAGTCAAAATGAAAGGGCGCCGAATGGAAGTTCCTAAGTCAAATGCTATTTTAGATGTGCATGATAGACCAAAACCATTAACTTGGTTTGGCTTGTCATTGCAGCATATGTTCTCCATGTTTGGGGCAACTGTTATGGTTCCATTATTGGTGGGACTTAACCCAGGTATCGCACTCTTTACTTCTGGAGTCGGTACCTTAATTTATATCCTTATTACTAAGGGAAAGATTCCAATTTACATGGGGTCATCCTTTGCCTTTATTATCCCAATGACCTCCTTGTTGCATACCACCGGATATCCAGGGGTATCACAAGGAATTATTTCTGTGGGTATCGTGTACTTAATTGTTTCTATAGTTGTTAGTAGAATTGGCACTGAGTGGCTAGGGAAAATCTTTCCACCAGCAGTAGTGGGACCAATTGTAATGGTAATTGGGCTTTCACTAGCGACTTCAGCAGCAACTAATGCCACAATGGTGGATAATAAGTACAGTATTAAAGCCTTTACAGTTGCGCTATTGACACTGTTAGCAACCATTGGTTATAACATGTTCTTAAAAGGTTTCTTCGGCCTGATTCCAGTATTACTAGGTATTATCACTGGTTATATTTTTGCAGTGATATTTGGCTTAGTAGATTTTACGTCAGTTCAGCAGGCTAGCTGGTTTGCTTTGCCAAAGTTTGAGAATTTCATTGGTCCAGATGGTTTTCAATTCTATCCAGCAGCTGTGTTAAGTATGGCACCAATCGCTCTAGTAACTATGTCTGAACACTTAGGACATTTAATGGTGTTGCGCAAAATTACTGGACGAGACTTTTTCAAAGATCCAGGTTTGAAGAAAACTCTTGCTGGTGATGGCACTGCATCAATCTCAGCAGCTTTCTTCGGTGGCCCTGCAGTGACTTCTTATGGTGAAAATATTGGGGTAATGCAGCTTAGTCGTGTGTACTCAGTTTGGGTAATTGGTGGAGCAGCTAGCTTAGCTGTAGCCTTCTCCTTTATAGGTAAGTTATCTGCCTTAATTCAGACTATTCCAGGTGCAGTAATCGGTGGTGTGGGCTTCATGCTATATGGGGTAATTGCATCAGCAGGTATCCAAGTAATTGTCGATAACAAGATTGATTACTCTAAGAAACGTAATCTAATGATTGCAGCGCCAGTACTAGTAACAGGTATCGGTAACTTTTCATTACAATTTCCATCAGGAGTAGCTTTCTCAGGTGTGGCAATTGCGACAGTGTTGGGGATTTTACTTAACCTACTGTTACCTAAAGAAGCGGCATCGGAGCGCGAGCAAAATGCCGCTACAACTGAAGGCAAAGAGGAAAAAATATTACAGCCAGATTATTAAACTGCTCTTCTTCTTATTGCTAAATGGCGTCTTTTCTTACAAATGGGTCTTAAATATGGGCATCCTTTGTAAGAAAAGACGCCATTTGTGTAGATGTTGGGGCTTAGTTTTGCCTTACCTAAACTAATTAGGTAACATTTTCTTTTTCTATTGCCTAAAATGCGGTAGTCTAGATAAGTAAAATCAAAATATTTGATGGAAAATGTAAGGTTTAAGTAATGGCTCAAGAAGTTTCTAGGCGTGTTTTTTTAGTAGGCGCCGCTGGTGGTCTTGGAGCAGTTGCATTAACTGCTTGTGGTGCTGATAATAGTTCAAGTTCTTCAGGCGGCGGATCAGCAAATGGTAAATATCCAGTTACGATTAAGCATGCATTTGGAGAAACTGAGATTAAGAAAGAACCAAAACGTATTGCTACGGTTTCTTGGGTTAACCAAGATGTTTTGATTGCATTGGGGATTAAACCAGTTGGTATGCCAAAGAATACTTATGGTGGTGATTCTCAAGGTTATCTACCATGGACGAAAGAAGCATTAGATAAAATACAGGGCGGTGAAGCTACAAAGCTTTATGACGAGACTGATGGCATCAACTTTGAAGGGGTAGCTGGCACTAAGCCTGATTTAATCGTTGGTACATATTCTGGTATGACTCAGGATGATTATAATAAGCTTAAACAAATTGCTCCAACTATTGCATACCCAGAAAAGCCTTATGGAACGCCATTGGAACGGGCAATGACGTTGATCGGGCAAGCTGTTGGCAAAGAAGATAAAGCTAAAGATTTATATAATCAGATGATTACTCAAGTTAAGCATGAAGGTAGTAAGTATCCAGATTTGAAAGATAAGACTTTCTCATATACTAATTTCACAAGTGATACTTCAAAGTTTAGTTTGTACACACCTAGCGATATTCGTGTACAACTTATTGAGGATTTAGGTATGAAGCTTGATGATTCAGTTAAAAATCTTACGCAAAACTCATCGGAATTCTTTATAGATGTTAGCGCTGAAAAAGCTAAAGATTTGAAGGGGCAAGTGATGTTAGCAATTGTGGATACTGATGCTACTACTGCTAAAATCAAGGGTGATAAGTTGCTAAAGCAGATTCCAGCAGTTGCAGATAATGCAACTGCGTATTACTCAGATGAACAGCTAAATATGGCAGTATCTGCAGTATCTACTCTGTCAGTACCATGGGCAATTAACAAAGGTTGGGTTGGAACTGTTGCTGGCGCAGCTAAAAACCTCAAAAGCTAGTTATTAGAGACAAAGTAGGGCAGATGAAGACAAAAACAGTCACCAGTTTTGCTGTTTATATTGTCTTGCTAGTAGTTTTGCTTGTTAGTGTCTTACTATCGTTAAAGTTTGGTGCCCAAACAACTAGTTTTACTGAAGTATGGAAAGTGGTATCTCATAGTGATACCACTAGCGACACTGCTGCCATAATTCAGACTCGAGAAACTCGTACTTGGCTAGCTATTGTAGTTGGAATTGCATTGGCAATCTCTGGACAGCTGATGCAAGTAGTTACTCGAAATCCGCTTGCAGACCCTGGAATTTTGGGAGTTAATTCCGGGGCTGCATTGGCAGTGGTTATTGGTTTTACCATAGGTGGTGTATTAGCACCATTTACGCAAACTTTTTTGGCATTATTGGGGGCGAGTTTAGCTGCTGCAGTGGTTTATGCTGTTAGCACTAAAGTTAATACTCTTAATGTGGCATTGACTTTAGTGATTGTTGGTACATCTTTGAGTGCTGCTTGTGGTTCAATTATCACATTGATGATTCTGGCTAGGCAGAATACTTTAGATCAGTATCGAGTATGGCAGTTAGGATCTGTTGCTGGTCGTGATGCAAGTATTTTAACTATTACGGTTCCGCTTATTGTTATTGCTTTTGCCTTAAGTGTTTATTTGTCTTCATCACTAAATATTTTGGCTTTAGGTGATAGGGTGGCTAACGCATTAGCTCCAGATGTAAATCGTACTAAATTACTTTGCGTTACTACTGCAGTTTTGTTAACTGGTAGTGCTACTGCTATTGCAGGACCAGTTGCCTTTGTAGGGTTAGTGGTGCCACATGTTGCTAGAGCATTGGTAGGTGTGGATCAGCGTAAAATGTTAGCTGCTGTCTTGTTTTTGGGACCAATTTTAATGGTATTGGCAGATGTAATTGGCAGGATTATCCATCAGCCAGGTGAAGTGCCGGTGGGAGTGATGACTGCCTTTGTTGGTGTTCCAGTATTCCTTTATGTAGTGAGGAAACGGCGGGTGCTATCGTGAAAAAAACGGAAGTAACCCGACTAGGTATTATTGCAGTAATAATAGTAGTTTTACTGCTTATTGAGATTTTCTTTAATGATGGTGGTACTTCTGTTTTTATTTTAAAGTTATTTACTTTTCCCAGGATTTTCCTTGCTTGCTTGCTTGGTATTGCCTATGCGCTATCAGGGTTTTTATTCCAGTTAACCTTCAAAAACCCATTAGCGAGCCCAGATATTGTCGGTATCAATGCTGGTGCTAGTGCAGGGGCTTTAGTAACTTTTATGATTGTGGGAGTTGCAGGAGTATCTTTGAGTATTGGCGCAGTGATTGGTGCAGCTGTGGTTTGTGCAATTGCACTGCACTACGCCAAACCTATGCGTGGTGCTACTTTTACTTCAAGATTAGTCTTAATAGGTATAGCACTGGCTACTTTATCAACTAGTGTGGTTGCTTATATTATTAGCATTTTGCCTATCAATCAAGCACAGCAGAGCATGCAGTGGTTATCAGGTAGTTTAAACTCAGCTAGTTGGGATACGAATATCCTGTTGTTTGTCATTTTACTGCTTTGCATTGGAGCTTTGGCATATTTAAATAAAACTTTGGGTGTGCTGGAGTTAGCAGAATATTCAGCACAAAGTTTAGGTGTTAACCCTATTAAGTATCGCGGTATCATGCTTGGCATTGCAGTGGTTTTAGCTGCAAGTGCTACTGCAATAACTGGTCCAGTGATGTTTGTCGCGTTCTTAAGTCCGCAGTTAGCTAGAATCCTAGTTCCAGCAGCAAAGTTGCGTTTACTTAGTACTGCGCTTACTGGAGTATTGTTTATGCTGGTTGCTGATATTATTGCTCAACATATTGTGCCAGGACAGAAATTCCCAGTAGGCGCAATAACTGGCATATTAGGTGCAGTTTACTTACTATGGTTCTTACTGCAGCAACGCCAGAAATTAACAGTCGAAGAGAGCACTAAATGACACGATTGCAAGCGAAGAATTTGAGTTTAGGCTATGGTGAAAAGCTAGTAGTTGATAAGGTTTCTATTGACTTTCATGACGGTAAAATTAATATGCTTATCGGTGCTAATGCTTCGGGAAAATCTACACTTTTATCTGGTTTGATTCATGCTAATAAGCCAATGAGTGGTGAAGTATTCCTCGATGGTAAAGCACTGGGTACAATACCTGGTAAAGAACGTGCTCAAATATTAGGAATGTTACCACAGCATCCACAAGCTCCAGAAGGTATAACTGTTTGGGATTTGGTAGCACGAGGTCGCTTTCCACATCAGAAGTGGTACCAGCAATTTAGCGAAGCCGATGAAAAAGTAGTTAATGAAGCCCTGGAAAAAACTGACACTTTAAAGATTGCCAAGCGTCCATTACAAGAACTATCTGGTGGGCAACAGCAACGAGTTTGGGTGGCAATGGCACTTGCCCAAGAAGCTGATATTTTACTTCTTGATGAACCAACTAGTTTCCTTGATATTAAACATCAGTTAGATATCCTCAATGTTGTTAAAGACCTCAATGAAAAACATGGTATTACCGTCATTATGGTAATTCATGAACTTAACTTTGCACTGCGGTTTGCAGACCATGTAATTGTGATGAGTAATGGGAAAGTCTATAACCAGGGTACTGCAGATGAAGTAGCAACTCCAGAGATGTTAAAAGATGTTTTTGATCTAGAAGCTAAGGTAATCAAAGACCCGATTCAAAGTACTCCAATGGTAGTGCCTTTTTAATTAAGTTTGGCTTATTTTAGTGGTAAAAATAGCCTATTGTACATTTGTGATACATAGAGTATTTTATTGTTAAAAAAATGTTATATTTTGTACAATAGCTATATTATTCGTTGGAATATCAAGGTTTTATTTTTTATTAAATTAGTAATAAGTTAGAATTACTTTTATGAGTTTTAATCCAGAAGCACCTTATCAGGATTTACCAATATTACCGCCGAAGAATATTGATTTGCAAAGTAAAGAAATTTTACTTGCACTTGTAGAAGCTAGTTCTAGTCTTGCTGCACTTGAAGAAGGTTCTAAGCTTATCCTAACCGTGGAGTATTAATTAACGCTATACCATTGCTTGAAGCTCAAGCAAGTAGTGAGATTGAAAATATTGTTACTACTACAGATGAATTATTCAGGTCTCTTGCACTTGATGGTCAAGATGATACTTTACAAACTAAAGAAACTTTACGTTATCGTGAAGCTCTTGGATATGGATTCAATTCTATTCTTGATAGACCACTTACAGCCAAACTTACAACTGAAATATGTACTATTCTTCGTGGGATTAAA
This sequence comes from Micrococcaceae bacterium, assembly GCA_047606545.1. GTDB lineage: Bacteria > Actinomycetota > Actinomycetes > Actinomycetales > Micrococcaceae > JASGDC01. Next base: position 12,481 of record JASGEI010000001.1, on the reverse strand, counting down.
ACAAGTTACCGAAAAATTCCAGGAACTAGGATTGGTAACCCTGTCACAAAGAAGATTATTTATTCTCCACCTGAAGGAGAAAAAGTAATTTATGAAAAGCTAAACAATTGGGAGAATTTTTTACATCTGAATGATACTTTACACCCATTAATTGTGATGGCAATTTGCCATTATCAGTTTGAAGCTATCCATCCTTTTGAGGACGGTAATGGGCGTACAGGTCGTATCATAAATGTGTTAATTCTAATTGAAAAAGGATTACTAACATCTCCGCTACTATATTTGTCTCAGTACATAATAGAAAACAAGCAAGAGTACTATAGGCTATTAAATAAAGTTACTAGTGAAGCAGCATGGGAAGAATGGATTATATTCATGCTCAAGGGAGTGCACAAACAAGCTCAGAGGACTTTAAATAGGATTAAGGAAGTTAGAAATATCCAAATTGAAATGGGTATAGAAATTCAGGAAAAGTTACCAAAAATATATAGTAAAGAATTACTTGATATTCTTTTTGAATTTCCATATTGTCGCACTAATGATTTAACTGATGCTGGTATTGGTACAAGGCAAACTGCTTCTAGGTATTTAAATGAATTGGTAGAAAACGACTTTTTGGAAACCATTACTGTAGGTAGAAAGAAAATTTATATTAATACAAGATTTATGGATGCTTTAAGGCAAAATTTTAATTAAGTTTGGCTTATTTTAGCGGTAAAACTTGAGTGATGTTAAGATGACGTACATCACTTGACAGTCTTGTTAAGAAAAAAGAATATTTTTAACATTACTTCTGTTTTTCCGCATAGTATCAATGTTTTTATTATGTTAATTCTGTAAAGATTAAATTGTAGTGGCTATACAAAGATAACAAAAAGTATTACCATAGTAATACTTTTTGTTATAGTGTTAAGGAATGAAATTAACTCATGACTATTGGAAACATATCAGTCAAAGACATCCAGAGATTACTAAAGAAATCTTATGGGAGACTTTATCTGATCCTGACAGAGTTGTGCTCGTTCCACATCCAAAAAGTAGGACAGGCCAACAATATTCAGTTATTGGATGGAGTGATAATCTAGAGCATTTGGTCATAGTTATTGCAGACATTAGTAGTAACTTAATTAAAACTGCCTACCCAGTTAGTAACAAAAGCTTAGTGAATCAATATAATAATCCAGGAGGTGTGTAATGGATAGTAATGAGAGAATAAATGCAGAGATTAACGAAATAGAAGATACTTGGAGTAAAGGTGTTCCAAAAGGGTACAGTGGTTCCAGGATTTCTGGAGGGCAAAAGTCTAAAGTCGTTAGTTTCAAGATAAATGGACAAGAGTTAGAAATGCTTGAAGCTTTTATGAAAGAAAAAGGCTATAAAGCTGGCAGAGCTGCAAAAGAGCTTGTTATAGATAAATTATTTGAGAAGAAATACCGAGATGAGAATGAGATTGAACGGCAAGTAGTTAAATACTTACGTAAATATAGATAACTTAAGGATTTATCCCCTGCAGTTAATCCAAGCTAGACTCACCTTTGCGCCAGTAGCCCATACATGAAACATCTATTTTAAGATAGTTGAGTTTTAATTGCTGGCGGATTTGTTTAACTACTGAGCGTTCTGCCGCTACCCAAGCATAGAATGGTGTATTAGATTCTTCGGTGGTTACATCCCAGAGAATAGTTTTTTCTGCGCCATCGTCTTTTTCTATATTTTCGTAGAAGTACTCAAGTCCTATACCTTTACGTCCATGAATTAGCTTGTGGATTTCTTTGGCATCGTCTGGGTGCGGAACTTGTAAATAAATATTTAAGATACGTTCATCATTATTTTCGATGTGACTTTTTACGATTTGAGTGGCTGCTGGCAGTGAAGTTAAATCAGCATAGAGAGCTAATTCTTTTGCAGCTTCTGGAGGATTCCATTCCACACCTAATAGGCGAGGACGGACGAACTCTGTCTGGTCTTTCAAAGGTAATACGATAGAGATGGTTTCATCAGAGCTAACACTATCAAGCCAACGCATTGCGGGGCTAGTAGCTGGTTGATGTATTACGAAATCAACTAGAAGCTCTGATTCATTAAGTTCTCGAATAGTGTAGGTGCGCATAGTGCCACGGGTATCATGGTCTGCTTTTTTCCATTGTTCATACCAGTGTTCATTATTATTAAACTTAAATGAATCACAATTAGGAAGTGGGAAAATAAGCTTAATGCGCTGATCTAGTCCTAAGTAGTGAACATTGTCAAAGTTTCCAGTAAATTTTACGCGGCATAATGAGCTACTTAGCTTTTTCTTGCTATGAAATTTTGCGGTAAACGCTTTAAATGGAGAGCTCATACTACCTTTAATTCTACGCAAAGTACCCGAATAAGTATAGTAAAATCTTTCGTTATGACTTTGCGTATGACTTACTTAAATAACCATAAGACTTAGTTTTGAATGCAAGTGCTGAGGCTGTCGTAATTATTATGCCAGCAATCAGGAAGACTAAGGCGATACCACGAGCTTGACCAGGTCCTAACAACCACCCTAGTTGGGCTTGCCCAGCTTCCGAGTTCATGTATGGAATAACTAAGAATTCAGCAAGTGGGGCAACTAGAAAAGATGTTACTGGTGCTGCAGCAGACTCAAAGGCTTGTGCAAAACCAAAGACTCTACCTTGGCGTTCATATGGGACTACTCGCTGGATAATAGTTTGTTCGGTAGCTTCTAAAACTGGAACTAAAATCGTATACAACCAGGCTCCAATTATAAATAACGCGGGCCATTCTCTGAGAGTGAGTACACCACCTAGAATGCCCATGACAATACAAGCAGTTAGTAGTGTCTTAACTGGCTGCTTTCCAAGACCAAACTTACCTATTAATAGCCCACCGATAATAAAACCTGTGCCAGTTAATCCGTACACAATACCCCAAATTTCTACAGAGAATACGGTTAAACCATAAGGATCCAGTAAGGCCATATAGACACCACCGATTAAGTTATTAAAAGTACTAAATATTAGTAGTGCAAATAGACCAGGAATAGCTGTAACTGCTGCAATACTACCTCTAATATCGATTTTCTTATTGACAAGCTCTGAATCATGATAAATATTGTCTTCCGGAATTTTTACAAAGAAAATATGGATAGCAGATATTGCAGTAAGAACTAATGCAATTACCATAGTCCAGTTCATGCCTAAAAGTCCTACAGATAAGCCACTGAAAATACTAGTGATAATAAAACTTACACCTTGTACAGTTCCTACTAAACCATTGGCATTAGCACGCTTATCTTTAGGGACTAGCAAAGTTACTGTAGTAGAAAGTGCGATATTTCTCATATTTTCTACAATGGCACCAATTAGTAAGGTGCTTGCAAAGAGCCAAAGCATAGGGTTAGTGACACTTAGTTTGGAGTTAGTTAATGACAAAAAGTAAATAATGCCACCAATGCCAAACATCACTAATGTGAATACCGATGCAAAAGCCATCACCGAATGTTTCTTATTTTTATCTACAATGGTTCCAAATTGCATACTAAATATTGAAACCAAAACAAAGTAAAGTCCGCCTAGTATTCCATTTGCCAATACAGATTTTGTTTCTAGGTAAATCCAGAAAATTAAAGCAAACCAGAGAAAGTTGGTAGTTACATTAGCAAGTAAAGTATTTACTAATACCTGATAAAAATTCTTAATGCTGTGCTCCTGCTATAACTTTAGACCGTTTACTCTATTCTAGACAACTTGAAATTTAATGGTATTCCAACAAACTACTACTTTTGTGTTTAAGTAGTTATATTTGAATAAGGAGTTTTTAAATAATAAGTAAGAAAGTGAAATGTCCCAAGATTCTCAAGATTTACCTGTAGTTGTGATTGGTGCCGGTCCTATCGGACTTGCAACAGCAGCATATCTGCAAGATCGTGGTTTGAAGTTTGTATTATTTGAACAAAACGAAAAGATAGCTGGAGCTATCGAACAATGGCGTCATATTTCGTTATTTTCACCATGGAAACGAAATGTCGATGGACTTTCATTAAAACTGCTGGATAAGCATGGTTACAAGATTCCAGATATGAATGGTAATCCTACTGGTGCTGAGTTTATAGATGAGTATTTAGCGCCATTAGCTGCTACTGACGAGTTAGCACCCCATATTAAGACAGGTATCAAAGTTCTAACAGTTGCACGTGTGGGAGTAGATAAATTAAAGATGAACGATAAGAAAACTCCATTCCTCGTACGTATCAAAACCCCACAAGGCATAAAAGATGTTAAAGCAAGAGGTATTATCGATGCATCGGGCACTTGGGACACCCCTAATCCACTAGGTGCTTCAGGGATTCCAGCATTTGGAGAACTTGAAAATGAAAAATATCTGGCGGGCACCTTGCCTGATGTTTTAGGTAGTGGACGTAAGTGTTTTACTAATAGACGAGTCTTAGTCGTCGGTAATGGTTATTCAGCAGCAAACACAATTTTGGCATTGAGTGAATTAGCTGAGACTGAAGCTGAAACTAAAATTTACTGGGCTATCCGTGGTAAATCAGTTAAACATTTTTATAATAGAGGACATTTATCTAAAAAAGCTGCACGTTGGAAGATTGGTGAGCGTATTAGGGAACTAGTTGAAAAACCAGGAAAGCTTGAGATACTTAGCCAATTTGCAATCAACGGCTTTAATGAACTTTCTGAAGGTATTGAAGTTATCGCTGATACTCCAGAAGGAGAAAAGTCAGTAGTAGTAGATGTCATTACAAATGGTACTGGTTTTCGCCCTAATCTCGATATGCATAAAGAAATCTACACAGATTTTGACGCTGCGGTAGAAGCACCAAATCGAATGTTAGCTTTTATGCAAGCAACTGCTAGTCACCCTAAAGAAGTCGAGTTTGCTGGTGCAGTGGCAGTTTCGCATCCACAACCAGATTTTTATGTTATTGGGATGAAAAGTTATGGCCGCATGCCAGGTTTCTTTTTGTTTTTTGGTTATGAACAAGCTCGTGTGGTTGCGGCAGCTTTTGCTGATGACTGGAAAGCGGCAGGTCCAGTGACTTTAAAACTTCCTTGGAATATTGAGAAATATTAGTAAGTTTCGTATGTTCTAATTGCACCATTTTGCCCAGCAAACGTTAAAGGTGTGCTATAAAAGAATTCAGGTTCATTCTGTATAGTTCTTTATGAAGATAATGTACTAAAAATTAAAAACAGAGAGGAATCAAATGAGAACTTTGATGTCATTAGCTATGAAATACTACAACTTCACTTACAACTCTGTTGCTGGCGATTCAACTAAAGAAGATCGCAAAGACTGGTAATATTTTGTAGAAAAAGAATTAGAATCTAACCCACTTCTTTGAAGTGGGTTTTTTCATGCAAAAATGGAAGTCGCATCCAATGACTAGAAAGGCATCAGTGAGTTATCGACTGCGACTTCCATTTAAGTAAGAGATTTTTATTTAGTTACGATTTTCATAGTTAATGGTTTATTAGAAACTATTGGTTCAATATTTTTCAGTAAACTATGTAATCCGTCTTTCCCTGGAGTAATGCTTCCCAAAATACTTTCATGGCTTGCGCCAGTACAACTTGGGATAGTTCCAGGTAAGTCATGGATAGTGCAGAAAGCAAGGACAGCGAAGCAGTAGGCTTCTTTTGCTTGACTTTCCAGTCCTAATTCTTCAGCTGGACTAAAGGTTACCTCGTGACCTATTAGCTCTTGAATCCGTTCCATTAGGTATTTATTTCTAATACCACCGCCATTAGTGATAACTTCAGTTAACTTGTATGGTTTCAAGCCATCAGTGACTGTAATCGCAGTTAACTCAGTAAGAGTAGCAAGGAAATCCTCAAGGCTAATTTTCTCACCAGAGCTAGAGTCATTAATACCAGGAGCTACTAATTTTTCTGCTTCCAATATCTCACGCATATGCTCAATATGGAACAGTTCTTTACCTGTAGTTTTAGGTGCTGGAAGCTGGTAGTATGGCTCAGCTAGAAAACGCTTGAGTAGTTTCTCATGCACTTTGCCACTTCTTGCCATTTTTCCATCTGGATCATATACCTGTTTACCTTCGGTTCCAGCGGTAATAGCCACATCAAGCAATGCATTAGCTGGACCTGTATCAAAAGCTACGCTGTTGATTTTGCCATCATTGCTAGTAAGCAATACAGTAGCATTTGCAATGCCGCCTAAGTTAAGTGCTGCACTACGATGTCCTTCTTGAGCTCTAGATCCTAACCACATCTGGTCAAAAAGACTAATAAGTGGTGCACCTTGGCCACCTACAGCAACATCACGAGTCCTAAAATCAGAGATTACGGTACACCCAGTTTTTTCGGCAATCCATGCAGGCTGTCCAATTTGGAGGGTACCGTGCACTACGTTCTTGTTTCCTATTTGTTCAAACCAGTGATAAATAGTTTGACCATGTGAAGCGATAATATCTGCTTTACCGTGACAAAGTTCTTTATTAGCTTTTTCAGCTACTTCGGCAAAAGCTTGACCAATATAAGTATCTAGTTTGGCAAACTCTTCAAAGCTACTAGGAGCTGGAGGCATTTGTCTGTGTAATTCATCGCGTAGTTCGGTTGAATAGCTACCACTTACCATACCCAGTGGTTTCATTATTATAGTGCCATCTTCGACTGTTAAATCAACTGCGCCAGCATCGATTGCATCATATGATGTTCCGCACATCATTCCAATAATTTTCATTTTTCTCCTAAGAATTCAGGTATTAGTGGTCACTAAATGACTTCAAGCGCTCTTTATTACTAATGGTGCGTAATGCAAAGAAACTAATAATACAAGTAATCATTACGTAATAAGCTGGAATATCTTCATTGTTGGTAGCGCTAATTAATGAAGTAATAATTAGCCCAGCAGAACCTGAGAATACTGCATTTGAAAGTGAATAAGCTAAACCAAGCCCAGTATAACGTACTGAGGTAGGGAACATTTCTGCAAGCATCGCAGGTCCAGGTCCTGCAATAAGCCCTACACAAGCTCCTGCCACAAATACAGCTAAGCTCTTAGTAAAGAGTGAACCATTGGTATTTTGTAGGACTTTCATAAGTGGAATAGCCAGGATAGTGATGGCGATAGTTCCGGTAATCATAACTGGTTTACGACCAATTTTATCGCTATAAATACCAGCTGGTAGGATAGTGGCTACGAAACCGAGATTAGCAACTACGGTAGCAATTAATGCTTGGCGGAAACTGGTACCCACGGAATTTTGTAAATATCCAGGCATTACTACTAAGAAGGTGTAACCAGCTGCTGACCACCCCATTAACCTACCAATTCCCATGAGAATTGCTTTAGCTACTTCACCAGAAGATGCTTCTCGACTAGGATTGGCTGGTTCAGTTTCTTTAGCGGCAGTTTTTTCAAAGTCTGGGCTTTCTTCTAGCTTTAAACGCAAGTAAAGTGCGATTAGTCCAAGGGGTAAAGTAATTAAAAATGGAATACGCCAGCCCCAAGAATTTAGAGTTTGTTCACTCATGAATAGTGAAATAATAGCGGCAGTTAACGCGCCACCTAACAAGCCTAGTCCTACAGTAAATGATTGCCAAGCTCCATATAAGCCACGTTTTCCATTAGGGGCAAACTCCGTCATGATACTTACTGCTCCACCGAATTCGCCACCAGCAGACAGACCTTGAGCAATACGTACCAAAGTTAGTAATATTGGTGCCCAAACACCGACACTTGCATAAGTTGGCAGCACGCCAATCAAAGTAGTAGATACTACCATCATCATTAGGACGATAATTAAAGTAGGTTTACGTCCAATTCGATCACCAAGTCTACCAAAAACTGCAGCACCAACAGGGCGGAAAAAGAAGGCAATAGCAAATGCTGCCCAAGTTTTTATTAGGGCTTGGATTGGTGAATTATCAGTGGCACTAAAGAAATTAGCAGCAATAGCAGTGGCGAAATAGCCATATATACTGAATTCGTACCATTCAAGAAAGTTACCCACGGAGCCACCAATTAGTGCACTTTTAGATAGAGGGGTAGAGGTTTTAGTCATCGTTGACATTATTTTCAGCTCCTATGATCAAAATAAGGATGAATAATAATTTTAATATAGATTACTAAAAACTGCATATAAAATTTCATAAATCTTTTAAAGAAGATTAAATTATTATTTTATATTTAGCTCATAGACAAGATTTTTATAGCTAAGGCCATTATTTATCTGGACAGAATCAAAATATCTGAAACCGGACTTTTTACTAAGATTTTGTATCCGTAAATTTTCTTGATGAGTATCAATTCGTAACTTTTCAAAACCTTTACGGTAGGCTTCACTGATAAGGTTATTCATTGCATTACCTATTTAAAAATTTATAAAAGTGGAGCTTCAATCAAAAAATGGACTATTTATTAAATCCAGATTTTTTATTGAAACTCCACTTTAGTGAGAATTTTAAGTTTATTCTACTTCGGCTACGATTAAGCGAGCTACTGCTAGTACGTTATCTAATGCATCTGGTGCGTTATCGCCTTCTGCATAAACTACTGAGTAGTTTGCACTTTGTCCTTCAAGGCTGTCGATTTCATCTCGTGCTGGGAAATATTGTGGATTTCCTGGAAAACCTTGTGGTAGCGGAGTTACGTGGGTAATTTTACCTGTCTTATGTACGTACTTAAGTACTTGTGCAGTGCCCTTAGGATACTCAATTGTTTTAGTAAGTAAATCAGACTTTTCATCAAGAGCTATTGAAATCATTGCTTCATAAATATTGATGCCAGTAGACCCAATAATACATTCACCTATTAAGCCGCCACCAAGACGTGGATTAATTTCTACGATCTCTGGACCTTCAATAGTTTGCATGTATTCTGCATGCATAAAACCAGAACCGAAGCCAGTAGCATTAATAATGCTTTGCATCCACTCTTCAATCTCCTTATAGTATTCTTCGCTATACCGAGCAGGGAAGAAAGCCGCCTCTTCTTGTACTACTGGTAATTCAGTTAGAATGCGACCAGAAATACCAAGTAAATTAGCTTTGTCATTTTGCACGAATAGTTCAGCACTATAAAGTGGACCTTTAATGAAAGTTTCAATTAAGAAATTCTTAGGATTAATTTCCTTTAGTTTTTCATTGAACTCTTCTTCAGTATGAATAGTGAATACATCACGGCTACCACTACCGCTAGTTGGTTTTAAGATAATTGGGAAAGTGATGTTTGCATCTTTCATCTGTTTTAAAACATCTTTTTGACTTGGGTCAAAAGAGCGAGTTTTTGAAATCCCAGCTTCAACTAAACATTCACGAGTTTTCTTTTTATTGCGTAAGAAATCTACAATTTCTGGATCCTGTCCAGGGAAACCTAGTTTTTTTGCGACTCGAGCTCCGACAGGTGCCCAAGAGCCAGTATTGCCCATAATGCCAGCAACATTATCAATTTTTTCGATAGCTGCAGCTGAAGCATCGACGTCCATAGTGTCTACATCAATAACTTCAAGCCCTTGTTCCATGGCTTCATCAAGGAAACTCACATAGCGAGCACGATCTGCAGCGAGGAGGACAAGCTTCACATCAAACTTTTTTGCTGCTTCCATAATATGTGGCAAACCGAAAACTGATGCTTCAAGCATAACTACTTTTTTCATAGTAATTGTGTCCTTCCATTATTTAGGCAACTTATTTAGTTACCTTATTAACATTTACTATATAACGCTAAGTACCTTTATTGTCTAAGAAACAAGGCAAAAAAACATATCAATCTGAGAAAAATTTTAAGTTTTTTGTGTTTTGATGAATTATTTATGCTTTTAGAGACATTTGTCACTAGCTTTAAACCAATTACTGCACCTAATTAATTTAATTCCACATAAGAACACTATTTTTAAAATAGATATAACTTCATTACTATTAGCCATTGCATAAATTACGGTTAGAGTTGTGTCAATAACGGTCCAAACGGTATAAGAAGTTCCGGTAGGTAATAGTCAAAATTCCTCATACTCTTCTATGTTGTTTCGATTTGACCATTATTTTTATCAAGCCTAAACATTATAAAAGCGCTTACCAAACCAGCAAGTGCTAGTACGCATCCTACCCAAGCTGGTGCCACATAGCCATAGCCAGCAGCAATTACTAGACCACCAAGCCAGGCACCTAATGCATTGGCAATGTTAAGTGCAGAGTGATTAAGACTAGCTGCTAAGTTTTGTGCATCGTTTGCTACTTCCATCAACCTTGCTTGTAAACCTGGAGTATAGGCAGATACCATGGAGCCCATTAAAAAGACTAGAATCACAGCAGTTATTTTGTTGTGTACTGCAAAAGTGAAGATAAATAGAGTAGTTGCCATCCCTGCACCAAAGATGTAGATACTTTTTTTGATGCTCCAGTCTGCTGCTTTACCACCAATATAATTTCCGGTAGTCATGCCTAGACCGTAAATGCTTAAGATTACTGTCACAGCAGCAGGAGTGAAGCCAGTAACATCAGTCATAGTAGGGGTGATGTAGCTGTAAACTGAAAAGAAACCACCGAAACCGATCATTCCAGTAATTAAAGTAAGTAGTACTTGTGGTGTTTTTAGTGCAGTGAGTTCTTTACTCATTGAAGCATTACGATCAGCAGTTACATTAGGTACTACTAGTGCAATTGCCAAAATAGTCGCTAGGCCAATAATTCCAATTATTACAAAAGCCCAACGCCAACCGATATTTTGACCAAGTAGTGTAATCAAAGGCACGCTTACGACATTGGCGATAGTTAGCCCCATCATTACCATGGAAACCGCATAACCTCGTTTTGCTTTACCAACTAAGGCAGCGCCAGTTACGGCTGCAATTCCAAAATAAGCTCCATGAGGTAGCCCAGAAACAAAACGGAATACCATCATCATGTGGTAGTTAACTGCAAGACCGGAAAAAGTATTTCCAATAGTAAAAAGCACCATCAACATGATTAAGGTAACTTTTCGGTTCCATTTAGCGGTCAACACCGCAAAAAGGGGAGCGCCGACTACCACACCGAGTGCGTAAGCTGAAATAATATGACCTGCTTGTGGAATTGTAATACTAAGGCCATCAGCAACTTGAGGTAGTAGCCCCATCACGGCAAATTCAGTAGTGCCAATACCTAAACCGCCAATTGCCATAGCAAGTAAAGCATTTCTAGAGTTAAACTTTTTCATAAAATAATAAACACTTAAGTAAGAGAAGTTATTTCCGAATATTAGTATAAGTTTACCGAATCCTTGGAAATCATGCTAACACTCGTTGTGAATTGGATTGACGTGACGCTACTTTATTCCATGATGTGTGGCTGTTTTTTCTTCATGTAGTAATACATTGGTATACCAATAAGGGTAAGCAAGATGCCAATCATTGCCAATTGGAACTGGGTAAATAATGTCATTACCACAATGAAAGTTCCACCTAATATTGCAATCAATGGTACGACTGGATAAAGCGGTACTTTGTAAGGGCGCTCTAGCTCTGGTTCTTTTTTACGTAAGATAAACACTGCAATGAAAACCAAAACGTAGAAAATCCAAATTACGAATGTCAACATATTGGTTAAAGTCTCAAAAGCACCAAATAAAATCATAACCACAGTTAGTACTAGAGTCAGAAGCCCTGCCAAGTATGGAACTTGATTACGGTTTAGTTTTATCAACTTATCCGAAAATGGTAGTTCTTTCTTTAAGCCCATAGTATACGGTAGACGCATTCCAGTCATTGTATAACCGTTAATAGTATCGAATACTGAAATTAGAATACCAATAGTTACCAACTTGCCACCATAATTACCAAATAGTTTATGTGCAAGATCCATGGGTGCATTTTCGTTGCCAGCAAGCTGATTAAATGGCAATACATGCAAAAATACCCAGTTTACAAGTAAATAAACTGCCATGACACCAAACAAGCCGCCACCAATTGCACGTGCTAAATCACGTTTTGGATTCTTTAACTCACCAGCTACGTTTCCAACGTGGATCCACCCATCGTAAGCAAACATTGCTGAAAGTAAAGCAGCACCTAGTGCAGTCATTAATCCGCCAGTTTCAGGTCCTTCCTGAATTGGGAATAAGCTTACCTGTACTGGGTTTTTAGCAAATAATCCAAAAATCACAATCAAAGCTAATGGAATTAGTTTAGCTACTAGACCAACTGATTGGAAAGTTCCAGCAACTTTAGAACCAAGTAAATTAACTCCATAAAAAAATAGGATGGAAATTATAGCTATCGGTACTAAAGTACTATCAGGAAGTCCGAATAAATTTTTAAATTGCGTGGCAAAGATAATCGATAAAGCACCACCTACAGCTGGGAAGTAGATGATTACTTGTGCCCATCCTAATAAGAAACTTGGTAATTTACCATAAGCGCGTTCAATATAACGCAGCATGCCACCAGTTTCTGGAATTGCTGCGGCAAGTTCTGCAGCAGTTAAGCCAGCTGCAATAGTGATTAAGCCAGCCAAAAACCAAACAAACATGTGTA